>NZ_CP136995.1:601955-1203911 GCF_033110285.1 Ottowia sp. SB7-C50
GCGCCACGGGCGCCATGATCCTCGGCACGCTGATTGACGAGCTGCACCGCCGCAACCTGCGCTATGGCCTGGCCACGCTGTGCGTGGGCGGTGGCATGGGCATTGCCACCATCGTGGAGCGGGTTTAAAGGAAATCAGCCTCCAGCGCTTGATGGTCAAGCGCAGGCAGCTATCAAATTCATAGAGCCATGAAACTCAAGACCCTGCGCTACGACCTGGCCGATGGCATCGCCACCCTCACGTTCGACGAAGAAAACTCGCCCGTCAACACCATGTGCCTGCAATGGCAAGACGATTTGCAGACCGTGACGGATCAGGCGGTAAAGGACAAGGACGCCATCCGCGGCATCGTGCTCGCCTCTGCCAAGAAAACCTTCTTTGCCGGCGCCGACCTGAAGGGCGTGATGCGCATGACGCTGGCCGACGCGCCCAGGGTGTTTGCCGAAATCGAGCGCATCAAGAAGGCCTTCCGCACGCTGGAAACGCTGGGCAAGCCGGTGGTCAGCTGTCTCAACGGCTCGGCGCTGGGCGGCGGGTGGGAACTGGCGCTGGTCGGCCACCACCGCATCGCCGTCAATGACCCCAAGATCCAGTTTGGTCTGCCCGAAGTGACCATCGGCCTGCTGCCGGGCGGTGGCGGCGTGACCAAGATGACGCGCCTGCTCGGCCTGATGGGCGCGCAACCTTACGTGCTGGAAAGCAAGCTGTTCAACCCCGCCGAGGCGCAGCAGATGGGCGTGGTGCACGAACTGGTCGAAAGCGCCGACCAGTTGCTGCCGCGCGCGAAGGCGTGGATTGAGTCGGTACAAGGCGACGCGGAAGCGGCCACGCACCCGTGGGACCGCAAGGATTACAAGATGCCCGGCGGCACGCCGAGCAACCCCAAGATCGCTGGCGGCCTGGTCGTGGCGCCCGCCATGCTCAAGACCAAGACGCGTGGCCTCTATCCCGCGCCGCACGCCACGCTGGCGGCGATGGTGGAAGGCGCGCAGGTCGATTTCGACACCGCCATGCGCATCGAAAGCCGCTACCTCGCCAGCCTGATGACCAGCCCGGTGGCGAAGAACATGATCAACACGTTCTTCTTCAACCTGAACGCGATCAAGAGCGGGCAGTCGCGGCCACGCGATGTGCCGAAGTACAAGCCGCAGAAGGTAGGCGTGCTGGGCGCCGGCATGATGGGCGCCGGCATCGCCTATGCGCAGGCGAGCCGCGGCATCGCCACGGTGCTCAAGGACGTGTCGCTCGAAAAAGCAGAGCAAGGCAAGGCCTACAGCCAGAAGATCACGCAGTCGCGCGTCGACAAGGGCCGCCTGAACCCGCACGACCAGACCGCGCTGCTCGGTCGCATCACGCCCACCGCCACCGCTGCCGACCTCAAAGGCTGTGATCTGATCATCGAAGCCGTGTTCGAGAACCGCGACTTGAAAGCGCAGGTGACGAAAGAGGCTGAAGCCATGCTGGCCGAAGGCGGCTTCTTCGCCAGCAACACCAGCACGCTGCCCATCAGCGGCCTGGCGCAGGCATCCGCCAAACCCGAGAAGTTCGTCGGCATCCACTTCTTCAGCCCGGTCGACAAGATGAAGCTGGTCGAGATCATCCGGGGCCAGCAGACGGACGACGAAACCGTGGCGCGAGCCTTCGACTACGTGCTGGCGCTGGGCAAGCTGCCCATCGTCGTCAACGACTCGCGTGGCTTCTACACCAGCCGCACCTTCGGCACCTACGTGATGGAAGGCGCGGCCATGCTGGGCGAAGGCATTCCCGCCGCCGTGATCGAAAACGCCGCCGTGCAAGCCGGCCTGCCGGTCGGCCCGTTGGCGGTGTTGGACGAAACGGCGCTATCACTTTCGGTGCACGTGCTCGACCAGACACGGGCCGATTTCCGGGCTGAAGGTAAGACCTACGACGCTACGCCCGGCGAGTTGCTGGTCGAGCGCATGGTGAAGGAATTGAAGCGCAATGGTCGCGCGGCGGGCGGGGGCTTTTACGACTACCCCAAGGGTGAGAAGAAGCACCTGTGGCCCGAGCTGAAAGCGCTGTTCGAAAAGCCCGGCGTGCAATGGAACGTGCAGGACATCCAGGACCGCCTGCTCTACCGCCAGTCGGTGGAAACCGCGCGCTGCCTGGCCGAAGGCGTGCTCACCAGCGTGCACGACGCCAACATTGGCAGCATCTTCGGCATCGGCTTTCCGGGCTGGACCGGCGGCGCCATGCAGTTCATCTACGGCCAGGGCATCGAGCAGTTCGCGCAGCGCTGCGCCGAACTGGCGGCAAAGTATGGCGATGGGTTCAGGCTCACCGACGAGGTGAAGGCGGCAATACGCAAGTTTGAGCCGCAGTACTGAGCCGCGGCCCTGTGGACTGAGGCCTGCAACCAGCGCAGCCTACTGAAACGCCACCTCCGCAAAACTCCGCAGCTTGCGGCTGTGCAGCCGGTCCAGCCCGTTTTCGCGCAGGCGTTCGATGGCGCGGATGCCGATCTTCAGGTGCTGGTTGACGCGCTCGCGGTAGAAATGGTTGGCCATGCCGGGCAGCTTGATCTCGCCGTGCAGCGGCTTGTCGGACACGCACAGCAGCGTGCCGTAGGGCACCCGAAAGCGAAAGCCGTTGGCGGCAATGGTCGCGCTTTCCATGTCGAGCGCCACGGCGCGCGATTGCGAGAAGCGGCGTTGCGGCGCGCCGGCGCCCAGCAGTTCCCAGTTGCGGTTGTCGGTGGTGGCGACGGTGCCGGTGCGCAGCACGCGCTTCAACTCGGCGCCGCGCAACTGGGTCACATCGGCCACCGCTTCCTGCAAGGCGATCTGCACCTCGGCCAGCGCGGGCACGGGGATCCACAGCGGCAGGTCTTCGTCCAGCACGTGGTCTTCGCGCACATAGCCGTGGGCCAGCACGTAGTCGCCCAGCTGCTGGCTGCCGCGCAGGCCGGCGCAGTGGCCGACCATGATCCAGGCGTGCGGGCGCAGCACGGCGATGTGGTCGGTGATGGTCTTGGCGTTGGCCGGCCCGACGCCGATGTTGACGAAACTGATGCCGCTGCGATCCGGCCGCACCAGGTGGTACGCGGGCATTTGCGGCAGGCGCGGCGGCGGCGTGCCGCCTTCATCGTTCAAATCAGAGCCCGCACGCCGCGTGAGCACGTTGCCCGGTTGCACGAAGGCGCTGTAGTCGCTGTCGGCGTTCTGCATCTCCATCTGACCGAGCGCGATGAACTCGTCGATGTAGAACTGGTAGTTGGTGAACAGGATGAAGTTCTGGAAGTGCTCGGGCGATGTGCCGGTGTAGTGGCGCAGCCGGTGCAGCGAATAGTCGACGCGCGGCGCGGTGAACAACGCCAGCGGCTCGGGCTCGCCGGGGCGGATGTCGTGGGTGCCGTTGGCGATGCGGTCGTCCATGGCCGTCAGGTCGGGCAGATCGAACACCTCGGACAGACGCTGGCGCTGCGCGGCGCTCAACGATCCTTCGAAGTGTTCGTCTTCGGCCAGCGCAAAGGGCAGCGGTATGGGCTTGCTGCTGGTGCCCACTTCCAGCGTGGCGCCGTGGTTGGCCAGCAGCAGGCGGAACTGCTCCAGGTAATAGTCGGCAAACAGGTCGGGCGCTGTCAGCGTGGTTTCGTACTGGCCGGCGTGCGACACAAATCCGTAGGCCAGCCGCGTGTCGGGATGGCGGCTGTACGGCACCTGCAGGCGCACAAAGGGATAGAAGGCGCGCACGCGGGTCAGCCGGCCATCGGGCTCGGCCGGGCCCGCAATGTAGGCGGCCAGCGCATCGCGCAGATGCGCGCAGCCGCTGTCGTGAATGCGGCGCACCTGCGCCAGCGCGGCGTCGGCGTCGGTAAAGGGGGCGGGCGGTATGAACGAGGGCAGCGAGATCATGTGAGCCCATTGTCCACGCTGCATGCCACGCTGGCGTGACAGACGGGGCCGTGTGCCGGGTGAGGCAGCGACCCCGGGCTTGATGGTCGTCTTGCGCTCGTCATTATTCGATATGGCGCTATAAAAATCGAAGTGACATCTTGCCGGCCTGCCAGGCCAGCGTCGCCGCCAGCGCCAGTCCATGCAGGTTGGCCGCCGCGATGGTCAGCGCGATGGCTGGCCGCAGGCGTGCGGGCGTCGCGGCATGGCGCCACAGCAGCACCGCCGCGGCCAGCGACAGCGGCAGGGACAGCAGTCCCCACAGCGCCACGCCCGGCACGACCCGCCACCCGACGCTCAGCGCCAGCCAGCCATGCGCCAGCAGCGCCAGCCCCGCATACAGCAGCGCCGTGCCGCTCGGTCCCAGGCGCACCGCCAGCGTGCGCTTGCCCACGCGCGCATCGGCGCGCGCATCGGGCACGCCGTTGATCAGCAGGATGCAGGCCACCAACAGGGCGAGGCTGAAACCCAGCGATGCCGCCGCGACCGAGAACCGGTGGCGTTGCACGTAGTCGGCCCCCAGCACCACGCCCCACCAGGCCGCGGCCACCGCCAGTTCGCCCAGGCCGCGCGACATCAGCTTGAGCGGCGGCGCCGAATAGGCCCACGCGATGAACAGGCCCGCCGCACCCAGTAGCAGCAAGCCGCTGCCGGCGCGCGACGCCAGCCACAGGCCGGCCGGTATCAGCGCCAGCAGCAGCAGCGCGGCCCAGCGACCGGTGTCGCGCTCGCTCACCACGCCTTGCTGGATCAGGCGCGCGCCGCCGGTGAAGGGGTACAGGCCGCTGTCATTGGCCGCGTCGGCGCCGTTGCGCGAGTCGTGGTAGTCGTTGAGCACGTTGGCGCCCGCATGGGTCACGCACGCCAGCAGCACCGTGGCCACGGCCGCCGCCACGTTTACCCCACCGCCTACCACCGCCGCATGGGCAATGCCCAGCAGGCAGGCCGCGAGCGTGATCGTCAGGAAGGCCGGACGCGTCATGCGCCAGTGCAGCGCGGCCTGCTGGCGCCAGGTGGCCGGGGCGGTTGAAGTGGGCATGCCCGCATTGTGTCTGCGCCGCGGCGGTGCGCCTCGGCCGGGCGCTGGCGCCCGCTTGGCACGCCGTCCTACGGCGCGCTGCGGGCGCGGCGGTATGATCATTGTCAATTGATAATGCTATTAAATTAATAGCTGCATGCGCAATATCTAACAGCGGCCGGAGCCGATTTGACCCAGAACCCCACCCCCCGGCCCGTGCCTTCGCCCGAGCGCGTGATGCTGCGCCGGCGCCTGGCCGTGGTGCTGTGGCGCGCCGTGGCCGTGGTGGCGATGGCGCTGGGTCTGCTGGGCGTGGTGCTGCCGGTGATGCCGACGGTGCCCTTCCTCATCGTGGCCGCGTGGGCCGCCAGCAAGGGCTGGCCGGCGTTCGAGATCTGGCTGCTCAACCACCGCCTGTTCGGCCCGCCCATCGTGCAATGGCGCGAACGCGGCGCCGTGCCGCGCCGCGCGAAATGGCTCAGCACGGTGATGATGGCGTGCAGTGGCATTGGCATGCAGTTCTTTCCCGCCATTCCGCTGTGGCTGCGCATTGCCGTTCCGCTGGTGATGCTGGCGGTGGCGGTCTGGTTGTGGATGCGACCGGACACTTGATCCCCCTGTGCCGCCTACGGCGGCTTCCCCCGGAGGGGGACAACGCTGGCGCTCGGGGGGACCCCGAGCGCGGCGTTACCGCATGGCCTGCTCCGCGGCCCCTTCTGGGCTTGCTGCGCAGCCCGATTGCACGCTCTCCCGCGTGCGGGAGAGGGCAGGGGTGAGGGTCAGCAACGCCTCATGCATCATGGCGTTTTGAATGCCCGCGATCCATGCCTGAGCCCGCCCCCCGCCTCGCCGCCAGAAGCCCCCGCGCGCTGAGCGGCCTGCTGCCTTTCCTGCGACCGTATCGCGGCCGCATCGTGCTGGCGCTGTTATTCTTGGTCGGCGCGGCGGGCGCCATGTTGGCCTTACCGCTCGCGCTGCGCGGCTTGATCGACGGTGGCTTGGTCGGGGCTGACCCTGGCGCGCGCGTGATGGCGTTGCGCGAGCATTTCCTGGCGCTGTTCGGCGTGGGGGGTGGCGCTGGGCGTGTTCTCGGCGCTGCGCTTTTACATGGTGAGCTGGCTCGGCGAGCGCGTGACCGCCGACTTGCGCAACGCGGTGTACGCGCACGTGGTGCGGCAAAGCCCCGAATTTTTCGAGACCACGCAAGCCGGCGAGGTGCTGAGCCGCCTGACCACCGATACCACGCTGGTGCAGACGGTGGTGGGCTCATCGCTCAGCATGGGGCTGCGTAACATGGTGATGGGCGTTGGCGCGCTGGCGATGCTGGTGGTCACCAACCCGCGCGTGATGCTGCCCGTGCTGGGCATGTTGGCGCTGATCGTCGTGCCCAGCGTGTACTTTGGCCGCCGCGTGCGCAAGCTCAGCCGCGCCAGCCAGGACCGCGTGGCCGACGCCAGCGCCATCGCCGCCGAGGTGCTGAACGCCATACCCGTGGTGCAGAGCTACACGCAGCAGCGGCGCGAGGCGGCGCGCTTTGACGCGGCGACGGAGCGCGCCTTCGACACCGCCGTGCGGCGCACGCGCGTGCGCTCGGTGCTGGTCGCCTTCATCATCAGCGCCACGTTTGGCGCGCTGCTGTGGGGCCTGTACCAGGGCACGCAGGCCGTGCTGCGCGGGCAGATCACCGCCGGCCATCTGGGGCAGACCGTGATGTACGTGATCGTGCTGGTCAGCTCCGTCGCGGTGCTGTCGGAGGTGTACGGCGAGGTGCTGCGTGCCGCCGGCGCCACCGAGCGCTTGATGGAACTGCTGCACGCGCGCTCCCCGGTCGATGAACCGGCGCACCCGGTGGCACTGCCCGCTGCGCAGGGCGGCTCATCGGTGCGCTTCGAGCACGTCACTTTCCACTACCCCTCGCGCCCGGCGCAGTCGGCGCTGCGCGATTTTTCGCTCGATGTGCGGCCCGGCGAAACCGTGGCGCTGGTCGGCCCCAGCGGCGCCGGCAAGAGCACGGTGCTGCAACTGCTGCTGCGCTTCTACGATGCCCAACAGGGCACCGTGAGCGTCGATGGCGTGCCGGTCAATGCCGTGCCGCTGGACGCATTGCGCGCGCGCATCGGCATCGTGCCGCAGGACAGCACGGTGTTCTCGGCCTCGGCGATGGACAACATCCGCTACGGTCGCCCCGACGCGAGCGACGACGCGGTCTACGCCGCCGCCCGCGCGGCGTTTGCCGACGACTTCATCCGCGCCCTGCCCGAAGGCTACGCCACCCACCTGGGCGAGCGCGGCGTGCGCCTGTCGGGCGGGCAACGCCAGCGCATCAGCATTGCGCGCGCGATGCTGAAGAACCCGCCGCTGCTGCTGCTGGACGAAGCCACCAGCGCGCTCGACGCCGAAAGCGAGCGCATGGTGCAGGCCGCGCTGGAAGCGGCGATGCAGGGCCGCACGACGATCGTCATCGCGCACCGGCTGGCGACGGTGCTGCGGGCGGATCGGATCGTGGTGATGGAAGGCGGTCGCATCGTGGATGCGGGCACGCATGCGGAGCTGGTGGCGCGGGGTGGTTTGTATGGGCGGTTGGCGGCGATGCAGTTTGGGATGGACACTGAGTGAGGTGTTTGCCTCCTTCTCCCTCTGGGAGAGGGTTGGGGTGAGGGTCCACCGCTTTGAGTAAATCCTGGACCTTTGCAAAATAGCGGCGCGGGTGGGTTCAGCGCTGTCGGCCGGGATGTGCGCCCGGCGGCGCAGTCACTTTCTTTTGCTTCGCCAAAAGAAAGTAACCAAAGAAAAGGCGACCCCGCTGGCCGTGTCCCTCCGCTTCGCTGCGGGCAACCTGCGATGCTCGGTCGCGGGGCGGCGCTGCGGAACTCGCTGCGCGGCTACGCCGCTTCGCTCAAACAGCCGCAGCAAGTCAGAGCACGAAGCGCGGCATGCTCCGCTGCCGCGCCCGCCCCACGCCCTGCGCTTCTCGGCACGGCCAGAGGGGATGTGCAGCCCATTCGGGCCATCGCTTCACTCGGCCCTTTCCGCGCGGCCCGTCCAGGCGCGACGCGCATTCAGGCTTGCCGCGCACCCGGCGGCATCATCAACTACATACTCCGCCGATACTGCCCGCCAACTTCAAACAGCGCATTCGTGATCTGGCCCAGCGAGCACACGCGCACCGCGTCCATCAGCACCGCGAACACGTTGCCGTTGTCGATGACGGTCTGCTGCAGTCGCTTCAACATGGCCGGCGCTTCGGCGGCGTGGCGAGTGTGGAAGTCGTTCAGGCGCTTGAGTTGCGACTGCTTCTCGTCCTCGGTCGAGCGCGCCAGTTCCAGGCTCTCCAGCACCTCGTCGCCCTTGGGGTTGCGGAAGGTGTTGACGCCGATGATGGGGTATTCGCCGGTGTGCTTGAGCATCTCGTAGTGCATGCTCTCTTCCTGGATCTTGCTGCGCTGGTAACCCGTTTCCATGGCGCCCAGCACGCCGCCCCGCTCGCTGATGCGCTCGAATTCGGATAACACGGCTTCTTCCACCAGTTCGGTCAGCTCCTCGATCACGAACGCACCCTGGTTCGGGTTCTCGTTCTTGGCCAGGCCCCATTCGCGGTTGATGATGAGCTGGATCGCCATCGCGCGGCGCACGCTGTCTTCGGTCGGCGTGGTGATGGCCTCGTCAAACGCGTTGGTGTGCAGGCTGTTGCAGTTGTCGTAGATGGCGATCAGCGCTTGCAGCGTGGTGCGGATGTCGTTGAACTGGATCTCTTGCGCGTGCAGGCTGCGGCCGCTGGTCTGGATGTGGTACTTGAGCTTCTGGGACCGTTCGTTGGCGCCGTATTTCTCCTTCATCGCCACGGCCCAGATGCGGCGCGCCACGCGGCCCATCACGGTGTATTCCGGATCCATGCCGTTGCTGAAGAAATAGCTCAGGTTGGGCGCGAAGTCGTCGATGTGCATGCCGCGCGCCAGGTACGCCTCGACCAGCGTGAAACCGTTGCTCAAAGTGAAGGCGAGCTGGCTGATCGGGTTGGCACCCGCCTCGGCGATGTGGTAGCCACTGATCGACACGCTATAGAAATTGCGCACGTTGTGGTGCACAAAGTATTCGGCGATGTCGCCCATCACCTTGAGCGAAAACTCGGTCGAGAAGATGCAGGTGTTCTGGCCCTGGTCTTCTTTCAGGATGTCGGCCTGCACCGTGCCGCGCACGTTGGCCAGCGTCCATTCGCGGATCTTCTCTGCTTCAGTGTCGGTGGGCTCGCGGCTGTTGTCGGCCTGGAACTTTTCCAGTTGCTGGTCGATGGCCGCGTTCATGAACATGGCCAGGATCGACGGCGCGGGGCCGTTGATGGTCATGCTGACGCTGGTGGTCGGGTTGCACAGATCGAAGCCTGAATACAGCACCTTCAGGTCGTCCAGCGTGGCGATGCTGACGCCCGAGTTGCCCACCTTGCCGTAAATGTCGGGCCTCGGGTCGGGGTCGTTGCCGTACAGCGTGACGGAATCGAAGGCCGTGGACAGCCGCTTGGCCGCCATGCCTTCGCTCACCAACTTGAAGCGGCGGTTGGTGCGGAAGGCGTCGCCTTCGCCGGCGAACATGCGCGTGGGGTCTTCGCCCTCGCGTTTGAAGGCAAAGGTGCCGGCGGTGTAGGGATAGCTGCCAGGCACGTTGTCGAGCATCAGCCACTTGACGATCTCGCCGTGGTCCTCGAACTGCGGCAGCACGACCTTGCGGATCGTGGTGCCCGACAGAGACTTGGTGGTGAGTGCGGTGCGGATTTCCTTGTCGCGGATTCTCACCACATATTCGTCGCCCGAATACGCCTGCTGCATCGCGGGCCATTGCTCGATCAGCTTGGCGGCGTCGCGGTCGATGTCGGCCGCGCGTTTGTCGGCCAGCGCCAGCACCGTGGCGCGGGCGCCGTGCTCGCCGGTCTTCTTCGGGTCGTCCTCTTGCAGCATGCGCGCGGTTTCGCGCAACTGCTGCACGGCGCGCACGCGGCGTGCCTGCTCGCGCACGCGGCGCTTGTAGCCGCGCACGGTGTCGCTGATCTCCGCCAGATAGCGCGTGCGCGCGGCGGGCACGATGGGCGTCTGGTTGGTGCTGTGGCGCACGTTGACGGGCGGAAGGCGGCCTTCTCTCAAAGGCAGGCCGAGCGCGCCCAGGCGGCCTTTCAGTGCCTGGTACAGCGCCGTGACGCCATCGTCGTTGAAGCGCGCGGCCTGGGTGCCGAACACGGGCATTTCCTCGGGCCGCTTGCTGAAGGCTTCCTTGTTGCGCTGCACCTGCTTGGCGACGTCGCGCAGCGCATCGAGCGCGCCCTTGCGATCAAACTTGTTGATGGCGATAAATTCGGCAAAGTCCAGCATGTCGATTTTTTCGAGCTGGCTGGCCGCGCCATATTCGGGCGTCATCACGTACATCGGCACATCGACGTGCGGCACGATGGCGGCGTCGCCCTGGCCGATGCCGGAGGTCTCGACGATGATGAGGTCGAACCCGGCCGCCTTGCACGCCGCGATCACATCGGGCAACGCCGGGCTGATCTCGCTGCCCGTGTCGCGCGTGGCGAGCGAGCGCATGTAGACGCGCGCCCCCGAATCTTGAGCGGCAGCTTGGCCGGCCGCCTTGGGCCACGGCGAAATCGCGTTCATGCGAATGCGGTCGCCCAGCAGCGCGCCGCCCGACTTGCGCCGGCTTGGGTCGATGCTGATGACGGCCACGCGCAGGCTGTCGTCCTGATCCAGCCGCAGGCGGCGGATCAGTTCGTCCGTCAGGCTCGACTTGCCCGCGCCGCCGGTGCCGGTGATGCCGACCACCGGTATCTTTTTGGTAGCTGCCTGCGCACGTACGGCGCCGACCAGCGCCTCGTCGGCCTTCTCATTCTCCAGCGCCGTGATGAGCTGCGCCAGCGCGCGCCACGCGGCGCCGCTGTGGCCCTGGATCGCCTCGATGTCCGTCGGCGCGTAGCTGGACAAATCCTTGTCGCAGCGCATCACCATCTCGCCGATCATCCCTTGCAGGCCCATGCGCTGGCCGTCTTCGGGGCTGTAGATGCGGCCCACGCCGTAGTCGTGCAGCTCGCGGATTTCAGCCGGCACGATGACACCGCCGCCGCCGCCGAACACCTGCACATGCGCGCCGCCGCGCTCGCGCAGCAGGTCAACCATGTACTTGAAGTATTCGACGTGCCCGCCCTGGTAGCTGCTGATGGCGATGCCCTGCGCGTCTTCCTGCAGGGCGGCGGTCACCACTTCGTCCACGCTGCGGTTGTGGCCCAGGTGGATCACTTCGGCGCCCATGCCCTGCAGGATGCGGCGCATGATGTTGATGGCCGCGTCGTGTCCGTCGAACAGCGACGCGGCGGTGACGAAGCGCACCTTGTTCGTGGGGCGGTACTCGGACAGCGCCTTGAATTCGGCGGACAGGTCGGTCATGGGTTGTCTCCTGTTTTGATAGCGGTATGCGTAGGTGGAATGCGGGAAGCGGGCTTATTTGACGATCAAGCCCTTGAGCGCGGGGTTGTCGGGCGGGTAGCGCAGCTTGAGCGACTGCAGCTTGTCTCGCACCAGCGTGGCGATCATCAGGTTGCGGTGGGTCTTGCTGTCGGCCGGCACCACGGTCCAGGGCGCCCATTCGGTGCTGGTGGCGCGCAGCGCGTCCTCGTAGGCGCGCTGGTAGTCGGGCCACTGCTTGCGCACGTCCAGGTCGCCCATGCTGAACTTCCAGTGCTTGGTCGGGTCGTCAATGCGTTCCTGCAGGCGCTGGCGCTGCTCGTCTTCGCTGATGTGCAGCATGAACTTCAGGATGACCGTGCCGGTCTCGGTCAGCATGCGCTCGAAGTCGTTGATCTGGCGGTAGCGCTGCGCTGTCACTTTCCTGTCGATCCAGCCGTTGACTACCGGCACCAGCACGTCTTCGTAGTGGCTGCGGTTGTGGATCATGAATTCGCCCGCGGCCGGCGTTTCCTGGTGGATGCGCCACAGGTAGTCGTGGCTGCGCTCGAGCTCGGTCGGCGCCTTCCAGCCCACGGCGCGCACGCCCAGCGGGCTGGTTTCCTTGAACACGGCGCGGATGGTGCCGTCCTTGCCGGCGGTGTCGGTGCCCTGCAGCAGCACCAGCAGCTTGAAGCGCTTGTCGGCCCAGAAGATGTCCTGCAACGCGTCGATCTCGCGCGCCAGTTCGGCCACGCGCGCCTTGTCGGCGGCCTTGTCGCCGCTGGCATACGGTTTGGCGCCGGGGTCGCAATCTTTCAGGGCAAAACCGTTGCCACCGACCGGCACTTGCCAGCGGTCGGGTTTCCTGGAGCCGTTCGTCTTTGCCATGCAGTCGCCTGAGGTTGACGTTTACGTAAACGTAAGATTATGCGGGCTGGGCAGAAAAAAGGCCAGCCGCTCGCGCGGCCGGCCATCACAGGCGCGGACAACGCGCGAGGTCTATTTGTACAGGATTTGCGGCAGCCACAGGCCGATCTGCGGGAACAGATACAGCAGCACGATGGCCAGGATCTGGATGCCCATGAACGGCATCATGCCCAGGAAGATCTGGTTCAGCGTCACGTGCTTGGGCGCCACGCCCTTCAGGTAGAACGCGCTCATCGCCACCGGCGGGCTGAGGAAGGCGGTCTGCAGGTTCAGCGCCACCAGCAGGCCGAAGAACAGCGGGTCGACACCGAAGTTGTCCAGCAGCGGCACGAAGATCGGCATGAAGATGACGATGATCTCGGTCCATTCCAGCGGCCAGCCCAGGATGAAGATGATCACCTGGGTCAGGATCAGGAACTGGGTCTTGGTCAGGTTCAGGCTCAGCACCCACTGCTCGACCAGCTCCTGCCCGCCCAGCAGCGCGAACGCCGCCGAGAAGATGGCCGAGCCGACGAACAGCCAGCACACCATGGCGCTGGTCTTGGCCGTCAGGTACACGCTTTCCTTCACCTCGCCCTGCAGCCCCGACTGGCGATAGCCCACCACGCACCACACGCCGATGCCCGCCACGGCCAGCCAGCCCAGCCACGGCGGCACGGCCGAGCCGCTGGATTCGCCCCGCGTCACCAGGAACCACGTGATTGCCACCAGCGCCGGCAGCCACAGCAGCAGCCACAGCGCCAGCGTGGCGCCCACGCGCTGCTTGTGCTTGCCGACCAGCGCGTAGATGCAGGCCAGCACGTAGCCGCCGAAGGCGCCCACCGCCGCCGCCTCGGTCGGCGTGGCCAGCCCGAACACGATGGAGCCCAGCACCGCCATGATGAGGATCATGAGCGGGAAGAAGCTGGCCAGCAGCAGCTTGAAGATCTCCAGCCGGTTGAAGTTGAGCACCGCGTAGTAGCCCAGCAGGGCCAGCGCGCCCAGCCCCAGGCCGATCCAGTAGCCCATCGGTGCGCCGCGCGGTGTGTCGGCGCCGCCCTTGACGGCCGAGGCGGCCGCGCCGCTGGCGGGTGCGCCGGCGGCGGCAGGGGGCTCTGCCAGACCGCTGGACGGGGCGGTCGATTCACTGGCCGCCGCCCCGGGCGGCTCGCTCAGGCCGCTACCGCTGGCGGCGCCTTCCGGCTCGTCCGCGCTGGCGGGTGGCTCGGCCAGGCCGCCGGCGGCGGGTGGCGCGTCGTCGCCCGGTGGTTCCGCCAGGCCGGTGCTGGCGGGTGCAGCGGTGTCGCCGCTGCCGGGGGGGCTCGGCCAGCCCGCCGCCGCTGGACGTCGCCGCGCCGGAGCCCATCTGCTCCAGGCCGACGGGTACCTCGTCAACCGGCTTTTCTGCCGTCACCAGCCCGTAGCTCCACAGCGCCATGGCCGCAAACAGCAGCGCCGGCACCAGTGCCACCCACAGTTGCTTGCGCAGATAGGCGCGGTCGGCCACCGGCTCGCCGCGCCGCAGCGCGCGCAGCAGGAAGCCGAGTGCGCCTTCTTCATTGCGCGCACCCGCGTTCTGCAGCGGCGCTGGCAGCGTCACACGGCGCTCTTCGGCGCTGAGCGGCGGCGCCCACGCGGGCTTGAGCTTGGCGACGATGATCACGTACACCACATACAGCCCGGCCAGCATGATGCCGGGGAAGAAGGCGCCGGCATACAGCTGCACCACCGACACCCCGGCCGTGGCGCCGTACACGATCAGCAGCACCGACGGCGGAATCAGGATGCCCAGGCACCCGCCCGCCGTGATGGCGCCCGCCGACAGCGGCACGCTGTAGCCCGCGCGCAGCATGGCCGGCAGCGCCAGCAGGCCCATCAGCGTGACCACCGCGCCGACGATGCCGGTGGCGGTGGCGAAGATCGCGCAGGTCACCAGCGTGGCCACCGCCAGCGAGCCCGGCACTCGAGCCATCGACAGGTGCAGGCTTTGAAACAGCTTCTGGATCAGGTTGGCGCGTTCGACCAGGTAACCCATAAAGACGAACAGCGGAATGGCGATCAGCACGTCGTTGCCCATCACCTTGAAGGCCGACTGCACCATCAGGTCCAGCGTGCGGTGCCAGTCGCGGTCGTACGCCAGCCAGGTGAACAGCATGCCCATGCCCATCAGCGTGAACGCGGTGGGAAAGCCCAGCATGATGGCCACCACCACCAGCGACAGCATCAGCAGCCCGATGTGGCCCTGGGTGATCTTCTCGACGCTGACCAGCATGCCCAGCGCGGCGGCAATGATCAGCCCCATCAGGATGAAGCCGAACCACAGTTCCTTGCGCAGCTTCATGGCCGGCCCTCCTGTTGCGCCACCACGTACTTGTCCAGCGCCTCGATGTCCTCGTCCTTCACGTGCACCATCTCCTTGAGCTTGTCCACGTCCACTTCTTCCACGTCCTCGTCGCGCGCCGGCCAGGCGCCGGTCTGCAGGCAGATGACGCAGCGGATGATCTCGACGACGCCCTGCAGCAGCAGCGTGGCGCCGACAAAGGGGATGACGAACTTGAACGGGTACACCGGCAGCGGGTCGGCGTTGAAGGTCTGCTCGCGAATCGCCAGCGACTCCTGCGCATAGCCCCAGCCGGCCCACGTCAGCGCGACGATGCCCGGCAGAAAGAACACCAGGTACAGCAGCAGGTCGATGGCGGCCTGCGTGCGCGGCCGAAAGAAGCCGTACAGCACATCGCCGCGCACGTGGCCGTTCTTCGACAGCGTGTAGGCGCCAGCGGTCATGAACAGCGTGCCGTACAGCATGATCTGCGCGTCCAGCATCCAGGCGTGCGGCTTGTTCATGACGTAGCGTGAAAACACTTCCCAGCTGATCAGCAGCGTGAGGCCCACGATGGCCCAGGCAAAGACCTTGCCGATCCACGTGGACAGCCGATCAACGGCGAGCAACAGGTTCTGCATGACAGGCAACTCCCGACGTGCCGCGGCGCGGCGTCGTCTTGTCGTTATGGTTTTGAAGGCAAACGACTTGAAAACATCCGTCCTTGACACACAGGCGGGAATCCAGGGCCGTACCCACAGGTCGGATGGATTGCTGGCTGGGCGGGAATGACGAACGAGAAAAGCATTTCCAGGCGGATTGCTTTCGGATGACTTTAGCGTTGTTTCGGTGCCGAGCGCGCTAAACGACTGCGCGGATAGCTACTATAAACATAGCAAAGCGCAATCCGTTTCCACACAGCAAGGGCGCCCTCGCGGGCGCCCCGGCCATGATGGGCGCGGCGGGCCCGCAGGTGCCCGCCCGCACCCGCATCAGCTCTTCTTGCCGCTGAAGTAGTGGTTGTAGGCCATCTTCAGATCGACCGAGTAGTCGTTCTGCCACTGGCCGGCGCGCTCGGCAAACGCCTTCTGCGAATCCAGCACCTTCTTGAACAGCGGGTTCTCGGCGGACTTCTTGGCGATGGTCTTGTCCCATGCGGCCAGCTGCGCGCGCAGGATCGCGTCGGGCGTCTTGTAGAACTTCACGCCGGCCTTCTTCAGCTCGATGTAGTCCTTGGAGTTGCGGTCGATCGCCTTCCAGCTCATGTCGGCGCTGGCGGCCTGCACGGCGTAGTCGATGATCGAGCGCAATTCCTGCGGCAGCGCCTTGTACTTGGGGCCGTTGAACAGGATCTCGAACTGCTCGCCGCTTTGGTGGAAGCTTTGCAACATGCAGTTCTTGGCCACGTCGGCAAAGCCCAGCACGCGGTCGGATGACGCATTGTTGAACTCGGCCGCGTCGATCAGGCCGCGGTCCAGCGCGGGCACGATCTCGCCGCCCGGCAGCGGGTTCACCGCCACGCCCATGTCGGTGAACACGTCCACCGCCAGCCCGACGGTGCGGAACTTCAGGCCCTTCATGTCGGCGACCTTCGACACCGGCTTCTTGAACCAGCCCAGCGGCTGCGTGGGCATGGGGCCGTACAGGTAGGTCACCACGTCCATGTTCAGGCTCTTGTAGATTTCTTCCACCAGCGCCTTGCCGCCGCCGTAGTGGTGCCAGGCCAGCACCATGTTCGGGTCCATGCCGTAGGCCGGGCCCGAGCCCCACAAGGCCAGCGCGCTATTTTTTCCGTAGTGGTAGGCGATCACGCCGTGCCCGCCGTCGAGCGTGCCCTTGCTCACCGCCTCCAGCAGCTGGAACGCCGGCACCACCGCACCGGCAGGCAGCACCTCGATCTTCAGGCGCGCGCCGGCCATGTCGTTCACCTTCTTGGCGAAGTCCTGCGCGTACTCATGGAAGATGTCCTTGGCCGGCCAGGTGCTCTGGAAGCGCAGCGACGTGGTCTGCGCCTTGGACACCATGGGCGCGGACATTGCGCCGGCCGCCACGGCGGCGCCTTTCAGCAGGTTGCGGCGGCGGGGGGAAGCGGGTCGTTGGGCCATGTCGATGTCTCCTCTGTTGGCGTGACGAAAAACCTGTCCATCTTGGGTGACTGCGGCAAGAGTCAGCAGGGGGGTTTGTACTAATCTGGGCAGGGTACCCTCCAAAAATCCAGCCGCAGTGGCGGCCGGCATACGGCGGCGATGCATTTCGCATGGCCGTCAGCGACACCGCGCACCGACGCGGTACGATTGCCACACTGGTCAAGGTTTGAGGAGCCCCGGTATGAGTTACGTCCTGGATGACGCCCACAAGCGCGGTTTGTGCGCCCGTCTGGCGCGGGTGGAAGGTCAGTTGCGAGGCCTGCAGAAGCTGCTGCAGGCCGACACCGACCCTGAAAAAACGGCGCAGCAGATGGCGGCTGCGCGCAAGGCGCTGGACAAGGCGTTCTTCGCCTTCGTCACCACGCTGATCGCCGAAGGCCAGTTTTCCGCGTCCGAAGTCTCCGAGCTGCTGATCCGCTTCGCCTGAGGGCGGGCGCCGCGCATACTTGGGGTCATGAACCCCACCCAGCTTTTCGATCCCGCCTCCAGCACGTACACCTACATCCTGTTCGATGAAGACTCGCGCGAGGCTGTCATCATCGACCCGGTGGACGAGCAGATCGAGCGCGACCTGGCCACGCTGGAGCGGCTGAACCTGCGCCTGCTGTGGGCGCTGGAAACGCACGCCCACGCCGACCACATCACCAGCGCGGCCCGGCTGGCCGAACTGACCGGTGCCCGCACCGCCGCGCCCGCCGGCTGCGACATCGGCACTGCCGCCGTGCAGCTGAAGGGCGGCGACACGCTGCGCTTTGGTCGCGAGCAGCTGCGCGTGCTGCCCACGCCCGGCCACACGGCGGGCAGCGTCAGCTATTACTGGCAGCGCGCGCCGCATCCGCACGACGCCCCGACCGGCGAAGCGGCCCCGGTGCCGCTGGGCCATCAGATGCGCCCCGACCAGCGCCACGACGACCGCCATGTGTTCACCGGCGACACGCTGCTCATCCAGGGCTGCGGTCGCACCGATTTCCAGTCCGGCGACGCGGGCGCGCTGTACGACAGCATCACCGGCCAGCTGTTCACGCTGCCCGACACCACCATCGTCTGGCCGGGGCACGACTACCACGAGCGCACGCAGTCGACCATCGGTGTCGAGAAGGCCACCAATCCGCGATTGGCGGGCCGCTCGCGCAGCGAGTTCATCGCCTTCATGGACGCGCTGGCGCTGCCCCGGCCACGCCGCATGGACGAAGCCGTGCCGGCCAACCAGCGCTCCGGCCTGCGGCAGGACGCGACTGCCGAGACGGTATTGGCGGCGCCCGAGGGCGCGGTGAAACCCGCCGATGGCTATGCGGGCGACATTTCGCCCCAGACGGCGCACGACTGGTGGCAGGGCGGCAAGGCGGTGCTGGTCGACGTGCGCACCGACGCCGAGCGCGAATGGGTCGGCTTTGTGCCGGGCGCGACGGCGGTGGCCTGGAAGCAGTGGCCGGGCATGGCGCTGAACCCCGATTTCGACGCGGGCATCGTCCGCGCACTGGCAGAAGGGCTGCCGCTGCTGATGCTGTGCCGCAGCGGGGTGCGCTCGATGGCCGCCGCGCGCCGCGCGACCGAACTGGGGGCGAGCGCGTACAACGTGCTGGGCGGGTTCGAGGGCGATCCTGATGAGCATGCGCACCGAGGGCACAAGAACGGGTGGCGACATGCGGGGTTGCCGTGGCGGCAGAATTGACGCTCCCCCTGTGGCGCTGACGCGCCTTCCCCCAGCGGGGGACAACGCTGGTGGTCGGGGGGGACCCCGACCACGGCGTTCTGGCATGGCCTGCTCCGCGGCCTTTCGAGTGTATGAAGGGTCTGGTGTTGGGCGGGCACAAGTGACCGCCCAACAGCTTTGATTGCCGCACCCCACCGGATTGAGCGCTGTCGGCCGGGATGTGCGCCCGGCGGCGCAGTCACTTTCTTTTGTTTCGCCAAAAGAAAGTAACCAAAGTTCGCGCAGCGGGGTGCGCTCACTTCGCGCAGCGAAGTTATGCGAACACAAAACCGACCCCACTGGCCGTGTCCGTTCGCTGCGCTGCGGGCAGCCTGCGATGCTCGGGCATGGGGCGGCGCTGCGGAACTCGCTTTGTTCGCTTCGCTCTCGCCGCTCAGACATCCGCATCGAGTCAGAGCACGAAGCGCATGCTTCGCTGCGCCCACCCCACGCCCTGCGCTTCTCGGCACGGCCAGAGGGGAGTTGACCCCGCTCGGGCCGTCCCTGCGCTCGGCCTTGGGTTGCGGTTGGGGCTTATCCGTGCGCCATCGGCGGCGGCACGGCCAGCCAATCGGCGATCGCGCCTTCATACGCCGCCGCCAAGCGCAGCACGCCAGCGTCGTCCTGCGGCCTGCCGATGAGCTGCATGCCCATGGGCAGGCCGGCTTCGTTGAAGCCGACCGGCACGCTGATGCAGGGCAGGCCGGCGAAGGTGGCGTAGATCACCACTTCCATCCAGCGGTGGTAGGTGTCCATGGTGCGGCCAGCGATGGTGCGGGGCCAGCGCTCGGCAGCGTCGAAGGGCCACACCTGCGCGGTGGGCAGCGCCAGAAAGTCGTGTTGCCCGAACAGCCTCAGCATGCTCTGGTGGAACTGCGTGCGCACCACGCTGGCGGCCAGGAACTGGTTGGCCGTGCAGCCTTCGGCCTGGTCGTATTCCCACACGGCTTCGGGCTTGATCCGGGCGCGGTTGCCCGGCTGCAGAAAAAGCGGCGCGATGCGCGAAGCGACCAGCACGCGGCGCCACACCAGCCAGGCGTCCCACACGCGCGCCGGGGGCATGCCCAGACGCGCGGGCGCGACGGGGCAGCCCAGGCGTTCGAGCCGGCCCAGGCCGCGCTGGCAGGCGTCAAGGATGCCGTCCTCCATCGGCAGGTAGCCGTCCAGATCGCCGAGCCAGCCGATGCGCTGTGATTTCAGGTCGAAATGGCCGTCTGCGCTGGCTGTATCTGTATTTGTAGCTATCGAAAGAGGAGCATTGTCCGACGCGCCGGCCTGCGTGCCCAGCAGCCGCGCCACGTCGCGCACGCTGCGGCCCATGGGGCCCTCGGTAGCCAGCTGGCTGACCCAGACGTCCTGTGCGGGCCACATCGGCACGCGGCCCTGGCTGGGGCGAAAGCCGAAGATGTTGTTCCACGCCGCCGGGTTGCGCAGGCTGCCCATGAAGTCCGATCCGTCGGCCACCGGCAGCAGCCGCAGCGCCAGCGCCACCGCCGCGCCGCCGCTGGAGCCGCCCGCCGAGCGCGTGCGGTCGTAGGCGTTGCGCGTGGTGCCGAAGACGTCGTTGAAGGTGTGCGAGCCCAGGCCGAATTCGGGCACGTTGGTCTTGCCGATGAAGATGCAGCCGGCGGCCTTCATGCGCGCCGTCATCAGCCCATCTTCGGTGGCGATGAAGTCGGTCATCAGCGGAGAACCCAGCGTGGTCGGCAGGCCGCGGGCGTGCGCCAGGTCCTTGATGGCCTGCGGCATGCCGTGCATCCATCCGCGCGACTGGCCGCGCCCCAGTTCGGCGTCGCACGCATCCGCTTCTGCCAGCAGCACGTCGTCGGGCCGCAGCGACACGATGGCCGTGAAGGCCGGATTGATGCGGTGAATGCGCGCCAGATAAGCCGCCATCACCTCACGGCACGACACCCGCCTTGCGTGGATGGCCTCGGAAAGCGCAGTGGCGTCGAGCGCGGTGATGTCGTCGTCGGCGATGGGCTGATTCATGCCACCACTCTACGGCGATGCGCGCCCGAGTGCCAGCCTCGATGCCACGGCGGTTGAACATTGACCCGGCGATCGACCCGGCGGCCGCATCACCCGCCATGAAAAAAGCCACCCGAAGGTGGCTTTCCTGAAGGCCGCGGAGCCGGCCATCCCAGCGAACGCCGTGGGCCGGGCTTGGCCCGGCCACTGGCGTTGTCCCCCTCGCTCAGCAGAGGGGGAAGGCGCGTCAGCGCCTCAGGGGGTGGTGCTCAAAGCGCGGGGATGCGCAGCTTCTGGCCCGGGTAGATCTTGTCCGGGTGGCTCAGCATCGGCTTGTTGGCTTCGAAGATGGCCATGTACTTGTTGGCATCGCCGTAGTACTTCTTGGCGATGGCCGACAGCGTGTCGCCACTGACCACGTCGTGGTATTGCGAGGCGGTGCCGGCGGGGTACTGCAGGTTGTTGTCCACGCTGCTGACGGCGGCCACGTTGCCTGCGGCCAGGCCGGCCTTCTCGGCGGCTTCCTGGCTGGGCGCGATGCCGACCAGGCTGACGTTGCCGCTGGCGCCGTCAAAAGCCACTTCCAGGCCCGACAGGCCCAGGTTCTGCTTTTCGATGTAGGTCTTGATGGCGTCGCCGGCCTGCTTGTTCAAGTCGGCCACGTTGGGTGCGTTGGACGCAGCGGCCTGCTCGACTTCCTTGGCGCCGAACAGCTTTTCACCGGCTTCCTTGATAAAACTGAACAATCCCATTTCTTGATCTCCTTGGTTGGTGGTTGGGAATCTTGCACTGTACTCGCTTCATGTGACGATTTCGGCGACGGCCCCCGATTCGGGGTGTAGGACAAATGCCCGACAAAAGCGCTTATATTGCGCGCCATGAGCGGATTTCTCGCCATCGACGTTGGCAACACGCGCCTGAAGTGGACCCTGTACGAGCGCCCCGTGGCAGGCGCGCGCATGCTGGCGCAGGGGGCGGAATTCCTGGAGCAGATCGACCGCCTGGGTGACGGCGTGTGGTCGCAGATTCCCGAGCCGGCCAGCATGCTGGGCTGCATCGTGGCGGCCACCGCCGTCAAGCACCGCGTGCAGGAGCAGATGGAGCAGTGGGCCGTCGAGCCGCGCTGGGTGGTGGCGTCGGACGCCGAGGCGGGGCTGTCCAACGGCTACGACTTTCCGGCGCGGCTGGGCGCCGACCGCTGGGTGGCGATGATCGGCGCGCGCCACCAGATGCTGCAGCGCGGGGCGCCGCGGCCCATCCTGCTGGTGATGGTCGGCACGGCCGTCACGGTGGAGGCGATCGACCAGCACGGGCGCTTTCTGGGCGGGCTGATCCTGCCCGGCCACGGCATCATGCTGCGCGCGCTCGAATCGGGCACCGCCGGCCTGCACGTGCCCACGGGCGACGTGGTGGAATTTCCGACCAACACCAGCGACGCGCTGACATCCGGCGGCACCTTCGCCATTGCCGGCGCGTGCGAGCGCATGTTCCAGCACCTGTTCAAGCGCTGCGCTGCCGAGCCGCTGTGCCTGATGACCGGTGGCGCCGGCTGGAAGATGCTGCCCGCCATGACGCGCCCTTTCGAGCTGATCGAAAGCATGATCTTCGATGGCCTGCTGGTCATCGCCGAACGCCGCGACGCGCTCAACGGCCGTGGCTGACGCGCGTTCGGGTGGCGCGTGTCGCTACAAATAGCGTAGCTGTCAGCGCTTGTCTGGCAAGCGCCAGCGGCCCGAAACGCCCTTAACCCTGCGCCGCGGCGTCGGCCGAGCCGGCCAGGCCGTCCACCGCCTCGAACATGGCCTGCCGCGCCTGGCTGACGATCTGGCCCTTCCAGGCGTCGGTGTCGGTGTAGAACGCGGCCAGCGTGCGGGCCTGGATCTGCGCCGCCAGCTCGGGCGGCGCCATGGGGTGCAGCGCCAGCCAGTGGTCGCCGCGCAGCGCGTCCAGCACTTCCAGCACCGGCACGGTGCCGTATTCCATGGCGATGCCGGTGTATTCGGCCTGCGGCGCGGCGTCGTAGATGGCGTTCCACATCAGGCCGGTGAGCAGCGCGCTGGTGGACGAGCCGTCGTAGATGGACGTGACCTGATCGCCCCACCAGCGGCGCGCGCGCGCCGTGGCGGCGGCATCGTCGCGGCCGGCGTAGATGCGCTCGCCCACGCCATTGGGGCCCAGGCCGGTGTGCAGGTCGATCCAGGCGATGTGGCGCGCGCGGGTGGCGTGCTGCGCCAGCACGCGGCGCAGCGTCTGGTTGCTCCACGTGGGGGGCGTTGCCGCCGTAGAACAGGCCATCGGCAAATTCGTACTGCCCGCCCGAGATGGCGGCCTGCCACGCGGCCACGCCTTCGGTGTCGATGAAGGCCTGGATGGCCTGCGCGTTGGCGGCGTCGGGCGGCCAGCGGTCGGGCAGCAGCAGCGGCTGCACGCGCCGGTAGCCTTCGTTCACGGGCAGCGGCCGGGTGAAGTCCTGGAAGTTGCGGTTGAGGTCGACGTTTTCGTGCGTCACCCGGCGGATGTGCGAAAAGCCGTACGGGTTGAGCGCGTGGATGTACAGCACCGCCACGCCCGCATCGCGCGCCTTTGCGCGCCATTCGGCGTCGTGCAGGGCAAACACCTGCACGCCGCTGCCGCAATAGCCTTCGACGCCGTGGCAGGCGCTGCTGACGATGAGCAGGCGCTCACTTTGCGGGTTGCCATCCAGCGCCACATCCATCGCCAGCTGCTCGCCGTCGCGGCCGGGCAGCGGGTGCGGGTGCGATTCGATGCGCGTGCCCGCGGTGGCCGCGGCTTCCAGGAACTTGACGCGCGCGCGGGCGTAGCTGGGGGAGAAGGCCTGTGGAATGGGGATCATGGAGGGCTCGCCGGGAAGATCGGGGGGATTTTGCTCCCACGCCCGCCGGCGGGGAAGGGGCGGCGGCGCGTTCAGGCCTTGACGGGCATGGGCCGGTCGGCTGGCGGCTGGTGCGCCAGCCAGGCTTCGGCCAGCCGCACCCAGTAGGTGCCGCCCAGCGGGATCAGGTCGTCGTTGAAGTCGTAGTGCGGGTTGTGCAGCGTGCACGGGCCGGCGTCGTGCCCGCCGCCTTCGTAGCGGCCGCGGTGGGCGCCGTCGCCGTTGGCGATGAAGCAGTAGGCGCCGGGCTTTTCCAGCAGCATGTACGAGAAGTCCTCGGCGCCCATGGTCGGCTCCTGCGCCAGCGCGTTGCCTTCGCCCACGATGTCGGCCATGACGCGGCGGGCAAAGTCGGCTTCGTACGGCGTGTTGATGGTGGGCGGGTAGTTGCGGCGGAACTCGAAGGCGCACTGCGCGCCAAAGGCCGCGCTCAGCCCTTCGGCGATTTCCTGCATGCGCCGCTCGATCAGGTCCAGCACCTCGAAGGTGAAGGTGCGCACCGTGCCCTGAATCTCGCAACTGTCGGGGATGACGTTGGTGGCCTCGCCGGCGTGAATCATGGTGACCGAGATCACGCCGCCGTCCACCGGCTTCTTGTTGCGCGTCAGGATGGTCTGGAAGCCCTGCACGATCTGGCAGGCGATGGGCACCGGGTCGATGCCGTTGTGCGGCAGCGCCGCGTGGCCGCCCTTGCCGGTGATGGTGATCCTGAACTCGTTGCTGGACGCCATGACCGGGCCGGGCGAGACGGCGAACTTGCCCACGTCCATGCCGGGCCAGTTGTGCATGCCGAACACCGCCTCCATCGGAAAGCGCTCGAACAGCCCGTCCTTGATCATCTCGCGCGCGCCGCCGCCGCCTTCCTCGGCCGGCTGGAAGATCAGGTACACCGTGCCGTCGAAGTTGCGGTGCTTCGAAAAATGCAGCGCCGCCGCCAGCAGCATGGCCGTGTGGCCGTCGTGGCCGCAGGCGTGCATCTTGCCCTTGTGGGTGCTGGCGTGGGCGAAGGTGTTGAACTCGGTCATGGGCAGCGCGTCCATGTCGGCGCGCAGGCCAATGGCCCGGCCGCTCTGGCCGCCGTCGCGCCCGTGCACCACGCCCACCAGGCCCGTCACGCCCAGCCCGCGGTGGATGGGGATGCCCCATTCGGTCAGCTTGGCCGCCACCAGGTCGGCGGTACGCACTTCTTCGTAGCACAGCTCAGGGTGCGCGTGGATGTCGCGCCGCAGTTGGGTGATGGCCGCGGCCTGCGCCAGGATGGGTTCGATCAGCTTCATGCGCACAGTCTAGCCGCGGCCGTGGCGGCGCGCAGATTCAGACCGAAAAACGCTGCTGGCGCAACAAGGATAAGCGCAAGCAGCTATCAAAATGAGTGCAATGTACGGTCCGCGCGCCACCGATGGCCGCGGAGCAGGCCAAGCGCAGAACGCCGCGGTCGGGCTTGCACCGGCCGCAGGCGTTGTCCCCCTTACGCAGTGAAGGGGGAAGCGGCGTCAGCCGCTCAGGGGGTTATGTCCGAACCCTTCCGTCGCCCGTCAACATCGACAACTCGACAAAGCGCGACGCCACGTGCTGACCGGCCCCGAAGTTCACGCGGTAGCCGCCAAAGTCCTCGTTGATGCCTTCCAGCGCCGCAATCAGCCCTTCGCGCGAGGGCCGCGCGGCGCGACGCAGGCCTTCGGCAAACACCTTGGCCGCCAGATAGCCTTCCATCGACGAATAGTTGGCCTGCACGTTGCCACCGACCTGCCGCGCCGCCGCCACGAATTCGCGCGTGATGGGCCGCGCCGCGCTGTAGGGCGAGGGCATGACCTGCGACACCACCACGCCCGCGCCGTCCTTGCCCAGTTCGTCGGCCAGCGCCTGCGTGCCCACGAACGACACGTTGTAGAACTTGCCGCCGTAGCCCGCCGCGCGCGCCTGGCGAATAAACGCCGCGCACGCCTGGTAGGCGCCGATCTGCACGATGGCCTGCGCCCCCGACTTGGCCAATGTGGCCACGGCGTCCTTCACGTCCGACGAATTGCGCTCCACCGTCGCCACCGCCAGCGGCTTGAGCTGCTGCGCCGCCAGCGCCTTGGTCACGCCCGACAGCCCGGCCTGGCCGTAGGCGTCGTTCTGGTGGAACACGGCGATGCGGTCCTGGCTCAAGTGGGTGAGCTGGCGCACGATCAGCGCCGTTTCGTCGTCGTACGACGCGCGCAGGTGGAAGGCTTCGCGCCTGAAAGGCTCGCGCAGGCCCATGGCGCCGGTGAAGGGCGCGAAGAACGGCACCTTGGCCGACGCCGCCAGCGGCAGCGCCGCCAGGCTGGTCGGCGTGCCGATGTAGCCAAACAGCGCGAACACCTCGTCCTTGATCAGCTTTTCGGTGTTGGCCTTGCAGCGCTCGGGCTCGTAGCCGTCGTCCAGCTGCCGGATCTCGATCGGTCGCCCGCCCACGCCGCCCTTGGCGTTGAGCTGGTCAAAACACAGCTTGGCCCCGGCGTAAAACTGCGTGCCCAACTGCATCGCCGGCCCGCTGAACGCCGCCGACTGACCCAGCACTACCCGCCCGTCCTGCGCCCGCGCCAGACCGAAGCCCGCGACCAGGCTGGCACCGGCAAGCTGGGTGAAACGGCGGCGGGTGGGGGGTGGGGCGCATGGTGTGGTGGGCGAAAGTTGGCGGCTGCAGGCGTCAGGCCGGTCGTGCCTGAGCGCCTGACAGGTTACCAAATATTACCCAGATGCCTGCGTGCCCATACCGGCTTGTTGCGCCCGGTTTGACCTTCGTCATCCGATGAGCGGCAGCGCACGCCTGTCGCAGCGGTGCGCCGGGTTTGCGCACAATGCAGTCATGGTCATAGCTGGGTCATCTGCCGGGGCATCACGCCGTCTTACCCTGCGCCACGCGTGGCGGCTGGCGGCGCTGGCGCCCCTGCTGGCGGCGCTGGCCGGTTGCGGCTCGGTGGGTTATTACTGGCAGTCGGTGCACGGCCATCTGGCGCTGATGCATGCCGCGCGACCCGTGAACGATCTGCTGGCCGACCCGGCGGTGGCGGCCGACCTGAAGGCGCGCCTGGCGCTGGCGCGCGGCATGCGGGCCTTTGCCGTCAATGACTTGGCGCTGCCGGACAACGCCAGCTACCACCGCTACAGCGACCTGAAGCGCCGCGCGGCGGTATGGAACGTGGCCGCGGCGCCGCCGGATTCGCTGGAGCTGCGGCGCTGGTGCTTCCCCGTGGTCGGCTGCGTGGGCTACCGCGGCTATTACGACGAGGCCGAGGCCAAGGCGCTGGCGGCGCAACTGGAGCGCGACGAGGGCCTGGAGGTGCGCATGTACGGCGTGCCCGCCTATTCGACGCTGGGCTGGCTGAACTGGGCGGGGGGCGACCCGCTGCTGTCGACCTTCATCCGCTACCCCGACGGCGAGCTGGCGCGCATGATCTTTCACGAACTGGCGCACCAGGTGGTGTACGTGAACGACGACACCATGTTCAACGAGTCGTATGCCACCGCCGTGGAGCGGCTGGGCGTGCAGCGCTGGCTGGCCACGCAGGCCGACGACGTGGCGCGGCGCGACTACGCCGCGTTCGACGCGCGGCGCCGGGCGTTCCGCGAACTGTCACGCCAGACGCGCAGCGAACTCGAGCAGGTTTATGCACAAAAACCTGCCTTGGCGCGCGACCAGACTGCGCTTTATGCTATGAAAGATGAAGCAATGGCGCGCTTTCGGCAACGCTACGCGCAGTTGAAGTCCGAATGGGCGGCGGCGGGCACGCCGTTCAACGGCTTCGACGCGTGGGTGGCGGGGGCCAACAACGCGTTCTTCGGCATCCAGGCCGCGTACGACGAACTGGTGCCGGGCTTTGAGGCGCTGTTCGCGCAGGTGGGCGGCGACTGGCCGCGCTTTCACGCCGCGGTGCGCGACCTGTCCCGTCTGGGCAAGGACGAGCGGCAGGCCCGACTGAGCGCGCTGGCCGCCGGTAGCACGGCCAAGCCCTGATTGCTATTTAAAAAGTAGCTGCCTGCACTGTTCAGGCTTGCGGCAGCGGGGAATTCTTCAAAAAAACCAAAAAAACCGGACGCAGAGGGCGCAGAGATCGCAGAGGACGCAGAAAAAACCAAAAAACATTATTTTGGCTGTTTCTTTTGCGTCCTCTGCGAATCCTTCGCGTCCTCTGCGTCCGGCTGTTTCGGCTGTTGGTTCGTGTCGACTATTGACGCAGTTCGTCGATCAGCTCAACGTACTGCTGCATGGCTTCGTCCGCGGTGGTGCCTTCCAGCTTCTTCCAGGCGTCCCACTTGGCGCGCGCCACGATGTCGGCAAAGCCGGGCTTGGCTTCTTCGTTGTCGCCTTCGGTGGCCTGCTTGTACAGCGAATAGATCTTGAGCAGCGTCACGTTGTCGGGGCGCTCGCTGAGCTTCTTGGAGTTGGCGACGGCGTCGTCGAAGCGGGCCTTGAGGTCGGACATGGCGATTCCTTCGGGTAAAGCGTGAAACGGCAATGTTAGCCGCGCGCGGCGGCGTCGCGCTACAGCGTCAGCCGGGCGCGCGCCAGCTCGACCCACAGGCGTTCGACGGCGTCGCGCGCGGTCAGCTGCGCGGCGTGTTCAAGCAGTCGCGTGGCTTCGGCCAGGCGCGCCTCGCCTTCGAGCAGCAACAGCGCGTTGGCGCATTCGTGCAGCACGGCGGGCGAATCGGGCGCCAGGCGCTGGGCGTGGTCCAGGTGGCGGTGCACGGCGGCGGCGTGCGCGCCGTAGGTCATGGCGCCGACCAGCGGCCCCACCTTGTCGATGACCGACGCCTGGAAGGTGGCCAGCGCCACATGCGCATAGGCGTGGTTGGGGTCGAGCGCCAGCGTGGCTTCGAGCGCGGCGCGCACCTGCGTGCCCAGGCCTTGCGCCAGCGCCCGTGCCACGTGGATGCCGTTGGCGTAGCGCGCCAGCGCGTCGCCCTGCCAGTACCAGGCGCTGGGCTGCTGCGGGCGCTGCGCGGCGTGGGCGCAGGCGCGCGCATGCACGCGCCGGAACAGCTCGATGCGGGTGGGCTCGTGCGGTTCGACCAGCGCGGCGTAGGCGGCGGTGGCGCGGTTGGCGACCGACAGGCCGTCGATGCCCAGCGCCAGGCCGGCGTGGGTGGCCTGCTCGAACTGGCCGGAATGGAACAGCACCCAGGCCTGCAGCAGCGCGTCGCTGTCGGGCGGCGGCTCGTCGTCGACCGCGTGCAGCGCCGACCATTGGGCGCGCACGCGCTCGCCGTCGAAGCGGTAGTCCGCAGCGTAGGGGCAGGGCAGCCAGGCGGTCATGGCGAAAAAGGTCAGGGCGTGGCGGGATGATAGGCCTCGATCAGGGCCTGCAGGTGGGCGCGCGGCTCGGCATGAAGGTGCGGCGCCAGCAGGCCCAGCACGTGGTAGGCGCCGCGCAGCAGCGCGTCCTGGGCGTTTTCGGGCTCCAGCGCGCTGCGCGGCTGCAGCACGTATTCGTAGCTCAACCAGTAGGTCAGCACCACCACCATGCTGGCGGCCACGGCGTCGCGCTGGCGCGTTTCGCTGGCGTCGGGCGCGGCGGTGCCGGCCAGCGTGTCGAGCAGCACGCGCAGCGCCGCCCGCTTGCGCAGCAGGATGGCGGGAAAGTGCGTCTCCAGCCGCCGGTTGCGCGACAGCAGGTGGTTCAGGTCGCGGTACAGGAAGCGGTAGGCCCAGATCAGCTCGAACAGCGAGTGCAGGAAGAACCAGGCGTCCTCGACGTCGGCCACGTCTTCGTCCGCCGCCAGCAGCTCGTACAGCCGGCCTTCGTACTGGTCGAACAGGGTGTTGACCAGTTCGTCCTTGGAGGGGAAGTGGTAGTACAGGTTGCCGGGGCTGATGCGCAGCTCGGCCGACAGCGTGGTGGTGGAGACGTTGGGCTCGCCGAAGCGGTTGAACAGCTCCAGCGTGGTGCCAAGAATGCGCTCGGCGGTGCGGCGGGGCGCTTTCTTGGTCATTGAGGTCGTCCTTCAGTTGTCGCCACCACTAGCGGATTATTTGCCGCGGTCGACAGCGTTATGGCTCATTGGGTTGCCTGAGGTGCGGGCAGCGCGGGCGCCGGCGCCTGCGCTGAGGGCTGATAGACCGGAACCCGCACCGCCACCGCCTGCTGCACCGTGTGTTCGGCAAAATCGCCATTGGGCTGGGTGATGCGCAGACGCACCGGCAAGTATTCAATCTGGGGGCCCAGCCAGACTTCAATTTTGGGATCACCCTCTCGCGTGGGGGTGTGGGTCAGGCGCAGCGTTTTCAAGGTCTTGCCGTCGAGCGCTGTGATCGGTTCTTCCGCCTCGATAACGAATGCCGCAGATGTGACATCGCCTTTGCCCGTCAGCGGGATACGGATGGCAGTGCCGGGCGTGTAGCGCTCTGGCGCGCCAGCGAGCAAGGCGCCAAGTTGAACAAGGGTGCTCAATCGATCCAATGCACCGCCCGCAGGCAATTCGCTGTCCGTCGCGCCGGGAGCGAATTGAAGGCGTCGACCGGAGTAGTCGAAACGAACCGACTGATCGGTCTTGGTGCGCTGAAGTGCGCTTACCGGCGCCAGGCCCTGAGGCGTGACCAGCCCGTTGGCCCGCAACGTATCTTCGCCGACTTTCACATGGTAAAAATACCATTTGCTGTCGTACCAAATGCCGTCGTGACGCCACGTGAGCGTCGATATGCCGTTGTTGTACGCGATCCCGTTGGACAGGCCGATGACTTGATAGCTCAGATCGCCTGCCCCCGGAACCATGACGTTGGCGTCCCCCGCGGCACTGATCTGCGCCCGTGCGGCGATTTCCTCGGGTTCTGGCAGCAAGGGCGTGATCGGCTCGGGCATGGCGGTGCCGCCGAACGTCGCGCCAACGCGCGGTACCAGAAGGGACGGCAACGAGGTGGGCTTATCGTTTCGACTGGACTCCTGTGGTGGGCGGTCGGGTGGCTCAACCGCAGCAGGGGGCGCGGGGCGCGGGCGCGGGGCTGGCTTGGGGCGCGGCTGTGGCTTTGCAAGCGGAATGGGGCGTGGTGTGGGAGGCGGAGGGTCAGCCGGTGGCGCCGGTGTCGGTGGCGCAGGAACGATCATGCGCGTGATGAAAGACTCGCTTGGGTGACTGGGAGGGTCCTGTTGCCACCACCAAATAGAGGGCCCCCACAACAACAGTGCGTGGCACACCATCACCAGTACCGTGGTCAGCGTCAACTGGCGCTTCAAAAATTCGCCCTGAGGGGGCAGGGTTGCCCGGTTGGGCAAGGCATAAGCAGGCATTGGGGTCAGTTCTGGTCAGTTCGAATTGTCCACGCAACGGGGCAATGCAAAACTTTCGAGAAGAAGAAAGGGGCGCAACACCCTCTGCAGCGATGGATCAGTCGCGCGACTGCAAGACAGCTTCTCGTCTTCAAGCCTTTGCCAAGAGGCGTTGAGCACGCGATCTCAGCGCGGCTTCTTCGCCACAGCACGGCGCTTTCCGGAAGCGCTGTCAGGCGTGGGGTTGATTTCAGTGATGGACGCCAGCAGGCTTTCGAGCCGATCCATGCGCTTCTTGAGTTCGGCGATTTCTTCGGCGGGGGGGCATGCCCAGCCGGCCCAGCGCACGCGCGACGCGTTGTTCGAAGATTCCTTCGAGTCGGCCCCATGGCAGCGCGCCATCGCCGACTTGCCCGGTGATTTCAGCCATGCGCTTGCTGGCTTCTGCCAGGCGATCTTCTGCCAACGCCTGAGTCTTGCGCTGAATTGCAACACCTTCCTTCACGAGCGCGTCGAACGCCTTGCTGCCTTCAGCGTGCGCTTTGGCAAACGCCCCAAGCCCGGCCAACCACACGTTGCTCTCAGGAACGCCGTCTGTGCCTGGACTGCCGACTTGCGCCTGATCTTCACCGAACGGATTTTTTTTCTTTGAAGTCGCCATAACTGCAATTCCTTGGTAGTGCGACGAATGAACCCAAGGGGCAATGTACGCCGCTGCGCACCCCCAACTCCAAGAGGGTTTGCTAATTGTCGCGTTTCAAGCGACTGTCAGTGTCACAGAGCATGAAATAATCGGTCAGGCATGCGGTGGGCGCCGCAGCCAGTGGCGAGACGCATGCGAAGGAGGAATTTTGGATGATTCTCGTCACAGGTGGCGCCGGTTTCATCGGCAGCAATTTCGTGCTTGACTGGTTGTCGGGTAGTGGCGAGCCGGTGGTCAATGTGGACAAACTCACCTATGCCGGCAACCGGGCCAACCTGGCGGCGCTGGAAGGCGATGCGCGCCACCGCTTTGTGCAGGGCGACATCGGGGATCGCGCGCTGATGGATAGCCTGCTGGCCGAACACCGCCCGCGCGCCATCGTCAACTTTGCCGCCGAAAGCCACGTCGACCGCTCCATCCACGGTGCCGAAGACTTCATCGCCACCAACATCGTCGGCACCTTCCGCCTGCTCGAAGCCGCGCGCGGCTACTGGGCGGGCCTGCCGGCGGACGAGAAGGCCGCCTTTCGTTTCCTGCACGTCTCCACCGACGAGGTCTACGGCACCCTCTCGCCCGACGCCCCGGCGTTCACCGAAGAACACGTCTACGAACCCAACAGCCCCTACAGCGCCAGCAAGGCCGCCAGCGACCACCTGGTGCGCGCCTGGCACCACACCCACGGCCTGCCGGTGCTGACGACCAACTGTTCCAACAATTACGGCCCGTATCACTTCCCCGAGAAGCTGATCCCCCCTGATGATCGTCAACGCCCTGGCCGGCAAGCCCCTGCCCGTGTACGGCGACGGCCAGCAGGTGCGCGACTGGCTCTACGTCACCGACCACTGCAGCGCCATCCGCCGCGTGCTCGAAGCCGGGCGCCTGGGCGAAACCTACAACATCGGCGGCTGGAACGAAAAAACCAACCTCAGCATCGTGCACACCGTCTGCGACCTGCTCGACGAGCTGTCGCCACGCGCCGACGGCCAGAGCTACCGCAGCCAGATCACGCACGTCACCGACCGCCCGGGCCACGACCGCCGCTATGCCATCGACGCGCGCAAGATCGAGCGCGAACTGGGCTGGCGCCCGGCCGAAACCTTCGACACCGGCATCCGCAAGACGGTGGCCTGGTACCTGGCCAACCCCGGCTGGGTGAAAGACGTGCAGAGCGGCGCCTACCGCGACTGGGTCGCCACGCAATACGGGGGCGAAAGCCGCGCATGAAGATCCTGCTGCTCGGCAAGAACGGCCAGGTCGGCTGGGAGCTGCAGCGCAGCCTGGCGCCGCTGGGCGAGCTGATCGCGCTGGACCGCCATGGCGCCAACGGCCTGTGCGGCGACCTGGGCGACCTGCCCGGCATCGCCGCCACCGTGCGCGCCACGCAGCCGCAGGTCATCGTCAATGCCGCCGCCTACACCGCCGTCGACAAGGCCGAGTCCGAGCGCGATCTGGCCCAGCGCCTCAACGCCGAGGCCCCCGGCGTGCTGGCGCGCGAAGCCGCCGCCTGCGGCGCGCTGCTGCTGCACTACAGCACCGACTACGTGTTCGACGGCAGCGGCGATCAGCCCTGGCGCGAGGACGCCACCACCGGCCCCTTGAGCGTCTACGGCGCCACCAAGCGCCAAGGCGAGCAGGCCATCGTCGCCAGCGGCTGCGCGCACATCATCCTGCGCACCAGCTGGGTGTACGCCGCGCGCGGCGGCAACTTCGCCAAAACCATGCTGCGGCTGGCGCAAGAGCGCGAGCGCCTCACCGTCATCGACGACCAATGGGGCGCCCCCACCGGCGCCGAGCTGATCGCCGACGTCAGCGCCCACGCCATCGTTCAGACCCGGCAGCAGCCCGGCAAGGCCGGCACCTACCACCTGGCCGCGGCCGGCCACACCACCTGGTTTGCCTATGCAAAACACGTGCTGGCGCATGCCAGGCAAGCGCAACCAGCTATCAAAATAAAAGCAACCGAGGTGGCCCCCATCACCACCGCCGACTACCCCACGCCGGCGCGCCGCCCGCTCAATTCGCGCCTGGACACGCGCAAGCTCCAATCCACCTTCGGCCTGACCCTGCCGCCCTGGCAGCACGGCGTCGACCGCATGCTCACCGAAATCCTCTGAAGCCTTCCATGACCACTCCACGCAAGGGCATCATCCTCGCCGGCGGCTCCGGCACCCGGCTGCACCCGGCCACCCTGGCCCTCAGCAAGCAGCTGCTGCCGGTGTACGACAAGCCGATGATCTATTACCCGCTGGCCACGCTGATGCTGGCCGGCATGCGCGACATCCTGGTCATCAGCACCCCGCAGGACACGCCGCGCTTTCAGCAACTGCTGGGCGACGGCAGCCAGTGGGGCATCGACATTAGCTACGCCGTGCAGCCCAGCCCGGACGGCCTGGCGCAGGCCTTCATCATCGGCGAGTCCTTCATCGGCAACGCCCCCAGCGCGCTGGTGCTGGGTGACAACATCTTCTACGGCCACGACTTTGAGCCCTTGTTGGCGCGAGCCGATTCGCAGGCGCAGGGGGCGACGGTGTTTGCCTATCACGTGCACGACCCGGAGCGGTACGGCGTCGTGACGTTCGACGCGTCTGGCAAAGCCATCAGCATTGAAGAAAAACCGGCTCGTCCGCAAAGCCACTATGCGGTGACGGGCCTCTATTTCTACGACAACCAGGTGGTGAACATCGCCAAGTCGATTCGTCCAAGCGCACGTGGCGAGCTGGAAATTACCACTGTGAACGATGTGTATCTGCAGCAAGGGCAGCTGAGCGTGCAGATGATGGGCCGCGGCTACGCATGGCTTGATACGGGTACCTACGACAGCCTGCTGGACGCAGGTCAGTTCATTGCCACGCTGGAGCGCCGCCAGGGCCTGAAGATCGCCTGCCCCGAAGAAATTGCGTGGCGCAGGGGCTTCATCGACGATGCGCAGCTCGACAGGCTTGCGCAGCCGCTGGCCAAGAGCGGATATGGGCAATATTTGCGTCAGCTGCTGCGTGAGCGTGGCCCTGCAGCGGGCGCTTCAGTGAGCCGATGAGATGACACGCCCACCGAGCGTTCCCTTGTTTTCAGCGGAGCTGGCTGCCCGTGGGCTGGATCTGACCGCTGTGCTGGGGCAAGCAATCGCAAGTGAGCGCTACGTGCTGGGCCCTTGGGTGCAGGCTTTTGAATCGGCGTTTGCGGCGTATGTGGGCGTTGGCCACGCCATTGGCGTTGCCAATGGGACGGACGCGCTTGAACTGGCCCTGCGCGGCCTGGATATCGGCCCTGGCCAGCGCGTGCTGACAGTGGCCAATGCGGGGTTCTACGGCAGTTCGGCGATACTGGCAGTGGGCGCCGAGCCGGTGTATGCGGACGTCGATCCGGTGACGCTCAATCTCGCGCCGCAGGTGTTGGCCGACATGCTGGGGTCGCAATCGATTCACGCCGTCATTGCCACGCATCTCTACGGGCGGATGGCAGATATGACCGTCATCGCGCCGTTGTGCCGTGCCGCTGGCGTGTCGCTGATCGAGGACTGTGCGCAGGCGCATGGCGCCCGACTGGCCGGTCGGGCGGCCGGTGCGTGGGGTGATGTGGCGTGCTTCAGCTTCTATCCCACCAAGAACTTGGGCGCGCTGGGAGATGGCGGTGCCTTGGTGACCGGGATCGACGCGCTGGCTGATCGCCTTCGCGCCTTGCGTCAGTATGGGTGGGGATCCAAGTACGAAGTCGTGTGCCGTGGTGGGCGCAACAGCCGGCTTGATGAGTTGCAGGCCGCGGTGCTTGCAGCGAAACTGCCCGGGCTGGACGTCGCAAACGCTGAGCGGCGTGCGATTGCGGCGCGTTACACCGCAGCCTTTGCCGACATGTCGCTGCAGGCGCCAGTGGTCGGCGCGGACGAGAACGTGGCCCACTTGTACGTCATACGGAGTCCGCGACGCGACGCGTTGCGCATGCATCTGACGGCTTGCGGCGTGGCCAGCGACGTGCATTACCCGGTGCCGGATCATCGCCAACCGATGCATGTCGGCGCTTATGCGGATGTGCACCTGCCCGTGTCGGAGGCTGCGTGCCACCAGGTGCTGACGCTGCCGTGTTTTCCTGGCATGACGGATTCGCAAGTCAGCCAAGTGATTGACGCAGTCACCTGTTTTGAGCAGGAGGCGGTCTGAGCGTGCGTGATCTCAGTGTGATCGTTCCGGTGTACAAGAACGAAGCATCCATTCCGGATCTGCTGCGCGCGCTGGCGGCGCTGGACGGCAAGTTGAATGGTCGGCTTGAGGTGGTCTTCGTCGTGGATGGCAGTCCGGATCGATGCCATGAGCTGCTGCTGGCGCAATTGCCCGACCAGCCTTTCGCTGCCAAGCTCGTGTTGCTGTCGCGAAATTTTGGGGCCTTCGCAGCGGTGCGCATGGGGCTGATGCACGCCGCCGGATCGCTGTTTGCGGTGATGGCGGCCGATTTGCAGGAGCCGCCAGAGCTGATTGTCCAGATGTTCGGTGTGCTGTCCGGTGGCGCCTGTGATGTCGTGGTGGGCGTTCGCGCGGCCCGCAGCGACCCGTTGTTGCAGCGCTGGACTGCCCGCCTTTTTTGGTCTGCCTATCGCCGCTGGGTTGTGCCTCAAATGCCGGCTGGCGGCGTCGATATTTTTGCGTGCAACCAGTCCTTTCGAGACGCGCTGCTGGCGTTGGAGGAGAGCCGTAGCTCGTTGATTGCGCAGATCTTCTGGCTCGGATTTCGCCGCGCCGAGGTGCCGTATGAGCGCCAGATACGGCAGCACGGTAGCTCCGCATGGACCTGGAAGAAAAAAGTATCCTATCTGGCCGACAGCGTATTCTCGTTCACCGACTTGCCGATTCGCGGTTTGTTGTGGACGGGCACCTTGGGGGTGTTGACCGCGGTGGCACTCGGAACGGTTGCGGTCCTCGGTCGGATGCTCGGGATGATCGCTGTCCCCGGCTATGCCATGACCTTGGTCGCCATCCTGTTCTTTGGTGCACTGAACCTGCTCAGTCTGGGGATCGTCGGCGCATACGCCTGGCGCGCTTATGAGAACACCAAACACCGACCCCAGGCGGTAGCGTTGACCATTCAGCATTTCTTCAAGAGTTGATTCAAGGTGTCTGATCCGTTTGTCCACCCTTCCGCCGTCGTGCTGACCAACGAGGTCGGCGTCAACGTTCGCGTAGGGGCTCTGGCGTGTGTAGCAGGGGGCGCGAAGCTGGAGGATGGCGCGCACGTGGGTGAGGGGGGCTGTGGTGTCACCTGGCGTCCGCATCGGGGCCCGTGCGCGTGTCGAGCCCGGGGCCGTCGTCACGCACGACGTTCCTTCGGGTGCTGTGGTGCAAGGGCATCCCGCCATCATCGTCGGTTATGTCGATGCCCCTGCTCGGTCGGCAGTGGCAGCCGAGCAGGTGCGTGGCGCCGCGCATTCCGGTGTTTTGGTCAGCGCCGTGCGCGGCGTACAGTTGCATACCCTGCGCGAAGTGCAGGATTTGCGTGGTTTTCTGTGTGCGGCAGAGTTTGATCTGGACTTGCCATTCGTGCCGAAACGCTGTTTCTGGGTCTACGCCGTGCCCAATCAGCAAATTCGGGGAGAGCATGCGCACCGGCAGTGTGCGCAGTTTCTGGTGGCGGTCAAAGGCCAACTCCGCGTGGTGACGGATGACGGGACGCAGCGCGAGGAATTCTGGCTGGATCGCCCCAACCTGGGCTTGTATTTGCCGCCCATGACTTGGGGTATTCAGTACGGATATTCAGAGGACGCGGTGCTGATGGTGCTGGCCTCCGATCCTTACGATCCGCAAGATTACATCCGTCAGTATGACGAATTTCTTTCGCTGACACGCCCGCAGGAGGCCGCTTGATCGGCACCGGGGTGCGGTATTTGATGGCCGGCGGGTTCAATACACTGGCGACCTACTTGCTCTATCTTGGCCTGCTGAAGGTGATGGGTTATCGATCGGCTTATCTGTTGGCGTTTTTGGCGGGCATCGGCCTGTCATTCACCCTGCTGCGCCGTACGGTATTTGCCAGACCTGGTCGGCGCATGTCGTTTTGGTATGTCGCTGCCAGTCACGTGTTGCAACTCGGGTTGGGGTTGCTGACCGTCGAAGCTTGGATGACTTGGGTCGGCGGTCCGGCTTGGGCGGCGCCGCTTGCGGCCGTAATGGTGTGCGTTCCCCTGCTGTTCGTCGTGCATTACTGGATTTTTACGCCCGATGCCCAACGCTGAGCCATCGCTGCTGGAGCGATGGCTCACCCGCGCTTGCATTGCATTGCCTTTGGCCATGCTTGCCGCCAACCTGGTGGCATGGCTTCGCTACGGTACGGACATGCCGTTCATCGACGACTGGCGTGCCTATCGTGACGGCAATGTGGACTCGTTTGCGCTCGCACGGCTGTTTCAGGTGGTCAACAACACCATTTCGCCCATTGGATTCGCTCTTGATACCGTGGCGCAGCGCTGGCTCGACGGAAATTCCATCGCCTATCAATTTCTGTCGATGTTGCTGGTGCTCGGGGCCTTGTTATGGCTTCAGTGGCGGCTGATAGGTTGGGCGATCCCCATGGCAGCAGTACGCGCGGTCGCGTTTGCGGCCACGATCTTCATGCTTCAAGCCGGTAGTTACTGGGGGGGAGCAAAACCTGGCCTACCACCAGGCGCTGCCTCTGGTGTTCCTGCTGGGCACTTCGTATGTGGTTCTGACATGTCGATCCAGAATGATGGCGCCAGCGGCGTTGTGCCTGTGTCTTTTGGCGGGCTTGTCGTACATCTCCGGAGCCATCGCAGCGCTGACGCTTGGGTGCGTCTGGATCTTGATGTCTTATGCCCGTGGGCCGGACGAACCGTTGAGCGCACGAGTGCGCGTAGGCGGTTTCGTGGCCGCCATGGCCGGTTTGTTGACCACATCGTTGCAACTCTACCTGACGCGTGTGGCGCCCGGTTCCGATCCCGCCTTGCGCTACGAACTGACTTGGCCCGACAAACCCGAATTTTGGGTGTTTTTGCTCGGAAAGGTTGGCAGGGCGGTTGGTCGACCATTTCCCGCCCTTGGCGTGGAATTTGTGTTTGCTGTGGGCGTTGTCTTCCTGCTCGCAGCCAGCCTTTTCTGGCTATTAGGACGGCTCGCCCGTCGAGTCGGCGACTCAGTGGAGTGGCGGACAGCTTACGTCTATCTGCCCCTGGCGCTCATTGTGGCGGGGTACCTGATGCTGGTGTCGTTGGGTCGCACCAGTGTCCGAGATCCATCCATCCGCAGCGCCTGGGATGTATTTCAGTTTGCGTATTTCAGGTTCCATTTCTTTTGGGTGACCCTGCTGTTGCCCTGGGCGTTGGCTTTGACTGTTTTTGCGTGGTCGCGCAAACGGGGCGGGCGTCAGCAAAAGGTGAAGCGGTCCATCGTTATCTTGATGGCCATGCTGGCGCTGGCTGCTGCGCGCGGCATCTTCAGTGTTAACGATCACTACGCCGACAATGCCCAATTTCGAGCGAAGGAAATTCGTTGTTTGGCAGAGCAGTTGGGGTCACGTGAACCCATCCGTTGCCCAAGCTTCGACATGCCTGACTGGACGCCAGCCTATCAATATGGCCGTCGCATCCATGCATCGTTCATCAAATACTTTCCGGTCGTCGCGCAGCAACCGTCGAGCGATGTGCTGATGCATTGGACGTCCCGGGAAGCCGGCGCATCCAACCATGCAACCCTGACGTTGAACGACGTGCATGCTGCGCCCGACGGCTGGCTGCTTGGGGGAGATGACCCGCAGGCTGTTTTCCATGCGCGTGATGGGGCGGGATTTTCGCGCTGTCAGGTGATTGAATTGAGTGTTCGTATACGCACAAAGCGTGAAGACACGCTTCAGGTTTTTTTCCTGAAATTGGGTGAAAAAATTTTCACCGAAAACAACTCCCTGAGAAAGAGAATTTCCGAAACTCTTCCGGGCAGGTATGAGGAGCTGCGTTTTACGCTCGACAGCAATGAGGGGTTTGAAAATCGTCTTCGCATCGATCCGGGACAAGCCGGCACCGAATTTCAATTGGCTCAGGTGGACGCTGCTTGCCGTTTAAGAATGCCCGGAAATGAATGACGGTCGTATCGTAAAGGCCAGTCGCATCCAAGGTCATCGCCTGAACCTGCGTGATGTGACCGAACGCGATGCGGCATTCATATTGAATTTGCGAACCCATGAAAAAACAAGTCGGTACATCTCACCCACCTCATTGCAGCTGAGTGAGCAAATTGACTGGTTGCGCAGCTATCGTTGTGACACTGCCCAAGCTTATTTTATTATCGAGCGGGTGGATGGTACACCCATCGGCACCGTGAGAATGTACGACGCGCGTGGGCCCTCGTTTTGCTGGGGCTCCTGGATTTTGAAGCCGGAGGAGCCCTTCTACCATGCGATTGAATCTGCCATGATGATCTATATGTATGGTCTGTGCCTGGGCTTCAGTTCGGCTCATTTTGAGGTCGACAAAAGAAATATAAGCGTGTGCAGGTTCCATGAAAACTTTGGCGCGCGCTGCGTTGGCGAAAGTGATGGACAGTGGCTTTATAAAATTACAGCCGAAGGAATTCAGGCGGGCCTGGGCCGCTACAAACGATACCTTCCATCAGGAATTGCTGTGACAGCGGCACAAAGTTGATCGAAATGAAAATAACTCATACCGCGATAAGCGACGTTCTTGTCATTGAGCCAAAGGTTTTTGGTGACGCACGAGGTTTCTTTCTTGAAAGTTTCAATCATCGTGCGTTCCGCGCCGCCACGGGCGCATGCGTGGAGTTTGTCCAGGATAACCACAGTCGCAGCAGCAAGGGGGTCTTGCGTGGATTGCATTACCAGATTCAACAACCCCAGGGCAAGCTTGTGCGCGTAGTGAGTGGCGCCGTCTTTGACGTGGCGGTCGACCTTCGTCGCGGGTCGCCAAGTTTCGGGCGGTGGGTGGGTGTAGAGCTGAGCGATCAAAATAACCGGCAGTTGTGGGTGCCCCCGGGCTTCGCGCATGGATTTCTTGTGCTTACCGCTACTGCAGATTTCCTGTACAAGACGACCGATTACTACGCACCAGAGCATGAGCGCTGCATCGCCTGGGACGACCCCTCTATTGGCATTGAATGGCCCTTGGCGGCGCACGACATTCAGTTTCCAAGCCTTTCCGAAAAGGATCGCGCAGGAGTGTCTTTGAAGCACGCTGAATTGTTTGAGTGAACGGTTCCACCATGCCGGATGCCGGATTGAGCGTCTCCGTAGTCAGTCATGGCCATGGCGCCGCCGTGATCGCCTTGCTCGGTCAAATGGCGTCGGTGCTTGAAAGCGGTGGTGTGGGTCCTTGCCGCGTGTTGTTGACGGTCAATTGTCCTGAACCCGGGTTGGTGGCCTCTGTGCGGGCCAGGTCATGGCCCTTTGAGGTCGTCGTGCTTGAAAATTTGTCGCCAGCAGGCTTCGGTGCCAATCACAATCGCGCGTTCGAACGTGATCGCAAGCTGGGTGCAAGCACCGTGTTTGGGGTCGTGAACCCCGATGTCCGGCTGCTGGATAGCCAACCTTTCGCGGCCTTGTTGGCCGTGTTTGCTGCCGCGCCCCAGGCTGGTTGCGTATATCCGCGGCAGATTGACGTTGCTGGCGCAGTGCAGGACCATGAGCGCCTGCTGCCAACGCCGGGGCGTTTGTTGCGGCGCCATCTTTTTCGCCGCCGGCACGAGGTGCCGGCGAACAGTGCAGGCTCGGCCGATTGGGTCAATGCGGCCTTCATGCTGCTGCGCGGCACCGCGTTCGCCCAGGTTGGAGGGTTTGACGAGCGCTATCACATGTATGGTGAAGATGTGGATCTTTGCCTGCGCTTGCGTTTGGCGGGCTGGATTCTCATGCGTGCGGACAGTGTCGTCGTTGAGCACGTAGCCCAGCGCGCCAGTCACCGGGACCTCAGGCACCTTGGCTGGCACCTTGCGAGCCTGTTGCGTTTGTGGCGATCACCCGTTTACCGTCGTTTTAAGCGTTTACATGTGGTGGGATATTCGAAATCCGTTTAATAAAAAATGCTGCATTTTTGGTGCGACCTCCCATTTGTGCCCCGTGTCTGCGGCCTCCAGTTCATTCGGCGCGGTGGCTTGGTGGGCCAAGGCCGCACGATTTGCGGACTTTTCGACCGCCGAGTCTGGAGTTCAACGTCGCCCGGAGTTGGCGGGGTGCTAGCATCGGAGGTTTAAAAGCAGCAGGCAATTCGAAGCATGGTTGAGCGTGTTCGTGGAATTGCCGATCTTTCCCGCATGGCCGACTCCAACACCCACCATCACTCGCTGGTTGAGCCTGCCTTGAGCGCTGAGGCTACGGTCACCGGCTGGCACGCTTACGGCAACCTGTTGGTGGATGCCGGCAAGCTGAGTGAGCGCGATCTCGACCGTGCCATGGCCGCGCAGCGAGAAATGGGCGGAACGCTCGACCGCGTGCTGGTCAGCCTCGGATTGGTTTCTGAAGTGGATGCGGCACGTGCATTGGCCGAGCATTTGCGCCAACCGTTCGTGACGGCTGATGCCTATCCCGAGATGCTGCCTGAACCCGAAGGCCTGTTGCCCGAGTTCCTGAGGGCGCATCACGTGCTGCCCGTGCGGGTCTCAGACGACCAGCTGGAAGTCGTCATGGCTGCGCCTCACGACGAATTTGTGCTGAAGGCGCTCCACCTGACCAGCGGGTTGAAGGTCCGCGCAGCGGTCGGAATTCCGAGCGAAATCGACAAGGCACTGGCCCGGTTGCTGGAAGAGCCGTCCACTGCTGAGGGGGATGGCGAAGGCAGTGAACTCGAGGGCGACGCCGGCGACTTCGTCGAGCACCTTCGCGACCTGGCAAGCGAAGCACCCGTTATTCGCCTGGTAAACACCATCATCGGTCGCGTGATCGAGCTTCGGGCGTCGGATATCCATCTGGAGCCGTTTGACGATGGATTGCACGTGCGCTATCGGGTCGATGGTGTGCTGTTGCCCGAAGAAGTGGTGCCACCACGCCAGGGGGCCGCGGTCAGTTCCCGTGTCAAGCTGCTGGCGCATCTGGATATCGCCGAACGCCGTTTGCCGCAAGACGGACGCATCAAGACCCGAGTGAAGGGGCGTGAGCTGGATTTGCGTGTGTCTACCGTTCCGACCGTGCATGGCGAAAGCGTGGTGATGCGGGTGCTCGACCGGGCCAGCGTGCGCTTCAGCCTGGAGGACATGGGGTTCGAGAAAGACACCCTGGCACGCTTTAATGCGCTGCTGGCGCGCCCGCACGGCATCCTGCTGGTGACCGGTCCGACTGGCTCGGGCAAGACCACCACGCTGTACGCTGGCCTGTCCAAGCTGGACTCCACCACGCAGAAGATCATCACCGTGGAGGACCCGGTCGAATATCAGCTCGAAGGCATCAACCAGATCCAGGTGCATGCGCAAATCAACCTGACTTTCGCGAACGCACTGCGCTCTATTCTCCGGCAGGACCCGGACATCATCATGATCGGGGAAATGCGCGACGGCGAAACAGCTCAAATCGCGGTTCAGTCCTCCCTGACCGGTCATTTGGTGCTATCAACTTTGCACACCAACACCGCAGCGAGCGCCGTCGTCCGAATGCAGGACATGGGTGTAGAGCGCTACCTGATCACCTCCACGCTCAATGGCGTGCTGTCACAGCGCCTGGTCCGCAAGCTGTGTCCCCACTGCAAGACGCCGGTCCAACCTGCGCCAGAGTTGATTCAAAGCTCCGGCATCGGAAAGTTTTTGGCGGCCGGTGCGTCCATCTTCGAGGCGAAGGGGTGCGAAAAATGCCGGGGTACGGGCTACCAGGGAAGGACCGGCATCCACGAAATGCTGGTGGTGGATGAGCCCATGCGCAGCGCCATCCTTCAGGGCCTGGACGCGGGCGCATTACAGGCCATTGCCGTCACCAGCGGCATGCATACCCTCTACGACGACGGGTTGCGCAAGGTGGCTGCTGGTGTGACCAGCCTGGACGAAGTGCTGCGCGTCACGCAGGATCAGAGCGATGCCTGAGTTCATTTGGCGCGCTGCGCAGCCTGATGGACGCCTGGTCGAAGGACGCAGTGAGGCCAGCGCAAACGGCGTTGTGCTGCGCCAACTGCGTGAGCGTGGGCTGACGCCGATCCGTATTGATGAAGCCGAAATCGGGGTCAGTTCAGGCACGGTGGCGCTGTCAGGCTCTCAGCGCAGGGCACGTGCGGCCAAAGGCCCCGTCAATCAAGCGGACATATTGGCACTGACCAGCGAACTGTCCATCATGCTTCGCGCCGGCCTGGCGTTGGACAACGCGCTGCGCGTACTGATCGACATGAGCCACAAGCCCAGTGTCCGGGCGATGCTCGAAAAGCTGCTGGAAGACGTCAAGGGGGGGTGCCCCTTTCAGTCGTGCGCTGGGCGGTTACCGTGATCTGTTCGGCGACTTCTACATCAACATGGTGCGCTCGGGCGAGATCAGCGGCCAGATGTCGCAGGTGCTGCAACGCCTGGTCGAGCACATGGAGCGCCTGCGTGCCCTTCGGGAAAGCGTTGTCTCTGCCACCATCTATCCCGCCATTTTGCTGGGCGTGGCGGTCCTTTCGCTGGTGGCAATGCTGGGGTTTGTTGTGCCCCAGTTCGAACAACTGTTTAACGACATGGGCGATGCGCTGCCGTTGCCCACCCGCGTTGTCATGGTGATCGGTCACGCGTTTCGTCAATACGGCTGGGTCATGGCGGTCGTCTTCGCGGTGTTGGGCTGGCTTGCTCTGCGCTGGCTGCGCTCACCCTCGGGTCGGGTCTGGTGGCAGGCGATAGCGTTGCGCCTGCCATTGATGGGGCCCCTGTTGCACAAGTACGATCTCACCCTTTTTTCCCGCTCGTTGGGCACTCTGCTCGGCAATGGCGTGCCCATGCTGACGGCCATGCACATCGCCACCGAGACGGTAGGCAACGCACGCTTGCGGCAGCCGTTGGCCAAGATGATCCCGGTGGTCAAGGACGGGGGGGCGTCTGGTTTCGGCCATGTCAGCCACCGGCATTTTTGAACCTTTGGCCATCAATCTGATCCGAGTGGGAGAGGAAACCGGCCGTATCGGCCCGATGATGATCGAGTTGGCCAACATCCTGAATCGCGAGGTCGAGACTGGCATCAAGCGCGCGCTGACCTTTCTCGAGCCCGTTCTCATCCTGGTGTTGGGCGTGATGATTGCCGCCATCATCGTTTCTATTTTGGTTGGCATCCTCTCTATCAATGACCTTGCTCGCTGACCCGCTCTGTATTGTTTGTTCATCTACGAAAGAAAGCGTCATGAATCGCTTCGTCCGTTTCAGCCAATCTGCCACCTCGCGCCGCCGCCGCAAGGGCTTTACCCTGATCGAGTTGCTGGTGGTGCTGGCCATCCTCACGCTGCTGGCGGGCATCGTAGGCCCGCGTGTGCTGGGCCAGTTGGGAGGCGCCAAATCCAAGACCGCCGTCGTGCAAATTGCTGACCTCGACAAGTCACTGGAACTGTTCAAGCTGGACGTCGGCCGCTACCCCACCACGGCAGAAGGACTGCAGGCGCTGGTCAAGCAACCCGGCTCGATCGCAGGCTGGAACGGGCCTTATCTCAAAGGCGCACTGCCAAACGATCCTTGGGGCAATGCGTATCGCTATACCAGCCCCGTGGCCAATGGCGGGTTCGAGATCGTCTCCCTGGGAGCCGACAACGCGCCCGGTGGCGAAGGCGAAAACGCCGACGTCCGCAACGCCCCCTGAGGTTTGATCAAGGCGCCCAGTGGTGCCCCCGCGCAAACGAATACCGTATCCGCGACCAGCGTCCGGCTTCACTCTGGTGGAGTTGCTGGTCGTGTTCGCGCTACTGGCGCTGTTGGTCGGCCTGGTACCCATCGCGTTTGGCAAACTGCAAGAATCGGTGCAGTACCGGGACACCGTCCGCGCGGCACTCAGCGATATGCGTACGGCCCGTTTTCTGGCGCAAAGTCGGGGAACGGAGGTCCGATTCGTGGTCAACCTTCAGCAACGCAGTTTCGGAATAGAGGGTCAACCGCCCCACCTGGTGATGCCGCCGCTGGAGTTGCGCGCCGTCATGGCGGCAGAAGAAACCGGCTCCGACGGGACGCTGAGCATTCGGTTTCTTCCACGTGGCGGTGCTTCGGGCGGCAGCGTCGATCTGGTGCGCCCGTCCGGCACAGGGGTGCGGCTGCGGGTCGATTGGTTCTCCGGCCGTATCGAGCAGGAGCCCGCCAAGCCATGATCAGCACAGGCAGCCGACGTCGCCTTCGTCCGCGTGCGGGTGGTTTTTCGCTCCTCGAGATCTTGGTGGCATTTGCCATCATGGCCCTCTCGTTGGGCGCGCTCTACAAGGTGATGGGCAACAGCGCGCGCCAGGCGGGCCACCTGTCCAGCCAGGAAGGTGCGGTCTTGCTGGCGGAGTCTTTGCTGTCGGCCTATTCAACCATTCCGGCCGATGGCGTGAGCGACGCAGGCACCAGTGCCGGCTTTGAGTGGCAGGTCAGCAGCGCGCCATACCCCACGCCGGCCAACAGCGACACCCGGGCTGTCCGCGTGCACGAATTGCGCGCCGTGGTGCAGTGGGCCGACGGCGGGCGTGCGCGAAGCTTTCAGATCGCCAGTTTGCGTCCCGAGCGCCGCCCACTGGAGGGCGCACGATGAGGCCGCCACGTCTGACCGCTCGGGGCTTCACGTTGGTAGAGGTGCTGATCGCCCTCGTGCTGCTTTCCATCCTGATGTTGTCTCTGACCAGCGCCATGCGCGCGATGGGGCAGACCGGCGACAGCGTCGAGCGGCGTGCCAGCGATGCCGATCAATACCGTACGACGGTGTTTTTTCTGCGCGATGTGCTCTCACGCGTTTCAGCACGCGAATTCCATGCATTGCAGGCTGCGCCCGGCGCGGGCTTGGACGCCAGCCGCATCTTTTTCGACGGACAACCCAATTCACTCGCCTGGATTGGCGTCATGCCGGCGCGATTTGGTGTCGGTGGTCGCCATTACCTGCGACTCGCCATGGAAGGCGGAGGATCGGGCGAGGCGCAGCTTGTGCTGCGTTATGCGCCCTGGAGCGGGGCGCCCGAATTCGCAGATTGGGGAGGCGCGCAGGCGCAGGTCATGGCCACCCGCGTTTCCGCGCTGGGCCTGCGCTATCAGCGCCCGGACACCGGCGAATGGCTGTCCGCATGGCCACCGCCCGATCTGCCGTTTGGTGTTCGTGTCCCCTCAGCCATCGAGATGGTCGTCGCCCAGGAAGGCCGCCCCTGGCCGCTGATGATTGCCGCCTCCCAGCCCCTCATGCTGACCGACCCTGGCGTATCACGCGCGCAGTTTGGTGGGGGAACGCTGAGATGAGCCGTCGCACGCGCTCCGTCGGTGGCATGGCATTGATTGCCGTGCTCTGGATCGTTGCCGCCCTCAGCGTCCTCGTCATCGGGATGACCAAAACGGTCCGTCAGCAGATTCGTGTTGCCTCCACGCTACAGGAAGAAGTCAGTGGCCAAGCGATTGGCGAAGCCGCCATCGTGCTCGCACTGCAGGCCATGCAGACCCGCACCGAACCCATGCGAGCAAGTACCCGCGCGCCTGTGGCGTTCGGTGGGATCGAGGTCGAGGTGGAAGCCATGCCGTTGGACGGGCTCATTTCCCTCAATGGCGCCAGCGTGCCGTTGTTGGCCACCTTGTTGCAGAACGCGGGTGGGCTGGACGCTGGACGCGCCCAGGCACTGGCGCAAGTCATGGTGGAGTGGCGCGATCAGCGCCCGGCGGTAGACCCCACCGCGCCCGGCGGTGCCAACGTCTCGGCGCGGCGCTTCGAAGCCGTCGAAGACCTGTTGCTCGTACCGGGGGTCGATTACCCGCTCTATGCACGCCTGCGAAACCTGGTGACGGCGGACATGACCGGGGGCGACCGGGTCAATCCCATGGCCGCTCCGGCCGAGGTTCTGGGGGTGCTGGCTGGTGGCAACGCCGCCGTGGTTGATCGCATTCTCGGATCGCGCGGCACCAACCAGCCCGGCGTCGACACCAGCGGCCTCAACGCCGCTTTCACAGGGGGGGGGGGTGGTGGCGATCATTACCGATTGATTGCCCGGGTGCCTCTGGGCACAGGCAAAATACTGCTCCTGACACGCGACGTCGCATTGGGCGCTGGCTACTCCCGCACGGCGCCCTGGCGCATTTTGGGGGGTGACCGGCAGATTGTTGTGTCCGGCGCCTGAACCCAGTCGTTACCGATTGCCATGACCACCAGTATCCCCAACCAAACGCGCCTTTTCGGCATGGACCTGAGCCAGTGGCCGATGCAGTGGCGTGCTGCCGGTGCAATGCTCCTGGGCCTTCCCGCGCTGCGCGGACTGACACCACCGGTGCGCGTGGACCTGCTGCGCGCAGATGGCGGGCGGTCTTTCTGGGATGTGGCCCACGGCCGTGCTCAACCCGCTGCCCCTGGCGCCGGCGCGGCATTGCTGGCGGTTGAGCTGCCGCGGGACCAGGTCCTGGATCGTCAGTTCACGTTGCCTCGTCTGACGCCGGCCGACGTGGCCCGCGCCGTGCGGCTGGAAGTCGATGCCGCCACCCCGTTTGACCCCGAGCAGACCGTTTTTGGCTACGCGGCCACGCCCGCCGGCGACACGCTGCGCATCGACGTGGCCATGGCGTCCCGGGCGCACGTAGAACGGCGCTTGCAGTCGGTGGCCACCGTGGGTGACGACAGCACGGCCGCCCCTGAAGTCTGGGTGCTGCCATCAACGCCGTTTTCCGCGGACTTCCGTCCCATCGTGATGCAAGGCTTTGGCGAAGGTGAGCGCCGGCGCGTTGCCGCCCGGGGCCGAAACCTTCGACTCGCCCTGCTGGCGCTGGCACTGCTGCTGTTGCTCGCCATCGCATTCACGCCCACCCTGCAGTCGCGCTTGCGGGCCATACAGGCCCAGAAAGCCTTTGATGGGCTGCAGACCCAGGTCGCGCCGCAAGTCGCCCTGCGCGAATCCTTGACCAAACAGAGCGAACGCCTCAAGAGCGTGGGTGACATCGCCTCGCATCAAATGGCCTGGCTGCCCGTGCTCAACATGCTGACCCGCGCCGTGCCGGACGGGGCCTGGCTCAACTCGCTCCGCATAGAAGGCAACAAGGTCGTCATCAACGGCAACGGCGACGACGCCGCCGCCCTGGTGCAGCGACTGGCGAGCCAGCCCGGCGTTCGCGACGTGCGACTGCTGTCACCCGCCACCCGGGCTGGCGGCGCCCTCAAGGAAGTTTTCAATATTGAGATGAACCTCGACCCCAAGACCTATGCCCTCGCGCGTCCGAGAGGGGCGCCATGAAACGGCCCGCGCTTCGCCCTGAACAACTCTGGCTCGTGCTGATGGCCGGCGTGTTGCTGGCCATGCTGGTCGGTGCCGCAGGTTACGGCATCACCAAATATCGCTGGGCCACGGACACGCTGGCCAGCGTAGAGCCGCGCCACGCGCGACTGCTGGGCCTGCATGCCGCCGAGCGCCAGATGGCCGGCATCGAAACTCAACTCAAGGCCAGCCTGGCCCATTTTGCGTATCCTGCCGATGGCGACAGTGCCCAGATCGGCAACGCCGCATTGCAGCGCGTGCGCGACGTGGCCACCAGCCGCGGCATGCGCGTGACCAGCAGCCAGGTCATGCCGGCCAAGGAAGACGGCCAGTTCGACCGCATTGGCCTCATGCTCGCCATCGAGGGTGAATGGCCTCAGTTCCAGGCGCTGGCGCAGGAACTCGCCACGCAGACGCCCGTCATCTTCAGCGACAACCTCCACCTCTCCGCCCAGCAAGTCGGCATGCAGGGGCAGGTTCAGACCATGGTCGCGCGCGTCAGTCTGTTCGTTCTCAAGGCGCGCTCATGAACCGCCGCCTCACCCCCCTTCCTGTGGGCACTCAATGCCCTGCTGCTGGCCGCGCTGGCCTTGCTGTGGCTCGGCCCAGGCGCCAGGCAGCGCACCCAGTGGGTGGCGCCGCAGCCGTTGCCACCCAACCTCGACGCTGCATCCGCCACTTTTCTCAGCGTCAATCCGGCCGCCGCCAGCAACGACCGCACCTTGCTCGAACGCCCCTTGTTCGTGATCGATCGCCGCCCGGCCACTGCAAAGCCAGTCGCAGCGCCTGAGCCAGCGGCCCCGCCGCCACCGGACCTGCTCGACAAGACTAAGCTGCGTGGCATCGTCCGGGGTCCGGCGCTCAACGGTGTGCTGGCCGAAGTCGATGGCAAGCCCCGCTTCATTCGCAGCGGCGAGAGCCTGGGGGAATGGACATTGCGTGGCATTCGCGAACGTGAAGTCACCTTTGGCAAAGGGGCAGAACAGCGCGTCATTGTCTTGCCCCTGGCCGCCGCCTCCGCTGCCGGTGCGGCTTCGCCACCCGGCGCTGCCTCAGCCAAAGGCTCGCCGTCGAACCGTCCTGCGCCCGCCAGAAGGGAGTCCCAATGAAGGCCCTCGTGCCCCCCGCCCGCCACCCGCTTCGGCGCCTGCCCTGTTCTGCTGCTCCCGGCCGCAGCCATGACGACCGGACGCGCGTGCCGGCGTCCCCATCTTTTTCGTTTCTTCCCATGGATCTGCCCAGTACTTTTCGCTCGCTCCTCCTGGTTTCCCTGCTCGGGCAGCTCGTGGCTTGCGCCACACCCGAATCCGCACCCGTGACCGATGTCGCCGCGTCTCCGGTACCGGCAGCCGCGGTGCCCGTGTCGGCTGTATCGTTGCCCGTGGCGCCCGTCGTTGCCGCCGCGCCGGCCGGGCCGGCACGCGCCAGCGCCACGCCAGTGGCGGCAGAGCCGGTGGTCATTCGTGGCAACGACCGACTGCTCGCTCCGCCATCCGGCGGCGCCGGTGCCGTCCGAGGTCCCGCCAGCACTTTCAACTTCCAGGATGCGCCCACCGCCGAAGTGGTGCAGGTCATGCTGCGTGACCTGCTCAAGGTGGACTACGTCGTCCATCCGCCCCTGCCCGGCACCATCACGCTCATCACGCGCACGCCCATCAGCGCCGACAAAGCCTTCAACCTGCTTGAAAGCGCGCTGCAGATCAATGGCGTCGTCATGGCGCGCGATCCACGCGGCACCTACCACGTCGGCACGCCCGAGTCGCTGCGCACCATCGTCGCGGCGCCGCGCCTGGCTGGTGCCGGCACCTTGGCGCCGGGCTACGGCGCCATCGTCATCCCGCTGCAATATCTGGGGGCCAATGAAATGGCCGCCATCCTGCGGCCCATGGTGTCTGCCGACGCCATCGTGCGCGTCGACACCATGCGCAACGTCCTCATCATGCGCGGCACCCGTGCCGAAGCCGAAGGCTGGCTCGACATCGTCAACACCTTTGACGTGAACCTGCTGCGCGGCATGTCCATCGGCGTGTTCCCGCTCAAGCACTCCTCCCCGGGCGAAGTCGAAGCAGCCCTGCGCCTGCTTTCGGGCGGCAGCCCCGGTGGCGCTGGCGCTTCGTCCGCTGCCCCGGCGTCGCCGGCGGCCGCATCCGCCGCGACAACGCCGGGCGCTGCAGCCGCGCCGCGCGGGGCCGCGGCCGCGGCGGCGCCCGCCATCGGCGCCAACGCCCTGGGCGAAGGCAGCCCCTTGTTTGGCGCGGTGCGCGTCATGTCGATCGAGCGCATCAACGCCATCATGGTGGTGACGCCGCGCGCCGCCTACCTCGACGAAATCCGCTACTGGATCGAGCAGTTCGACCGCCCCAACATGAACAGCTCCGAGCCGCAGCTGTTCGTCTACAAGGTGCAGAACGGCTCGGCCGACCACTTGGCCGAACTGCTCAACGGCATCTACGGCGGCACGGCCGGCAATGCCGCGCTCACGGGCGCCACCGGCGTCGCGCCGGGCCTGGGCACCGTCAGCGGCGCCACGGGGGCGTTTGGCGGCGCGGGCGCGTTCGGGGGCGCCGGTGCCTTCGGTGGCACGGGCGCGTTCGGCGGTGCCGGGGTCAACAGCGGTGGCGGCATTTTCGGCCGCACCGGCACCACGGGGCTGGGCGGTGGCGGCCTGGGCGCCACCGGCGGCGCGTTCGGGGTCAACTCGCTCAATCGCGGCATGCAGACCGGGCAGCAGCAGGGCGTCACCACCATGATGCTCGGCCAGTCCGTGCGCGTCATGGCCGACCGCATCAACAACACGCTTCTCATCCACGCCAAACCGTCCGAGTACGAGCGCATCGAATCCACCCTCAAGCGGCTCGACGTGCAGCGTGCGCAAGTGCTTATCGAGGCCAGCATCGTCGAAGTCACCTTGGGCGACGGCTTGCAATACGGGCTGCAGTGGGCGCTCAAGAACGGCGTGGTCGGCGGCCGCGGCGGCACCGCCATCTTGAACAACAGCTCCAGCACCGGCGTTGAAATCCTGCCCGGCGCCACCTCGCTCGGCGCGGCCGCAGGGCAGGGCTTTACCTACGCCATCAACAACGTCGCCGGCAAGATCACCGGCCTGCTCAGCGCGCTGGCATCCAAATCGCTGGTCAAGGTCATCTCCAGCCCGTCGCTGCTGGTGCTCGACAACCACACCGCGTCCATTGCCGTCGGCACGCAGCAGCCGGTCAATGTGGGCGGGGCCATCGTCACCACCGGTGGCGTCGCCACCACCGGCAACATCCAGTACAAGGACACCGGCGTGCAACTCAGCGTCACGCCGTCCGTCAACGCGGGCGACCTGGTCACGCTGGACATCAACCAGAACGTGTCCGACATCGCGCCCACGGTGGACGGTGCCACCGGCCAATACCCCTTCATGCAGCGCCAGATCAATTCCAAGGTGGCCGTGCGCTCGGGCGAAACGCTGGCCCTGGGCGGCCTCATCAAGGACAACAGCGGCAACACCCGATCGGGCCTGCCCGTGCTTTCGTCCATCCCCGTGATTGGCGCGCTGTTCGGCACCCACAGCACCACCGCTGGCCGCACCGAATTGCTCATTGTCCTCACCCCGCGCGTCATCCGCTCCGACGACGACGCCCGCGCCATCAGCCGGGAACTTCGCGACCGCATGCAAGGCCTAAGCTCACCGGCCAGCCTGTTGGCCCCCCCTCGGCACCGCTGCGCCGCGCAAATGACGTAGCGCACAGCAGGTCGCGTCGCCACGTGCTTTTTTGATTCAAACACAACGATCCAAGGAATGCCTTTCATGCCAATTGCCCGTCCCGCTTTCGCACCTTCCGCTGCACGGCGCACCGTCCTGGGCGCTACCGCGCTCGCAATCACCCTGGCCCTGGGCGCCTGCGCCAGCCTGCAGCCCAAGGCGCCTGAAGTCGAAGTCGCCGAGCGCGCCCAGCAACGCTGGGACGCCCTCATCAAGAAAGACTTCGCCAAGGCCTACACCTACACGCAGCCCGCATTCCGCGCCGTTGTCAAGCCTGAGATTTATCCCAGCCGCTTCACCAACGCCGCCGAGTGGAAGGACGTGCAGGTGCACGAAGTCAAGTGCGAAGCCGAACGCTGCACCGTGCGCATTCGTCTTAACTCCAAGATCCTGTTGCCGGCCTACCGCCGCCTGCCCGACGTCGTCAGCTATTTCGACGAAAACTGGGTGCGTGAAAACGGCCAGTGGTGGTACTTCGACCGATACTGATGCCACACCCCCGCGCGCATCTGGCCAGCCTTGGGGCTGGCCTCTGCCCGCCCGGTCGCCCCAGTGTCGTGAAAAAAAACAACAACCGTGCTGCTCAATGTCCAATTAACATGAGTGGCGTTGAAAACGTCGGTGACAGCGTGATAGGATTGGCTTGCAATTCCAAGAACTCGCTTAGGTCTTGCAATTTCACATTTTTTAATGGAGTCATGGCTATGAAAAAGAGCATTCTCGCGGTTAGCGCCGCGGTCGCCATTGGGGGCATGGGGTTCGCTGGCGCAGCCCATGCGGTTTATTACTTTGGTGCCGGCGCCAATGCGACGTATGGCGGCGTGGTCATGGGCGGCCTGGCGGGTGTCAGCCACAAGACGCTGGCGGCCAACGCCACTGGCGTTGCGCTGAACGAAGGCGGCATTGGTAACTACCTGTTCACGCCGTACTTCACCACGCAAAAAGACAACAACACGCTGGTGAGCATTGTCAACACCGACAACGTCAACGGCAAGATCGTCAAGGTGCGCTTCCGTGGCGCCGCCAACTCTGAAGACCTGCTGGACTTCCAGGTGTTCCTGTCGCCCTCCGACGTGTGGACCGCCTCGCTGACGCAGGGCGCGGACGGCAAGACCGTCATCACCACGCCCGACAAGTCGTGCACGCTGCCCTCCATCGGCACGGCGCCTGCGGCTGACCGCACCTTCCAGACCAGCCGTCTGGTGAGCGTGTACCCCGGTGCCCTGGGCTCGGTGCTGACCACCGACGCACAGAAGAATGCGCAGACGCGTGAAGGCTACATCGAATACCTGAACATGGCCGACGTTGTGCCTGGCTCGCCGCTGTATGGCGCCATCAAGCACGTCAACGGCGTGGCGCCCTGCACCCCGTCCATGATGGCCGTGCTGAGCAGCACCGCAGCAGGCGTGGCAGGCACCGGTCCGATTGTTCAGGACGCCAACGACATCAGCGCCCTCGGCCTGTCGGCCGCCAGCGGTGGCCTGACGGGTACCTGGAGCATCTTCAGCAACGCCCAGACCAAGGCCTATGGCGACAACCACATTGCTGTGGAAGCCGTGGATGGCGCTGGCAACCCGGCCCGTGGGCGCATCAGCTATGCGCCTCAGCTGGCACAAGGCATCACCGACACCGGTGCACCCGCCTCGGTGGTGAACGAAGGCACGGCCGACCCGGTGCTGCGCGCTTCGGTCAACAGCGTGATGTGGAACGACCTGCCCGACATGTCCACGCCGTTCTTCGGCACCGACCCGAAGGCCAGCGTGAAAGCTCTGAGCACGGCGCTGAGCAAAGAGACGCTGAACAACGAGTTTGTGGCCACGGCAGGCGCAGGCGCTGTGCCATGGGACACCGACTGGGTGGTTTCGCACGCCACGCGTCGCTACTACGCCACGCTGACCTCGGGCGGCTCGATCGCGCAGGGTGATAAGGACTTCTACGACACCACCGCACCTAACGGCAACCTGGCTGCCCGCTCGACCGCTGGCGGTTACATGCTGTGCCAGGCAGGCACGCTGACCGGTTTTGACCGCGAAGAAGGCACGGCTGGCGTGGCGTTCTCGCCCAGCAGCCAGACGCCTTTCTGCGGTGAAGTCAACGTGCTGTCGTTCAACCGCGCTTCGCAGGCGCTGAACGCCTCGGTGACCAACCAGGTGGTGACGCTGACGGTGGACGGCCAGCCGATCCAGGCCGGCTGGGCCAAGTTGAGCCTGCGCAAGGCTTCGCCGCCGCCGGTGGCACCCGCCCCACCTGCCACCACGGCACTGGGCGCCCCGGTGGTGGGTTACTCGGCCACTTCGGCCATCAACACCTCGACCAACGGCAACTTCGGTTACAACAACCGTCACCGCTGGACGCGTGCGCTGGCATCGACAAAACAGCCGTAATATTCAGAGCATTTGATGCGTTGAATATCCGCTTCCCCTCGCCCGGCCGGCTCGTCAGAGCCACCGGGTTCAGGGCAAGCAGCCAAAAAAGGGCAGGGCAACCTGCCCTTTTTCTTTGTCCGTCGCACATTGATTGGGCGTCCACGCAGTTGTCGCGTCATGGCATTCCAGAAGGTCGCGGCAGACAAGATGCGCACGGGTTGCGTTCCTCATCGATCCCTCTCTCCGCCAGACCGCGCGCCTGTGCTATTCATGGCCGCTATGAGGCCCTTCCATCCGGTTCAGCAGCCGTCGGTACCCTTCATGGCGTAAGCAATGGCTCTGAAATAACTTGATACCTTTGGTTTACGGCCTCGACAATGGTGCGCACCGAACTCATGGGTGTTTTGTTTTAATGGAATGAAGACGATGAAGAAAAGCATTCTTGCGCTCAGCGCTGCAGCCGCTTTTGGAGGCATGGGGTTTGCGGGTTCTGCCCATGCGGTGTACTACTTTGGTGACGGCGCCAATGCGACGTATGGCGGCGTGGTCATGGGCGGCCTGGCGGGTGTCAGCCACAAGACGCTGGCGGCCAACGCCACTGGCGTTGCGCTGAACGAAGGCGGCATTGGTAACTACCTGTTCACGCCGTACTTCACCACGCAAAAAGACAACAACACGCTGGTGAGCATCGTCAACAACGACGCGGTCAACGGCAAGATCGTCAAGGTGCGCTTCCGTGGCGCCGCCAACTCTGAAGACCTGCTGGACTTCCAGGTGTTCCTGTCGCCCTCCGACGTGTGGACCGCCTCGCTGACGCAGGGCGCGGACGGCAAGACCGTCATCACCACGCCCGATAAGTCGTGCACGCTGCCCTCCATCGGCACGGCCCCCACGGCTGACCGCACCTTCAAGACCAACCGCCTGGTGGCCGTGTACCCCGGTGCCTTGGGTCCGGTGCTGACCACCGACGAGCAGAAGAACGCGCAAACGCGTGAAGGCTACATCGAATACCTGAACATGGCCGACGTTGTGCCTGGCTCGCCGCTGTATGGCGCCATCAAGCACGTCAACGGCGTGGCGCCCTGCACCCCGTCCATGATGGCCGTGCTGAACAGCACCGCATTGGGCGTGGCAGGCACTGGTCCGTTTGTTCAGGACGCCAACGACATCAGCGCCCTCGGCCTGTCGGCCGCCAGCGGTGGCCTGACGGGTACCTGGAGCATCTTCAGCAACGCCCAGACCAAGGCCTATGGCGACAACCACATTGCCGTGGAGGCGGTGGACGACGCTGGCAACCCGGCCCGTGGCCAGATCAGCTACGCGCCTCAACTGGCACAAGGCATCACCGACACCGGTGCACCCGCCTCGGTGGTGAACGAAGGCACGGCCGACCCGGTGCTGCGCGCTTCGGTCAACAGCGTGATGTGGAACGACCTGCCCGACATGTCCACGCCTGTGGAGCGGGGCGAGCGCCGGCCGCTTCGCAGCATCAACAACCTCAGCGCTGCGCTGAGCAAGGATACGCTGAACAATGAATTCGTCGCTACGGCAGGCGCAGGCGCTGTGCCATGGGACACCGACTGGGTGGTGACCCACGCCACGCGTCGTTACAACGCCACGTTGAATTCGAGCGGTGGTATCGCCGAGCGCACGGGCAACCAGTTCTACAGCACCGATCCGGTCACCGGTAACCTGACGCCGCGCATCACGGCTGGCGGTTACATGCTGTGCCAGTCGGGCGTGATCACGGGCTACGATCGCGAAGAAGGAACCGCGGGTGTGGCGTTCTCGCCCAGCAGCCAGTTCCCGTTCTGCGGCGAAGTCAACACGATCTCGTTCAACCGTGCGTCGCAAGCGCTGAACGCCTCGGTGACCAACCAGGTGGTGACGCTGACGGTGGACGGCCAGCCGATCCAGGCCGGTTGGGCCAAACTGGCACTGCGCAAGAATGGTCGCCCGGAGGCCATGGGTGCACCGGTGGTGGGTTACTCGGCCACTTCGGCCATTAACACCTCCACCAACGGCAATTTCGGTTACAACAATCGTCACCGCTGGACCCGGCCTGTGCCGAACAAGGAAGGAATTCCAGTGGGGGGGTTGAGTCGCGCCGCCCTTCGTTTACAGCGATAGGGCCCCGCCAGGTCAGCTGCCGTTGATCGGTGGCTGATCTGATGGATGAAGGCGGCGGTGTACGCCACCTTTTCCGTTTTTGATCAAGCGAGTTCAGCAGAAAGGGCCGGGTAACCGGCCTTTTTTGTGCGCGCAAACATCCGCTACCGCACTCGTCGGCGGCGCACGAGTGCGCTGGCGCCCAAGCGGGGGGAACTTGTCTCTGGCTGCCATGCTCCATCACGACTTGTGTGGCTGATCGGCGACAATGACGGGTGATGGCACGGCGCGGCGAAAGCGGCCCAGGCCGGCTTTGACGAGTTACTGCGTGGCGCCTGCCTCCGTAGGCGACCGATGCATTGGATAACCATGATGAAACTTCGACTGTTTGCAATATGTGTTGGGCTGACTGGCAGCCTGCTGGCTGTACCGGCGCTGGCGCAGACGGGCAACAAGCCTGCTGCGGAAACCATGGCGCCTGGAACCGTGTTGATCAGCGGCCCCGCTGGCCAGGTGACCTTGGCCGAGGTGCGCATGCTGGTGGATGAGCAGGTGCCGCCAAGCCGCCAACCCGCATTCTGGGCCAGTCCCAAGTCGATCAGCGAGGCGGCGCGCAACCTGTATGGCTACCGCGCGCTGGCGCAGCAGGCGCTGAAGGAGGGCCTGGACCGTCAGCCCGGAGGGGCGGCCTTCTTGAATCTGCAGCGCGAAAAAGCGCTGGCGGAATGGCTGATGCAGCAACGTGGACGAGCGCGTGTGGGCGACCCCAAGGTGCTGGAGCAATTTGCGCGCACGGCGTACAAGGCTGAGCCGGAGCGCTTTCGCCACATGGAGCAGGTGCGGATTAGCCACATCATGGTGGTGCCCGAGCGCGACGACAAGGAAGGCGTGATGGCCAAGCTGCGTGCGGAATCGCTGCTGGCTGAACTGGTGAAGGGTACAGATTTTGAAAAGCTGGCGCGCGAACAGTCGCACGATCGCAACAGCGCGCTCAAAGGCGGTGACCTGGGGCTGTTCGACGTGGGCGGCATGTTGCCCGAATTCGATGCGCAGGTGGCCAAGATGAAGCCTGGCCAGATCAGCGCCCCGGTGCGCACCAAGGAGGGCTATCACCTGATCAAATTGGTGGAGCGGCGGCCGGCTGGCCTGGCGCCATTCGAGGAGGTGGCGCCGCTGATTCATGCCGAGGCGCAAGAAAAGCTCTATGGCGATGAGCGCCGCCGCATCTGGCAAGAAACGGCAAATGCCGACACGGTGAAGGTGAATGAGGCGGCGGTCTCTGAGTTGGCGCGGCCACCCGCGGTGTCGTCGCCAGCCAAGTCGAAATAAAATCGCTTGGCCCGCGCACGGCATGCCGTGCGTGGTCTGCATCAGATGCGGTTGGCCCGGCCTGGTGTCGTGCAACGTTTCCGCCTAGCCGACCGACATACTCGGCGCAATCATTCTTGCGTTTCCCGCCTCACTCATGAGATCTCCGTTAGTTGACGACGCGCGGACGCTGTGGCGCCTGCGCAGCTTGGTGCGGGTGCTGACGCGTCGCGAACTGGTGGCGCGCTTTGCGGGTGCGGCGGGCGGCGTGCTGTGGGCCTGGGTGCAGCCGCTGTTGACGATTGCGTCGTATTACCTGGTGTTTGACATTGTGTTTGCCATGCGCATGGGCGAAAACGCGCCGACGCAGCGGGTGGGCACTTATCTGATCGTCGGCATGATGGCCTGGACGGCGTTTGCCGACGCCGTGCAGCGCGGCATGTCGAGTCTGGTGGACGCGGGCGGTATCCTGCAGAAGAACCCGCTGCCTCCGGTGCTGTTTCCGACCCGGGCCGTGCTGGCGAGCGCGTTGGTGTATGCGCCCATGCTGTTGTTGCTGGCGCTGGGTTATTGGCCGCTGCACCAGGGGTCGCCCGCCGTGCTGGCGATGTTGCCGATGGTGCTTTTGCAGATCGCGCTGGCGTGGCTGCTGGGCTATTTGCTCTCTATTTTGATGGCGGCGCTGCGTGATGTGGCGCAGGTTGTGGCCTTCATGCTGTCGGTGGGGCCGTTTCTGGCGCCGGTGTTGTTCCCGATCACGTTGTTTCCTGAAGGCTGGCGCTGGCTGCTGTGGCTCAACCCCATGACGGCCTGGGTGCTGGGCTATCAGGCGGTGTTGCTGAAAGGGGCGTGGCCCCCGGCCGAGGTGTGGCTGGCGATGGGCGTCTGGCTGGTCGTGCTGGGGTTGGCGCTGGACGTGGCGCTTCGCCGCAGCCGCGAACAATTGGTGGATTGGTTATGACGCCGCAAGCCGCCATGTTTGCTGAAACGGTACTTCGAGTTCGCGACCTGGGCAAGGAGTACCGTCTGTACAGTTCGCCGCGTCAGCGCCTGAAGGCGGTGCTGACCGGGCGCAGCACCCACCAGAGCCATTGGGCCTTGCGGGAGGTTTCGTTTGATTTGCAGCGCGGCCAGTGCATCGGCATAGTGGGCGACAACGGGGCAGGCAAGAGTTCGCTGCTCAAGTTGCTGGCTGGCACGCTGCGCCCGACCACCGGGAGCATTGAGCGCATTGGCCGGGTGACGGCGATTCTGGAGCTGGGCGCCGGCTTTCACCCCGAATTCAGCGGCCGCGACAATCTGTACTTTGGCGGCAGCATGATTGGCATCAGCCGCGAGGAGATGGTGCGGCTGGAGCCGGAGATCATCGAATTTTCGGGGTTGGCCGAGGCAATTGATCGACCGGTCAAGACCTATTCGTCTGGCATGGCGGTGCGGCTGGCCTTTGCATTGGTGACGGCGGTGCAGCCAGATGTGCTGATTGTGGACGAGGCGCTGGCGGTGGGGGATCAGCAGTTCCAGAAGAAATGCATCGACCGGATTACGGCGTTTCGCGAGGCGGGCTGCACGATTCTTTTCTGCTCGCACAGCCCCTATCACGTGCGTACGCTTTGCGATCAGGCCTTGTGGCTGGAGCACGGACGCATGCGGGAGTTTGGTGATACCGAGGCGGTGCTGGGCGCCTACGAGACGCATTCGCGCCAGATTGAGGCGCCAGTCGAAGTGGCGGAGGCCGCCGCGCCGCCGCCTCTGCCGTATGAGCGCGGGCCGACGTCGGCGCTGATCGTGTCGTGCGAGTTGTCGAACCTGCGTGAAGGAAATCCGGGGCTGCTGGACAGCCGTGATCTGGTGGCGAGGATCACGGTGCGCGGCAAGGGCGATGAGCGACCGAATATCGGCTTCATGATCGAGCAGGCGCGTGGGGTGGGCATCACGTCGCTGGCAACCCACGAAGAGGGTGCTGCGCCGGTGTATCTGGGCGACCGGACGTGGCGCTCGGTGCTGACTTTCCCCGAGTTGCCATTGCACAGCGGCGACTACGTGATCAGTGTGTTCCTTTTCGACGAGAGCGGGTTGGTCACGTACGATCTGTGGTTCAAGTTCCTGACGTTCCGCTTCCTGTCGCCCAAGCTGATGCCGGGGCTGGTTCGCCTGCCTCACCACTGGAGTTGATGCACATGGATTGGACCGCTTTGCTGGATGTCACGGCCGCTGGCCCGGTCGCGCCCGAGCAGGCGCGCATCGCACTGGCGCGAGGCCGCGAATTGCTGGCCCAGGGCGATGCAGCCGCTGCTGCAGTGGCCTTGCGGCAGGCTGCGATGGTGCCTGAAACCCAGCTGGCGGCGTACAACCTGATTGAGACCCATGCGTTGCCGGGTGCATTTTCCGAATGGATGGGACTGGATGCCCGCATCGATCCGGGCGACGACGTGTATGGGTTCTTCACGGGCCATGGCACCTGGTCGAGCCCGATGCGGGACTATCTGGCTGATGGCTGGCGCACGCTGGCCGAGTTGATGCTGTTGCTAGAGCGTGCGGGCACCGCATTGGTGCATTGCAGTACGGTTCTGGAGTTTGCCAGCGGCCATGGGCGCTTTACGCGGCATCTGGTGAAGGCATTGGGCGCCGAGCGTGTAACGGTTTCGGACGTGGTGCCGGGCGCGGTGGCATTTTCGATGGCGCACTTCGGGGTGGAGGGCCTGCTTTCGACGGCAGAGCCGGAAGACATCGTCTGGCCGCGCCGGTATGACCTGGTGTTTGTGCTGTCACTTTTCAGCCATCTGCCGCAGGTGAGCTGGTCTCGCTGGCTGGCACGGGTCTGGCAGGCGGTGGCGCCTGGGGGGCGGCTGGTATTCAGTACCCATGGTGAATATGCCGCGAAGCGCGCCGGTGTGACACTGGATGCGCAGGGCTTTCACTTCGTGGCGGACAGCGAGTCGTCGGCGATCGACGCTCAGCAGTATGGTACGGCGTATACCAGCGCAGACTTCGTAAGGACGCAGCTGGCAGCCTGTGCGCCAGACGGTGTGGGATGCCAAATCGCTCCGGCATGGTTCTGGGCACACCAAGATGCGTTCGTGCTCCAGCGGCCGTCGGTGTCCTGACAAGCGACACAACCTGGACTGGACGTTGGAATGAAGCAGATTTTCAAATGCACGGGTAACTGTTTGTCGAGGCGCCATGTCTGATATCCGAGCCGATAGTGCCGCTGCGATGGAAGCGTTGGCGCGTGGCCAGTTGCATCTGCAGGCGGGCGAGCGGGCGTTGGCTGCGGCCGCATTGCGCCAGGCGCTGAACGACGCCACTGCACGGCTGACGGCGCATAACCTGATCGAACGCCACGCGCTGGAAGGGGCTTTCGTCGAGTGGATGGGCTTCAACTGCGAGATCGCACCGGCAGACGACATCTTTCGCTTTTTCGAAAACCATCCGACGTCGGTCAACCCGCTGCGCGATTACCTGGCCGATGGCTGGCGCACGCTGTCGGAGTTGATGCTGTTGCTGGAGGCAGCCGACCGCCCGCTGCTGAAAACGTCCTCCGTGCTGGAGTTCGCCAGTGGTCACGGGCGCTTCACGCGCCATCTGGTGAAAGCACTGGGTGCGCAACGGGTGACGGTGTCGGACGTGGTGCCTGATGCGGTGGATTTTGCTCGGCGGGCATTTGGGGTCACAGGGGTGTTGTCCACGACGCGGCCGGAAGACCTGCACTGGCCCCGGCGTTATGAGCTGGTGTTTGTGTTGTCACTGTTCAGCCATCTGCCCCGCAGCAGTTGGGCCCGCTGGTTGATGCGGCTGTTCGATGCGGTCGAGCCGGGTGGCCTGCTGGTGATTTCAACGCATGGCGAGGAGGCTGCGCGCCGCCAGAATGTGGCACTGGACGAAACGGGCTTCTTTTTTGCCGCATCGAGCGAATCGGCTGCGATCGACGTACAGGAATACGGGACCGCGTTTACCTCTGAGGCATTCGTTCGCGAGCGCATTGCCGAAACGCTGGGCAGCGACTGCCTGATGGGTTTTGAGCCCAGTTGGTTCTGGCGGCATCAGGATGCCTTCGTGCTGCGCAGGCCTGCGTGATACGGATCGACCTATCGCAGGAGCCAGTTCTTGACCCGGGTTTGCCAGCGCAGGGGAATAGCGCGAGCGAGTCCGGAAAGCCAGGGCAAGGCGCGCAAGCGAACGAGCGCACTTAACAAGCGCGACCGGGCGCGGGACGAGGCACTGCCGCGGGCCGCGTGCGCCTCAGTGCGCGTGGCAATGGTCTTGGCTATATGGGTGAGGGCGTCAGTGCCGGGCTTGACGGCCGGAATATCCGCAAGGTATTCGCCAGCGTACCAGTCGGGAGTCTGCAACACCACGCCTTCGGGCAGGCGTCGGGCCGCCTCGGTCTGCAGGCGCCATGACTGCGCGGGCGGCTGACCCGTCAGGAAATGTCGCTGCCGGATGTCAAGAAAGAACGTGATCCACGCGGCGGCGCTTTCGTTCCAGGGCCGCAGCCAGCTCCAAGGCCGGCCGGACAGGCGCTCTGTAAAAGCGCCGAGATCTGGCGCCACCACCGGCCACCCTCCCTGCAGGCAGGCGCTGAGGGTGTAGCTGTAGGTTTCAGGCCATTGGGCGGGGAACCAGATGAGATCGGGTTTCAGCCAATCCAGAAGGGCAGGCAGTTCTTTCTCGTCGTATTTTCCATGCACCGTCAAATGGGCGCGCGGGCGCGTGCGCAATGCGCGATAGCCGTATCCTATGAGGTGAAAGTCCAGCGGTGCACCGTTCTTTCCGGCCAGCAAGGCCACGTCTTCCAGTACGTCGGCGCCTTTGATGATGCTGAGTGCCCCGATCACGGCGATCTTCAGTGGGCGGTCGTTGCCCAGTAGCGCGGGTTGGGGTGTCGGCAACTGCGCCACGGACGCAACGTCGGTGTGCGGCACAAGCCGCAGCGACCCTTCGGGTGCGAGGGGAGCCACGCGCGCCAGCGCGTCGCCAGAAGGCGCAATGACATAGCGAGCATGTTCGAGAAACTGAATGTGGAATTGACGCCAGGTCGTGATGTCTACCCCACCGGGAGCGGGCGAATGCGCGAGACAGCGGGCGCATTGCGTGACACCCAGTTCACCGCAGTAGCCGTTGGTTTGATCGGTCAGCGATATCTGGGGGCAGATGGTGTAGAAATCATGCGCGGTGAAGTCGAATGTCACCCCCAACTGCGCAGGAATCTTGCGCACCTGCTCACCCTGCCCCAACAGGTGATGGAAGTGGACGTGTTGAACGCCAAGCTGTTGAAGCGTCGAGATCAGCGCCGAATACTGGTTCGAGAGAGAAAACACCATCTCGAACCCTTCATCGGGATCGGGCAGTCGCAACTGCACCGCATGGCCTGCCAGGGGGCGCAGTACAAAATAGCGGGCCCGGTCGTGCAGTGTGGCCGCCAACTCCTCGACGTGGCGCTCCGTGCCGCCCTGGCGGTCATGAAGCACGGCCAGGATGACAGGCAGAGCGCTTGGCTCCATGACGCGCGCGAGGTCTACCGCCATCCGCGCGGGACGCGCGGGGTCGGACTGCACAAACCGCATGACTGCCGCTTCATAGCGCGGGTGCAGTCGACGTAACGTCTCCATGGCAGCGCGTTCGCGTGGGCTTTTCGCATCGCCAAAGCTCACACCGCCGGAATGGTGCACGAACGTGTCGAGCGCATGCAAGTTTCGCCAGCCGGCGTTTTCGGCCCGGATGCAGAAGTCGTTTTCTTCGCCATAGCCCTTGCCGAAGTTTTCGACGTCGAACAGGCCCACTTCGTCGAGTGCCGCGCGCCGGATATACATGCAAAATCCGACGCCGGTGGGCACATCGACGACTTGGCCAGCGTTGGTCTTGGCAAACAGTTGGTCGAGGCGGCCCACGTCCCACCCGATGGGCAGGGCATTGTCTTGACAGAAGCGTGGGTAGCTGCAAATGGTGGCGTTGTTCGAGAACGGCGTGACGCTGGCGACGCGCTGGTCGCTGTAGGCCGCGGCCTGAATACGATCCAGCCAGTCATTGGCCACCTCGGCATCGCTGTTGAGCAGCAGCACGTCGTCGGTCGTTGACACGGCCATGCCACGGTTGACTGTGCCGACAAAGCCCAGGTTGACCTCGTTTTCGAGCAGTTCGACGCGCGGGTCGCGCGCGGCGATATCGCGCAGCCAATCGGTTACTTCAGGTTCGGGACTGGCGTCGTTGATGACGATCAGCCGCCAGGGCGTGCGGCACGACGCCGACAGGACGGACAGCACGCAGCGCTGGGTGTCGGCCAGCCCTTTGTAGACCGGCACGATGACGTCCACCGGGTGCTGGCTGGGCGCGAGCGGCGTCGGCAAGGGTTGTTCGACGCCGGGTGTGTCCCCGTCTGACCGCGGGTCGCGGCCCAGTTGGCGATCCAGCCACATTTTGGCGTTCACTATCGGACGGGTGGCGCGGAACACGGTGGAGTCTTTCAGGAATTCAATGTGGTCCTGGGCCTTCTGGCGCTCTCGCAGCGCATCGTCGCGGGCACGTCTGGCTTCGGTGGTTTCGGCAATCAGCGCGTGGATGCGCGCTTGCAACTGTTGCCTGTGCGCGCGATGCTGTTCGACCTGCAATTGATGCCGTGCTGCGAACGTCCTGATATCTTGTTCGTGGCTCGCGGCCAGTGTGTCCAAGGTCTGCTCATGGCTCGCGGCCAGTGTGTCCAAGGTCTGCTCGTGCTCGCCGCGCAGGCGCAAAAGGGTGCCTTGATGTTCGGTACCCAACTGGTCGATTCGCTCGGCCAGTTGGTCATGTTCCTGGCGCAAGTGCCGATATTGGTTGACGACATCGGCCATGGCCAAGTAATCGGCAGACATCGGCCAACCCAGGTCGACTTCGAGCACGCCCCCTGCGGCACGAGAAAGCGCGTCTTCGGGAATGGGCAGTTCCAGCCAGGGGTCATCACCGTGCAGCAGGCAAAGTACGCCTGAGCCAGTGAGCGACGCCGACGCCTGGATCAGCATTTGATGTTGCGCCGCCTGCGTCACGAAACCGGGGTCTGTACTGTCCCAGCGCCACAATGCTGCGCCGTCGGCAGCCTGAAGCCGAAGGGCATGCAAGTACAGAAAGCCGGGTCGGTCGGCGGGGTCAAGTTTCAGACCCAACGGGGCCGGGCCTGCTGGCAGCGCGAATCGCACGGTCTGGCGCTCATGTCCTATCACCCCGCTCGCACTGATTTTGTGCTCTTCGCTATAGCCTGCGGGCTGCTTGGTAAACAGCTCGGCGGTGAAGTGGGCCTGGACGGGCAACAGGTGCGAGTGATCGGTGGCCGGCTGGACGAGGTCCTCACCATCGCGCAGCGGTCGTGCACGGATGATGAACTGGTAGGTGCCGGCATCGGGCAGATTCAATATATGGCGGGCAACGGCGGGGGGCAGGGCGTCGAACGCGACGCGGAACTCTGAATCTTGCGTCTCCCGTTGGACGGTATGGATCTGCAGAACCTGCCAGCCATTGTCCGCCAAGAACCGTAGCAAGGTCTGGCGAGTGAAGAACCTGAGATGGGTTTCGTCCAGCAAGCCTTCGGGCCGATAACGGAATTCGCCTGCCATCAACTCGGCGATCAGCCCGCAATACGCGGTGTTGGGAACCGACAGCAGGAGCAGCCCGTCGGGTTTCAAGAGGCTCTTGCACGCGGCCAGCACGGGTGCGCTGTCCCGCAGGTGCTCAAGCACGTCGGCACAGACAATGACGTCGTATGGCGTGTCGAATAACTCACCCAGGTGCTGCTGCTCGAGGTCGGCGACCACGATGCGTCGGTAGTACGGAGCCGCCAGTGAAGCCTCTTCCTCGCTCAGTGTGACCCCATCGATGGCTGCAGGGCCCTCTTGTCCGGCCAGATAGCGACCGATGGCACCGCTGCCGCAGCCGAGGTCCAACACGTGTGCACTGACGGGCAGCTGCTTCACAATGGCCGACAGTGAATCGTTGTCGCCCTCAGCGATGGTGCGTCGATAAACGTGCGAGCGGATGGAGGTGGGCACCATGGCGGGGTAGCAGACGAATTCTGTGAGCGATCCGGGGGATCTACGGAGCGTTCGGCATGCCGCGTGGGGGTGTGACCGGCAAGGGCTGACCGTAGGGTGCCGATGCGAAACGGCAAACCTCATGATGCTACCATGCAAGACTTTTTCCTCTGCCGCGCGCACGCGCCTCGGACCTGTCCAGATTGACATGATTTCCCTCGCGGTGCTGGCGTTCGTCGTGTCCATGGTGACCACCTTGCTGGTGCGCCGGTGGTTCCGACACTGGCGCGTTTTTTACCCGCACGATGCGCCTCAGCGCTTTCATCAGGGCCACGTGCCACGTGTCGGTGGCATCGGTCTGCTGGTTGGCTGGGTAGCGGCATTGGCCGCGCTGCCTCTACTGCAGTGGGCCGAGATGGCTGGCAATATCGACCCGTCATTGCTCAACCTGGGTGCTTGGCTGCTGTTGCTGCTGCCTGCCTTCATCGGGGGGGGTGCTGGAGGATTTGACGCAGCGGCTGGCGGTCTTGTGGCGGTTGCTGCTGACGCTGGTGTCGGCTTCGCTGGCCGCCTGGTTGCTGGGCGTCTCGGTCCCTCACCTGGGCTTCGCGGCGATCGACAGCTGGTGGAGCGCCTGGCCGTGGCTGGGCGTGGGGCTGGCGGTGCTGGCGGTGACCGGGCTGCCGCACGCGTTCAACATCATCGACGGCTACAACGGTTTGGCGGGTGCGGTGGCGCTGGTGGTGTGCCTGGCGCTGGCGCACGTGGCCATCCAGGTGGGCGACCGCGAACTGGCGGCCATGGCGATTGCACTGGCCGCCGCCACGGCGGGCTTTCTGGTGTGGAACTACCCGCGCGGGCTGATCTTTGCCGGCGATGGCGGTGCCTACCTGTGGGGGCTGGCGATTGCCGTCATCAGCCTGCTGCTGGTCAAGCGCCACCCCATCGTGTCGCCGTGGTTCCCGATGCTGCTGCTGATCTATCCGGTGTGGGAGACGGTGTTCTCGATCTACCGCAAGCTGTGGCGCGGCGTATCGCCCGGCATGGCCGATGCGCTGCACCTGCACCAGCTGGTCTATCGCCGGCTGGTGCGCAGCGTGCTGCACGAGGACGAAGCCAAGAACATGCTCAAGCGCAACAACCGCACCGCGCCGTACCTGTGGAGCTTCGTGGTGCTGACGGTGGTGCCGGCGATGCTGTTCTGGCGCTACAGCGGCGTGCTGCTGGCGTTCTGCGTGCTGTTCGCGGTCAGCTACGTGGTGGCCTACATGACGCTGGTGCGCTTCAAGGTGCCGCGCTTCTTCCAGCGGCCGCGCCGTTGAGGCCTATCATGTCCGCCTGATTGGACCAACCTACCCTGACGCACATGCCTACTGACCTGACCACCCTGGCTCCGCGCGACAAGGCGCAGATTCTGGCGCAAGCGCTGCCGTACATCCGCAAGTTCCATGGCAAGACGATGGTCATCAAGTATGGCGGCAACGCCATGACCGACCCCACGTTGCAGGCCGCCTTTGCCGAAGACGTGGTGCTGCTCAAGCTGGTGGGCATCAACCCCGTGGTGGTGCACGGCGGCGGCCCGCAGATCGAGACCGCGCTCAAGCGCCTGGGCAAGGAGGGCAAGTTCATCCAGGGCATGCGCGTGACCGACGCCGAGACCATGGAAGTGGTCGAATGGGTGCTGGGCGGCGAAGTGCAGCAGGACATCGTCGGCCTCATCAACCAGGCGGGCGGCAAGGCCGTGGGCCTGACCGGCCGCGACGGCGCCATGATCCGCGCGCACAAGCTGAAGATGCTGGACCAGAAGGATCCCACGGTAGAACACGACATCGGCCAGGTGGGCGATATCGACCAGATCGACCCGGGCGTGGTCAAGGCGCTGCAGGACGACCAGTTCATCCCCGTGGTCAGCCCCATCGGCTTTGGCGAGCAGAACGAGAGCTACAACATCAACGCCGACGTGGTGGCCGCCAAGCTGGCGACGGTGTTGCAGGCCGAAAAGCTGCTCATGCTGACCAACATCCCTGGCGTGCTGGACAAGGGCGGCGCGCTGATGCCCGAACTGACACCGCGCCGCATCGACGAACTGGTGCAGGACGGCACCATTTCCGGTGGCATGCTGCCCAAGATCGCCGGCGCGCTGGATGCCGCCAAGAGCGGCGTCAACGCCGTGCACATCATCGACGGCCGCGTGCCGCACGCCCTGCTGCTGGAAGTGCTGGGCAACGAGCCCTTCGGCACCATGATCCGGTCGCACTGACGCCGGCGCGCCGCGTCCCGGCGCAAGCACTCACTTGGCGCGCGGCGAGCGCCGGCCGGGCGATTCGGGTTTGGCCCGGGCCAGCCGGCGCGGCGGCTGTGGGAGAATCATTTGGAAACAAGTGGGCTCCACCATGCCGTCTGAATTCGATTCACCCGCCGCCCCCGACGCCATCACCGCCCCCGCCGCGCGCAAGCGGCCCAAGCCGGGCGAACGGCGCGTGCAGATTCTGCAGGCGCTGGCGCAGATGCTGGAGCAGCCCGGCGCCGAGCGCGTGACCACCGCCGCGCTGGCCGCGCGCCTGGATGTCAGCGAAGCCGCGCTGTACCGCCACTTCGCCAGCAAGGCGCAGATGTTCGAGGGCCTGATCGACTTCGTCGAAAGCAGCGTCTTCGGCCTGGTGAACCGGATCAACGACCAGGCAGGCGAAGGCCGCGCGCGCGCCGCCCGCATCGTCGCCATGGTGCTGCAGTTCGGCGAAAAGAACCCCGGCATGACGCGCGTGATGGTGGGTGACGCGCTGGTGTTCGAGCACGAACGGCTGCAGCAGCGCATGAACCAGCTGTTCGACAAGCTGGAGGCCGCCCTGCGCCAGTGCCTGCGCGAAGGCGCTGACGGCGCTGGCGCGCTGACGCCCGACGCCGACGCGCAGGTCACGGCATCGGTGCTCACCGCCTTCATGGTCGGGCGGCTGCAGCGCTTTGCGCGCTCGGGCTTCCGGCGTGCGCCGTCCGAGCGGCTGGACGCCTGCATCGCCAGTATGCTATAAATTAAGTAGCTGTCTGCGCTTTTACAGCAAGCGCTGCGGCCTGATTTCATTTGACAAGGTGATGGCATGAAATTGCTTCGCTACGGCGCGCCCGGCAAGGAAAAGCCGGGTCTGCTGGACGACACGGGCCAGTTGCGCGACCTTTCCGCGGTGATCCCCGACATCGGCCCGGCACAGCTGGGTGACGCGGCACTGGCGCGGCTGCGGTGCCTGAAGCCCGACACGCTGCCACGGGTCAGAGGCCAGCCGCGGCTGGGCTGCCCGGTGGCCGGCGTCGGCAAGTTCATCGCCATCGGCCTGAACTACGCCGACCACGCGGCTGAGGCCGGCATGCCCCTTCCGAAAGAGCCGGTGATCTTCACCAAGGCCATTTCCTGCATCCAGGGGCCGGATGACGAGGTGATGCTGCCCAAGGGCTCGAAGAAGAGCGACTGGGAAGTCGAACTGGGCGTGGTCATCGGCCGCACGGCGCGGCATGTCGCGCAGAAGGACGCACTGGCCCACGTGGCCGGCTATTGCGTGGTCAACGACGTGAGCGAGCGTGAATATCAGATCGAGCGCGGCGGCACCTGGGACAAGGGCAAGGGCTGCGACACCTTCGGCCCCATCGGCCCCTGGCTGGTGACGCGCGACGACGTGCCGAACCCGCAGCGCCTCGGCCTGTGGCTCGACCTGAACGGCCAGCGCATGCAGACCGGGCACACGCGCACCATGGTGTTTGGCGTGGCGCGGCTGGTCAGCTACGTCAGCCGCTTCATCACGCTGGCGCCGGGCGACGTGCTGACCACCGGCACGCCGCCGGGCGTCGGCATGGGCTTGCGCGACGCGCAGGGCCAGCCGGCACCGCGCTACCTGCGCCCCGGCGACGTGATGACGCTGGGCATCGAAGGCCTGGGTACGCAGACACAGAAGGTGGTGGCCTATCGCGCACGCTGACCGGCGGCTGCGATCAGGGTAAATACCTAGCTTCGAGGTGGGCGCGCCCGCTTGGCGCGTTCGGCGGGATGGTGCAAAATCGAACGACCGTTCGTTTATTGCCCATGCCTGACACCACCACCCCATCGCCGCAAGCCGCCGCCGCGCCCCGTGCTCGGCGGGCGCGTGTGCTGGCGAAGGGCCAGCAGACCAAGGCGGCCATTGTTGACGCTGCCTTGCGCATGGCCGCACAGGTGGGGCTGGAAGGCCTGTCCATCGGCGCGCTGGCCGACGTCATGGGCATGAGCAAGTCGGGCGTGTTTGCCCACTTTGGCTCGCGCGACGAACTGCAGGTGTCGGTGGTGCGCGAATACTACGCCCGCTTCGAACGCGACGTGTTCGAGCCGGCCATGCAGCAGGCCCGCGGCCTGCCGCGCCTGCGCGCCCTGTTCGAGCACTGGATGCGCTACACCAGCGCCGAGCTGGATTCGGGCTGCATCTTCATCAGCGGCGCGGTCGAATTCGACGACCGCCCTGGCCCGGTGCGCGACGCGCTGATCGCCACCGTCAGTGCCTGGATGGAAGCGATGGAGCGCGCCGCCGCCCAGGCCCGGCAGGAGGGCCATCTGGCCGCCGACGTGGACGAGCGCCAGATCACCTTCGAGATTCATGGACTGATCCTGGTGCTTCATTACGAAGCACGCTTTCTGCACCGCAGCGGCGCCATGCAGCGCGCCGTGCGGGGCTTTGACAACATTCTGGCGCGCTACGCCGCCTGAATCCTTATTCACCTTTCGCAGACAACCTGAGGAGCCAATCCCCATGCCCATCTACACCCCGCCGCTGCGCGACATGCAGTTTGTGATGCACGAAGTGCTCAACGTCGTCGACGAACTGAAACACATCCCGCGCCACGCCGACATCGACGCCGACACGCTGAACGCCGTGCTGGAAGAGGGCGGCAAGTTCGCGGCTGAAGTCATCCAGCCGATCAACCTCAGCGGCGACAGCGAAGGCTGCGTGCTCGACAAGACCACGCACGAAGTCAAGACGCCCACCGGCTTCAAGGACGCGTACGAAAAATACGTCGAAGGCGGCTGGGCCGCGCTGTCGTGCGACCCCGAATACGGTGGCCAGGGCCTGCCCTTCGTGGCCAACCAGTGCGTGTACGAAATGATGAACAGCGCCAACCAGGCGTGGACCATGTACCCCGGCCTGTCGCACGGCGCGTATGAAGCCCTGCACGCTCACGGCACCGACGACCAGAAAAAGAAATACCTGCCCAAGCTGACCAGCGGCGAATGGACCGGCACCATGTGCCTGACCGAGCCGCACTGCGGCACCGACCTGGGCCTGCTGCGCACCAAGGCCGAGCCGCAGGCCGACGGCACCTACAAGATCACCGGCAACAAGATCTTCATCAGCGCCGGCGAGCACGACATGGCGCCCAACATCCTGCACCTGGTGCTGGCCCGCCTGCCCGATGCACCCAAGGGCAGCAAGGGCATCAGCCTGTTCCTGGTGCCCAAGTACCACGTCAATGACGATGGCTCGCTGGGCGCGCGCAACCCCATCTTCTGCACCGGCCTGGAGCACAAGATGGGCATCCACGGCAACGCCACCGCGCAATTGAGCCTGGACGGTGCCATCGGCACCCTGGTGGGCGAGCCCAACAAGGGCCTGCCGGCCATGTTCGTGATGATGAACGCCGCGCGCCTGGGCGTGGGCAACCAGTCGCTTGGCCTGACCGAGGTGTCCTACCAGAACGCCCTGGCCTACGCCAAGGAGCGCCAGCAGATGCGCAGCCTCTCCGGCCCCAAGGCCAAGGACCAACCGGCCGACCCCATCATCGTGCACCCCGACGTGCGCAAGATGCTGCTCACCGCCAAGGCCTATGCCGAGGGCGGCCGCGCCATGGCCATCTACACCTCGATGCTGCTCGACAAGGCGCTGTACCACCCCGACGAAAAGGTGCGCAAGGACAGCGACGAAGTGGTGGGCCTGCTCACGCCCATCATCAAGGCCTTCCTCACCGACAACGGCTTTGCCGCCACCAACCACGCCATGCAGGTGTTTGGCGGCCACGGCTACATCCACGAGACCGGCATGGAGCAGTTCGTGCGCGACGCGCGCATCAACATGATCTACGAAGGCACCAACACCGTGCAGTCGCTGGATCTGCTGGGCCGCAAGATCCTGGGCAACCAGGGCGCCACGCTCAAGAAGTTTGGCAAGCTCATCGCGCAACTGGTCGAGGAAGAAGGTGTAAACGAGAAGATGAGCGAGTTCATCAACCCGCTCGGCTACCTGGCCGACCAGATGACCAAGTTCACCACCGAAATCGGCTTCAAGGGCTTCGTCAACGCCGACGAAGTGGGCGGTGCCAGCGTCGACTACCTGCGCGTGGCGGGCCACTTGGTGTTTGGCTACTTCTTTGCGCGCATGGCCAGTGTGGCGCTTAAAAAACAGGCCGAAGGCAGCACCGATCCGTTCTACACCGCCAAGCTGCAAACGGCGCGCTTCTACTTCGCGCGCCTGTTCCCTGAGACGGCCAGCCTGATGCGCACCGCGCGTTCGGGCGTGGCCAACCTGCTGGACACCGAGGCGGCACTGGCATGATGCATTTCAATAAAAAAAAGCCCCTGGCGCTTGCTGCAAAAGCGCTTGCAGCTATTGTTTTAGTAGCTAATGGCGGTGTGGCGCTGGCGCAGATGACGCCTGTCGGCACCTGGCGCAGCATCGACGACCAGACCAAGGAACCCAAGGCGCAGGTCGTCATCACCGAAAGCGCCGGCGTGCTCACCGGCCGCATCGAGAAGATCCTGAAGAAGGACGCTGACCCGAAAGCCGTGTGCGACAAGTGCAGCGATGACCGCAAGGACAAGCCGGTGGCGGGCCTGGAAATCATCCGCGGCGCCAAGAAAGCCGAAGGAAAGGACGTGTGGGAAGGCGGCCGCGTGCTCGACCCCGAAAAAGGCAGCGACTACGCGCTGCGCCTGACACCCATCGACGGCGGCAAGAAGCTCGAAGTGCGCGGCTCCATCGGGCCGTTTGGGCGCACGCAGACCTGGACGCGGGTCCAGTGAAGGAACACAGAATGTCCCGATTCAACGTCAAGAAAGTCGCCGTGCTCGGCGCCGGCGTGATGGGCGCGCAGATCGCGGCTCATCTCGTCAACTGCAAGGTGCCGGTCATCCTGTTCGACCTGGCCGCCAAGGAAGGCCCCAAGAACGGCATCGCGCTGAAGGCCGTCGAAAACCTGAAGAAGCTCAAGCCCGCGCCGCTCGGCGTGGCCGAGGACGCGGCGCTGATCGAAGTCGCCAACTACGACGACGATCTCAAGAAGCTCAAGGGCTGCGACCTGGTGATCGAAGCGATCGCCGAGCGCATGGACTGGAAGAGCGACCTGTATCACAAGATCGGGCCTTTCGTCGCCAAGAACGCCATCCTGGCCAGCAACACGTCGGGCCTGTCGATCACCAAGCTGAGCGAGGCGCTGCCCGAGGCATTGCGCCCGCGCTTTTGCGGCATCCACTTCTTCAACCCGCCGCGCTACATGGTGCTGGTCGAATTGATCGCCACGCCGACCACCAAGCCGGAAGTTCTGGACCAGCTGGAAGCCTTCGTCACCACCGCGCTCGGCAAGGGCGTGGTGCGGGCCAAGGACACGCCCAACTTCGTCGCCAACCGCATCGGCATCGCCGGCATGCTGGCGACGATGAAGGAAGTCGAGAAATTCGGCCTGACCTTCGACGTGGTCGATGACCTGACTGGCAAGCGCCTGGGCCGTGCCAGCAGCGGCACCTTCCGCACCGCCGACGTGGTGGGCCTGGACACGATGGCGCACGTCATCAAGACGCTGCAGGACAACCTGTCGGCCGACACCGACCCGTTCTACGACAGCTTTGGCACGCCGCCCGTGCTGGCCAAGCTGCTGGAGCTGAAGAACCTGGGCCAGAAGACGGGCGCCGGTTTCTACAAGAAGGTCGGCCGCGACATCCTGCGCTTTGATCTGGAAAAAGACGAGTACGTGCCCAGCGGCCAGAAGGCCGACGAGGTGTACGGCCGCATGCTCAAGAAGCCTGCGGGCGAGCGCCTGAAGCTGTTGAAGAACAGCGAAGGCCCGCAAGGCCAGTTCCTGTGGGCCATTCTGCGCAACAGCTTTCATTACGCCGCCGTGCACCTGGCGAACATTGCCGAAACCGCGCGCGATGTCGACCTGGCCATGCGCTGGGGCTTTGGCATGAAGCAAGGGCCGTTCGAGTTGTGGCAGGAAGCCGGCTGGCTCGAAGTCGCCCAGATGATCCAGGACGACATCGATGCGGGCAAGGCGCTGTCGAAGGCGCCGCTGCCCGATTGGGTGTTCAAAGGCCCGGTGGCCGAAGCCGGCGGCGTGCACACAGAGAAGGGCTCGTGGAACCCCACCACGGGCCAGTTTGAACCGCGGCGCGTGCTGCCCGTGTACGAGCGCCAGCTGTTCCCCGAACTGCTGCTGGGCGAAGGCGGCCCGCGCCCTGAAACGGCCGGCAAGACGCTGCTGGAAAACGACGCCATCCGCGTCTGGACGCTCGACGACGAGATCGTCATCGCCACGCTCAAGACCAAGATGCGCGCCATCAGCCCCGACGCGGGCGAGGGCCTGGCGCAGGCGGTGGAGATGGCCGAGGCCGATTACCAGGGACTGGTGATCTGGCCGGGCGACGACCCCTTCAGCGTCGGCGCCGACCTGCAGGCCATGCTGCCCGGCTACGTGGCCGGCGGCGCGGGCCTGGTCGATTCGATGGAAAAAGAGCTGCAGGAGATGATGCTGCGCCTGCGCTACGCCAACGTGCCGGTGGTCTCGGCCATTCGCGGCATGGCGCTGGGCGGCGGCTGCGAGCTGGCGGTGTATTCGTCACGCCGCGTGGCCGCCATGGAAAGCTACATGGGCCTGGTGGAAGTGGGCGTGGGCCTGGTGCCCGGCGCGGGGGGGGCTCGCCTACATCGCCCGCCGCGCGGCCGAGAACGCGCAGGCCAGCACCGACAAGGACCTGCTGCACTTCCTCACCGAAGGCTTCACCGCCGCCGCCATGGCCAAGGTGGGCATGAGCGCAATCGATTCGCGCAAGCTCGGCTACCTGCTGTGGAGCGACGTGATCGTGCCCAACAAGGACGAGTTGCTCTACGTGGCCATCAACGAAGCCAAGGCCATGCACCGCGCCGGCTACCGCCCGCCCATGAAGCGCCAGTTTGCCGTGGCGGGCCGCGACGGCAAGGCCACCATCCAGGGCCAGTTGGTCAACATGCGCGACGGCGGCTTCATCAGCCAGCACGACTTCTACGTGTCGAGCCTGATTGCCCACGTGGTGACCGGCGGCGACGTCGATCCGGGCACGCTGGTCGATGAGGAATACCTGATGACGCTGGAGCGCCAAGCCTTCACCACGCTGCTGGGCAACCCCAAGACGCACGAGCGGATCATGGGGATGCTGAGTACCGGTAAGCCCGTGCGCAATTGATCGGCGAGGAAGAACACACCATGACCAAACAAGTTCAAGACGCCTACATCGTCGCCGCCACCCGCACGCCCATCGGGCGCTCGCACAAGGGCTACTTCCGCAACACGCGGCCCGATGACCTGCTCGCCCACGTGCTGCGCGAAGTCGTCCAGCAGGCACCGGGGCTCGACCCCGCTGCGATCGAGGACGTGATCAGCGGCTGCGCCATTCCCGAAGCCCAGCAGGGCCTGAACGTGGCGCGCATCGGCGCCGTGCTGGCCGGCTACCCCAAGAGTGTGGGCGGCATCACGGTCAACCGCTTCTGCGCCTCGGGCCTGTCGGCCGTGGCCATGGCCGCCGACCGCATCCGCGTGGGCGAGTCCGAGGTGATGGTCGCTGCCGGCGTGGAAAGCATGAGCATGGTGCCCATGATGGGCAACAACCCCAGCCTGTCGCCCACCATCTTTGGCAACACCGACAACGTGGACGACTACGGCATCGCCTACGGCATGGGCCTGACGGCCGAGAAGGTGGCGCAGCAGTGGAAGGTGTCGCGTGCCGCGCAGGACGAGTTCGCGCTGGAATCGCACCAGCGCGCCATGAAGGCGATTGCCGCCGGCGAGTTCAAGGACGAGATCACGCCCGTCACCGTGACCGAGCGCAGCGTGAACCTCAAGACCGCCGAAGTCACGCAGACGCAACGCACGGTCGACATCGACGAAGGCCCGCGCCCCGACACCTCGCTCGAAGGCCTGGCCAAGCTGCGCACCGTGTTTGCGGCGCGTGGCTCGGTCACAGCTGGCAACAGTTCGCAGACCAGCGACGGCGCCGGCGCGCTGATCCTGGCCAGCGAAGCAGCGATCAAGAAATACGGCCTGACGCCGCTGGCGCGCTTTGTGTCCTATGCAAGCCGTGGCGTGCCGCCGCACATCATGGGCATCGGCCCGATCGAGGCGATTCCGGCGGCGCTGAAGTACGCGGGGCTGACGAAGGACCAGATTGACTGGTACGAGCTGAACGAAGCCTTTGCCGCGCAGTCGCTGGCCGTCATCAACACACTGGGCTTGGACAAAGCCAAGGTCAACCCCATGGGCGGGGCGATTGCGCTGGGCCACCCGCTGGGCGCCACCGGCGCCATTCGCTCGGCCACCGTGGTGCATGCGCTGCGCCGCCACAAGCTGAAGTACGGCATGGTGACGATGTGTGTGGGCATGGGGCAGGGCGCGGCGGGGATCTTCGAGCGGGTTTGAAAAAGTCGCAAACAGCCGGACGCGAAGGGCGCGAAGGTCACGCGAAGAGCGCGAAGGAATTCAATACTCGTTCGTTTTTCCTTTTGCGTTCTTCGCGAAACCTTTGCGTCCTTCGCGTCCGGCTCTTTGGATGAAATTCTCTTGACGTGAATTGCGCTCGCACCCTGCACCTCGACACCCCGCGCCACGGCCGGGTCGCCGCCCGGCTGTTTGAGCCGCCTCGCGCGCCCACGCTGCAAGTCGTCATCGGCGCCGCGATGGGCGTGCCGCAGCGGCGCTATGCGGACTTTGCCGCGTGGCTGGCAGCGCAAGGTGTGCGTGTGCTCACCTTCGACTACCGCGGCTACGGTGATTCGCTGAAGCTGCACGGGCGCCGCCTGCGCCATGTTGACGCCACGCTCAACGACTGGCGCGCCGACTACGAAGCCGTCGTCCAGCACCTGCACGCCCAGGCACCCGACGTGCCGCTGCTGCTGATCGGCCACAGCCTGGGCGCCCAACTGCCGGGTCTGTTCGAGCGCACCGACCACATTGCCGGCCTGCTGGGCGTGGCCACCGGCAGCGGTTACTGGCGCCTCAATGCGCCCCAGTTGCGCCGCCGCGCGCTGTTCATGTGGCATGGCCTGGTGCCCACGCTCACGCCGCTGTTTGGCTACTTTCCCGGCAAGCGGCTGGGGGCGGTGGGCGACCTGCCGGCCGGCGTCATCCGCCAGTGGCGGCGCTGGTGCCTGCACCCGCGCTACAGCGGCGCCGAAGGGCCGAGCGCGCTGGCGCGCTACGGCGCGGTGCGCTTTCCGATCCGTGCGCTGTCAATCACCGACGACGAAATGATGACGCTGCCCGGCACGCAGAGCCTGTTGTCGCTGTATGCCAACGCGCCGCATCGCATCGAGCGCGTGCATCCGCCCGAGCATGGCGCGGCGCGCATCGGGCACCTGGGCTGGTTTCATCCGCGCTTTGCGGGCAACCTGTGGCCTTACACGCTGACGGCATTGCGTGAACTGGCCGCCGAGCGAGCCCAGCCCTCCACCCAAGGCACCTGAGTGACACCGCCGCCGCGCGCCCATGCTAATGTCACAGGCCATGCATTCACCCACCCGATTCCGCCCATGACGCGCCCCCAGCCGATGGCCCCGCATCCGTTCGACGAAGCGCTTGCGCTGACGCCCGTGGCGGCCACGGCGCAGGCGCACGGCCGCGACGCGCCGGCCCGCTTTGACGGCCAGCCGCACCCTGCCTACGCCAACATGGTCGGCCCGTTCGGCGGTGTGACGGCGGCGCAGATGCTGCAAGCCGTGCTGCAACATCCGCAGCTGCTGGGCGAGCCGGTGGCGCTCACCGTCAACTTTGCGGCCGCCGTGGTCGACGCGCCATTTCGCGTCGAGGCGCGGCCCGTGCGCACCAACCGCTCCACCCAGCACTGGACCGTTACGCTGACGCAGTCGGGCGCCGATGGGGTGGACGCCGTCATGCTGACCGCCACCGCGGTGACCGCCGTGCGGCGCGACACCTGGAGCGCCGTCGACAGCCCCATGCCCGCCGTCACCGCGCCGGCCGATGTGCCGCGCGCGCCCTTCACCGACCGCGTGCGCTGGGTCGGTCGCTACGACATGCGTCCGCTGGCCGGCGCCATCCCGCAGCATTGGGACGGCACCGAGGCGGACAGCCTGACGCAACTGTGGCTGCGCGACGATCCGCCGCGCCCGCTGGATTTTTTGAGTCTCACCGCGCTGGCCGATGCGTTCTTTCCGCGCATCTGGCGCCGCCGCGCGCTGATGACGCCCATTGGCACCGTGTCGATGACGGTCTACTTCCACGCCGGCGCCGACGAACTGGCGGCCACCGGCGAGGGCTATCTGCTCGGCCAGGCGCGCTCGCAGTCCTTCTTCAACGGCTTTTTCGACCAGAGCGCCGAGCTGTGGAACGAAGCCGGCCATCTGCTGGCCACCACGCACCAGATCGTCTATTACAAGGAATAGCAGTCGAACGGGCCGCCAGCGCTTGACTGACAGGCGCGAGCAGCTATTTATTTCATAGTATTTAGAACGCAAGACACCATGTCCGACATCCTCACCCACCACGCCGACGGCGTGCTCACGCTGACCTTCAACCGCGTCGAGCGCAAGAACTCGATCAACGTCGCCATGTACGACGCACTGGCCACGGCGCTGGAAAAAGCCGTGGACGATGCCGCCACGCGCGTGGTCGTGATTCAGGGCCACGAGACGGTGTTCAGCGCCGGCAACGACATCGAGGACTTCCTGAAGAACAAGCCGGCGGGCATGGATTCGCCTGTGTTCCGCTTCCTGCGCGCCATCGCCACCTTCCCCAAGCCGCTGGTCGCGGCGGTGTGCGGCCCGGCCGTGGGCGTGGGCACCACCATGCTGTTTCACTGCGACCTGGTCTACGCGGGCGACAACGCGGCGTTTTCGATGCCCTTCGTCAACCTGGGCCTGTGCCCCGAAGCGGCCAGCAGCCTGCTGGTGCCGCGCATGTTCGGCTATCACCGCGCGGCCGAGGCGCTGCTGCTGGGCGAGCCGTTCATGGCCGAGGCCGCGCTCGAAGTCGGCCTGGTCAACCGCGTGCTGCCGCCCACCGAGGCCAACGCCTTTGCAGCCCAGCAGGCCCGCAAGCTGGCCGCCAAGCCGACCAGCAGCCTGATCACCACCAAGCAACTGATGAAGGGCGACCAGCAAAAGGCCGTGCTTGAGCGCATGGGTGAGGAGGGCGCGCACTTCGGCCGCATGCTGGGCGAGCCCGCCGCGCGCGAAGCCATGACGGCCTTCATGCAAAAGCGAAAGCCCGACTTCAGCCAGTGCTGACATACGATTCCATCCGGCCCCTGGCGCTTGTCTGGCAAGCGCATACAGCTCACTTTTAAATAGCAAATGGCGCCATGCAGCTGATCGACTGCACCCACGACGCGCACGCGCCGGCCATTCTGGACATCCTCAACGACGCCATCGTCACCTCCACCGCGCTGTACGACTACCAGCCCCGCACGCTGGCCAGCATGCGGGGCTGGTTCGACGCCAAGGCGGCGGGCGGCTTTCCGGTGATCGGCGCGGTGGACGACGCCGGCACGCTGCTTGGCTTTGCCAGCTATGGCACGTGGCGCGCGTTTCCGGCGTACAAATACACGGTCGAACATTCGGTCTATGTGCACAAGGACGCACGCGGCCGCGGCCTGGCGTCGCTGCTGATGCGCGCGCTGATCGACGCCGCGCGCGTGCAGGGCAAGCACGTGCTGGTGGGCGCCATCGACGCCGCCAACGACGCCAGCATCGCGTTGCATCAGCAACTGGGTTTCGTCCACGCCGGCACGGTGCGCCAGGCGGGCTTCAAGTTCGGCCGCTGGCTCGACGTGGCGTTCTATCAGCTGATCCTGGATACTCCCGCGCAACCCGTTGACGGCTGAAGCCCGCATGACCCGACCCACCCCCCACGCCACCCCAGGCCTTCGAGCCCGAATTCGTCGAAGGCCTGCGCCACGTCTTCGAAGAACGCATTCCGTTCAACCGCGTGCTGGGCATCCAGGTGGTCGAACTGGCCGCCGACCATGTGATGGCGCGGGTCGACATGCGGCCCGATCTGGTGGGCCACTTCAGCTACCACCGGTTGCACGGCGGCGTGATCAGCGCCACGCTGGACGCCGTCGGCGGCGTGGCGGTGATGGCGGCCATCGGCGCGCGCCACATGGACGAGCCCCCCGCACGGCGGCTGGAGCGCTTTCTCAAGCTCGGCACCATTGACCTGCGCATCGACTACCTGCGCCAGGGCATTGGCGACTTCTTTACCGCGCGCGGCGAAGTGCTGCGCCTCGGTTCGCGCGTGGCCAGCACGCGCATGGAATTTCACGGCCCCGACGGAACGCTGATCGCCACGGGTGCGGCGGCCTACATCGTGTCGTGAATCTCCAATGCTACTAATTTAGTAGCTGTCTGCGCTTGTCAGACAAGCGCTGCAGCCCGATTCGATCAGATTTCCTGGCGCGGCACCTCGCGCGGCTTGCCCTGGTCGTCGATGGCGACGTAGGTCAGCGTGGCCTCGGTCACCTTGATGTAGCGCCCCTGGTTGTTGAAGCGCTCGGCATACACGCCCACGTTCACCGTCATCGACGTGCGGCCGATGCGCTCCATCTTGGCGTAGAACGACAGGATGTCGCCCACGCGCACCGGCGCCTTGAAGATGAACTGGTTCACCGCCACCGTGGCCATGCGGCCCTGCGCATAGCGCGCCGGCAGCACCGACCCGGCCAGGTCCACCTGCGCCATCACCCAGCCGCCGAAGATGTCGCCGTTGGCATTGGCGTCCCCCGGCAGCGGAATCACCTTGAGCACCAGCACGTGGTCGGCCGGCACGCTGGCTTCGGGCGCGTCGACGGCGGCCGTGTTGGGCGCGCGCAGATGGCTGGTCACGGAGCTTGACAAGTGAGACATGGTCACAATCTGCAGGAATAAACCGAAAGAGATTGTCCACGATGCGCGGCCGCCGCGACCTGTCCCATACCCCTTCCATCGCCGATGCGCCGGCTGGCCCGCGTTCGGACTGGCGCACGCTGGGCCGCCTGCTGCCCTACCTGTGGCAGTACAAGTGGCGCGTGGCGGCGGCGCTGCTGCTGGTCATCGGCGCCAAGCTGGCGAACGTCGGCGTGCCGGTGCTGCTGAAGAACCTGGTCGACGCCATGAGCCTCAAGCCCGGCGACCCGTCGGCGGTGCTGGTGGTGCCGGCGGGCCTGCTGCTGGCCTATGGCGCGCTGCGGCTGATGACCAGCGTGTTCACCGAACTGCGCGAACTGGTGTTCGCCAAGGCCACGCAGGGCGCCAGCCGCCAGATCGCGCTGCAGACCTTCGAGCACCTGCACGCCCTGAGCCTGCGCTTTCACCTGGAGCGGCAGACCGGCGGCATGACGCGCGACATCGAGCGCGGCGTGCGCGGCATCGAATCGCTGGTGTCGTTCTCGCTTTATTCCATCGTGCCGACGATCATCGAGGTGGCGATGGTGCTGACCATCCTGGCGGTGAAGTTCGATGCGTCGTTTGCCTGGATCACCGGCGGCGCGCTGGTGCTGTACATCGCCTTTACCGTCGTGGTGACCGAGTGGCGCACACAGTTTCGCCGCCAGGCCAACGAGGCCGATTCGACCGCGCACACCAAGGCCATCGACTCGCTGCTGAACTACGAGACGGTGAAGTACTTCGGCAACGAAGGCTTCGAGGCGCGCCGCTACGACGAGAGCCTGGACAAGCTGCGCCGTGCGCGGCTCAAGTCGCAAAGCACGCTGTCGCTGCTGAACACCGGGCAGCAACTCATCATCGCGGTCGGTCTGGTGGCCATGCTGTGGATGGCCACGCAGGGCGTGGTGGATGGGCGGCTGACGCTGGGCGACCTGGTCATGGTCAATGCCTTCATGATCCAGCTGTACATCCCGCTCAACTTCCTGGGCGTGATTTACCGCGAGATCAAGCAGAACCTGACCGACCTGGACAAGATGTTCACGCTGATGGACCGCGAACGCGAGGTGGCCGACACGCCCGGCGCCGAGCCGCTGCGGACGGAGGGGCCGGTGGACGTGCGCTTCGATCACGTCGATTTCGCCTACGAGCCGGCGCGGCCGATCCTGCACGGCGTCAGCTTCGAGATTCCGGCCGGCAAGACGGTGGCGGTGGTCGGGCCTTCGGGCTCGGGCAAATCCACGCTGGCCCGCCTGCTGTACCGGTTTTACGACCCGCAGCACGGCCGCATCCTGATCGCCGGCCAGGACATCCGCACCGTGACGCAGGCCAGCGTGCGCCGCGCCATCGGCATCGTGCCGCAGGACACGGTGCTGTTCAACGACACGGTGGCCTACAACATCCGCTACGGCCAGCCCGACGCCAGCGACGCCCAGGTGGAGCAGGCCGCGCGCGCTGCGCACATCCACGACTTCATTGCCAGCACGCCCAAAGGTTACGCGACGATGGTGGGCGAGCGTGGGCTCAAGCTGTCGGGCGGCGAGAAGCAGCGCGTGGCCATTGCCCGCACGCTGCTGAAAGACCCGCCGGTGCTGATCTTCGACGAGGCCACCAGCGCGCTGGATTCGGCCAACGAACGCGCCATCCAGGCCGAACTGAAGAGCGCCGCCCGCGGCAAGACCGCGCTGGTCATCGCGCACCGGCTCTCGACGGTGGTGGACGCGCACGAAATCCTGGTGATGGAGGCCGGCCGCATCGTTGAGCGCGGCACCCACGCGCAACTGCTGGCGGCGCACGGCCGGTACGCCGACATGTGGGCGCTGCAGCAAAGTGCCGAGTCGCGCGCCGCCCCGGCCGTGGCGTGAACGGGTCGACGCCGGCGCGACAATTGCTTGGGGTTTTTCAGGGTTACCCCGTAGGCGGCGATCCGTAGAATGCGTTGATAGGGTCTCGCGCCAGCAATTCTGCGACGCGCACCTACTTTTGAAAGGGTTTACATGAAGAAGCAAGTTCTGGTTCTGGCCGCGCTGGCCATGGCAGCGGGCGCCGCCGTGGCGCAGTCCAATGACACCCTGGCCAAGATCAAGTCGAGTGGCGTGGTCAACCTGGGCGTGCGCGACTCTTCGGGCCTGGGCTTCACCATTGGCGGCGGCAAGTACGTCGGCTTCCACACCGAGATGGCCGAGCGCATCGTCGACGACCTGAAGAAGGCCACCGGCAACCCCAACCTGAAGATCAACTACCAGGTCATCACGTCGCAAAACCGCATTCCGCTGCTGCAGAACGGCACCATCGACTTCGAGTGCGGCTCGACCACCAACAACCTCACGCGCCAGAAGGACGTGGCCTTCGCCGTCACCACCTACGTGGAAGAAGTGCGCATGGCCGTCAAGGCCAACTCGGGCATCAAGTCCATCAAGGACCTGAACGGCAAGAACGTGGCCACCACCACCGGCACCACGTCGGTGCAGACGCTGCGCAAGCACGAGCGCGCCGGCGGCATCGACTTCAAGGAAGTCATGGGCAAGGACCACGCCGACAGCTTCCTGCTGCTCGAGTCGGGCCGCGCCGATGCCTTCGTGATGGACGGCTCCATCCTGGCGGCCAACATCGCCAAGTCCAAGGCGCCCAAGGACTACGCCATCGTCGGTGAAGTGCTGAGCGTCGAGCCCATCGCCTGCATGCTGCGCAAGGACGACCCCAAGATGAAGGCCGCGCTGGACGACAGCATCAAGCGCCAGATCAAGGACGGCTCGCTGAACAAGCTGTACGACAAGTGGTTCATGCAGCCGATTCCGCCCAACAACGTCTCGCTGAACATGCCGATGTCTGAAAGCACCAAGGCGGCCTGGGCCACGCCCAACGACAAGCCGATGGAAGACTACGCCAAGAAATAATCGTCCAGTCGTGCGATGATTTCAACGCCCACCCCTTGTCGGGTGGGCGTTGTCGATTGAGGAGGCGGGCGCGTTCGCCGCCAGGAGGGTTCCAAAATGGCCATGGAATGGCAGGTGTTCTGCAAGGACACCCTGACATCGGAAGTGGTGAGCGGTTGCTTCGGCTCGGGCCGCGACATCACCTATCTCAACTGGATTTTCAAGGCCTGGGGCTGGACCGTCGGCGTGTCGCTCACGGCGCTGCTGGTGGCACTGGTCGTCGGCTCCATCATCGGCGTGATCCGAACCTTGCCCAACAGCCCCTGGCTGGTGCGCTTTGGCAATGCGTGGGTCGAGCTGTTCCGCAACATCCCGCTGCTGGTGCAGATCTTCCTGTGGTACCACGTTGCGCCGGCCCTGATTCCGCCCATGAAGAGCCTGTCGCCCTTCGTGCTGGTGGTGCTGGCGCTGGGCTTCTTCACCTCGGCGCGCATTGCCGAGCAGCTGCGCGCCGGCATTCTGGCGCTGCCCAAGGGCCAGCGCTACGCCGGCATGGCGATGGGCTTCACCACGCCGCAGTACTACCGCTACGTCATCCTGCCGATGGCCTACCGCATCATCATTCCGCCGCTGACCAGCGAGTCGATGAACATCTTCAAGAACTCGGCGGTGGCGTTCGCGGTTTCGATCCCCGAGCTGACGCAGTTCGCGCTGCAGGCCGGCGAAGAAACGTCGCGCCCCATCGAGATCTACCTGGCCGTCACGCTGCTGTACGTGATCTCGGCGCTGGTCATCAACCGCATCATGGCGTTTGTCGAGAAGCGTGCGCGCGTGCCGGGCTTTGTTGCGGCCGGCGGGGCGGGGGGCCATTGACATGAATCTCGATTTTTCGCTTGTCAACTGGGACCTGATCCAGGGCTTCATCCTCAAGGGGCTGTGGTTCAGCATCACGCTGACCATCGTGGCCACGCTGGGCGGCATCTTCTTCGGCACCATCCTGGCGCTGATGCGACTGTCGGGCAAGAAGTGGCTTGACGTGCCGGCCGCCATCTACGTCAACGGCATGCGCAGCGTGCCGCTGGTGATGGTGATCCTGTGGTTCTTCCTGCTGGTGCCGTTCATCATCGGGCGGCCCATCGGCGCCGAGTATTCGGCCTTCATCACCTTCATCGCGTTCGAAGCCGCCTACTTCAGCGAGATCATGCGCGCCGGCATCCAGTCGATCCCGCGTGGCCAGGTGTTTGCCGGGCAAGCCATGGGCATGACCTACAGCCAGAACATGAAGCTGGTGATCCTGCCGCAGGCCTTCCGCAACATGCTGCCGGTGCTGCTGACGCAGACGATCATCCTGTTTCAGGACACGTCGCTGGTGTACGCCATCGGTGCCTACGACTTGCTCAAGGGCTTCGAGACCGCCGGCAAGAACTTCGGCCGCCCGATCGAGATGTACCTGCTGGCGGCGGTGCTGTACTTCATCATCTGCTTCTCGCTCTCTTATGTCGTGAAGCGGCTGCACAAGAAAATCGCGATCATCCGGTGAACATTCCCCTGAGTCGCTTCGTGCCTTCCTCCTTTGCTGCGCGAGGGGGGCAACGCCAGTCGCCGGCACAGGTCCGGCGACGGCGTTCGCTGGCTGCAGCGTGAACTGACCGTCAATTGAGTCGACTGGATTCACTAATCCAACGCTCCATCCCCTAAGGAGAAAAAAATGGCAGACCACATGATCCAAATCCGTGAAGTGTCCAAGTGGTACGGCCCGGTCCAGGTGCTGAACAACTGCTCGGTCAACATCAACAAGGGCGACGTGGTGGTGGTGTGCGGGCCGTCCGGCTCGGGCAAGTCCACCCTGATCAAGACCGTGAACGCGCTGGAGCCTATCCAGAAAGGCGAGATCATCGTCAACGGCGTCAAGGCCAGCGACCCGGCCACCGACCTGCCGAAGCTGCGCAGCAAGGTGGGCATGGTGTTCCAGCACTTCGAGCTGTTTCCGCACCTGTCCGTCACCGAGAACCTGACGATTGCTCAGGTCAAGGTGCTGGGTCGCAGCCTTGACGAAGCCAAGACGCGCGGCCTCAAGATGCTCGACCGCGTGGGCCTGATGGCGCACAAGGACAAGTTTCCCGGCCAGCTGTCGGGCGGCCAGCAGCAGCGCGTGGCGATTGCCCGCGCGCTGTCGATGGACCCGGTGGTGATGCTGTTCGACGAACCCACCTCCGCGCTCGACCCCGAGATGGTCGGCGAGGTGCTGGACGTGATGGTGGGCCTGGCCAAGGAAGGCATGACCATGATGGTGGTCACGCACGAAATGGGCTTTGCCCGCAAGGTGGCCAACCGCGTGATCTTCATCGACGTCGGCGGGCGCATTCTGGAAGACTGCACCAAGGAAGAGTTCTTCGGCAACCCCGAGGCGCGCCAGCCGCGCACCAAGGACTTCCTGAACAAGATCCTGCAGCACTGAGCGCACGCGGCGCGCGTCGCACAACGAAGGACGGCCAGGCGCCGTCCTTTTTTTCATGGCCGCCGCATGCCTGCCGCCCCGGGCGCGGGCGCGCGGCCGCGGCTCAGGCGCCGCGGGATGAGGGCAGATCGATCACCAGTTGCGTCTGCGTGACCGCGGCGCACAGTTTGCCTTCGGCGTCGCGCACCTCGGTCTGCCAGACGTGCGTGCCCCGGCCGCGGTGCAGCGCGACGGCGTGGCCGCTCACGGTGCTGCCGGCGCGTGCACCCCGGATGAACTTGGTGCTCGAATCGGTGGTGGTGGTCTGCTGCCCCGCTGCGAGGCTCATCACGGTGCCGATCGCCCCCAGCGTATCGGCAAACGCCATGTACGCGCCGCCGTGCAGGATGCCGCCGGCCGTACACAGATCGGGCCGCACCTGCATCTCGGCCCGCACTTCGTCCGGCGATGCGACGAGCAGGCGCACGCCCATCAAGCCGGGGAAAAGTGGCGCCAGCAGTGCCTGCAGCGCCGTGACGTCGGGGCGGAGCGGGATCGGTCATGGGCGGCCCCTGGATGGCAGTTCGCATGACAAGGCTTATACCGATTTGCGGCGAACGGCGCAGCGCTGTGGAAGCTTTCGTCGTTCAGGATGCGCCGTCGACCTTCACCGCTGTCCCCACCTTCGCGGGGGGGCAGGCACTATCGCAGGGACAGAGGCAGATCGCTATGCACGGCTGGCTCGCGTGGCTCGTACATCAAGCCCCGTCCGAAGGCCGCGGCGCAGGCCATCCGAGCGAACGCCATGCCCGGGCCCGCGCCGGGCATCGGCGCTGTCCCCCTCCGGCAAGAGAGGGGTAAGCCGCGTCAGCGGCTCAGGGGGGTGCTTACTTCTTCCGCGCCGCGATTGCCTTCTCGGCCGCGTTCACCAGATCGGCGCCGACCTGGCCTTTCCACTTGTCGTAGATGGGGCGCGTGGCCTTGACGAAGGCGTCGCGCTCGGCGGGGGTCAGGTGCGTCACCGTCACGCCCATGCCGGCGATGTCCTTCAGCAGCGGCTGGCCGGGTTCGTTCATGCCTTTGCGGGCGATCAGGATCTGTTCCTTGCCGGCTTCGATGGCGGCCTGGCGCACGAGTTCGCGGTCGGCTGGGGTCCAGCTGTTCCAGATTTCCTTGTTGACCACGAACACCAGCGGGTCGGCCACGTAGCCCCACATGGTCAGGTACTTCTGGCCCACGGTGTGCAGCTTGGCGGCGGTGAAGATGCTCATCGGGTTTTCCTGCCCGTCCACCGCGCCGCTGGCCAGCGCGGGCTGCGCGTCGGCCCAGCTCATCTGCGTCGGGTTGGCGCCCAGCGTGGTGAAGGTTTCCAGGAACAGCGGCGAGCCGACGACGCGGATCTTCAGGCCTTTCAGGTCGGCCGGCGTCTTGACCACGTGCTTGGAGTTGGTCAGCTCGCGGTAGCCGTTCTCGCCCCAGGCCAGCGGCACCACGCCGGCCTTTTCGAGCGTGGTGAAGATGTCCTTGCCGACCTGGCCTTGCGTCAGCGCGTCGATGGCGGCGTAGTCGGGCATCAGGAAGGGCAGCGAGAACAGGTTGAGCTGCTTGACCTGCGGCGACCAGTTGATGGTGGAGCCCACGGCCATGTCGATCACGCCCTGGCGCAGCGCGCTGAATTCACGCGTCTGGTCGCCCTGGATCAGCGACACGCCGGGGTACAGCTTGATGTTGATGCGGCCGTTGGTCTTTTCGCGCACCTTGTTGGCCCAGATTTCTCCGCCCTTGCCCCACGGGAAGGCCGGGCCGACCACCAGCGACAGGCGGTATTCGGACTTGTAGTTCTGCGCCGCGGCGGGCAGCGCGAAGGTGGCGCCGGCCAGCGCGGTGGCGGCAGCGGCAAAGGCCAGCAGAGTGCGGCGAAGTTTCATGGTTACGGTCTCCTTCATCAAATGAACTACAAAAATAATAGCTGCCTGCGCTTGTCTATCCAGCGCCAGCGGCCAAAAACACTTAAATCTGTCAGTACCCGAGCACGCGGGGCAGCCACAGCGCCAGCTCGGGCCAGATGATGACGGCCACCATCACCAGGCCCATGGCCAGCAGCATGGGGCCGACCCAGCGCACGGTTTCTTCCATGCGCACCTTGGCAATGCGGCAGGACACCATCAGGTTGACCGCCAGCGGCGGCGTGAACTGGCCCAGCGCCACTTTCAGCGTCAGCAGCACGCCGAACCATACCGGGTCCCAGTTGTAGTGCTGGACGATGGGCCACAGCAGCGGCACGAAGATCAGGAAGATCGACACGCCGTCCAGGAACATGCCCACGGTGATCAGCATCAAGATCAGCAGCGCCAGCACGCCGTATTCGCCCAGGCCCGAGTTGACGATGGCGCGCGTGATCGGGTCGATCACGCCCAGCGTCGACAGCGAAAACGCGAAGATGCCCGCCAGCGACACCACCAGCAGGATCACCGCAGACAGCTCGCCCGATTCCTTGAGGATGGGGAACAGGTCGCGCAGCGTCATCGTGCGGTGCACGAACATGCCGACGAACAGGCCGTAGAACACCGCCACCACGGCCGCCTCGGTCGGCGTGAACCAGCCCATGCGCATGCCGCCCAGAATCAGCACCGGCGCGGCCAGGCCCCAGATGGCCTCGACGAAGCTTTTCAGTAGCGGCGGGCGCGGCAGCGACGATTCCAGCTGCCCCATGCCGTGCTTGCGCGCCATCCACACCGCCGGCACGATCAATGCAATGCCCGCCAGCACGCCCGGCACCATGCCCGCCGCAAACAGCGCCGGCACCGACGCGCCCGGCACCAGCACCGAATAGACGATGAAGGCCACGCTGGGTGGAATCAAAATGTCGGTGGCCGCCGCCGCGCCCACCACGCTGGCCGAGTAGCTGGCCGGGTAGCCGGCGCGGTTCATGGCCGCGATCATCACCGCGCCCACCGCCGCCGCGTTGGCGGGGCCAGAGCCGGAAATGCCGCCCAGGAACATCGCCACGCAAATGGCCACCAGCGGCAGCATGCCGGGCCCGCGCCCCACCAGCGCGATGGCAAAGTTGACCAGCCGCTGCGCCACGCCCGAGCGGTCGAAGATCGAGCCGACCAGCACGAACATGGGAATCGCCAGCAGCGGGTACTTGCCCAGGCCGGCGTAAAAGTTCTGCGGCACCGCCAGCAGCCCGAACCAGGGCGCCTCGGCATTGGCCAGCGCAATGGCCGCCGCGCCCGCCAGGCCCAGCGACGCGCCGATCGGCACGCCGAGCAGCATCGTGACGATAAAAACGGCGAACAGCAGCGTCGCGATCATGATTCGGCACTCCCCCCTGAGGCGCTGACGCGCCTTCCCCCCTCTCCGTGGGGAGGGGGGACAACGCCAGTGTCCGGCACAGGTCCGGCCACGGCGTTCGCTGGCACGGCCTGCTCCGCGGCCACCTGCGCCCTGGTGCGCTGCTCGCTGCTGTTGTCGTGAATCACGGTGCCCGCTCCTCGGCCCGCACCTCGGGCGATGTGGGCAATTCGCCGCTGTCCGCCGCGGGCTGGCCGCCACGCAGCATCAGGCCAACCGCACGCAGCATGATGGCCACGCTCAGGATCGGCAGCCACATCGTGTACCACCACTGCGGCACGCCAATGCCGGGCGAGGTCTCGCCGTACTGCACGTCGTCCCACAGCACGCGGGCCGACAGCACGGCGATCAGCCCGAACAGCAGCGCCACCATGGCCGCGCCAAACTTGGCCAGCGCACGCTGGCGCGCCTCGGGGCCGCTGTCGGCAAAGTATTCGATGCGGATGTGCCGGTTGCGCGCCACCGCGGCCGAGCCGGCCACCATCGACAGCACGATCATCAGGAACACCGACACCTCTTCCGTCCACGCGAACGAGGCATTGGTGAAGTAGCGCACCAGCACGTTGGCGAAGGTGATGCACGCCAGCAGCGCCATGATGATGACTGTGAGCCAGTCTTCAACGGCCAGCGGCACGCGGGTGGGGGCGCCGGCATCGGCGGGGGGCGGGGCGCCGGGCGCCGTGTCGGGGGTGGGTTGGGACATGAGCAAACGGGGCCGCTCGCGGGCGGTACGGGCCAACAAACAGGCGGCGCCACAGGTGCGGCGCCGCCAAGGGGCCTATGTTAAGGCAAGGCTGACCAGGCCTCTCGGGGCGCTGGCGCCTGTGGACGGCGGCCTGCGGCGTTGCCCATCCTCGCCATGGCCCATGGCTGCGCTTTGCGCCTGGCTGCCCACCTAAAGCCCAGCGCCGGCAGTCACGGCGACTGGTGCAGCGTCACCTGGATGCCACCAGCAGTGGCCGCCGCGCGGGCAAAACGGTATCATCGCCCCATGCAACCCTTGAGCGACCTGATCCTGCACGCCCGCGCGGCGCGTGGTGGGTCGCGCGTGCCCACTGTCTTTTCGTCGGCGCGGACCCAGGCGGTCCGACGTGCGCGGCCATCCGCCGCACCCCGCTGAGCCCGACGACCCATCCGCCTCCCATCGCTCTGACTAGAGCGCAGCGCCCCCGGATCGTCGGGCCAACCCGCCGCGGCGCCGTTTCCCGTTTTTCACGTTTCCGTCGATGACCTGCGCATGAGCAGGTAGGGCGCTCCCCGAGCGCATCGAATTCCAAGGAGCCTGCCATGTCACCTGCCGCCAATTTCCACCGCACCATCACCGATCTGGACCACGTGCGCATCTTCAACCTGCTGCGCCGCCAGGCCGCGGCCGGCTCGGCATCCGACCACGCCAGCGTGCTGGCCGAGGTGATCGACGCCGCCGACCAGGTGCGCCCGCAAGAGATCGCCGGCGACGTGGTCACCATGTATTCCAAGCTGCGCGTGGCCGACCCGGCCGGCGGTGACGAGCGCAGCGTCACGCTGGTCTACCCGCCCGACGCCGACGCCGCGCAGGGCATGATCTCGGTGCTGTCGCCGCTGGGCACTGCGCTGCTGGGCGTTCGCGTCGGTGAAGTGGCGCACTGGCAGGGCGCCGACGGCAAGCCCGGCGCCTTGACCGTGCTGGCCATCGAATTCCAGCCCGAAGCCAGCGGCGACTACACGGCCTGAGCGCCGCTGCGCTCCCGACCAGGCTCCTGCTGTGCCGCTGGCGCGGCTTCCCCCGGCCGGGTCGATCCAGCGTCCGGGCCTAGGAGTCTGCGCGGCAGAAGGTGCGTCGGCTGCAACGCGCGAGAAAACGGTCCATCGCGGCGCTACCTCCGGCGCCCATAGCCCGGCTATGGGCTTGTCGGTAGACCGAAGCTGTCCTCGTTTTTCGCGCGTTTCGCTTCGACGCCTTCTACCGCGCAGACTCCTAGCCCGTTCCGCGACCGTTTGAACACGGGCCATCGTCCTGCGCCGATGGCGTGTGGTTTCGGCGGTGGGCGGTGGGACAATTCGCGGCATGAGCACTGCCGCGCAAACCCTCACCCTTACCCGACCCGACGACTGGCACCTGCACGTGCGCGATGGCGCCGCGCTGGCCAGCGTGGTGCCGCACACCGCGGCGCAGTTTGGTCGCGCCATCATCATGCCCAACCTGCGCCCGCCCATCACCACGGCGGCGCAGGCGCTCTCCTATCAGGAGCGCATCCGGCAGGCCGTACCTGCGGGCGTGGCCTTTGAGCCGCTGATGACGCTGTACCTTACCGACAACACGCCGCCCGACGAAATCGCCCGTGCCGCCGATGCGGGCGTGGTCGCGCTCAAGCTCTACCCCGCGGGCGCCACCACCAACAGCGACGCTGGCGTCACCGACATCCGCAAGACGTACAAGACGCTCGAAGCCATGCAGCGCGCCGGCCTCAAGCTGCTGGTGCACGGCGAGGTGACGGACGCCGACATCGACCTGTTCGACCGCGAGGCCGTGTTCATCGACCGCGTGATGATTCCGCTGCGGCGCGACTTCCCTGCACTGAAGGTCGTCTTCGAGCACATCACGACCAAAGAAGCAGCGCAGTACGTGCAGGGCGCCGACGCCCACACCGCCGCCACCATCACGGCGCACCACCTGCTCTACAACCGCAACGCCATCTTCATCGGCGGCATCCGCCCCCATTACTACTGCCTGCCGGTCCTCAAGCGCGAAGTGCACCGCCAGGCGCTGGTGCACGCCGCCACCAGCGGCAGCCCCCAGTTCTTTTTAGGCACCGACAGCGCCCCGCACCCCGCCCACCTGAAGGAACACGCCAGCGGTTGCGCGGGTTGCTACACGGCCCACGCGGCCTTGGAGCTGTATGCCGCCGCGTTCGAAGCCGCGGGTGCGCTGAACCAACTGGAAGGCTTTGCGTCTTTCCACGGGCCGGACTTTTATGACCTGCCGCGCAACACCGGTACCGTGACCTTGAAGCGCGAAAGCTGGACCCCGCCCGAGAGCTATCCCTTTGGCGACGCGACGGTCAAGCCGCTGGCGGGCGGCGAGCCGCTGGCCTGGCGTCTGGTCTGACGGCCAGGCAGCGTCTTTTCCCAAGACAACCGCGCACCAACCCTCGTCTATAGATCATTGTCAGCTACATATTGTGTAGCTGAATGCCTCACAAAACGGCACCGCCGTTGTCAGGGCGATGTTCCGAATGCGGCGCCACCAGGTCCAGCCGCGCACATCCCCAACGTGACGGGTACCGCCTGCGCCAGCTCGTGCTGATGTTGCGCCAGCGCACTGCCGCAGGCAGCGTCAATCGACTGGAAGGTTGCAGCAGCAGCGACCAAAACGCGACCCGGGGCACACCCCTGTCGGCGCCCACCGAACCTGGAGATGACCCCTCGCAATGCCACCGCCCATGCAGTGTGTCGGGCATGGCAACGCGGCAGCGTGTGGCACGATTGGGAGGCGATGGCAACGGACGGCATTCCGGGCGCGTGGGCGCCCCCCCGCAATCGACTGGGGCGCGCCCTGGTGCGCCCCGCTGGGCGCGCACGGCGGGGCTGCGCTGGCGCGCTGGGTGGCGGGTCAGCCGGTGGCCGATGCGCTGAACGCCGCGGGTGCCGCGCCGGTGCGCTTCGTGCCCCAGTCGGCGCTGCCGGAAGGGCAGGCCTACGAGCACTTCATCTTCACCCAGCGCGCGGTGCCCACGCGCGACAACCTGCACGACTTTTTCAACGGCTTGATGTGGTGCACCTTTCCGCGCACCAAGCTGGCGCTGAACGCGCTGCAGCACGCCGAGATCGCGCGCGACGGCGTGCGTGCCACGCGCGGCCCGGTGCGCGACGCCGCCACCGTGTTCGACGAGAACGGCGCCCTGCTGGCCGCGCCCGACGCGCTGTGGCAGGCGCTGGCCGCGCGCCGCTGGGCCGATCTGTTCGGGCCGCTGCGCCCGTTGTGGCGCCAGGCGCGGCTGTGGGTGTTTGGCCACGCGGCGCTCGAAAAACTGGTGTCGCCCTACAAATCGATCACGGCGCACGTCCTGCAAGCGCCGGCTGCTATTGAAACGATAGAGCAGGCCGATGCCTGGCTGGCCGGCTGGCTGACGGCCGAGCGGCTGGCGCCCAAGCCCTTCGCGCCGCTGCCGGTGCTGGGCGTGCCGGGCTGGTGGGCCGCCAACGAGGACGCGGCGTTCTACTACGACGCCACCGTGTTTCGCCCGGCGCGGGCGCCCGCGGCCCCGCGGTCGGCGGTGCGCTGATGCGCTCGCGCCGCCAAGGCGACGCTGAACAAGTCCCCGTGGATGCTGGCGCTGTGGTTGGGGATGGGCTGCCAGGTGCAAACCGCAGCGATGGCGTGGACCATGGCGAGGACTTGCAACGCCGCAGACCGCCCCAATCCACAGATGCCAGCGCCGCGAGGGGACTGTTCAGCGTCGCCTTAAGGCAGCGCCGCGTCCCACGCCGCCCAATCGACCGGCGCCTGCGTGTCGATCACCAGCGCGTGCGCGGCCTCGGCCGGTATGAGCGGCTCGCGGTGGGCCAGCTGGCTGGCCAGCACCGACTCGCCCGCTTCGGACGCGTCACCGCCTGCCGCCTCGCGCTGTCGCACGCGCTCGCGCAGCACGGCTTCAGGCGCGTCGAAGGCCAGGATGCGCCACGGCACGCCCAGCGATTCGGCCAGCGCGATGAAGGGCGCGCGGCGCGCTGCACGAATGAAGGTGGCGTCGACCAGCACCGGCTGGCCGGCCTGCAGCGCGCCGCGTGCCACATCCGCCAAGCGGACAAACACGCGGTCGCTGGTGGCTTCGTCGTAGATGCCGCCGGGCACGCTGGCGCTGCTGACGTGCGGCGCCAGGCCGAACAGGCGCTTGCGCTCGACGTCGGCGCGCACGCGCACCAGCCCGCGCTGCTCGACCAGCGCCTGCGTCTGGCTGCTCTTGCCCGAGCCGCTGACGCCCATCGTCAGCGCCAGCCAGGGGCGGCGCGGTGCGGCCAGGCGCGTGGCCAGATCGACGTAGCGCGCCGCTTCGTCGGCCGCCCCGTCGGCACCCTGCGCCGCGCGCAGCGCCGCCACCTTGGCACGCACCAGGGCGCGGTAGACGGCGTCGTACGGCAGCCGCGCGACGGCGCCGAAGTCGCCGGTCTGCTCCAGCCAGGTGTTGAGAAAACGCCACGCCAGCGGCGCCAGCCCATGCGCGTGCAGGTCCATGAACAGAAAGGCGATGTCGCATGCGGTGTCGATCCAGCGCAGGCGCGGGTTGAACTCGATGGCGTCGAACAGGACCGGGCGGCCGTGCAGCCACAGCAGGTTGCCCAGGTGCAGGTCGCCGTGGCCTTCACGCACGTGGCCGGCGGCGCGGCGCGCGGCCATCAGCGGGGCCAGGCGCGTGGCTTCGGCCTGCGTCCACTGCTGCAATTTCAATAGCTGCTCGCGCTGTCCAGACAAGCGCTGGAGGCCTGAAAGAGGCATGAAATTGTCCTGCGCCAGCTGGGCCAGGGTGGCCGCATCGCCATACGGGCTGTCCGGTGGCGCGACGTCGCTGCGCGCCTGAAAGGCGGCGATCTCGCGCGCCAGCGCGTCGATGTGGGCGGCGCGCAGTTCGCCCCGCGCTGCGCGGCCCGCCAGCAGCGCGTCGGCCGGAAAGCGCCGCATGTGCACGGCCCAGTCCATCGGCGGGCCGCTGCCGCCGATCTGCGGCGCGTCGGGCGGTCCGGTGACGGGCACGACGCCCAGGTACAGGTGCGGCGCGGTGCGGCGGTTGATGCGCAGCTCTTCTTCGCAGGCGGCGCGGCGTTGTTCCAGGCTGGCGAAATCGACGAAATCGAGCTTGAGGGGTTTTTTCAGCTTGTAGGCCTCGTCGCCCGCCAGCAGCAGCCAGGAGAGATGGGTTTCGATCAGCTCGGTGCCGGCGCCGAGCGTGCGGCGCAGGGCGGCGATCAGGGGCGCGGACACGTGGTCAGCCCTCACCCCAACCCTCTCCCAAGGGGAAAGGGCGCCCTACCGGGGGCAGGCTCGTCACAGCGTGGCGGCCAGTTGGCGCAAGAACTTCTCGCACTGCACCAGCTGGTCGGCCTCGACAAACTCGTCCGGCTTGTGCGCCTGCTCGATGGAACCCGGCCCGCATACCACGGTGGGGATGCCGATGCCCTGGAACAGCCCGGCCTCGGTGCCGTAGGCGACCTTGCGCACGCTCTGGTCCTGCGTCAGTGCGCGCACCAGTTGCGTGATGGCGGCCTGCTCGCTGGCTTCCAGCCCCGGCGCGCCCGAGGCGCGTTCGATGTCGATGCGCGCGGCGGGAAATTCGCGCTGCATGCGGGGCAGCAAATCGTCTTGCACATAGCGCTCGATGCGCTGCTGGATGCCTTCCCACGGCTGCAGCGGCAGGTTGCGGAATTCGTAGCTGAACTCGCACGCCTCAGGAATGGTGTTGACCGCGATGCCGCCGCTGATCTGGTTGGTGGTGATGGTGGTGTAGGGCACGTCGTAGTGCTCGTCAAACGGCCCTTCGGCGCGCCAGGCGTCGGCCAGGTCGCGGATGTGGCAGATCAGCCGCGCCGCGTATTCGATGGCGTTGCAGCCCTGCGGCGTCAGCGACGAATGCGCCGCCCTGCCGTGCACCCGGCAGCGGTACAGGTTGAGCCCCTTGTGCGCCACCACCGGCTTCATCGACGTCGGCTCGCCCACCACGCAGCCGTCGACGCGGATGCCGCGCTCGCGCAGTTCGGCCAGCAGAAAGGGCGCGCCCAGGCAGAACACCTCTTCGTCGTACGACAGCGCCAGGTGCAGCGGCTTGCTGCGCGGCTGCGCCATGAAGTCGGGCACCAGCGCCAGCGCGGTGGCGATGAAGCCCTTCATGTCGCAACTGCCGCGCGCGTACAGCTTGCCGTCTTTTTCGGTCAGCTTGAAGGGGTCGGTGGCCCAGTTCTGGCCGTCCACGGGCACCACGTCGGTGTGGCCCGACAGGGCGATGCCGCCCTGGGTGGCACCGTCCTGCGCCGGCAGGGTGCAGAACAGGTTGGCCTTGGTGCCTTCGGCGTTCAGGTTGAGCCACGGATCGAGCCCGTGGCCCCTGAGCGCGTCGCGCACGGTCTCGATCAGGCCGAGGTTGGAGTTGCGGCTGGTGGTGTCGATGGCCGTCAGGCGGTCGAGCCAGGCGAGGGTGTTCATGGCGGTGGCAGCAGGGTGGCAAAGGGCCAGTTTAGGGCCAGCTGCGCAAAATAAGAGCCGCTTTTTGCCGATCAGGCGGGAACCGCGGGGGCTTGAATATGCTCCAATCGCGCGTACTTTGTAGGCAACATGCAAGGGTTGCCCGGCCAACCCGCCCAAAAACGCACTTTTCACCGAGGGAACCCGATGAAGCGCATCCTCCTGTTCGTCCTGACCAACATCGCCGTCATGGCCGTGGTCGGGCTCGTGTCCAGCCTGTTCGGGCTGGGCCGCTATACCGGCACCAATACCGGCCAGCTGATGATCTACGCGCTGGTGGTGGGCTTTACCGGCTCCATCATCTCGCTGCTGATGAGCAAGTCCATGGCCAAGATGACCATGGGGCTGAAGGTCATCAACCAGCCGGAGAATGCCGACGAAGCCTGGATCGTCGAGACCGTGCGCCGGTTCGCCGACCAGGCCAAGATCGGCATGCCCGAAGTCGCCATCTACGAGGGCGACGCCAACGCCTTCGCCACCGGCGCGTTCAAGAATTCGGCGCTGGTGGCCGTTTCCACCGGCCTCCTGCGCGGCATGACGCGCGAAGAGGTCGAGGCCGTCATCGGCCACGAAGTGGCGCACATCGCCAACGGCGACATGGTGACCATGGCGCTGATCCAGGGCGTGATGAACACCTTTGTGGTGTTCGCCAGCCGCGTGGTCGGCTCCATCGTCGACAACGCGCTCAGCCGCGGCGAAAACCGCAGCGGCCCCGGTGTCGGCTACTTCGTGACCACGGTGGTGCTCGATATCCTGTTCGGCTTCCTGGCCGGCATCATCGTGGCCTGGTTCTCGCGCCAGCGCGAATTCCGCGCCGACCGCGGCTCGGCCCAGATGATGGGCAGCCCGCGCAACATGATCAACGCCCTGGCGCGCCTGGGCAACATGCACGCCGAAGGCCAGGACATGCCCAAGAACCTGCAGACCATGGCCATCGTCGGCAACATCGGCAAGCTGTTCGCCACCCACCCGCCGATGGAAGAGCGCATCGCCGCGCTGAAGGCGCAGCAGGGCTGAGATTGAGGTAAAAAGTGCCGCCTGCGCTTGTCCATCAATCGCAGGCAGCTATAAAAACCGCAGCGACCGAAAGGCGCTGCGGTTTTTTTTATGCGCCGCCGGAATCTGCGCCCAGCACTGCCCGCGCCACCGCCTCGCCCACCTTGATGCCGTCGATGCCCGCCGAAAGGATGCCGCCGGCGTAGCCCGCGCCTTCGCCGGCGGGGTACAGGCCGCGCACGTTCAGGCTCTGAAGGTCATCGCCGCGGCCAATGTGCACGGGCGACGAGGTGCGCGTCTCGACGCCCGTCAGCACGGCGTCGGGCGTGTCGTAGCCGCGGATCTTGCGCGCGAAGGCCGGTAGCGCTTCGCGCATGGCCTCGGTCACGAAGTCGGGCAGCGCGGCGTGCAGGTCGGTCCAGTGCACGCCGGGCTTGTAAGACGGCTCGACCTCGCCCGGCGCGGTCGACGGCCGCCGCGCCAGGAAGTCGCCCACGCGCTGCGCCGGGGCGGCGTAGCTGGCGCCGCCCAGCCGGTAGGCGGCCGCTTCCAGCTGGCGCTGCAGCACGATGCCCGCCAGCGGGTGCACTTGGCCCTCGGCCAGCCGCTCGGCGCCCAGCGTGTCGCCAAAGGCGTCGATGAAGTCCTGCGGCGCGCGCGGGTAGTCGGCCGGGTCGATGCCGACCACCATGCCGGCGTTGGCGTTGCGCTCGTTGCGGCTGTACTGGCTCATGCCGTTGGTGACCACGCGGCCCGGCTCGCTGGTGGCCGCCACCACCGTGCCGCCGGGGCACATGCAGAAGCTGTAGACCGTGCGCCCGTTGGCCGCGTGGTGCACCAGCTTGTAGTCGGCCGCGCCCAGCAGCGGGTGGCCGGCGTGGCGGCCCCAGCGCGCGCGGTCGATCAGGCCTTGCGGGTGCTCGATGCGCACGCCAATCGAAAACGGCTTGGCCACCATGTCCACGCCGCGGCGGTACAGCATCTCGAAGCTGTCGCGCGACGAATGGCCCAGCGCCAGGACGACGTGGCGCGCGGGCAGCCGGTAGCGCTCGCCGTTCTGAAGGTTTTCGACCTCCAGCGCTTGCAGGGACTGCGCAGACAGCTCCTGATTCAATAGCACATCGACCACGCGCTGCTGAAAACGAATCTCGCCGCCCAGCGCCGTGATCTGCGCGCGCAGGTGCTCGACCACCTTCACCAGCTTGAAGGTGCCGACGTGCGGGTGTGCGACGTAAAGGATTTCTTCTGGCGCGCCGGCGTCGACAAACTCCTGCATCACCTTGCGCCCCAGATGGCGCGGGTCGCGCACCTGGCTGTACAGCTTGCCGTCGCTGAACAGGCCGGCACCGCCTTCGCCGAACTGCACGTTGCTTTCGGCGTTCAACTGGCTGCGCCGCCACAGGCCCCAGGTGTCCTGCGTGCGCTCGCGCACCGGCTTGCCGCGCTCCAGCACGATGGGTTTCAGCCCCATCTGCGCCAGCACCAGCGCGGCAAAGATGCCGCAGGGGCCGAAGCCGACGACCACGGGACGCTCGCCGCTCCAGCCCGGCGGTGCGGTGACGGGCGCACGCCACGCCATGTCGGGCGTGGGCTGCACGTGCGGGTCTTTGTCAAAGCGCGCCAGCAGATCCGCCTCGCTCGCGGAATCGGCCAGTTCGACATCGACGATGTACACCGCCAGCAGATCGGCCTTGCGCGCGTCGAAGCTGCGTTTGAAGACGGTGAGCCGCGCGATGGCGGCTTCGGGCAACTGGAGTTTGTGCGCCGCGGCGGCGCGCAGCGCGCTGTCAGGCGCTTCGGCCTGCGCCAGCGGCAGGCGGAGTTCGGAGAGGCGGATCATGGCTTGTGGCGATCAAGCAAAAGGCCATGATAGCCATCCTCCGCGCGCGATCACGCCGGCAGATACCCCTCGACCGACAGATAGCGCTCGCCCGTGTCGTAGTTGAAGCCCAGCACGCGCGTGCCCGTGGGCAACTCGGGCAGCTTCTGCGCAATCGCCGCCAGCGTGGCGCCGCTGCTGATGCCGACCAGGATGCCTTCTTCGCGCGCGCTGCGCCGGCCGTATTCGCGTGCGGCCTCGGCTTCGACCTGGATCACGCCGTCCAGCACGCCGGTGTCCAGGTTCTTGGGGATGAAGCCGGCGCCGATGCCCTGGATGGGGTGCGACGCGGGCGCGCCACCGCTGATGACGGGCGACTGCGTCGGCTCGACGGCAAATACCTTCAAATTCGGCCATTTCGCCTTCAGCGCGCGCGCGCAGCCTGTGATGTGGCCGCCGGTGCCGACGCCGGTGATCAGCACGTCCAGCCCGTCCGGGAAATCGGCCGCGATCTCGGCCGCCGTGGCTTCGTGCGCGGCGATGTTGGCGGGGTTTTCGAACTGCTGCGGAATCCAGGCGCCGGGCGTTTGCGCGGCCAGCTCTTCGGCGCGGGCGATGGCGCCCTTCATGCCTTTTTCCTTGGGCGTCAGGTCGAACGTGGCGCCATAGGCCAGCATCAGGCGGCGGCGCTCCACGCTCATGCTGTCGGGCATGACCAGGATCATCTTGTAGCCCTTGACGGCCGCCACCATGGCCAGGCCGACGCCGGTGTTGCCGCTGGTCGGCTCGATGATGGTGCCGCCGGGCTTCAGCTGGCCGGCTTTTTCGGCCGCTTCGATCATGCCCAGCGCAATGCGGTCCTTGATCGAGCCGCCGGGGTTGGCGCGCTCGCACTTGACCCACACGTTGGCGCCTTCGCCAAAGAGGCGGTTGATGCGCACGTGCGGCGTGCGACCTATGGTCTCGAGAATGTTGTTGGCTTTCATGCGGGTCTCCGGGTTGCGGTGTCGATGGCGCATTCTGGCGCAAGCCTTCGACGCGAACGCGCATATGGATATGCGCGGATAATTCACCCCGTGAAGCCCGCCAGGCCGCCGCTGGTGCAAGTCTCGAAAGAGCGCACTGGAGGAACGTCCGGACTGCACAGGGCAGCGCAGGAGCTAACGGCTCTCCACCGTGAGGTGAGGATCAGAGCAACAGAGACGAGCCGATTGAGTTCGGGTGAAACGGGCAATCTCTGCGCGCAGCAACACCAAGTAGGCCAGCGTTGACTTGACCCGAGGAGCTGGCGGGTAGGTGGCACCGAGCCGGGTGGGCGACCCCCGGCCCAGATTGATGGCGGTCACGTTGCGGGCAACCGCGGCGCACAGAATCCGGCGTATCGGCGGGCTTCACACCTTTTTTCAGGCCATACCTGCGCACCGGTTTGGCTCAATGTGAACATTGGGCTGGCGGGCGCGCCAGTCCAATCGGGACCCAGCCATGGTCACATGGCAGCACCGCTACAGGGCCGATGTCAACCTTGGGCCCAATCGTGGCTCAGCTGCGGCCTCGTCATGTTGCATAATTGCAACCAAGCCTTAAAAAAGTAACGTAGATTTAACCCAATTTCGTTACATTTCACCGCTATCCACTTGTTTTGCGCAAGGCGGAATTTTTTGGATCGGCGCTTGTGCCAAAAGCTCAAACCGGGGGTGAACACCATATGCAAGCCGTTGTTTTGCGTCTACTAGGCCGCGTTTTTTGCGCGATTCATCTGCCCGGCACATCGCGGGGCCACAGCAAGATGCTGACGGGTGTGCGTGCCGCGCTGGCGCGCCCGGTGTCCTGGCTGCTCGCGCTTGTGCTGGCAGCAAGCTTTCCCGCGCACGCCGCCAGCTTTACGGCCGTGGGGTCATTTCCCGCTGCCATCCCGAACAACGACACCACAGGCGTAAGCCGCACATTCAACGTCAGCGGCGCCACAGGCACTCTTGCCAGCATCAGCGTGGCGGTGGGCCTGACCCACACCTACGCGGGTGATGTGCGGCTGCGCCTGGTGGCGCCCAATGGCACGGGGTTTGATTTGGTGAACAGAATTGGCCGGACTTCTTCTGGTTTTGGCGACGATTCCGAATACCGCACAGCCTACACCTTTGTCGACGAAAACTTCGTCGGCGCTGGAGATATTTGGGCTGCGGCGGCTGGTGTTAGCCCTGGCGCCGTTATACCCGGTGGCAATTATCGGACCACCGGGTCAGGCAGCAGCGCGGCCACCAATCTGCTGGCGGCGTTCTCAGGCCTGAACGTGGCACAAATCAATGGTAATTGGAGTCTGCAGGCATATGACCTGGCGCCAGGGGATACCGGACGCGTTACAAGCGCGGTCTTGACGCTGACCTTCGCCAAGGCCAACCAGACCATCACCTTCAATACACAGTCTGGCCAGACCTACTCGCCCGGTGGCACGTTCAACATCAGTCCGGTGGCCACCGCCTCCAGCGGCCTGGCGGTCAGCTACGCTGTGAGCCCGAACACGGTGTGCACGCTGGGCTCTGGCACCACGGTCAACATCGTCGGTGCCGGCACCTGCGCGATCACTGCCAGCCAGGCCGGCAACGCCAATTACAACGCTGCCGCGTCGGTCACGCAGAACGTGACCATCGCCAAGGCCAACCAGAGCATCACCTTCGGTGCACAGCCTGGCCAGACCTACTCGCCCGGTGGCACGTTCAACATCAGTCCGGTGGCCACCGCCTCCAGCGGCCTGGCGGTCAGCTACGCTGTGAGCCCGAACACGGTGTGCACGCTGGGCTCTGGCACCACGGTCAACATCGTCGGTGCCGGCACCTGCGTGATCACCGCCAGCCAGGCCGGCAACGCCAATTACAACGCTGCCGCGTCGGTCACGCAGAACGTGACCATCGCCAAGGCCAACCAGAGCATCACCTTCGGTGCACAGCCTGGCCAGACCTACTCGCCCGGTGGCACGTTCAACATCAGTCCGGTGGCCACCGCCTCCAGCGGCCTGGCGGTCAGCTACGCTGTGAGCCCGAACACGGTGTGCACGCTGGGCTCTGGCACCACGGTCAACATCGTCGGTGCCGGCACCTGCACGATCACCGCCAGCCAGGCCGGCGATGGCAACTACAACGCTGCCACGCCGGTCGCGCAGAACGTGACCATCGCCAAGGCGGCGCAGACGCTCACGTTCCCCGCGCAGACCCCGGCGCGCCGGACATTCGTTGACGGCGGCACGTTCAGCATCAACCCGGTGGCCACCAGTGCAAGCCCCAATTCGGGCAGCGCCATCGCGTACAGTTCGCTCACGCCGCTTGTGTGCACTGTGAGCGGCACCACGGTCAGCATGCTGAAGCCCGGCACCTGCACGCTCGCGGCCGATCAGGCGGGCGATAGCAACTATCTGGATGCCCCGCAGGTCACACAAGACGTGGTGATCGTGCCTGCGCCCACGGCCATTCCGACGCTCAGCGAGTGGGGCCTGATGCTGATGGGTCTGCTGGCGGCTGGCTTGGGCGCGCGGCGCCTGCGGCGACTCTAAGCAACGGGCCAGGGGCCAGGGCGCTCGCCGGCCGTGACGGGCGCCCGCTTGACCATCCAAGCGATGGGCGGGCGCGTGCAGTTGCTTTGAACAAGTGCGCTATCGGCCCAGATGCGAGGCCAGATATAGCCACGTTAAGCTTGAAGCTGCTTCACCACCATCGTGCCAGCCCGTAACGCCATCGCTCAGCCCGGCTGCAGCTTGCGGTCCGGCGCCTTCCCGCCCCAAGTGTGCAGCACGCGCCACGGTCGCAGAGGGCTGAACCAGTCGGCGCGCGGGCGGTTCAGCAGGTGCGCTGAGGGGCCCTTTATGGGTGAATCGCGTGTCTTCTTGGCTGACCGTAAAGCAGGTGATTGGCGCGCGATTCAGCGCATTTTTTTGCCAAGTTCGGGCGCCATACAAATTGTGACGAGTGGCTATGCTGGATGCGCTTCCAGCACGGGATCGATCCTGTTTACTCACCGAAGCCTCATCAAAGCATGCCGATCTGGACTGATTCTTCTGTGGCTGGTGCTGGGGGTTGTGAGCACTGCCTCGGCTATGCAGATTTTTGTGAGAACCCCCACCGGCAAAACCATCACCCTGGAAGTCGAGGCCAACGACACGATTGAAAACGTGAAGGCCAAGATACAGGACAAGCAGGGCATCCCGCCTGATCAGCAGGGATTGTTTTTTGCGGGCAAGCAACTGGAAGAAGGCCGCACGCTCGCCGACTACAACATTCAGAAGGAATCCATACTGGATTTGGTGCTCCTGACACAAGCGGCCGTGCCCGCGCTGAGCGCGTGGAGCCTGTTGCTGCTGGGTGTGCTGGCCGCGGGATTGGGCGTGCGTCGACTGCAGCGCCGGTAGCGATCACGTCAGCCGCACCGGTCGAGCGTGCGGACGATGGTTGGCGCCTGAGCCACGGCGTTTGTCGTGTTGTACGCTCAAAACTTGAAGTCAAAAACGGCGCCAGTGCTCATTGAAGAAAGCGCGACTTGCTTCAAAATAGATAGCGAATTCTAGGTTGCCGGGCAGCCGGTCGGACGGCCAGATCTGAGCGCCTCTGCGCGCCCCGCGGTGTCTGGGTGGGTGCTGAACCAGTCGAGGTCACGCTCGCGCGCTGCGGGCTTCGATGGCTCGGCCGGGGCGCTGGCGCCGGGCCTGTCGCCGCCCGGGCGCATCTTTTCGGCCATCTGCCGCTCGATGCCCAGCAGCAAGTCCGCCATGGGCGCGGTGGGCAGGCCGGCTTTCTTCATCATGGCGATGGCGTAGCAGTCGGATTCGGTCTCGTGGCCGCGCCGGTAGGCCAGCCCGGTCAGCAGCGAAGCGCCGGTGGACACCAGCGTCGACACGTCACCCAGCGCCAGGCCCAGGCCGATGTTGAGCACGCCCTGCTCGACCACCATGCGCGTGGTGTGGCGGTGCTGCACGTGGCCGATTTCGTGCGCCAGCACGCCCCACAGCGCGTCGTCGCCGGTGCCGGGGATGGCGCGCGCCTGCTCGACCATGGCATCGGTCATCACCACCGTGCCGCCGGGCAGGGCGAAGGCGTTGGGCGGCATGCCGGAGCGGAATTCGAGCTTGAGCGGCGGCCGGTAGCCGGGGTAGCGCTGCAGGCCGGGGCCGACCAGCGCGGCCAGCCGGTCGAAGCCGGCACGCAGCTCGGCCTGGCGCTCGGGCGGCAGCTGGCTGGGCTTCAGGTGGCTGCCGTCCAGCTCCTGCAGGGCCTGCGCGGTCAGCGCCTGCTCCCAGCGCAGCGGTACGTGGCGCGTGATCTGTGTGGCGGCCCAGGGTGTGCCCCAGCGGTAGAAGGCCCACACGCCGATGCCGGCCATCAGCAGCACGGCCAGCAGCACCTTCCACTTCGTCTGCATGCGTTCGGCCAGCGAAGGCCGGTGGCCCGCCTGGGCCAGCGCGGCCTGCCAGCCGGCGACGTCGTCGACCTGCAGGCTGCCATGCGCGCGCAGGTCGACCATCACGCGGGGCGGTGGCTGGCGCGTGCCCCAGCGCTCGGGCCAGCCGACCTGATGCGAGGTCAGGTCCAGCGCCTCGCCCGCGCCGTCGAGCGCACGCAGCTGCAGGCGCGTGCCGTCGGGGTCGGGCAGCAGCCGCACCCTCGCCGGCCGCGCGCGCGAACTGCGCCCGTCGAACCATTGGGCGGAAAGGGGCTCGGGCTGTTCAGTTGGACGCATGTCAGCGCGGCACAACGGCCATGGCGCAACCGAAGGCCGCGGAGCAGGCCACGCGGGGACACCCGCGGCGCGGGCTTGGCCCGGCGGCTGGGTGCGCCCCCGGCGAGGGGGGTGGCGCAACAGCGCGCAGCGCGTGGAGGCTAGGACTGGACCTCATCATCCGATCACATCCAGTCCCAGCATGTCCGCCGCCGCATCGCCAAACGCGCCTTGCTGCTTGACCAGTTCGCCGGCCAGCTGGTCGGTGCCGCCCTTGAGGTACAGCGTGACCGACCGCACCTTGGCCGCGTATTCGCTGACCAGGGCGAACGGCCGGTAAAAGCCGAAGGTCAGCAGCGTCAGCAGCAGATTCCTGGTGCGCAGCCACACGTAGCCGGCGGTGCGCAGGTCGGTCTTGCTGCGCGCGATCTGGCTGATGCCGACGTTGTTCCACACCAGCTGAAACAGGCGCGCCTCGCGGTAGGCGCGCGCCGGCACGCTGGCCAGCACGGCCGCCAGCAGCACGCCCAACAGCGCCAGCAGGGCCAGCAACAGCATGCCGCCCAGGCTGCCGGCGTCGCCCATCGTCCTGCGCAGCACGGCGGCCGACCCGCCCGTGACCGCCGCTCCTGCCAGCGCGAGCAGCAGCACCGTCAGCAGAAAGAAGCCCGCCGTGGCCAGCCACACGCGCACGAAGTCGGCGTAGCGCGGCTTCCAGTGGCCCACCTGCCCGCCGATGCGCGCGCGCGCCACCAGCAGGCGGCGGTAGTTGAATTCCAGCCGGATCACGCACAGCAGCGTCAGCACCGCGCCCAGCGCCATCAGCCCCAGCGTGGCGCGGCCCAGCGCGGGCAGTGGCGTCACGCTGCCCGGCTGCTCGGCAATGCCGGTGGGCATGGCGGGCGACAGCGCCGCGGCGGCGAAGAACAGCACTGTCCACAGCGCGGCGATGGCAAACGCCGGCCAGCTGGCGACGTACACCTCTTTCCATTTCGCGGTGAAGGCCAGCCGTATGCCGCGCCAGCGCGTGGCACCCAGCCTAAAGCGCATGGCACTGGCCCACAGAAACGGCGCCAGCAGCGCAAAGCCGAACATCAGCAGGCTGGCCGCGAGCTGCTGACCCGTTTCAACCGCCAGCTGATACGACAGGTACAGGCCTGCAAACGCCAGAAACCCGAACACCATGCGCCGCTGCTCGGCCACGAACTCCAGCGGGCTGCCGGCCACCTGCGTGTGGCTGTAAAAGTACTGCGCTGTGCGCCGCCGCGCCCAGGGCGTGTACAGGCCCAGCGTGACGATGGACAGCAGCACGTTGACGATCCAGACGCGGAAATACTCGCGGCCCGAGCCGGTGAACAGGGTCCGGTGCGCGTGGATGCCGGGCGGCAGCGCGTGCGCGGTCGGCGGTCGGTCGGCGGTGGTCGCCATGATGCGTGGATGGGGTGCGTGGGCCTGGCTGCGCAGTGTAGCCACCGGCCGCCGACCCGCCGCGCGCGCGTCAGTCGTTGCCCGGCTGCGCGGCCTGCAGCCGCTCGACGTGCGCCAGCAGTGAGCGCTTGGCCACCGGCCAGACGCGCGGGGGCACATCGTCGTAGGCCTTGGCGACCCAGTCGTCCAGCGTGCCGTCGGGGTGTGCCTGCATCACGGCCAGCACCTTGGCTTCGCGCGCGAGGCGGTGCTTCTTGAGCTGCGCGATGACCTGGCGCGCGCTGCCCAGCACGTGGCCGTGGGCGGGCAGGATGAAATCGGCGCCGTGTTCGGCGCAGGCAGCGTCCAGCTTGTCCAGCGAATCGAGGTAGGCCGTCATGTCGCCGTCGGGCGGGTCGATGACGGTGGTGCTGCCGTTCAGGATGTGGTCGCCCGAAAACAGCAGGCCGTCTTCCTGCAGCATCAGGCACAGGTGGTTGGCGGCGTGGCCGGGCGTGTGGATGACGCGCAGGGTGTGGGTAATTTCGCCTTCTGGCGCTTGCCCAGTCAGCGTGAGCAGCTCATCATTTTGTAGCGCACGGTCGGGCATGAACTGGCTGTTGGCGCGCGCCGTGGGCTGCGAAGGCAGGCCCAGGATGGGTGGCGGCGGCGTGCACAGCGCCTGCAGCGGCTGGGCGCCGGGCGAATGGTCGGCGTGCGAATGCGTGCAGACGATGTACCTGATCTGCCCGCCCGCCGCGCGCCACAGGCGCTCGATGTGCGCCGCGTCGGCGGGGCCGGGGTCGATGGCGACGTAGCCGGTGCGCGGGTCGCCCACCAGGTAGCTGTTGGTGCCGGGGCCGGTCATGAAGCCGGGGTTGGGCGCGGTCAGGCGCTGCACGTTCTTCAGCAGCTGCACCGGCTGGTCGGTCTGCCAGTCCAGCGTGTGCAGCTGCTGGCCATCGGGGCTGACCAGTTCCAGCTCGCCGAAGGGCGCTTCGTGCTCCATGTAGCGCGCGTCCTTGCCGGCCAGCCAGCCGGCGCGGGGGCAACTGGTCCACAGCGGCTGTTCGCTGGCGCAGGCGGCGATGACGGCGTCGACGCTGGGGTAGTCCTTCAGCCGCTGCAGCGTGCGGATGGTGGGGAAGATGATGAAGAACTGCCCTGCCTCGTGCCGCGCCAGCGCGTCGGCCGGGCGCACCCACACGGGCTCGAACTGCTCGGCCTCGTCGGCCACCGGGGTCTGGCCTTCAGGCATGCGCGCCACGAGAAAGGGCACGTCGAAGCGGCGCGGCAGGTCGCGGTCGGTGATCCAGTGCGCCAGCACGTACACGTCGGCCGCGGCCAGCCGAAGGCCGCGCGCGGTGCACTGCGGCACGAAGGGCGCGTGGCGGTCGAGCGCGGCGATGTCGTTAGCGCCGGCCGGCGTGCCGTCGGCGTGGCGCGCCAGCAGCACGCCCAGCTCTTCAAAGCTTTCGCGGATGGCGGCGATGGCCTGCGTCAGGTGGGTGTCGCCCTGGGTCGGGCGGCGCGTGGCGTGCGGATGCGCCTGCGCGTCCGCCGCGTCAATGCCGCCGCCGGGGAAGACATAGGCGCCGGGCGCGAAGCTGGCGGTGAGCGAGCGCCGCGTCATCAGCACCTCGACGCCTTGAGCGCCGTCGCGCAGCAGCAGCACGGTGGCGGCGGGCAAGGGGGGGGCGCGGGATCACGCTGCGGGTGCAAAAGCTGGCTGGATCGGGGCATGCGCCGATTATGGGATCGCCCGGCGCCCGGCGCTGTCACCGGCAATCACTATAAAAAACAGAGCGGCTGGCGCTTGTCCTATAAGCGCCAGCCGCTGATTTGGTTCAGATTTTGGCTTCTGGACTGCTGCGACCTTGCCGGTGGTCGCGGCCCCCGTTTCCCTCCAAAGGCCGCGGAGCAGGCCATGCCAGAGCACCCGTGGCCGGACCTGCGCCGGCCACTGGGTGCGTCCCCCCTCTGGGGGGAAGGCGCCGCAGGCGCCACAGGGGGGGTCAAATATTCCGATGCACCACCGGCGTCTCCGGCACCGGGTAGCCCGCTGAGCCGAAGGTCTCGACGATGGCCCTGTTGGTGTCGAAGTAGACCTGCCAGTAGTGGTCGGTGTGCGTATAAGGGCGCACCGCCAGCTTGGGGCCTTCGGGCGTGAATTCCAGGATGTCGACTTCCGGCGCCGGGTCCTGCGCCACGTTGGGGATGGCGGCCAGCACGGGCTTCAGGCGCGCGATGGCGTCCATCGGGTTCACGCTGTTGGCGACCTTGGCCACGCAGTCGACGCGGCGCACGGGCAGGGCGCTGTAGTTCTGGATGTTGTCGCCGAACACCTTGCCGTTGCCGACGATGGTGGTCACGTTGTCGGGCGTGACGATGGTGGTGCCGAACAGGCCCAGTTCCTTCACCGTGCCGGTCACGCCGCCGGCCTGGATGAAGTCGCCCACCTTGTACGGCCGCAGCACCTGCATGAACACGCCGGCGGCAAAGTTGCCCAGCATGCCGCTCCAGGCCGCGCCAATCGCCAGGCCCGCGCCGGCCAGCAGGGCGGCGAACGACGTGGTGCGGATGCCGAAGATATCCAGGATCGCCAGGATCAGGACGATGTTCAGCACCACCGCGATGATGGACTTGAGGTAGTGCGCCAGCGTGGCGTCGATCTTGCCGCCGCGCTCGAAGCCCTTGCCGATCAGGCCCACGGCCAGGTTGATCAGCCAGCGGCCGATGACCCATGCGATGATGGCCGTGGCCAGCTTGATGCCGAAATCCACGCCCTGCGTGGTGATGAAGTTCCAGATGTCTTGGGTGTTCATGGTCGTCCTCCGCCATTGAAAAGGTCAGCGCGCGACTGTGCCACGACGCAGCGCCAGCGCACACCTTGCATCGCTGCGCTTGTGACTTTCATCACGGCGATGGCGTAAAAAAGTTCTTGTTCTTATGCGGCGGCGGGGTTGAGGAACGCGCAAAATCGGGGTCAGATCAGGATTTGTCCATGTCACGCTTGCCTCGCCTCACCGTTCCTGGCTACCCGCATCACGTCATCCAGCGTGGCAACAACCGCCAGCCGATCGTTGTCGATACCGACGACCGGCAGCGCATGCTGGACGAGCTGCGCGAGCATGCCCAGGCGCAAGGCGTCGCGGTGCATGCCTATGTGCTGATGGACAACCACCTGCACCTGCTGGTCACGCCCGACGCGGCCGACAGCCTGCCGCTGATGATGCAGGGCGTCGGCCGGTCTTACGTGCGCTGGTTCAACCGGCGCCACGGTCGCAGTGGCACGTTGTGGGAAGGGCGCTACCGCAGCACGCTGATCGAGGCGGAGCGCTATCTGCTGGCCTGCATGGCCTACATCGATCTGAACCCTGTGCGCGCCGGCATGGTGGCGGCCGCCGCCGACTACCGCTGGTCGAGTCACGCACACCTGGTCGGCCTGCGCCACGACCCGCTGGTGACGCCCCACCCGCTGTACTGGCAACTGGGCAATACCCCGTTCGCCCGCGAGCGGGCGTATGCCGACCTGGTGGCCGCCGGTCTGGCGCCCACCACCCGCCAGGCGATTGCCGGCGCGGCGCACAGCGGCTGGGCGCTGGGCAGCGACGCCTTCATTGCCGACCTGCAACGGCGCACGGAACGCAGGGTGGTCAAGGCAGCGGCGGGAAGGCCGGTTGGAAAAGCCGAGTAAAAGCGGCCGCTGCGCTTTTCCCTCAAAGCTTCTTAGCTATTAAATTTGATTTGTCCCCAATTAAATTTTCGTCAACTCAAGTAGATATAAATTGTCATCTGACCCCAATTAAAAGTGCTTGGCGAAATTGTTGCAGTGCACTATGCTTCGCGGTCTTTCTTTGAATTGCGATGGATGGAGTTGCGATGAACACGCCCGCCGAAAAAGAACTGCTGCAAGCGCAGGGCCTGTATGACCCGGCACAGGAGCATGACGCCTGTGGCGTCGGCTTCGTGGCGCACATCAAGGGCGAGAAAAGCCACGCCATCGTCACCAACGCGCTGAAGATCCTGGAGAACCTGGACCATCGTGGCGCCGTGGGCGCCGACAAGCTGATGGGCGACGGCGCGGGCATCCTGATCCAGATGCCCGACAAGCTGTACCGCGAAGAGATGGCCAAGCAGGGCGTCAAGCTGCCGCCGCCCGGCGAATACGGCGTCGGCATGATCTTTTTGCCGAAGGAGCACGCGTCGCGCCTGGCTTGCGAGGAAGAACTGGAGCGCGCCATCAAGGCCGAGGGCCAGGTGCTGCTGGGCTGGCGCGACGTGCCGGTGAACCGTGACATGCCCATGTCGCCCACGGTGCGCGCCAAGGAGCCGATCATCCGCCAGGTGTTCATCGGCCGCGGGCATGACGTGATCGTGCAGGACGCGCTGGAGCGCAAGCTGTACGTCATCCGCAAGACGGCCAGCGCGCACATCCAGGCGCTCAAGCTCAAGCACAGCAAAGAGTATTACGTGCCCAGCATGAGCAGCCGCACGGTGATCTATAAGGGCCTCCTGCTGGCCGATCAAGTGGGCACCTACTACCGCGATCTGGAAGACGAGCGCTGCGTTTCCGCCCTGGGCCTGGTGCACCAGCGCTTTTCGACCAACACCTTCCCCGAGTGGCCGCTCGCGCACCCGTACCGCTACGTGGCGCACAACGGCGAGATCAACACGGTCAAGGGCAACTACAACTGGATGCGCGCGCGCGAGGGGGTGATGTCCTCGCCCGTGCTGGGCGCTGATTTGAAGAAGCTGTACCCCATCAGCTTTCCCGACCAGTCCGACACCGCCACCTTCGACAACTGTATCGAACTGCTGACCATGGCCGGCTACCCGCTGGCGCAGGCGGCGATGATGATGATTCCCGAGCCGTGGGAGCAGCACACCACCATGGACGAGCGCCGCCGCGCCTTCTATGAATACCACGCGAGCATGCTGGAGCCGTGGGACGGCCCCGCCTCCATCGTGTTCACCGACGGCCGCCAGATCGGCGCCACGCTGGACCGCAACGGCCTGCGCCCGGCGCGCTATTGCGTGACCGACGACGACATCGTCATCATGGGCTCCGAATCCGGCGTGCTGCCGATTCCAGAGCACAAGATCGTCAAGAAATGGCGCTTGCAGCCCGGCAAGATGTTCCTGATCGATCTGGAACAGGGCCGCATGATCGACGACGAAGAGGTCAAGGCCAGCCTGGCCAACGCCAAGCCCTACAAGCGCTGGATCGAAGACCTGCGCATTCGCCTCGACGACGTGGTCAAGCCCGTCGCCGGCATGGACGCCGAGGAACTGCCGATTGGCGAGACCGAGCCGCAGTCGTCCGGCGTCGAGACCACGCCGCCCGCCATGCTCGATTTGCAGCAGGCCTTTGGCTACACGCAGGAAGACATCAAGTTCCTGATGAGCCCGATGGCCGTCAACGGCGAGGAAGGCATTGGCTCCATGGGCAACGACAGCCCGTTGGCCGTGTTGTCCGACCGCACCAAGCCGCTGTTCAACTACTTCAAGCAGCTGTTCGCGCAGGTGACCAACCCGCCGATCGACCCGATTCGCGAAGCCATCGTGATGAGCCTGGTCAGCTTCATCGGCCCCAAGCCCAACCTGCTCGACATCAACCAGGTCAACCCGCCCATGCGGCTGGAGGTGAGCCAGCCCGTGCTGGACGCCGCCGACATGGTCAAGCTGCGCGACATCGCCAAGCACACGCAGGGCAAGTTCAGCAGCGCCGTGCTCGACATCACCTACCCGCTGGCCTGGGGCCCTGAAGGCGTCGAAGCGCGCCTGGCCAGCCTGTGCGCGCAGGCGGTGGACGCCATCAAGGGCGGCGCCAACATCCTCATCATCAGCGACAAGGGTGTGGGCCGTGATCGGCTGGCCATTCCGGCGCTGCTGGCGCTCTCGGCCATCCACCAGCACCTGATCCGCGAAGGCCTGCGCACCAGCGCCGGCCTGGTGGTGGAGACAGGCAGTGCGCGCGAAGTGCATCACTTTGCCGTGCTGGCGGGCTACGGCGCCGAAGCCGTTTACCCGTGGCTGGCCATGGACACGCTGGCAGCCATCCACAAGGATTTGCCGGGCGACCTGAGCGCCGAAAAGGCCATCTACCACTACGTGAAGGCGATCGGCAAAGGCCTGTCCAAGATCATGTCCAAGATGGGCGTGAGCACCTACATGAGCTACTGCGGCGCCCAGCTTTTTGAAGCGATTGGCATCAACAGTGACACGATCAACAAGTACTTCACCGGCACCGCCAGCCGCGTGGAGGGCATCGGCGTGTTCGAGATCGCCGAAGAAGCCATGCGCCGCCACCAGGCGGCCTTCGGCGACGACCCGGTCCTGGCGACGATGCTCGACGCCGGCGGCGAATACGCCTGGCGCACGCGCGGCGAAGAGCACATGTGGTCGCCCGACGCCATCGCCAAGCTGCAGCACTCCACGCGCGCCAATAACTGGAACACCTACAAGGAATACGCGCAACTCATCAACGACCAGAGCCAGCGCCAGATGACGCTGCGCGGGCTGTTCGAGTTCAAGGTTGACCCCGCCAAAGCCATTCCGGTCGATGAAGTGGAACCGGCCAAGGAAATCGTCAAGCGCTTTGCCACCGGCGCCATGTCGCTCGGCTCCATCTCAACGGAAGCGCACGCCACGCTGGCCGTGGCCATGAACCGCATCGGCGGCAAGAGCAACACCGGCGAAGGCGGCGAAGACGCGCTGCGCTACCGCAACGAACTGAAAGGGATCCCCATCAAGCAGGGCCAGACCATGTCCGACCTGCTGGGCAACATCTTCGAGGTGGACTACCCGCTGCAAGCCGGCGACAGCCTGCGCAGCAAGATCAAGCAGGTGGCGTCGGGCCGCTTTGGCGTCACGGCCGAATACCTGAGCAGCGCCGATCAGATCCAGATCAAGATGGCGCAAGGCGCCAAGCCGGGCGAGGGCGGCCAGCTGCCCGGCGGCAAGGTCAGCGACTACATCGGCAAGCTGCGCCACAGCGTGCCGGGCGTGGGCCTCATCAGCCCGCCGCCGCACCACGACATCTATTCCATCGAAGACCTGGCGCAGCTGATCCACGATTTGAAGAACGTGGCGCCGCACAGCGACATCAGCGTCAAGCTGGTGAGCGAAGTGGGCGTGGGCACCATCGCCGCCGGAGTGGCCAAGTGCAAGAGCGACCACGTGGTGATCGCCGGCCACGACGGCGGCACGGGCGCGTCGCCCTGGTCGTCGATCAAGCACGCCGGCAGCCCGTGGGAAATTGGCCTGGCCGAAACGCAGCAGACCCTGGTGCTCAACCGCCTGCGCGGCCGCATCCGCGTGCAGGCCGATGGGCAGATGAAGACCGGCCGCGACGTGGCGATTGGCGCGCTGCTCGGCGCCGACGAGTTCGGCTTTGCCACCGCGCCGCTGGTGGTGGAAGGCTGCATCATGATGCGCAAGTGCCACCTCAACACCTGCCCGGTGGGCGTGGCCACGCAAGACCCGGTGCTGCGCGCCAAGTTCACCGGCAAGCCTGAGCACGTGGTCAACTACTTCTTCTTCGTCGCGGAGGAAGTGCGCCAGATCATGGCGCAGCTGGGCATCCGCAATTTCGACGACCTGATCGGGCGCAGCGACCTGCTCGACATGAAGAAGGGCATCGAGCACTGGAAGGCCAAGGGCCTGGACTTCAGCCGCCTGTTCGCGCAGCCCGATGTGCCGGCCGACGTGCCGCGCTTCCACGTCGAGAACCAGGACCACGGCCTCGACAAGTCGCTCGACAACCGCCTGATCGAAAAAGCGCGCCCCGCCATCGACAAGGGCGAGTCGGTCAAGATCATGGACACGGCGCGCAACGTGAATCGCTCCGTCGGTGCCATGCTGTCAGGCGCGGTGACCAAGGTGCACCCTGAAGGGCTGCCCGACGACACCATCCGCATCCAGCTTGAAGGCACGGGCGGCCAGTCGTTTGGCGCTTTCCTGTGCAATGGCATCACGCTGCAACTGATTGGTGACGCCAACGACTACACCGGCAAGGGTCTGTCGGGTGGGCGCGTCGCCATCCGCCCCAGCCTGGACTTCCGCGGCAATGCGGCCGACAACATCATCGTTGGCAACACGGTGATGTATGGCGCGACGACGGGCGAGGCCTTCTTCGCTGGCGTGGCGGGCGAGCGTTTTGCCGTGCGCCTGTCGGGCGCCACGGCGGTGGTCGAAGGCACGGGCGATCACGGCTGCGAATACATGACCGGCGGCACCGTGGCCGTGCTCGGCAAGACCGGCCGCAACTTCGCTGCCGGCATGTCGGGCGGCGTGGCCTATGTGTACGACGAGGACGGCCAGTTCACCAAGCGCTGCAACCTGTCGATGGTGACGCTGGAAAAAGTGCTGCCTGCCACCGAGCAGAAGGCCGCTGGCGACATCGGCACCTGGCACCGCGGCCAGACGGACGAGGAGCAGCTCAAGAAACTGCTCGACGACCACCTGCGCTGGACCGGCAGCCGCCGCGCGCGCGAGTTGCTGGACAACTGGGCCGCCACGCGCGAGAAGTTCGTCAAGGTCTTCCCGACCGAGTACAAGCGCGCGCTGGGCGAGCTTCATGCCCGCAATCAGGCGCTGGCGCAGGCAGACAAAGCGCCGAAAGCTACCAAAAAAGAAGCGACCCCGGCCAAGTAAGAAGGATTCGACATCATGGGAAAAGTCACCGGCTTCATGGAATTCGAGCGTATCGAAGAGGGCTACGCGCCCGTGGCTGAGCGCGTCAAGCACTACAAGGAATTCGTCATCGGCCTGGACGATGCGCAGGCCAAGCAACAGGGCGCGCGCTGCATGGACTGTGGCACGCCGTTCTGCAACTCGGGCTGCCCGGTCAACAACATCATTCCGGACTTCAACGACCTGGTGTTTCGCGGCGACTGGAAGAACGCCTTCGCGGTGCTCGATTCGACCAACAATTTCCCCGAGTTCACCGGCCGCATCTGCCCCGCGCCCTGCGAGGCAGCCTGCGTGCTGAACATCAACAACGACCCGGTGGGCATCAAGTCGATCGAGCACGCCATCATCGACCGCGCCTGGGATGAAGGCTGGGTCACGCCGCGCGCACCCAAGGTCAAGACGGGCAAGAAAGTGGCCGTGGTCGGCTCCGGCCCCGCCGGTCTGGCCGCCGCGCAGCAACTGGCGCGCGCCGGTCACGACGTGACGCTGTTCGAAAAGAACGACCGCGTCGGCGGCCTGCTGCGCTACGGCATCCCTGATTTCAAGCTCGACAAGTCGCACATCGACCGCCGCGTCGAACAGATGCAGGCCGAGGGCGTGACGATTCGCACCGGCGTGCTGGTCGGCGGCATGCCGGGCGAAGGCCCGGGCGCCAAGGTCACCAACCTGGCCAAGGAAACCGTGTCGGCCGCGCAGCTCACGCAGGAGTTCGACGCCGTGCTGCTCACCGGCGGTGCCGAGCAGTCGCGAGACCTGCCCGTGCCGGGGCGCGATCTCGACGGCGTGCACTTCGCCATGGAACTGCTGCCGCAGCAGAACCGCGCCAACGCCGGCGACAAGCTCAAGGATGCCATCTCGGCCAAGGGCAAGCACGTCATCGTGATTGGCGGCGGCGACACCGGCAGCGACTGCGTGGGCACCAGCAACCGCCACGGCGCCAAGAGCGTGACGCAGTTCGAAGTCATGCCCATGCCGCCCGAGCAGGAGAACAAGCCCCTGGTCTGGCCCTACTGGCCAATCAAGCTGCGCACCTCGTCCAGCCACGAAGAGGGCGCGCAGCGCGAATTCGCCATCTCCACCAAGCAGTTCAACGGCGACAAGGGCAAGGTCAAGAGCCTGACCACGGTGCAGGTCGAGTTCAAGGACGGCAAGCTGACCGAAGTGCCCGGCACCGAAAAGGAATGGCCGGCAGATCTGGTGCTGCTGGCCATGGGTTTCACCAACCCCCTGGCCAGCGTGCTCGAGGCGTTCGGCGTCGACAAGGATGCGCGCGGCAACGCCAAGGCCGGCACCGAAGGCGCGGGCAGCTACGCCACCAACGTCAAGAAGGTGTTCGCGGCCGGCGACATGCGTCGTGGGCAGTCGCTGGTGGTGTGGGCGATCCGCGAGGGCCGCCAGGCGGCGCGCTCGGTGGATGAGTTCTTGATGGGTTCCAGCACCTTGCCCCGTTGAGGCGTAGGGGCGGCGGCCCTCGCGGATCGCCCGGCGGGCGGCATGTGAACACGCACGCTGGCCGCGTGCGTGGCGCGAAGGCCGCCAGGCGGCGCGCTCGGTGGACGCGTTCTTGATGGGCTCCAGCACCTTGCCTCGCTGATGCGTAGGGGCGCGGCCCTCGCGGATCGCCCGGCGGGCGGCATGTGAACACGCACGCTGGCCGCGTGCGTGGCGCGAGGGCCGCCAGGCGGCGCGCTCGGTGGATGCGTTCTTGATGGGGTCGAGCGACCTGCCGCGTTGAGGGGGGCGCCCCGAGCCCGAATCGGCGTCGGGATGATGGCTTGACGCGCCGCGCGCACCCCTTCAACCACGGCGGGGGCATGGGCCCGTAGCGTGCGGGGTTCCTGATGCGTGGTACAAGCCGCGCCATGACTTCTGCTCCCATCCGTATCGCCATCGCCGGTCACGGCAACCTGGGCCGCGGCGTTGAGGCCGCGCTGACGCGCAACGCCGACATGCAGCTCGTCGGCATCTACACCCGCCGCCCGCCCGCGCAACTGCAGTCGCTTATCGCCGGCACGCCCGTGCACGGCATGGACGCGCTGGCCGGCCACGCGGGCCAGATCGACGTGCTGATCCTTTGTGGCGGCTCCAAGGAAGACCTGCCTCAGCAAGGCCCGGCGCTCGCCGCGCTGTTCAACACCGTCGACAGCTTCGACACCCACGCGCGCATCCCCGAGTACTTCGCCGCCGTCGATGCGCCCGCCCGCGCCAACCGCAGGACGGCGCTGATCTCCGCCGGCTGGGACCCCGGCATGTTCTCGATCCACCGCGTGATGGGCGAGGCCCTGCTGCCCGAAGGCGCCACCTACACTTTCTGGGGCAAGGGCCTGAGCCAGGGTCACTCGGACGCCGTGCGCCGCGTGCCCGGCGTGGCCGGCGGCGTGCAATACACCGTGCCGGTGCCGGCGGCCGTGGAGCAGGTGCGCAGCGGCACGCGCCCCAGTTTGAGCACGCGGCAAAAGCACACGCGCGAATGCTTCGTGGTGCTGCAAGAGGGCGCCGATGCCGATGCGGTGCGGCAGGCCATTGTCACCATGCCGCACTACTTTGACGAGTACGACACCACCGTCACCTTCATCAGCGCCGATGAACTGCGCCGCGACCACGGCGCCATGCCGCACGGGGGTTTCGTCATCCGCAGCGGCACCACCAGCGTGGGCAACACCCAGATCGTCGAATACGGCCTGAAGCTGGGCAGCAACCCCGAGTTCACCGCCAGCGTGCTGGTGGCCTACGCCCGCGCCGTGCACCGCCTGCATCAGCGCGGCGAGTACGGCGCCAGGACGGTGTTCGACGTCGCGCCTGGCCTGCTGTCGCCCAAAAGCGCCGAGCAGCTGCGCGCCGAGTTGCTGTAAGGCAATCTGCGCCAAGCGGCGCCGCCGCTTTTTCTGGAGATCGCTACATGCCTGCCCGTCCTCGCGCAGTGGTCGCAGCCTGCCGCCGGTAGTCCCCATCGGCCTCGGCTGCATGGGCATGAGCCAGTTCTACGGCGCCAGCGACGACGCCGAATCGCTGGCGACGCTGACGGGCGCGACCAATGCGCGCCTGGTCGATCAACTGGGTGCACTGGCGCGCGAATGGGGTCTGGCCAACGCGCAACTGGCGTTGTCCTGGCTGCTGGTTGGGCCATCGCATGTCATCCCCATCCCCGGCACGCGCCGCGTCAGCCGGCTGGACGAGCACATGGCAGCGGCTGATGTGAAGCTCGCGCCGGCCCAGATCGAACGCGTCGAGGCCGTGCTCGGCCAAGGCGCCGCGCAGGGATGCCGCTACGCCGAGGCGGGCGTCATCGGCATGGAAACACCCAACGCCTGAGGCTGCTGCACGGTCAGCCGCCCGTACCCGCTACACCCGGCAAGGGAGGCGGCTGCGGGCCAATCCCGTATCATTCGGTCGCCGGCTGTTCAGCCGGCTTTTTTGATGTCATGAGTACCCCCGCTGTCGATGCCCTGGTCGAGTTGCGCGACGTGACCTTCGGTTACGGCGAGCGGCCGGTGCTGCGCGACTTGTCGATCACCGTGCCGCGCGGCAAGGTGACGGCGCTGATGGGGGCGTCGGGCGGCGGCAAGACCACCGTGTTGCGCCTGATCGGCGGGCAGCACAGGGCGCAGCGCGGCGAGGTGCTGGTGGCCGGCCAGGACGTCGGCCGCATGTCCGAAGCGCAGCTGTACGCCATGCGCCGGCGCATGGGCATGCTGTTTCAGTTTGGCGCGCTGTTCACCGATCTGTCGGTGTTCGAGAACGTGGCCTTTCCCTTGCGCGAGCACACCGCGCTGCCCGACGCGCTGATCCGCGACATCGTGCTGATGAAGCTGGACGCCGTGGGCCTGCGCGGCGCGCGCGAGCTGATGCCGGCGCAGATTTCCGGCGGCATGGCGCGGCGCGTGGCGCTGGCGCGGGCCATTGCGCTCGACCCCGAGCTGGTGATGTACGACGAGCCCTTTGCCGGGCTTGACCCGATTTCGCTCGGCACGGCCGCGCGCCTGATCCGCCGCCTGAACGATGCGCTGGGCATTACCAGCGTCGTGGTGTCGCACGACGTGCAGGAGACCTTTCACATCGCCGACCAGGTGATCATCCTGGCCGACGGCGGCGTGGCCGCGCAAGGCACGCCCGACGAAGTGCGTGCCAGCACCGACCCGCTGGTGCGCCAGTTCATCGGCATGGACGTCGACGGCCCGGTGCAGTTTCATTACCCCGGCCCGACGGCCGAGCAGGATTTCGGGGTGCAGGCTTGAGCTGGTGGCGCCCGTCCGACGTCGGTTTTGCGGTGCGCGGCGGCCTGGCCGACCTGGGCTATGCCACGCGCTTCTTCTGGCGGCTGATCAAGCTGGCCGGGCCGACCTTCCGGCGTTTTTCGCTGGTGCGCGACCAGATCCACTTTCTGGGCAACTATTCGCTGGCCATCATTGGCGTGTCGGGCCTGTTCGTCGGCTTCGTGCTGGCGCTGCAGGGCTACAACATCCTGCAGCGCTACGGCTCGGCCGAGGCGGTGGGCATGATGGTGGCGCTGTCGCTGCTGCGCGAGCTGGGGCCAGTGGTGTCGGCGCTGCTGTTTGCCGGCCGCGCCGGCACGTCGCTGACGGCCGAGATCGGGCTGATGAAGTCGGGCGAGCAGTTCAGCGCCATGGAGATGATGGCGGTCGACCCGGTGCAGCGCATCATAGCGCCGCGCTTCTGGGGCGGCGTGATCGCGTTGCCGCTGCTGACGGCGGTGTTCAACGCGGTCGGCGTGATGGGCGGCTGGATCGTCAGCGTGCCCATGATCGGCGTCGATCCCGGCGCCTTCTGGAGCCAGATGCAGGGCGGCGTCGACGTGTGGGCCGACCTGGGCAACGGCGTGGTCAAGAGCGTGGTGTTCGGCATCGCCGTCACCTTTGTCGCGCTCCTGCAGGGCTATGTGGCCAAGCCCACGGCCGATGGCGTGGCGCGCGCCACCACGCGCACGGTGGTCATGGCGTCGCTGCTGGTGCTGGGGCTGGACTTCGTGCTGACGGCACTGATGTTCAGCTGATGGAATTTACTTAGGAGAGAACGCGCATGCCACGTTCCAAGAATGATTTCTGGGTCGGACTGTTCGTGATGCTGGGGCTGGTGGCGCTGGTGTTCCTGGCGCTGCAGTCGGCCAACCTGCTGTCGCTCAACTTCCAGCGCGGCTACCGCATCACGGCCAACTTCGACAACATCGGCGGGCTCAAGCCCAAGGCGGCGGTGCGCAGCGCCGGCGTGGTGGTGGGCCGCGTGGCCAGCATCGGCTTCGACGACCAGCGCTTCCAGGCGCGCATCGAGATGGACATGGACCCGCGCTTCCACTTTCCGAAGGACAGTTCGCTCAAGATCCTGACCAGCGGGCTGCTGGGCGAGCAGTACATTGGCGTCGAGGCCGGTGCCGACGAGAAAAACCTGGCCGCGGGTGACAACGTGACGCACACCCAGTCCGCCGTGGTGCTCGAGAACCTGATCAGCCAGTTCCTGTTCAACAGTGCTGCCAGCAACACGGGTAATGCGGGCGGCGGAGCCAACGGCAAGGCGCCGGCGGCGGGTAAATAATGCAAGACGGTGGGGGCGTGGCCAGCGCTGTGCGGCGCGTCCCTTCAAGGTGAATCCCATGACATCTCCACTCCTTCACGGCTGGCGCCGGGCGCAGATGCTGGCCTGCGCCACGCTGCTGGCGCTCCTCGGCGGGTGCGCCACGGCGCCGGGCGCCGACCCGCGTGACCCGTGGGAGCCGTACAACCGCTCCATGTACCGCTTCAACGACGCCGTCGATACGGCGGTGCTCAAGCCGGTGGCGACCGCCTACCGCGACGTCGTGCCGCAGCCGGTGCGCACGGGCGTCAACAATTTCTTCGGCAACCTGGGCGATGCGTGGTCGTTGGTCAACAACGTGCTGCAGGCCAAGCCCGAGGCCGCGCTGCATTCGTTCTGGCGCGTGGTCATCAACTCCACCATGGGCCTGGGCGGCGTGCTCGACCCCGCCACCGAGATGCGCCTGCAACGCCACCGCGAGGACTTCGGCCAGACGCTGGGCCGCTGGGGCGTGCCGACGGGGCCTTATTTCGTGCTGCCGATCCTGGGGCCGTCCACCCTGCGCGACACGGTGGCATTGCCGGTCGACATGTACGGCAAGCCGGTCGGCCATGTGTCGGACGTGCCGGTGCGCAATTCGCTCACCGGGCTGGACATCGTGCAGACGCGCGCCGGCCTGCTGGGTGTTACCGAGGTGCTCGAATCGGCGGCGCTCGACCGCTACACCTTCCAGCGCGACGCCTTCCTGCAAAAGCGGCGCAATGACGTGTTCGACGGTAATCCGCCGCGCGACGAGGAGCGTTACGACCTGGAGCCGGCGCCGGAGTCACCGGCGTCAGCGCCGGCTGCCGCCCCGGCACGCTGACCGGCCGCCCGCACACTTTGTCACAGCCGCGCGGAACCCCCGGCGCGTCAGGCGTTCCAAGACAGGCGGGGCAGATCGCACCTTCGTGCACGCCCCGCGACCCGTAGACAGAAAGAGAATTGCGCCATGAACCTGATTGCCCGCCGCACCCTCGTCAAGATCGCCACCGCCGCCCTGGGCGCGCTGGCGGTCGCGGCTGCGCCCTGGGCGCGCGCCGACGAGGCGCCCAACGCCATGATTTCGCGCCTGACCGCCGAAGTGCTCGACACCATCAAGAGCGACAAGAACCTGCAGGAAGGCGACATCAACCGCATCATGCAGGTGGTGGACGCCAAGATCATGCCCAACGTCAACTTTGCCCGCATGACGGCGTCGGCCACCGGCCCGGCATGGCGCCAGGCGTCGGCCGAGCAGCGCAGCCGCCTGCAGCAGGAATTCAAGTCCCTGCTGGTGCGCACTTACGCTGGCGCGCTGAAGCAGGTCAAGAACCAGACCGTCGAGGTGCAGCCGCTGCGCGCGCAGCCGAGCGACAACGAAGTCACCGTGCGCACGCTGATCCGCGGCCAGGGTGACCCGGTGCAGGTCGACTACCGCATGGAGCGCACGCCCGGCCAGGGCGCGGGCTGGAAGATCTACGACCTGAACGTGGTCGGCGTCTGGCTGGTCGACAACTACCGGCCCCAGTTCGCGCAGCAGCTCAGTGCGGGCGGCGTGGACGCGCTCATCAAGTCGCTGTCCGAGCGCAACCGCGCCAACAACGCCAGCTGATCGCCCGGGAACCCGCGCCATGCCCGTGCTGCCCGCCGAATTGACGTTTGCGCAGGCCAACACCTGCCTGACGATGCTGCGCGAGGCCGCGCGTGCCGAGCGCGGCGCGCAGGTGCTGGTCGATGCCACCCCGCTGACGCGGTTCGATTCGTCCGCGCTGGCCGTGCTGCTGGAATGCCGGCGCGACGTGCTGCACGACGGCAAGGGCTTCGCCGTGCGCGGCCTGGCGCCGCGTTTGCGCGAGCTGGCGGACCTGTACGGCGTCTCGGCCCTGCTGGCCGACGCGGCGCCGGCGGACGACGGCGCCCGGCCCGCCACCCCCGCCGCCTGATCGCCTGAAACCCCCGCCGCGCCCGGTGGCGTCACCTGGGGCACGGGCAAGAAATCGCCGCGATCGTAAAATGGCGGGTTGCCTATGCCCGCCATCTCCTTTCAATCGGTGTCCAAGGTCTACCCGGCCTCGGGCAAGCCCGGTTCCGCGCCCCTCAAAGCCCTTGACGACGTCAGCTTCGACATCGAAGCCGGCGAATTCTTCGGCCTGCTGGGCCCCAACGGCGCGGGCAAGACCACGCTGATCTCCATCCTGGCCGGGCTGGCGCGCGCCACCTCGGGCCGGGTGCTGGTCTACGGCCACGACGTGCAGACCGACTTCGTGCAGGCGCGCCGGCACCTGGGTATCGTGCCGCAGGAACTGGTGTTCGACCCGTTCTTCACCGTGCGCGAGGCGCTGCGCTTCCAGTCCGGCTACTTTGGCCTGCACAGGAACGACGACTGGATCGACGAACTGCTGTCCGGTCTGGGGCTGGCCGACAAGGCCAAGGCCAACATGCGGCAGCTGTCGGGCGGCATGAAGCGCCGCGTGCTGGTGGCCCAGGCGCTGGTGCACAAGCCGCCCGTCATCGTGCTGGACGAACCCACGGCCGGCGTGGATGTGGAACTGCGCCAGACGCTGTGGCAGTTCGTCGCCGCGCTCAACCGCCAGGGCCACACGGTGCTGCTGACCACGCACTACCTCGAAGAAGCCGAGGCGCTGTGCCAGCGCATCGCCATGCTCAAGAAGGGGCAGGTGATTGCCCTGGAACGCACCAGCACGCTGCTGAACAACGCCACCGCCAACGTGCTGTATTTCAAGACCGATAACCCCTTGCCGCCCGACCTGGCCGCGCTGGCGCGCGTCACGGGGCGCATTGTCGAATTGCCCGCCCAGGGCCCTGACGAGATCGAACGCCACCTGGCCGCGCTGCGCCAGGGCGGCGTGAAAGTGGAAGACATGGAAATCCGCAAGGCCGACCTTGAAGACGTGTTCATCGCCCTGATGAACGGCCAGCCGGCTGCCGAGGCCGTGCGATGAGCGAGCTGACCCGCGCCGTCGGGCTGCCGCTGGGCGGCGCCGCGCACCTGCAGGCCATGCCGGCACCCAACGACGGCTGGAAGATGCTGCTGAAGAAGGAAGTGCTGCGCTTCTGGCGCGTCGCCTTCCAGACCATTGCCGCGCCGGTGCTGACGGCGGTGCTGTACCTGATGATCTTCGGCCACGTGCTGCAGGGCCGGGTCGAGGTCTACCCTGGCGTCGGCTACGTCGCCTTCCTGGTGCCGGGGCTGGTGATGATGAGCGTGCTGCAGAACGCGTTTGCCAACAGTGCGTCCAGCCTGGTGCAGAGCAAGATCATGGGCAACCTGGTGTTCACGCTGCTGACGCCGCTGTCGGCCTGGCACTGGTTCATCGCCTACGTGGGCGCGGCCATTGCGCGCGGGCTGGTGGTGGGGCTGGGCGTGTACGTCATCACGCTGCTGTACGCGCCGCCGCGCGCGGCCTCGCTGGGCTGGATCCTGGCCTTCGCCGTGATGGGCGCCGCGCTGATGGGCGTGCTGGGCCTGCTGGCCGGCCTGTGGGCCGACAAGTTCGACCAGATGGCGGTGTTCCAGAACTTCATCGTCATGCCCATGACCTTCCTGGCGGGCGTGTTCTACTCGATCCATTCACTGCCCGCCGTGTGGCAGAAACTCAGCCACCTCAACCCGTTCTTCTACATGATCGACGGCTTCCGGTACGGCTTCTTCGGCGTCAGCGACGTGTCGCCCTGGCTCAGTCTGGGCGTGGCGGGCGGCGCGCTGCTGGCGGTGTCGATGCTGACGCTGCATTTGCTCAAGACGGGCTACAAACTGAGAAGCTGAAGGTTCGGCGTGCCCCGTTCCGCGAGACGCCCATTCCGCCCGACGCGCCACGCTGAACGCCCGACGCCCCACCTCCCAAAATGACCGCAGACCAACTCAAGCACATCATCGCCGCCGGCCTGGCGTGCGAACACCTCGAAGTGGAAGGCGATGGCCGCCACTGGTTCGCCACCATCGTCTCGGCCGAATTCGAAGGCAAGCGCCCCATCGCGCGCCACCAGCGCGTGTACGCCACGCTCGGCCAGCGCATGGCGTCCGACGAAGTGCACGCGCTGTCAATGAAGACGTTGACGCCGGCCGAATGGGCGGCGCAGCGCGATTGATATAGTTTTGATAGCTGCTCGCGCTTGTCCAGCAAGCGCAGGCGGCCTGTTTGATACCTGAACGAGCTGAACCATGGACAAACTGCTGATCCGCGGCGGGCGCCCGCTGAAGGGCGAGGTGACCATCTCCGGCGCCAAGAACGCCGCGCTGCCCGAGATGTGCGCCACGCTGCTCACGGCCGACCCGGTCAAGCTGACCAACGTGCCGCGCCTGCACGACGTGCGCACCATGCGCCGCCTGCTTGAAAACATGGGCGTCGCCGTCGAAACGCATGGCGAGCGCGGCGGCATGAGCTTTCATGCGGCCGACCCGCTGACGCCCGAAGCGCCGTACGAACTGGTCAAGACCATGCGCGCCTCGGTGCTGGCGCTGGGGCCGCTGCTGGCGCGCTTTGGCCGCGCACGCGTGTCGCTGCCGGGCGGCTGCGCCATCGGCTCGCGCCCGGTCGACCAGCACATCAAGGGCCTGCAGGCCATGGGCGCGCTGATCGACGTCGAGCACGGCTACATGGTGGCCCGCCTGCCCGAGGGCGCCACGCGCCTGAAGGGCGCGCGCATCACCACCGACATGGTCACCGTGACCGGCACCGAGAACTTCCTCATGGCCGCCTGCCTGGCCGAAGGCGAGACGGTGCTCGAAAACGCCGCGCAAGAGCCCGAGATCACCGACCTGGCCGAGATGCTCATCAAGATGGGCGCCAAGATCGAAGGCCATGGCAGCAGCCGCATCCGCATCCAGGGCGTGCCGCGCCTGCATGGCTGCGAACACCAGGTGGTGGCCGACCGCATCGAAGCGGGCACCTTCCTGTGCGCCGTGGCTGCCACGGGCGGCGAGGCGACGCTGCTGCACGCTTGCGCGCACCACCTGGACGCGGTGGTCGAAAAACTGCGCGACGCCGGCGCCGAGATCGAGGCCATTGGCGGCCCCGACTGCGAAGGCGGCCCGCAGGACCATGCCATCCGCGTGCGCAGCCCCGGTAGCCGCGCGCTGACGGCGCAAGGCTTTCGCACCACCGAATACCCGGGCTTCCCGACCGACATGCAGGCGCAGTTCATGGCGCTCAACTGCGTGGCGCGCGGCACCAGCGTGGTGACCGAAACCATCTTCGAAAACCGCTTCATGCACGTCAACGAACTGGTGCGCCTGGGCGCGCAGATCCACGTCGACGGGCGCACCGCCACCATCGAAGGCGTGCCGCAACTGTCCGGCGCCACCGTGATGGCCACCGACCTGCGCGCCTCGGCCAGCCTGGTCATCGCCGGCCTGGTGGCCGACGGCGAAACGCTGGTCGACCGCATCTACCACCTGGACCGCGGCTACGACCAGATGGAAGAAAAGCTGCGTGCCATCGGGGCGGACATTGAACGGGTCAGCTAGTCAGAAAAAAATACCGGACGCGAAGGACGCAAAGATGACGCGAAGGACGCGAAAGAAACCCTTGGTTGGCTGTTCTTTTGCGTCCTTCGCGGGCTTTCGCGCTCTTCGCGTCCGGTCAAGTCCAGGAGATTCAACGTGATCACCCTCGCCCTCTCCAAAGGCCGCATCTTCGACGAGACCCTGCCGCTGCTGGCCGCCGCCGGCATCGAGGTGCTGGAAGACCCCGAAACCTCGCGCAAGCTCATCCTGCCGACCAACCAGGACGGCGTGCGCGTGGTGCTGGTGCGCGCCACCGACGTGCCCACCTACGTCGAATACGGCGGCGCCGATATCGGCGTGACGGGCAAGGACGTGCTGATCGAACACGGCGGCGCGGGCCTGTACCAGCCGCTCGACCTGCACATCGCCGAATGCCACATGTCCGTGGCCGCGCCCGCCGGCTTTGACTACGCCAAAGCGGTGCGCCAGGGCAGCCGCATCACCGTCGCTACCAAGTACACCACCATCGCGCGCGACTTCTTCGCCGAAAAAGGCGTGCACGTCGACCTGATCAAGCTCTACGGCAGCATGGAACTGGCCCCGCTCACCGGCATGGCCGACGCCATCGTCGACCTGGTCAGCACCGGCAAGACACTCAAGGCCAACAACCTGGTCGAAGTCGAGCACATCATGGACATCAGCTCGCGCCTGGTCGTCAACCAGGCCGCGCTCAAGCTCAAGACCCCCGCCATCCGGCGCATCATCGACGCGTTTGCCCAGGCGGTGGCGCGGCCGGCTTGACGCGCAGTTGATGGCATTTTTGATAAAATGATCTCATTGCCATCATTTCATGGACTTCTGCCGTCATGGCTTCACTCACCGTCCGCAACCTGCCCGATGAAACGCACCGCGCCTTGCGCGTGCGGGCGGCGCAGCACGGCCGCAGCACCGAGGCCGAAATCCGCGCCATCATCGAAGACGCCGTGCGCCCCGCGCGGCGCGTGAAGCTGGGCTCGTTGCTGGCTGAGATCGGGCGCGAGGCGGGCGGCGTGGAACTTGACATCCAGCGCGACCAGACGCCCGCCGAGCCCATCGATCTTTCATGATTCTGCTGGACACCAACGTCATCTCCGAGCCGCTGCGGCCGGCGGGCGATGCACGTGTGCTGGCCTGGATCGACGCGCAGGCCATCGAGACGCTGTACCTGTGCACCATCAGCCTGGCCGAGTTGCGCTTTGGCATCGCTGCCTTGCCCGAAGGGCGCCGCCGCGACGCGCTGCTGGCCAGCCTGGAGCAGCGCGTGCTGCCTTTGTTTGAAGGGCGCATCCTGAGCTTCGATGAACCTGCGGCGCGTGCCTACGCCGCGTTGCGCGCCTCGGCACGCGCTGCCGGCCGCGCCATTGCGCCGGCCCACGGCTACATCGCCGCGGTGGCGGCCGCGCATGACCTGGCGGTGGCCACGCGCGACACCGCGCCTTTCGAGGCCGCGGGACTGAAAACACTCGATCCGTGGAAACTATGAAATTAATAGCTGCACCCGCCCGTCTGTCCACCGTCGACGCCGATTTTGAACAGAAATTCAAGCAGCGCCTGCACTGGAGCGCCGAGCAGGACGACGCCATCGAGCAGCGGGTGAAGGACATCCTGGCGGACGTGCGGGCGCGCGGCGACGCGGCGGTGCTCGAATACACCGCGCGCTTCGACGGCGTGCCGGCCGCCGACATGGGCGCGCTGGAGTTGACGGCCGCCGAATTGCAGGCCGCTTTCGACAGCCTGCCTGCCGACCAGCGCGACGCCCTGACGCAGGCCGCCGCGCGCATCCGCCGCTACCACGAGTGGCAGAAGACGCAGGGCGGGCAGACCGCCACCTACCGCGACGACGACGGCACGCTGCTGGGCCAGAAGGTCACGCCGCTCGACCGCGTCGGCATCTACGTGCCGGGCGGCAAGGCGGCGTACCCGTCCAGCGTGCTGATGAATGCCCTTCCGGCGCACGTGGCGGGCGTGGGCGAGATCATCATGGTGGTGCCCACGCCCAAGGGCGAGCGCAACCCGCTGGTGCTGGCCGCCGCGCACGTGGCGGGCGTGTCGCGCGCCTTCACCGTGGGCGGCGCGCAAGCCGTGGCGGCGCTGGCCTACGGCACCGCCACCGTCCCCAAGGTCGACAAGATCACCGGCCCCGGCAACGCCTATGTGGCCAGCGCCAAGAAGCACGTGTTTGGCACCGTCGGCATCGACATGATCGCCGGGCCGTCGGAGATTCTGGTGCTGGCCGACGGCAGCACGCCGCCCGACTGGGTGGCGATGGATTTGTTCAGCCAGGCTGAGCACGACGAGCTGGCGCAGTCCATCCTGCTGTGCCCCGACGCCGCCTACATCGACGCCGTGCAGCGCGAGATCGACCGCCTGCTGCCCGACATGCCGCGCGCCGAAATCATCGCCAAGAGCCTGAGCGGCCGCGGCGCGTTGATCCTGACGCGCAGCATGGAAGAGGCGTGCGACATCAGCAACCGCATCGCGCCCGAGCACCTGGAAGTCAGCAGCCGCGACCCGCACCGCTGGGAGCCGCTGCTGCGCCACGCCGGCGCCATCTTTCTGGGCGCCTACACCAGCGAAAGCCTGGGCGACTACTGCGCCGGCCCCAACCACGTGCTGCCCACCAGCGGTACGGCGCGCTTTTCAGGGCCGCTGTCGGTGTACGACTTCCAGAAGCGGACCAGCCTGATCGAGGTCAGCGAAGCCGGCGCGCAGACGCTGGGCCGCATCGCCAGCGTGCTGGCGCATGGCGAGGGGCTGCAGGCGCATGCGCGGGCGGCGGAGCTGCGGCTCAAGGCCTGACTGCGGGACGAGCCCGCGGCAGGCTCAATGGGGGAGTATGTGGCTTCAGCGCTCGCTGAATAAGCGCTGGCGATGATGTGCAGGGGGAGTATCGGCAGCGTCTGGCAGGGGCGCTGTGATCAGAACACCCCCATCGCCACCCCCGCCGCCAGCGCCGCGCCCAGTTCTTCGGCGCGCTTCAGGTCATGAGGTGCAATGTGCTTGGGCGCCAGGATTTCCTCGGGCGTCTGCGCGCGCGTGCAGACGATGAGCGCGGGCGCGATGGGCTTCAGCCGCCAGCCGGTGGCGATGCGCTCGGTCTGGCGGGCGGCGTTGCTGCCGTCGCTGCCGGCGCAGACGATGGTGGCGTACGGCCGGCCTTCGATGCGGCCCAGCACCGGGTAGTAGCAACGGTCGAAAAAATCCTTCATCAACCCGGCGATGGCCGCCAGGTTTTCGGGCAGGGCGAACAGGTAGGCGTCGGCGGCCACCACGTCGTCGGGGCCGGCCTGCGGCGCGGTCAGCAGGCGCACCTGCACACCCGCTTCGGCCTGCGCGCCACGCACGGCGGCCTGCGCCAGTTGGGCCGAGCCGCCGGTCATGGAGTGATAGACGACCAGCAGCGTCTTCATGCGGTGCCAGTGCCGTGTCACCGATCAGATGTCGCCGGCAGCGCGCGGCCATCGGCGCGCTGCGCAAGGCGCAGGCCGCAGCCCATACCGGGCAGTATGGGCAAGGGCTGCAACGCCGCGCTGCGAGTCGAGGGCAAGCGCAGCCCGACAGATGATCGGTGACACGACACTGGTCAGCGCACCAGCTTGCGCCGCGGCAGGCCGGCCGACAGGCCCGCCAGGTTGCGGCGCTGGTCGACCCAGGTCAGGCGGCCGGTGTCAAAGCCGGCGTCGCGCGCCTGCTCCAGCAGCGTGGCGCGCGCGCCGGGGCGGGTCTGTGGGGTGCGTGACAGCAGCCACAGGTAGTCGTGCGTGGGGCCGCTGACCAGCGCGTGCTGGTAGTCGTCGTCGACGGCGAACACGATGTAGCTGGCGCGAATCGGCCAGAAGAAGCTGACCTGCAGGTGCGCGTCGGCCCCGCCGGCAATGGGCTGTGCACTGGCCTGCGCCTCACGCCAGCGGCGCAGCGCCGGGTCGAAGCCGCGGTTGGTGACCTGCACCTTGCCGCCGGCCAGCAGCCGGTAGTCGGCGGTGACGTCGGTCAGGCCGCGCTCGTAGCCGTGGTCGATGCGGGCAATCTCGTACCAGCGGCCCAGGTAGCGGGTCAGGCTGAAGGGCTGCACCGGCTCGACGCCGGGCGGCACGCCCAGGTGCTGCGCCATGCGGTACAGCGCCCAGCCGCCCGCTCCAAGCAATGCGATCGATCTCAGTTTCATCTTGGTTCAACAGCATAGCGGCCCGCGGCGCCGGCGGGCTGTAGGCGCAGGCCGCGATTTCGGTCGCCGGGAGCACGCGGCGGCGCGGCGTTTGCGCATGTTTTGGCGTTCTGGCGCTGGATGGACAAGCGCTTGCAGCTATAAAAAACGCAGCGACGCAGCGCCGCCGAGAATACGCCCATGAGCGAACATGTGGTGATCATCGGCGGTGGCGCCATCGGCAGCAGCATTGCGCGCTACCTGACCCAGCCCGAGGCGCAGGCCGCGCGCCCGTGCCGCGTGACGGTGCTGGAGCGCGACTTCAGCTACGCCCGCGCGTCGTCGGCGCTGTCGGCGTCGTCAATCCGGCAGCAGTTTTCGACCGCCATCAACATGGCGATTTCGGCCTACGGCATCGGCGTGCTGCGCGACGCGGAGCGCGAACTGGCCGTGCCGGGCGAACCGCCGCCCTGCGTGGGCCTGCACGAAGGCGGCTACCTGTACCTGGCCACGCCGGCGGGCGAGGGCGTGTTGCGCGACAACCACGCCGTGCAGCGCGCCGCCGGTGCCGACGTGGCGCTGCTGACACCCGGTGAACTGCGCGCGCGCTTTCCCTGGTTGTGCACCGACGGGCTGGCGCTGGGTTCGCTGGGCTTGTCGGGCGAGGGCTGGTTCGACGGCTACAGCCTGCTGCAGGCGTTTCGCGCCCAGGCGCGGGCGCAGGGCGCGTGCTACGTGGCGGCCGAGGCGGTCGGGTTTGAGGTCGAAAATGGGCTGTCGCGCTCGTCCATCAAGCGGATCAAGCTATCAAATGGTGAGCAAATCGACGCCGATGTGGTCGTCAACGCCGCCGGCCCCTGGGCGCGCGCGGTGGCGGGCTGGGCCGGCATCGACCTGCCGGTGTTTGCCCGCCGGCGCACCGTGTTTCATGTGACCTGCCCCGAGCCGCTGCCGCGCTGCCCGCTGCTGATCGACCCGTCCGGCATCTGGCTGCGCCCCGAAGGCACGGGCTTCATCACCGGCTTTGCGCCGCACGCCGACCAGGACGGCGACGAACTGCCGCTGGACGAGCCCGACCACCACGCCTTCGAAGACTTCGTCTGGCCCCGCCTGGCCGAGCGCATCCCCGCCTTCGAGGCGCTGCGCCTGCAGCGCACCTGGGCGGGCTATTACGAGATGAACACCTTCGACCAGAACGCCATCATCGGCCCGCACCCCGCCTGCGACAACCTGATCTTTGCCAACGGCTTTTCGGGCCACGGCCTGCAGCAGGCGCCCGCCGTGGGGCGCGGCGTGGCGGAATGGATTGCGCACGGAGGGTATCGCACGCTGGACCTGTCGCCGCTGGGCTGGGCGCGGGTGTTGGCCAATCAGCCGTTGGTCGAGAAAAACGTGATCTGACCCCGATTGTTTACACGAAATTCGTGCAACACGAATTTCGTGTACACTCGCGGGCATGAAGAACGTCACCATCACCGTGGAAGACAGCGTGCTCGAATGGGCGCGGGTGGAGGCGGCGCGGCGCGGCAGCAGTGTGTCGCGCATGGTCGGCGAGATGCTGGCCGAGAAGATGCGTCAAGAAGACGCTTACGCCCAAGCCATGCGCAACGCCCTGCGTTTTGAAACCTGGGGCGTGAGCGACGGCCCTTACCTGACCCGCGACGAGATGTATGAGCGCGCTCGTTTTCGTTGACACCAACGTATTTCTGTACACGGTCGACGCCCGTGACTTGCCCAAGCAGGCGCGTGCGCGCGAATGGGTTAGGTGGTGCTGGACGGAAGAAGTCGGGCGCATCAGCACGCAGGTGCTCAACGAGTTCTACAACAACGCCATCACCAAATTCCGCACCGTGATGCCGGTTCAGCAGGCGCGCGCGCAGGTGCGCAACCTGCGACAGTGGCAACCGCCGCACCTGGATACGTACGTCATCGACGGCGCCTGGGCGCTGCAAGACCGCTACGCGCTCAGCTATTGGGACGCGCTGATCGTCTCATCCGCCCAGCAGCAGGGTTGCCACTATCTGCTCAGCGAAGATCTGCAGCACCAGCAGCGCTTTGAAACCGTGCAAGTCATCAATCCCTTTCTGGTCCGCCCCGACGAATTGCCATCGCCCGATGAAACCTGAAACCACTGGCCCCAACCCGCTCGCCCGCATCCGCCAGGACGTGCAGTCGATGCACGCCTATGCCGTGCAGGACTCGACCGGCCTGCTGAAGATGGACGCGATGGAGAACCCGCATCGCCTGTCGCCCGCGCTGCAGGCCGAGCTGGGCCGGCGCCTGGGCGAAGTTGCCATCAACCGCTACCCCGGCGCGCGCGTGGACGAACTGCGCGCCGCGCTGCACGCGTGGGCCGCGCCGCCCGAAGGCTGGTCGCTGATGCTGGGCAACGGCTCGGACGAGCTGATCAGCCTGCTGGCGATGGCGTGCGACATTCCCGGCGCGGCCATCCTGGCGCCGATGCCCGGCTTCGTCATGTACGCCATGAGCGCGCAACTGCAGGGCCTGGCCTTCCACGGCGTGCCGCTGACGGCCGACTTTGAACTGGACGAAGCCGCCATGCTGGCCGCCATCGCGCAGCACCGGCCCGCCATCCTGTACCTGGCCTACCCCAACAACCCCACCGGCACGCTGTGGGACGCGGGCGTGATCGAGCGCCTGATCGCCGCGCAGGGCGCGCAGGGCGGCCTGGTGGTGATGGACGAGGCCTACCAGCCCTTTGCCGCGCGCAGCTGGATCGAGAACGCGCGCGCCGCGCCCGCCGCGCACCGCCACGTGCTCATCATGCGCACGCTCAGCAAGTTTGGCCTGGCGGGCGTGCGCATCGGCTACATGCTGGGCGACGCCGCGCTCGTCGCCGAAGTCGACAAGGTGCGCCCGCCCTACAACATCAGCGTGCTGAATGCAGAATGCGCGCTGTTCGCCGTCGAGCACGCCGACGTGTTTGCCGCGCAGGCGGCCGACATCCGCACGCAGCGCGCCGCGCTGATCGACGCGCTGGCCCGGCTGCCGGGCGTCACCCCGTACCCGAGCGACGCCAACATGCTGCTGGTGCGCGTGCCCGACGCAGCCCGCGCGTTCGACGGCATGCGCCAGCGCGGCGTCCTCATCAAGAACGTTTCTAGAATGCACCCGCTGCTGGCCCAATGCGTGCGCCTCACCGTCGGCACCGCCGACGAAAACGCGCAGATGCTGGCAGCCCTCGAGGCCTCGCTATGACCATGGAACCACGTACCGCCCGCGTATCACGCGACACCGCCGAAACCAGGATCACCGTCCAGCTCAACCTGGACGGCACCGGCCAGTCCCGGCTGCAGACCGGCATCGGCTTTTTTGACCACATGCTCGACCAGATCGCGCGCCACGGCCTGATCGACCTCGACGTGCAATGCGAGGGCGACCTGCACATCGACGGCCACCACACCGTCGAAGACGTGGGCATCTGCATCGGCCAGGCCGTGCGGCAGGCCGTGGGCGACAAGAAGGGCCTCACGCGCTACGGCCACAGCTATGTGCCGCTGGATGAAGCGCTGAGCCGCGTGGTGGTCGATTTTTCGGGCCGCCCCGGCCTGGTGATGGACGCGCCGTTCACCGCCGGCATGATCGGCCAGCTGGACACGCAACTCATCCACGAGTTCTTCCAGGGCTTCGTCAACCACGCGCTGGTGTCGCTGCACGTCGACAACCTGAAGGGCGTCAACGCCCACCACCAGGCCGAAACCATCTTCAAGGCCTTTGGACGCGCGCTGCGAATGGCACTGACGCCGGACCCGCGCATGGCGGGCACGATTCCGTCCACCAAGGGAACGCTTTAACTAAAATCGGCCTCCAGCGCCTGTCCATCAAGCGCTATTAGCTATGAATTTAGTAGTGAATCAAACGGTGGCCGTGGTCGATTACGGCATGGGCAACCTGCGCTCGGTGGCGCAGGCAGTGATCCATGCCACCACCGACACGCGCGTGCAGGCGGTCATCACGGCCGACCCGCACGTGGTGCGCGCCGCCAGCCGCGTGGTGTTGCCGGGGCAGGGCGCCATGGCCGACTGCATGCGTGAACTGCGCGAATCCGGCTTGCTCGAATCGGTGCTGGAGGCAGCGGCTACGAAGCCGCTGTTCGGCGTGTGCGTGGGCATGCAAATGCTGCTGGACCACAGCGCCGAGGGCCGCACGGCCGACGGCACGCCGGGCCTGGGGCTGATCGGTGGCGAAGTGCTGAAATTTGATTGCGCGGGTCAAACCGCGCCCGACGGCAGCCGCTACAAGGTGCCGCAGATGGGCTGGAACCGCGTGCACCAGAGCCGCCCGCACCCGGTGTGGGGCGACGTGGCCGATGGCGCGTGGTTCTACTTCGTGCACAGCTTCTACGCCCGCCCGCGGGATGCGCGCCACAGCGTGGGCGAAACCGACTTTGGCGGCCGCTTTACCTCGGCCGTGGCGCGCGATAATATTTTTGCCACCCAGTTTCACCCCGAAAAAAGTGCCGACCAGGGCCTGGCCCTGTACCGCAACTTCCTGCACTGGAACCCCTGAAGAGGTTCGGCGTTGAGCGTTCAACGTTCAGCGTGAGTGCGACTTTCATTGCCAACGCTTGAGGCTCCATCGGTATGTTGTTGATTCCCGCCATCGACTTGAAAGACGGCCACTGCGTGCGCCTGAAACAGGGCGACATGGACCAGGTCACCACCTTCAGCGAGTCGCCCGCCGACATGGGCGCGCACTGGCTGGCACAGGGCGCGCGGCGCCTGCACCTGGTCGATTTGAACGGCGCCTTTGCCGGCAAGCCGCAGAACCTTTCGGCCATCAAGGCCATCCTGGCCGCCGTGGGCGACGACATTCCGGTGCAGCTGGGCGGCGGCATCCGCGACCTGGACACCATCGAAAAATACATCGACGCCGGCATCTCCTACGTCATCATCGGCACCGCGGCGGTGAAGAACCCGGGCTTCCTGAAGGACGCGTGCACCGCATTCGGCGGCCACGTCATCGTCGGCCTGGATGCCAAGGACGGCAAGGTGGCGACCGACGGCTGGAGCAAGCTGACCGGGCATGAAGTGGTTGACCTGGCCCGCAAGTTCCAGGACTGGGGCGTCGAATCCATCATCTACACCGACATCGGGCGCGACGGCATGCTCAGCGGCATCAACGTCGACGCCACGGTCAAGCTGGCGCAGGCGCTGACGATTCCCGTCATCGCCTCGGGCGGCCTCAGCAACATGGCCGACATCGAGGCGCTGTGCGCGGTCGAAAGCGAAGGCGTGCAAGGCGTCATCTGCGGGCGCGCCATCTATTCGGGCGACCTCGACTTCGCCCAGGCGCAGGCCCGCGCCGACGAACTGAACGGTTGAGCGGCGCGGCGCCGCGCGCGCCGGGTCCAGTACTTGAAAGCCGCGTCTTCAAGACGCGCCTTTGGCTGACGTGCAGCGCGCCGGCGCGCTGGAACAATGCCGTCACCATGAACCTTGCCAGCCTGTTCGGCGGCCTTGCCGACCATACTCTTGAGTTGCCCACGGGCGATCGCGTTTCCGTTTCGTCTCACGGCGGCCAGGTGCTGCACTGGCGCGTGGACGATGGCGAGGAACTGCTGTACCTCAGCCCCGCCGCATCGGCGTCGGACGGGCAGGCGATTCGCGGCGGCATCCCGGTCTGCTGGCCCCAGTTCAACATGCGCGGGCCGTTGCCCAAGCACGGCTTTGCGCGCCATGCCACGTGGCGGCTGCATGGCCGCGACGACACCAGCCTGCTGCTGGAACTGACACCCGCCGATCTGACCGAGGCCGAGCGTGCCGCCTGGCCGCACGAATTTCAGCTGCGCCAGAAGATCGACCTGGCGCCGGGGCAGCTCACCGTGACGCTGGATGTCAGCAACCTGGGCCAGGCGCCGTTCAGCTTCACCACCGCGCTGCACAGCTACCTGCGCGTGGCGGACGTGGCGCAGGCCCAGCTGAGCGGGCTCGAACGCACCCTGATGTCGGACGGGCAGGCCGCCACCCGCAGCCCTTTCCAGCCTCCGCGCTTCGGCGCCGCGGTGGACCGCGTCCACCACGTGCCGCCCCCCGCCGCTGACGACACCTTCCATGAGTTGCAGTGGACCCTGACCACGCCGGCGCGCACGCTCACGCTGCGCCAGAGCGACACGCTGCCCGATGTGGTGGTGTGGAACCCGGGACCGGACGCGGGCATCGCCGACTTGGCTGAAGACGAATGGCGCCAGTTTGTGTGTGTGGAGGCGGCGGCCGTGGACGTGCCGGTGACGCTGGCGCCCGGTGCGGAGTGGATTGGCTGGCAGGCGATCACGTTGCAGAGATGACCGCCTGTGCCGCTGGCGCAGCTTCCCCCAAAGGGGCACGACGCCAGTGGCCGGGCCAAGCCCGTTCCACGGCGTCCTGACACGGCCTGCTGCGCGGCCTTTCGTTTTTGAACGGGCGCTCGACGGAAGGCGTAGTCAGCGAATCAATTGCACGCGCACGCCGATGGCCGCCGCGTCCAAATCCGCCCAGGCGCGGTCGGCGGTCACCGCCACGCCCTGCATGCCGCGCGCCAGCGCCAGACAGGCGCGGTCGCCCAGCGACAGGCCGTACTCACGCGTGATCGCACGCAGCGCGGCGCAGGCGGTCGCTTGTTCGGCGTCGAAGTCGATCACATCCAGACTGAATTGCGACAGGCCACGAGACAATTCGCGCTCGGGCAGGCCGAAGTCGATCAGCTTGGTGCCCACCTCGGCCAGGTTCACGCTGCTGATGACGCACTCGTTCGAGAGCAGCAGGTCCATGGCGGCCTCCGCACCCGGCTCGCCCTTGCTGATGGCGATCAGCACAGAGGAGTCAATGACGTGCATCACTCGCGACTTTCGCGCGCGGCCTCGGCCCGGCGCTCGGCGATGAACTCATCGGTCAGGCTGCGCCCCGGCGTCGGGGGAAGATGGCTGTCAAAATAGGCGCGCAGCTTGGCGTAGCGCTGCGACGCGGGGGTGAGGATCAGGCTGCCGTCCTTGACCTCCACGTGCACGCGGCTGCCGGGCTTGAAGCCCAGTTGCTCGCGCAGCGCTGCCGGAATCAGCACGCGGCCGTTGTCGGAAATGGCAAGGCTGGTCATGAATGCCTCCATAGGTCAGAAATTTAATTCTGACAGATAAACCGAAATTGTCAAAAAACCCAATGCTTGCCAAACGCATCATCCCCTGTCTGGACGTCACCGGCGGCCGCGTCGTCAAGGGCGTCAATTTCGTCGAACTGCGCGACGCCGGCGACCCGGTCGAAATTGCCGCGCGCTATAACGAGCAGGGCGCGGACGAACTCACCTTCCTCGACATCACCGCCACCAGCGACGGGCGCGACGTGATCCTGCACATCATCGAGGCGGTGGCCAGCCAGGTGTTTATCCCGCTCACGGTGGGCGGCGGCGTGCGCACGGTGGACGACGTGCGGCGCCTGCTGAACGCCGGGGCCGACAAGACCAGCTTCAACTCGGCCGCCATTGCCAACCCGCAGGTGATTCGCGACGCGTCGGCCAAGTACGGCTCGCAGTGCATCGTGGTGGCGATTGACGCCAAGCGTCGCTTTGGCGACGACCTGATGGCGCGCGGCGAGGGCTGGGACGTGTACAGCCATGGCGGCCGCAAGAACACCGGGCTCGACGCCATCGAATGGGCCAAGCAGATGGCCGAGCACGGCGCTGGCGAAATTCTGCTGACCAGCATGGACAAGGACGGCACCAAGAGCGGCTTCGACCTGGAGCTGACTCGCACCGTGGCCGAGGCCGTGACGGTGCCCGTGATCGCCTCGGGCGGCGTGGGCAACCTGGACCATCTGGCCGACGGCGTGCAATACGGCCTGGCCGATGCCGTGCTGGCGGCCAGCATCTTTCACTACGGCGAATACACGGTGGCGCAGGCCAAGCAGCGCATGGCCGAGCGCGGCATCACGGTTCGGCGCTGATGGTTTTTAAGTCTAATCGGCCGCTGGCGCTTGACCAGACTGCGCTGATAGCTATTAAAATAAGAGCAAACTTTCTTGCCGCAGCGCAACCGCCTGCGCCTTTTTTTGGTGCATCATTGACCGTTTGGTTCACAGTCCACCTTGCAAGGAGCCCGTTGAGTGAGCGCCACCAGCCTTGAAGAATTTCTGAGTGCCGTGCAGCGGCGCGATCCGCAGCAGCCCGAGTTCCTGCAAGCCGTGCGCGAAGTGATGACCTCGCTGTGGCCGTTTCTCGACCGGCACCCGCGCTACCGCGAACACGGTCTGCTGGAGCGCCTGGTCGAACCCGACCGCGTGATCCAGTTCCGCGTGGCCTGGGTGGATGACAAGGGGCAGACGCAGGTCAACCGCGCCTTCCGCGTGCAGCACAGCATGGCCATCGGCCCGTACAAGGGCGGCATGCGCTTTCACCCCAGCGTGAACCTGTCGATCCTCAAATTTTTGGGCTTCGAGCAGACGCTGAAGAACGCGCTGACCACGTTGCCCATGGGCGGCGGCAAGGGCGGCAGCGACTTCGACCCCAAGGGCAAGAGCGATGGCGAGGTGATGCGCTTTTGCCAGGCGCTGATGACCGAGCTGTACCGCCACCTGGGCGCCGACACCGACGTGCCCGCGGGCGACATCGGCGTGGGCGCGCGCGAAGTCGGCTTCATGGCCGGCATGATGAAAAAGCTGGGCAACAACGCCAGCAGCGTCTTTACCGGCAAGGGCATCGCCTATGGCGGCAGCCTGATGCGGCCCGAGGCCACGGGCTACGGCACGGTGTACTTTGCGCAGGAAATGCTGCGCCGCCGCCAGATGGGCTTCGAGGGCCGCAGCGTCAGCATCTCGGGCTCGGGCAACGTGGCGCAGTACGCCGCCGTCAAGTCGCTGGAGCTGGGCGCCAAGGTGGTCACGCTGTCCGATTCCGAAGGCACGCTGGTGTGCGAAGGTGGCATGACCGAAGGGCTGCTGAAGGACGTGATGGACTTCAAGAACGTGCAGCGCGGCCGCCTGAAGGACTTCGCCAAGCAGCACAAGCTGAAATTTGAATCCGGCAAGCGCCCATGGCACGTGCCGGTCGACATCGCCTTGCCCTGCGCCACGCAGAACGAGCTGGACGCCAAGGACGCCAAGCACCTGATCACCAACGGCGTGGTCTGCGTGGCCGAAGGCGCCAACATGCCCAGCACGCTGGAGGCGGTCGACCTGTTCCTGGAAGCCGGCACGCTGTACGCGCCCGGCAAGGCCAGCAATGCCGGCGGCGTGGCCACGTCGGGCCTGGAAATGAGCCAGAACGCCATGCGCCTGTCGTGGACGCACAGCGAAGTGGACCTGCGCCTGCACGAGATCATGAAGGACATCCACGGCAACTGCGTGCGCCACGGCGAGCGCAGCGACGGCACGGTGAACTACGTCGAAGGCGCCAACATCGCCGGCTTCGTGAAGATTGCCGACGCCATGCTGGCGCAGGGCGTGCTCTGACCCCCAGGCTCCACGGGCTGCGTCCTGTTTCGCCACCCCCTCAAGGGGCATCACCGACGGCCGGCACAAGCCAGGCCGTGGTGATCTGGCAGGGCCGGCTGCGCGGCCGTTCGGTCGCTGATTTGAGCGAAATTGGCCTCCAGCGCTTGATGGACAAGCGCTAGCAGCTATCAAAATAGTAGTTTCAGAGCACTTGCGCGAATCCCCGACAATCCTTCCATGAACTGGCTGGACGAAGTCAAATGGGATGCGCAGGGGCTGGTGCCCGTGATCGCGCAGGAGCAGGGCACGGGCGACGTGCTGATGTTCGCGTGGATGAACCGCGAGGCGCTGGCCAGGACGGCCGAGCTGGGCCGCGCGGTGTATTTCAGCCGCTCGCGCGGCAAACTGTGGTTCAAGGGCGAGGAATCGGGCCACGTGCAGCGGGTGCACGACATCCGCATCGACTGCGACGCCGACGTGGTGCTGCTGAAAGTCACCCAGCTGGGGCACGACCCCGGCATTGCCTGCCACACCGGGCGCCACAGCTGCTTTTTCAGCGTGCTGAAGGACGGCGCGTGGCACGTGGTGGAGCCGGTCTTGAAAGACCCGGAATCGATCTACAAATAACGCGTATGCCTTCTGAAGACACCCTGGCGCGGCTGACGGCCGTCATCGAAAGCCGCAAGCCCTCGGCCGGCGGCGATCCGGAAAAGAGCTATGTGGCGCGCTTGCTGCACAAGGGGCCGGACGCGTTCCTCAAGAAAATTGGCGAGGAAGCCACCGAAGTCGTGATGGCGGCCAAGGACGCCGACCACGGCGGCGCGCGCGACAAGGTCGTGGCCGAGATGGCCGACCTGTGGTTCCACGGCATGGTGGCGCTGGCGCACTACGGCCTGTCCGCCGCCGACGTGGTGGCGGAACTGGCGCGCCGCGAGGGACTCTCAGGCATCGAGGAAAAGGCGCTGCGCAAGGTGCGCGAGCGCGAAGCGGAATGACCCGACACGCAACGAAAGGAGCCGGATCGTGAGCAACAACGACGTCATCGACGTGGAACCCATCGGCGCACGCGGCAAGGGGCGCGGCCCGGCGCCGGCCGATTCGCTCAAGACCTGGGGCTGGGTGAGCTACATCCTGCACCTGATCGTGGCCGTGGCCGCGGTGGTGCCGGGCGCGCAGGTCAGCGTGGCGCTGCTCATCATTGCGCTGGTGATGGACCTGGTGAAAAAGGACGAAGCCGCCGGCACCTGGCAGGAAAGCCACTTCAAGTGGCGCATCAGCTCGGTGCTGTGGGCCGGCGTGCTGTACGTGGTGACCTTCCCGTTCTTCCTGCTGGGGCTGTTCCTGTTCAACCCGGCTTGGGTGATCATCTCGATCTGGTTCCTGTACCGCATCGTCAAGGGCATGGTGCGCATGAACGCCGGGCGCCCGGTGACCGGCTGATGCGCGGCTGAGCCGCGCCGCCCGCGAACGACGTCCGCATAATCGGCGCATGGCAAAAAACGGCAACGGGCGCACCAGCGGCAAGACCCTCAACCTCGCGCTGCAGGGCGGCGGCTCGCACGGGGCCTTTACCTGGGGCGTGCTCGACGCGCTGCTGGAAGACGGCCGCCTGCGCTTTGAAGGCGCCAGCGGCACCAGCGCCGGCGCCATGAACGCGGTGGTGCTGGCGCACGCGCTGGCCCGCGCGCACGAAGACGGCCTGAAGCCCGGCGACGCGCGCGAATCCGCCCGGGCCGCGCTGTCGCGCTTCTGGGACGGCGTGGGCGTCATGGGCAGCTTCATGACCGGCCTGCCGCTGGCGGGCGTGCAGATGCTGGGCCCGTGGTTCGCGCAGTGGATTTCGCCCTACCAGGCCAACCCATTCGGCGTGAACCCGCTGCGCGAGCTGCTGCGGCGCGAAATCGACTTCGACCTGGTGGCGCGGCAGCGGCAGATCAAGCTGTTCATCACGGCCACCAACATCCGCACCGGGCGCGGCGACATCTTCAGCGGCGCCCAGGTGTCGGCCGACGCCGTGATGGCCTCGGCCTGCCTGCCGTCGCTGTACCAGGCCGTGCAGGTGGGCGACGAGTTCTACTGGGACGGCGGCTATTCGGGCAACCCGGCGATCTATCCGCTGATCTACGAAACCCGCAGCGCCGACATGCTGCTGGTGCAGATCAACCCGATCGAGTCGCCCTACAAGCCCGGCGCCAGCGCGCCCGAGATCATGGAGCGCGTGAACGAGATCACCTTCAACGCGCCGCTGCTGGCCGAGATGCGCGCCATGGAATTCGTCAGCCGCCTGCTGGCCGAGGGGCGCCTGGACCCGGCGCGCTACAAGGACGTGCTGCTGCACCGCGTGGACGGCGGCGCGGCGCTGGCCGAATTCGGCGCCGCCAGCAAGGCGCGCGCCGACGTGGCGTTTCTGCGCCGCCTGTTCCAGCTGGGGCGCGAGGCCGCAGCCGCCTGGCTGCAGGCGCACTTCGACGACGTCGGCGTGCGCTCCAGCGTCGAAAAGGTCAGCCGCGCCAAGATTCAACCTGCCGAGAAAGCCAAGCCATGAGTTCTCACGCCCACGACCCGAACTGCATCTTCTGCAAGATCGTCGCCGGCCAGATTCCGTCAAAGAAGGTCTACGAAGACGATGAGCTGTTTGCCTTCCACGACATCCATCCCTGGGCGCCGGTGCACTTTCTCATCGTGCCCAAGGCGCACATCGTGTCGATGGCGCACGTGGGTCCCGAGCACGAGGCGCTGCTGGGCCGCCTCATGGCGCTGGCGCCGCGGCTGGCGCTGGAGCAGGGCTGCAGCCCCTACCCGGACGGCGGCTACCGCATCGTCGTCAACACCGGCGCCGAAGGCGGGCAGGAAGTGCACCACCTGCACGTGCACGTGATGGGCGGCCCGCGGCCGTGGGTGAAGGGTTGAGCTTCGCGCCGCGGCGGGATTGCGGGGCGGGGGAACCTGCGGTCACGCCCGCCGTCTAAAATGACTCGAACGGTGCGCATCGAGCCGCGCCAAGGAGAATGACATGGGTAGTTTTTCCATTTGGCACTGGCTGATCGTGCTGTTGATCGTGGTGATGATTTTCGGCACCAAGAAGCTGAAGAACATCGGCACCGACCTGGGCGGCGCCGTCAAGGGCTTCAAGGACGGCATGAAGGAAGGTTCTTCCGAAGCCGACAAGGCCCCTGCCGGCCAGGTGACCAACACGGCCACCGCCGCCAAGGAAACCATTGACGTGCAGGCCAAGGAAAAAACCTGACGGTTTTTCCGGTTGAGCGTTCGACGTCCGGCGTTGAGCGTGATGCAGGCGGTTTTCGCCGAACGCTCAACGCTTAACGCTCAACCACTCCATGCTGGACCTCGGTATTTCGAAGATGGCGCTGATCGGCGCCGTCGCGCTGATCGTCATCGGCCCCGAAAAGCTGCCGCGCGTGGCCCGCACGGTCGGCACGCTGCTGGGCAAGGCGCAACGCTACGTGGCCGACGTCAAGGCCGAGGTCAACCGGGCGATGGACCTCGACGAACTCAAGAAGATGAAGGAGTCGGTGGAAGAGGCCGGCCGCGAGGTCGAAAAAGGCATCTATTCCACCAAGGCCGACTTCGAAAAAGACTGGAGCAGCGTGACCGCCGGCCTGGACGGCAGCGCTGCCACGTCGTCGGGTGACGCCACCCCCCCCCGCGTGGGAGCCACCGCCGCCCGAATACCGCCGCCCGGACAAGAACTGGCGCCTCAAGCGCGGCGCCACGCCGCAGTGGTACAAGGCGCGCCAGGGCGTGCGGCGGCAGGTGCAGTCGGGCGCGGCGCGCGTGGCGCGCTTCCGGCCCCGTAAGCCGGGCGCTTGAAAGCTGCCGGGCCAGCGCGCTGGCGCGGCGCGTCGGCGACAATCGCTGCTTCCATGACTGAACCCACTTCCAAGCCCGAACCCGAAGACGAACTGGCCGGCACCGAGCAGCCCTTCGTCGCGCACCTGATGGAACTGCGCGACCGGCTGATCAAGGCGCTGGTCGCCGTGGGCGTGGTGGCGGGCGTGCTGGCGCTGTACCCTGGCCCCGGCGCGCTGTACGACGTGCTGGCGGCGCCGCTGGTGGCGCACCTGCCGGCGGGCGCCACCATGATCGCCACCTCGGTCATCTCGCCCTTCATGGTGCCGCTGAAGATCCTGCTGATGGCGGCCTTCCTGATCGCGCTGCCGGTGGTGCTCTACCAGGTGTGGGCCTTCGTGGCGCCGGGGCTGTATTCGCACGAAAAGAAGCTGGTGCTGCCGCTGGTGGTGTCCAGCACCGTGCTGTTTTTTTTGGGCGTGGCGTTCTGCTACTTCTTCGTCTTTGGCAAGGTGTTCACCTTCATCCAGAGCTTTGCGCCCAAGTCGATCACGGCCGCGCCCGACATCGAGGCGTACCTGAGCTTCGTGCTGACCATGTTCCTGGCCTTCGGGCTGGCGTTCGAGGTGCCGATCGCCGTGGTGGTGCTGGCGCGCCTGGGCATGGTGACGGTGGAGCAGCTCCGGGCCTTTCGCGGCTACTTCATCGTGCTGGCCTTCGTCATCGCCGCCATCGTGACGCCGCCCGACGTGGTGTCGCAGCTGGCGCTGGCGATTCCGATGTGCCTGCTGTACGAAGTGGGCATCTGGGCGGCGCAGCTGTTCATCAAGCACACCAAGGCGGCCGAAGAAGAAGACGCGCCGGGCCCGGCGGCGTCCTGACGCCCCAGCGCGCCAGCCGCGGGGGGGGTGCTTATTTGAAGTGTTTTAGCGCCGCAGCGCTTGCCTGATCAGCGCCTGCAGCTATTGATAACGTAGCAATCAACGCGGACGCAACTGCCCGCGCGGTTGCGGCCGCTGTGCGGGCGTCACCTCGGCCTGCACCGCTTCGCCGCGCCGCTGCAACGTGAACGGCGTGGCCTGGCCCGGCGTCAGCGCGGCGATGCGGGACAGCAGCTCGGACACCGTGCGCACCGGCTGGCCGCCCACCTGCGTGATGACGTCGCCCGGGCGGATGCCGGCGTTGGCGGCGGGGCCGTTGTTCAGCACGCCGGTCACGATCACGCCCTGCTCGGTCTTGATGCCGAAGGTCTGCGCCAGCTCGGGTGTCAGCTCGTTGGGCTCCACGCCGATCCAGCCGCGCACCACCTGGCCGTTCTTGACGATGCTTTCCATCACCTGCTTGGCGGTGCTGACCGGGATGGCAAAGCCGATGCCCATGCTGCCGCCCGAGCGCGAATAGATGGCCGTGTTGATGCCCATCAGGTTGCCGCTGACGTCGGTCAGCGCGCCGCCCGAATTGCCGGGGTTGATGGCGGCGTCGGTCTGGATGAAGTTCTCAAAGGTGTTGATGCCCAGCTGGTTGCGCCCCAGCGCGCTGACGATGCCGCTGGTCACCGTCTGGCCGACGCCGAACGGGTTGCCGATGGCCAGCACCGTGTCGCCCACCTGCAGCGCGTCGGAATTGCCCAGCGTCATCACGGGCAGCTTGTCCAGGTCGATTTTCAGCACCGCCAGGTCGCTTTCCGGGTCGGTGCCGATCACCTTGGCCGCGGTGCGGCGCGCGTCGGGCAGCACCACCTCGATGGCGTCCGCGCCTTCCACCACGTGGTTGTTGGTGACCACGTAGCCCTCCGGGCTCATGATGACGCCCGAGCCCAGCCCGCTTTGCTGCTGCTGCAGGTCGCCCCGGTCGCCGAAGAAGAAGCGGAACCACGGGTCGTTGCTCTGCGGGCCGCGCGCGTTGGTGCTGGTGTTGATGCTGACCACCGCCGGCGCGGCCTTGCGCACGGCGCCGCTCAGGCTGCCGGGCGCCGGCTGGGCGATGGGTGCCGCCGGGGCTTCCAGGATGGAGATGGTGCCCGTGCTGCCGGGCACCGCGGCGCCGCGCTGCAGCCACTGGGGCTTGAGCGTGCCGACGACGAAGTAGGCGGCCAGTAGCACGGTGACCACTTGGGCGAACAGGAGCCAGAGACGTTTCATGAAAATTTTTCGGCAGGGGCGCCGGCAGTGTGGTCGAAATTTTAGGGTGCGGCGCGCGAATGCAAGGCTGGCGGGGTGAACGCGGGGTGTGGCGCCTATTTGAATACCGGACGCGAAGGGCGCGAAGGGTTCGCGAAGGACGCGAAAGATTCAATATCTTTTCATTGGGTCGGCCGCGACCCCTGATGCATGAGCGCAGTGCGCTCTGTTTTTGAGAGCGAAAGGATGTCTTTTTCGCGTCCTTCGCGAACCCTTCGCGCCCTTCGCGTCCGGCAATCGTGACCACGCCCCCGTGCCGCACAATCACCCCATGCCCGAACCCGCCACCACCGACCGCGCCACGCTGCTGGCCGCCTGCAACGCCGAATTGCAGCCCGAACGCTTCAAGGACTACGGCCCCAACGGCCTGCAGGTCGAGGGCAAGCCCGCCATCCGCAAGCTGGTCAGCGGCGTGACGGCCAGCCGGGCGCTGATCGACGCCGCCATCGCCGCCGGCGCCGACGCCATCTTCGTGCACCACGGCCTGTTCTGGCGCGGGCAGGACGGCACCGTCACCGGGTGGATGAAGGAGCGCCTGAAGCGCCTGCTGGCGCACGACATCAACCTGCTGGCCTACCACCTGCCGCTGGACGCGCACCCCACGCTGGGCAACAACGCGCAGCTGGGCGAGCGGCTGGGGCTGCAGGCCACGGGGCGCTTCGGCGAGCAGGACCTGGGCTTCATCGGCCACCGGGCCGACGGCGAAGCCTTTGCCGACGCCGACGTGCTGGCGTGGCAGCTGGAACACGTGCTGAATCGCCCCGTCACGCAGGTGGGACAAGCGCGTGAAGCTATCGAAAAAATAGCGTGGTGCAGTGGCGGCGCGCAGGGTTACTTCGAATCGGCCATCGCCGCGGGGGCGCAGGCTTTCATCACGGGGGAGATTTCCGAGCCGCAGGCCCACCTGGCGCGCGAATGCGGCGTGGTGTTCTACGCCTGCGGCCACCACGCCACCGAACGCTACGGCGCGCCCGCGCTGGCGGCGCACGTGGCGGCGCAGTTGGGCATTGCCCACGAATTCATCGAGATCGACAACCCGGCGTGACAATTGCTATTAAAACAGAAGCTGGTTGCGCTGGCTGGACAAGCGCTGGAGGCTGAAATTGCTTGAAACCCCGCCCGACCTGCGCCCGCTGGCCGTGACCATGGGCGACCCGGCCGGCATCGGCCCCGAGATCATCGCCAAGGCCTTTCGCGACGCGCCCGACGTCATGCGCGGCTGCTTCGTCGCCGGTGACGTGGCCGCGCTGCGGCGCGCCGCCGCATGGGTGACGGGCGAGGGCGTGGCGCTGCCGGTGGCCGTCATCGAACAGCCCGCCGACGCCTTGCGTGCGCCCCCGCGCTGCGTGCCGGTGCTGCAGGTGGTCGAGCCGCCGCCGCAGCCGGTGCCGCTGGGCCAGGTCAGCGCCGACGGCGGCCGGATGGCGGGCGATGCCGTGTTCTGGGCCGCCCGGGCCGCGCTGCGCGGCGACATTGCGGCCCTGGTGACCGCGCCCCTGCAAAAGGAGGCGCTGGCCGCCGCGGGCGACCCGTACGCGCGCTACCCCGGCCACACCGAACTGCTGCAGGCCGTGGCGGCCGAGCACCTGGGCCGTCCGGTCAGCCAAGTGCCGGTGCGCATGATGCTGGCCAACGACGAACTGCGCACCGTGCTGGTCAGCATTCACGTCTCGTTGCGCCGCGCCATCGAGCAGGTGACGGCTGAAAATATTCTTCAGACCCTGCGCATTACGCATCAATCTGTTGGTGCGGCGCTACAAAAAACGCCGCGCATCGCCGTCGCCGGGCTGAACCCGCATGCGGGCGAGGGCGGTTTGTTTGGCACCGAAGAAGCCGACGCCATCGCCCCCGCCATCGCGCAGGCGCGCGCCGAAGGCATCGACGCACGCGGCCCGTTTGCGCCCGACACGGTGTTCATGCGGGCGCGGGGTTTTGCCGAATTCGACGTGGTGGTGGCGATGTACCACGACCAGGGGCTCATCCCCGTCAAATACCTGGGCGTGGAGCAGGGCGTGAACGTGACGCTGGGCCTGCCGCTGGTGCGCACCAGCCCCGACCACGGCACCGCGTTCGACATCGCCGGGCGCGGCGTGGCCGATGCGTCGAGCCTGATCGCCGCGACCCGCATGGCGCGCCAGCTGTCGCAATAAAAAACGCCCGCAGCGCTGGGCTGGCGGGCGTCCATAGCTACTGTTTAGATAGCTATCAGCGCTTCAGGCTGTCGCGGATCTCGCGCAGCAGTTGCACTTCTTCCGGCGGGGCTTCGGGCGCCGGCGCCGGCTCTTCCTTCTTCAGGCGGTTGATCTGCTTGACCATCATGAAGATGATGAAAGCCAGCAGGATGAAGTTGACCAGGATGGTGATGAAGTTGCCGTAGGCGAACACGGCGCCGGCCTTCTTGGCGGCTTCCAGCGGCATGCCGGCGGCCTGGCCGGCCAGCGGGATGTAGTAGTTGGAAAAGTCGAGGCCGCCGAACATCTTGCCGACCACCGGCATGATCAGGTCGCCCACGATGGAGTCGACGATCTTGCCGAACGCGCCGCCGATGATCACGCCGACCGCGAGGTCGATGGCGTTGCCCTTGACGGCGAATTCTCTGAACTCTTGCATCATGCTCATGTGTGTTCCCTCCGAGGGATGGTTGAAAACGCGCTCAGTATTGTCACTGGCCGCGCGGTGTCAATCCCTCTGCGCGCCGCGCCGGGGGGGCTGTTGCGCTCCGCTACAATCCGCGATGGATTCGAGTTTGATTCGAACACAAGAAATCATCCGCAGAGGACAGCCATGAGTGACGCAACGTCCAGCACCTTCACCCCCGTGCCCCTAGACAGCAGCAAGCGCACCTGGCTGATCGCCTCGAGCTGCGCCGGCGCCGCGGGCGCCGTGGCCCTGGCCACCCCCTTCGTCAGCAGCTTCGCCCCGTCCGAGCGCGCCAAGGCCGCCGGCGCCGCGGTCGAGGTCGACATTTCCGGCCTCAAGCCGGGCGAGAAAACCACTGTCGAATGGCGTGGCAAGCCGGTCTGGATCATGCGCCGCACGCCCGAACAGCTGGCTTCGCTGAAGAAGACCGACGCCGAAGTCGCCGACCCCACTTCGCAGCGCACCGCCTTCCCCACGCCCGAATACGCGCGCAACGAAACGCGCTCGATCAAGCCCGAATTCCTGGTGGTGATCGGCATCTGCACGCACCTGGGCTGCTCGCCGGGCGACAAGTTCACGCCGGGCGCCCAGCCGTCGCTGCCCGACAACTGGCAGGGCGGCTTCCTGTGCGCCTGCCACGGCTCCACGTTCGACCTGGCGGGCCGCGTGTTCAAGAACAAGCCGGCGCCTGACAACCTCGAGGTGCCGCCCCACATGTACCTGGCCGACACCAAGCTGTTGATCGGCGAAGACAAGAAGGCATAAAGAGGCGGCCATGGCAGAGTTCAAGGAAATCTCCCCCAACGCGCCGCTGGGCGCCAAGGTGACCAACTGGTTCGAAAACCGGTTCCCGACTGCGTTTGCGGAATACCGCAAGCACATGTCGGAGTACTACGCGCCGAAGAACTTCAACTTCTGGTACTACTTCGGCGTGCTGGCCATGCTGGTGCTGGTGATCCAGATCGTCACCGGCATCTTCCTGGTGATGCACTACAAGCCGGACGCCAGCCCCGTGGGCGGCATCCTGGGCGCGCCGCCCATCGCCTTCGCGTCGGTCGAATACATCATGCGCGAAGTGCCGGGCGGCTGGTTCATCCGCTACATGCACTCCACCGGGGCGTCGGCGTTCTTCGTGGTGGTGTACCTGCACATGTTCCGCGGGCTGCTGTATGGCAGCTACCGCAAGCCGCGCGAGCTGGTCTGGATCTTCGGCTGCGCCATCTTCCTGGCGCTGATGGCCGAGGCCTTCATGGGCTACCTGCTGCCCTGGGGCCAGATGTCCTACTGGGGCGCGCAGGTGATCGTGAACCTGTTCTCCGCCATTCCCTTCATCGGCCCCGACCTGGCGCTGCTGATCCGCGGCGACTACGTGGTGGGCGACGCCACGCTGAACCGCTTCTTCAGCTTCCACGTCATCGCCGTGCCGCTGGTGCTGATCGGCCTGGTGGTGGCCCACCTGCTGACGCTGCACGACGTCGGCTCCAACAACCCGGACGGCATCGAGATCAAGAAGGGCCCCAAGGGCAACCGCTGGTCGCCCGACGCGCCGGCTGACGGCGTGCCGTTCCACCCGTACTACTCGGTGCACGACATCGTGGGCGTGGGCGTGTTCCTGATGGCCTTCTTCGCGGTGGTGTTCTTCGCACCGGAGATGGGCGGCTACTTCCTCGAATACAACAACTTCGTTCCGGCCGACCCGCTGGTGACGCCGCTGCACATCGCGCCGGTGTGGTATTTCACGCCGTTCTATTCGATGCTGCGCGCCACCAACGACGTGATGGTCAACGTGCTGTGCGCCATCATCGTGCTGGGCGTGGTGCTGGCCATGCTCAAGTGCCGCTGCTCGATGGCGCTGAAGGTGGGCCTGGCCGTGGCCGGCCTGGTGGCGATCGCCCTGCTCAAGACCTTCGACGCCAAGTTCTGGGGCGTGGTGGTGATGGGCGGCGCCGTCATCATCCTGTTCTTCCTGCCCTGGCTGGACCGCAGCCCGGCGCGTTCCATCCGCTACCGGCCCGACTGGCACAAGTGGCTGTACGTCGTGTTCGTGGTGTGGTTCTTCATCCTCATGGTGCTGGGCATCATGGTGCCGGGCCCGATCTTCTCGACGCCTTCGCTGGCCTGGTTCACCAACGAACTGGTGGCCATGATCGGCACGCTGTTCTATTTCGGCTTCTTCCTGCTCATGCCCTGGTGGAGCCAACTGGGTGAGCCCAAGCCGGTGCCCGATCGCGTCACCTTCAAGCCGCACTGAGCACCCGGGAGAAAAGCAAAATGAACCTCTGGAAGAAACTGCTCCTCGGGCTGGCGCTGGCCGTCAATATCGTCGGCGCACAGGCCGCCACCGGCGGCATTGCATGGGACAAGGCGCCCGGCAAGACGACCGATCAGGCATCGCTGCAAAACGGCGCCAAGATCTTCGTCAACTACTGCCTCAGCTGCCACTCGGCCAACTTCATGCGCTACAACCGTCTGCGCGACATTGGCCTGACCGACCAGCAGATCAAGGACAACCTGCTGTTCACGTCCGACAAGGTCGGCGACATGATGAAGTCGGCCATCGACCCGGCGCAGGCCAAGGCCTGGTTCGGCGCCAACCCGCCTGACCTGACCCTGGTGGCGCGTTCGCGCGCGGGCGCCAACGGCTCGGGCGCCGACTACCTCTACACGCTGCTGCGCAGCTATTACCGCGACGGGCTGAAGCCCACCGGCTGGAACAACCTGGCCTTCCCCAACATCGGCATGCCCCACCCGCTGTGGCAACTGCAGGGTGAGCGCAAGCCCGTGTTCGAAACGCGCGAAGAGCATGGCCACGAAGTCCACGCCTTCACCGGCCGTTGGGAACAGGTCACGCCGGGCGCGATGTCGCCGCAGCAGTACGACGCGGCGGTCGGCGATCTGGTCAACTTCCTGCAGTGGATGGGCGAGCCGGCGCAGAACAGCCGCATCTCCATCGGCGTGTGGGTGCTGCTGTTCCTGCTGGTGTTCACTTTCCTGGCGTGGCGTCTGAACGCGGCGTACTGGAAAGACGTCAAATAATCTTTCGCGTATTCACGCCCCGGCGCCAGCCGGGGTAGCGGAGTGGCGAGGCGCCGTGACAGGCGCTTCTCCACTCCTTCGGTTTTAAGGAGCCTGCCGACATGATGGTGCTGTATTCCGGTACGACCTGCCCGTTCTCCCATCGCTGCCGATTCGTGCTGTTCGAAAAGGGCATGGATTTCGAGATCCGCGACGTCGATCTCTACAACAAGCCCGAGGACATCGGGGTGATGAACCCGTATGGCCAGGTGCCGATCCTGGTCGAGCGCGACCTGATCCTGTACGAGTCGAACATCATCAACGAATACATCGACGAGCGCTTTCCCCACCCGCAGCTGATGCCGGGCGACCCGGTGGATCGCGCGCGCGTGCGCCTGTTCCTGCTCAACTTCGAGAAGGAGCTGTTCACCCACGTGTCGACGCTGGAAAACCGCGCCAGCAAGAGCAACGAAAAAGCGCTGGAGAAGGCGCGTTCCAACATCCGCGACCGGCTGACGCAGATGGCGCCCGTGTTCCTCAAGAACAAGTACATCCTGGGCGAGAACTTCTCGATGCTCGACGTCGCCCTGGCGCCGCTGCTGTGGCGCCTCGACTACTACGGCATCGACCTGTCGAAGAACGCCGCGCCGCTGCTGAAGTACGCCGAACGCATCTTCTCGCGCCCCGCCTACATCGAGGCGCTGACGCCGTCCGAAAAGGTCATGCGCAAGTAAGAGGCCGTCACCGATGATGAACGCGCTCGAATCCAGCTCGACACGCCCCTACCTGATCCGGGCGTTGTACGAGTGGTGCACCGACAACGCGCTGACGCCCTACATCGCCGTGCTGGTCGACGACACGGTGCAGGTGCCGCGCGAATACGTGCAGAACGGCGAGATCGTGCTCAACATCAGTTTCGACGCCACCAGCGGCCTCAAGCTCGGCAACGAATTCGTCGAATTCAAGGCCCGCTTCGGCGGCGTGCCGCGCGACATCATGGTGCCGATGGATCGTGTGCTCGCCATTTATGCGCGCGAAAACGGCCAGGGCATGGCCTTTCCCATGCCCGTGCCCGCCGCCTCGGACGAGCAGGACGATGCCGCTGCATCGCCGGACGAATCCCAGACGGCGGAGGCGCCCGCCGGCGAGCCCGCAGCGCGTGGCGGCATGCAGTTGGTGCCCACGGACGAGGCCGATGCCGAAGAGCCGACCGATCCGCCCCCGCCACCCCCGCGCAAGCGGCCGGCGCTCAAGCGCATCAAGTGAGCGGGCCGCGCCGCTAGAATCTCACCTGTTTGCGCCGGCTTAGCTCAGTTGGTAGAGCACCCGCCTTGTAAGCGGTAGGTCGTCAGTTCGAATCCGACAGCCGGCACCAGTTCAGCCCGCATCGTGCTAACCGATGCGGGCTTTTTGCTTTCAGGGCTGACGGCGCGCCACCTTGATGCGGATGGATGTCACCGGATGACCCGCGGCGGCGAGGGCGGCCGTCAGGGTCGGCGTCAGCTGGCGCAGCTTGGCGGCGGCCGCGTTGTGGGGCACCAGCAATGTCCACGCTTCGCCGTCCGGCGCGCCGCAGCGGATGAGCGGGCGCAGCGCAGGAGGCAGCGCCGGCAGGATCACGGCCAGCCGGGCGTTCGATTCGGCTGCCAGTTCACTCAGCCGCGCCAGCACGGGCGCCTGGGCCACGGCCTGTTGCAGGGTGAGGGCGGATCGGGACGAAGAAGCCAAGCGGTAAAGGGGGTTCAGGCGGGCCGGTTTCGGCCAAGCCAGCCCAGTTAAAATACGCGATTGTCTCGCGAAGCGCGGGCGCGGCGGTCGAGTGGGCATTTCCCGGCCTTGCACGCGACCGGAATGCCCCCAACTTCGCGTCACCTGAATCAATTTCTGGATAGACGATCGTCGTTTGGTGCGCCTGGCTGGGCATCGCGATGTTCGCGCATGCATGGCCACTTCCAACTTCCTCACCAAGATTTTCGGCAGTCGCAACGACCGCCTGCTCAAGCAGTACCGCAAGAGCGCCGCGGCGATCAACGCCATGGAGCCCGCGCTGGAGAAGTTGAGCGACGACGAGTTGCGCGGCAAGACGCAGGAGTTCAAGGGCCGCATTGCGGGCGGCGAAAGCCTCGAAAAGCTGCTGCCCGAGGCCTTCGCTGTGGTGCGTGAGGGCTCCAAGCGCGTCATGAAGATGCGCCACTTCGACGTGCAGTTGATCGGTGGCATGGCGCTGCACGAAGGCAAGATTGCCGAAATGCGCACCGGCGAGGGCAAGACGCTCACGGCCACGTTGCCGGTGTACCTGAACGCGCTGGCCGGCAAGGGCGTGCACGTGGTGACGGTTAACGACTATCTGGCCAACCGCGACGCCCAATGGATGGGGCGGCTGTACAACTTCCTGGGCCTGACGGTGGGCGTCAACCTGCCGCAGATGCCGCGCGAGGACAAGCAGGCCGCCTACCACGCCGACATCACCTACGGCACCAACAACGAGTTCGGGTTCGACTACCTGCGCGACAACATGGTGTACGAAACGGGCGACCGCGTGCAGCGCAAGCTCAACTACGCCATCGTCGACGAGGTGGACTCCATCCTGATCGACGAAGCGCGCACGCCGCTCATCATCAGCGGTCAGGCCGAAGACCACACGGCGCTGTATCTGGCTATCAATGACATCGTGCCGCGCCTGGTGCGCCAGGAAGGCGAGGCCGACCCGCGCACTGGCCTGGGCGTGATCCAGCCGGGCGATTTCACCGCCGACGAGAAAACGCATCAGGTCTACCTGACCGAGCAGGGCCATGAAACAGCCGAGCGCATCCTGGCCGAGCGTGGGCTGATACCCGAGGGCACCAGCCTGTACGACCCGGCCAACATCTCGCTGATGCACCACCTCAATGCCGCCCTGCGCGCGCATCATCTGTACCACCGTGACCAGCATTACGTGGTGCAGCAGGGCGAGCAGGGGCCCGAGATCGTCATCGTCGACGAATTCACCGGCCGCCTGATGAGCGGCCGCCGCTGGAGCGATGGCCTGCACCAGGCGGTGGAGGCCAAGGAAGGCGTGCCGATCCAGGCCGAGAACCAGACGCTGGCGTCGATCACCTTCCAGAACTACTTCCGCCTCTACAACAAGCTGGCCGGCATGACCGGCACGGCCGACACCGAGGCCTACGAATTCCAGGACATCTACGGCCTGGAAACCGTGGTGATTCCGCCCAACAAGCCCAGCAAGCGCGACGACCAGCTGGACCGCGTCTACAAGACCACCAAGGAAAAGTACGACGCCGCCATCGCCGACATCCGCGACTGCTTTGAGCGTGGCCAGCCGGTGCTGGTGGGCACGACGTCGATCGAGAACTCGGAAATCATCGCCGACCTGCTGCAGAAGCAGAAGCTGCCGCACCAGGTGCTGAACGCCAAGCAGCACGCGCGCGAAGCCGACATCGTGGCCCAGGCCGGCCGGCCCAAGATGATCACCATCGCCACCAACATGGCGGGGCGCGGCACCGACATCGTGCTGGGCGGCAACGTCGAGAAGGCCGTGCAGGCGCTGGAGGCCGACGAGTCGCTGGACGCCGCCACGCGCGAGAAGCGCATTGCCGACCTGCGGGCCAACTGGCAGAAGGACCACGACCTGATCAAGTCGATGGGCGGCCTGCGCATCATCGCCACCGAGCGGCATGAAAGCCGCCGCATCGACAACCAGCTGCGCGGCCGCTCGGGCCGCCAGGGCGACCCGGGCTCGTCGCGCTTTTACCTGAGCCTGGACGATGCGCTGATGCGCATCTTTGCGGGCGACCGCGTGCGCGCCATCATGGACAAGCTGAAGATGCCCGAGGGCGAGGCCATCGAAGCCGGCATCGTCACCCGCAGCATCGAAAGCGCGCAGCGCAAGGTCGAGGCGCGCAACTTCGACATCCGCAAGCAGTTGCTGGAGTACGACGACGTCTCCAACGACCAGCGCAAGGTGATCTACCAGCAGCGCAACGACATTCTCGACGCCGAGGATCTGTCAGGCCAGATCTCTGCCCTGCGTGAAGGCTGCTTCACCGACCTGGTGCGCCAGTACGTGCCCGCCGAATCGGTCGAAGAGCAGTGGAACATTCCCGCACTCGAAAAGGTGCTGGCCGACGAGTGGCAGATCGAGCTGCCGCTGACCAAGGAGGTCGAGTCTTCCACGGCCATCACCGACGATGACGTGCTCGAAAAGGTGGTCGATGCCGCCAACCATGCCTATGCCGCCAAGATCGCGCAGGTCGGGCAGGAGAACTTCCGCCCGTTCGAGCGCGCCGTGCTGCTGCAGGCCATCGACACCAACTGGCGCGAGCACCTGTCCGCGCTGGACTATCTGCGCCAGGGCATTCACCTGCGCGGCTATGCACAGAAGCAGCCCAAGCAGGAATACAAGCGCGAGGCGTTCGAGCTGTTCGGCCAGCTGCTGGACGTGGTCAAGAACGAGGTCACGCGCCAGCTGATGACGGTGCGCATCCAGTCCGGCGACCAGGTCGAGGCGGCGGCCGAGCAGATCGAGCAGCGCGGCGAGCACGTGACCAACGTGACCTACACCGCGCCCAGCGAGACCGGCGAAGCGCAGACGGTGCCCGAGTCCGCCCTGCGCGGTGCGGCGGCGCTGGGTGGCGCGGCCGCGGCCGACGCGGTGCCGCGCGTGGGCCGCAACGACCCGTGCCCCTGCGGCAGCGGCAAGAAATACAAGCAATGCCACGGCGCGCTGAATTGACGGCAGACCGGCGTTGCGCCACACGGGCTTCGGGCCCGTGTTTTCTTTTGGCGACCTTTGCTATTATTAAAATAGCTGACAGCGGGCTTCTGGCAAGCGCCGGAGCCTGATTTTTCATTCAACTCATCGACCGGAAGGACGCACCATGCCCGTGAACCTGCAGGCCCCCGATCCCACGCAACTGCACCCTGTCGCCGGTGTCCGCATCGGCGTGGCCGAAGCGGGTGTGCGCAAGGCCCACCGCAAGGACCTGACGGTGTTCCTGCTGGACGAAGGCGCCAGCGTCGGCGGCGTGTTCACGCGCAATCGCTTTTGCGCCGCGCCGGTGCAAATCTGCCGCGAGCGGCTGGCAGGTGGCGCGCCGATTCGCGCGCTGGTGGTGAACACCGGCAACGCCAACGCCGGCACGGGTGAAGACGGCCTGGCCCGCGCACGCCAGACCTGCGATGCGCTGGCGGGGCTGCTCAAGCTCGACGCCGCCCAGGTGTTGCCGTTCTCGACCGGCGTAATCATGGAGCCGCTGCCCGTCGACCGCATCGTCGCCGGCCTGCCCGCCGCCATCGCCGACGCGCAGCCCGCCCACTGGGCGCGCGCTGCCGAAGGCATCATGACCACCGACACCGTGCCCAAGGCCGCCAGCGCCAAGGCGATGGTGGGTGGCGCCGAAATTACGGTCACCGGCATCAGCAAGGGCGCGGGCATGATCCGCCCCAACATGGCGACGATGCTGGGCTTCCTGGCGACCGACGCGCGCATCGATCCGTCGCTGATGAACCAATTGGCGCTGGAGCTGGCGGATGGCTCGTTCAACCGCGTCACCATCGACGGCGACACCTCGACCAACGACTCGTTTGTCGTCATCGCCACGCAGCAGGCCGCCAATGCACCCGTCACCTCGCTCGCCTCGCCCGACGGCCAGGCGCTGAAGGCGGCGATGCTGGGCGTGGCACGCCAGCTGGCGCAGGCCATCGTGCGCGACGGTGAAGGGGCAACCAAGTTCATCACCATCCAGGTCGACGGCGGCAAGACCGCCGCCGAATGCCGCCAGGTGGCCTACGCCATTGCGCATTCGCCGCTGGTCAAGACGGCGTTCTTCGCCAGCGACCCGAACCTGGGCCGCATCCTGGCGGCGGTGGGCTATGCCGGCATCGACGACCTGGACCAGACCCGGATCGACCTGCACCTGGACGACGTGCACGTGGCGGTGCAGGGCGGGCGCAACCCGGCTTACCGCGAGGAGGACGGGCAGCGCGTGATGAAGCAGTCCGAGATCACCGTGCGCGTGAACCTGGGCCGCGGCAGCGCCAGCGACACGGTGTGGACCTGCGACCTGAGCCACGATTACGTCAGCATCAACGCCGATTACAGATCGTGAGCATCCCCCTGAGCGGCTGGCGCCGCTTCCCCCTTCTCTCGCTGCGCTGCGCTTCGCGGGAAGGGGGACAACGCCAGTGGCCGGTGCAAGCCCGTCCGCGGCGTTCGCTGGCGTGGCCTGCTCCGCGGCCTTTTGAATGAAGACATTTTTCCCATGACTGAAAATCTTGCGCGCCTGATCGACAAGGCCGAGCGCCTGATGGCGCGCATTGAAGCGGTGCTGCCGCAATCGCTTTCGTCGCCCGACTGGTCGCAGTCGGTGGCGTGGCGCTACCGCAAGCGGGCCAGCGGCCACGGCGTGCTGGAACCGGTGCGCCACGTGGGCAGCATTGCGCTGTCCGACTTGAAGGAAATCGACGCGCAGAAGGAAAAGATCGAGCGTAACACGCGCCAGTTCGTTGAAGGCCGACCCGCCAACAACGTGCTGCTAACAGGCGCGCGCGGTACCGGCAAGTCGTCGCTCATCAAGGCCTGTCTGAACGCGTACGCGCCGCAGGGGCTGCGGCTGATCGAAGTCGACAAGGCTGAACTGACCGACCTGCCCGACATCGTGGACGTGGTGGCCGGCCGGCCCGAAAAATTCATCATCTACTGCGACGACCTGAGCTTTGACGAGGGCGAGCCGGGGTACAAGGCGCTCAAGAGCATTCTGGACGGCAGCGTGGCCGCCAGCACGCCCAATGTGCTGGTGTACGCCACCAGCAACCGCCGGCACCTGCTGCCCGAGTACATGAAGGACAACCTGAGCTACACGCACACCGACGATGGCGAGGTGCATCCCGGCGAGGTGATCGAAGAAAAGATTTCCTTGTCCGAGCGCTTCGGGCTGTGGGTCAGCTTCTACCCGTTCAGTCAGGACGAATATCTGGCCATCGTCGCGCAATGGATGAGCGCGCTGGGCGCCACGCCAGGGCAGATCGAAGCGGCGGCGCCCGAATCGCTGGTTTGGGCGCTGGAGCGCGGCTCGCGCTCGGGGCGCGTGGCGTATCAGTTTGCGCGCGACTACATGGGAAGGGCTTGACATCCCCCCCTGAGTCGCCTACGGCGCCTTCCCCCCAGGGGGACGGCGCCTATGGCCGGCGCAGGTCCGGCCATGGCGCCTCCGTATGGCCTGCTCCGCGGCCATTTGATGATGCATTGACCTCAAATGAAGGGCATTCTTACCGCCGATGGGCATGTGCAGCGCGAGATGGCGGGCGATCGGCCGGTGGTCGATGTGGCGGTGGGCGTGCTGATCATGGCGGACGGGCGCTTTCTGCTGACTTCGCGGCCGCAGGGCAAGGTGTATGCGGGCTACTGGGAGTTTCCCGGCGGCAAGCTGGAGCCGGGCGAGGGCGTGGAGCAGGCGCTGGCGCGCGAGTTGCACGAGGAGCTGGGGATCGAGCTTTCGCTGCCCGGCGTCCAGCGCTGGCGCGAGCAGGTGGTGGATTACCCCCACGCGCTGGTGCGGCTGCATTTCTGCAAGGTGCGGGCATGGCGCGGCGCGCTGCAGATGCGCGAGGGCCAGTCCTTCGTCTGGTCGGGGCTGCCGGTGGAGGTGGCGCCCGTGCTGCCCGGCGCCTTGCCGGTGCTCGACTGGCTGCGCGAAGAGGCAGTGCCCTAGCGCTTCAATATCAATAGCTGCATTCGCAGTCTAGGCGGGCGCTGCGCGGCCAGAATGCGCTGAACAGGCTTACTGCAGCTGCGGCGGCTGGGCGTCTTCGGCGCCGTCGTCTTCCTGCACTTCGACGCGAAAACTCTCGCTGGCCCACGCGCCCAGGTCGTGCAGCTTGCAGCGTTCGCTGCAAAACGGGCGATAGGCGTTCTGGGGCGAAAAGCGGCTCGGTCCGCCACAGGCCGGGCAGCGCACGGTGCGGGCGGCATCGGCGGGCGGTGCGGCGGGCGGGCGGCTCATGCGCAAAGGGCCAGTTCGAAGGGCGCGTCTTCACGCGCCAGTTGCAGCTTGCCATCGGTGTCCTGGCGCATCAGCCGCACCGACGCCACCAGCCGGTTGCCGCTGATTTCGGGCACCAGCTGCATCGATTCGTCGATGCGCAGGCGCAGCAGCTGGAACGCGCGGTTCTGCGGCAGCGTCTGCTGGAACTGGCCCGCACTCGCCATCACCTTCTGCGGGCGGCCGGAATCGCGCAGGATCTGCAGCAGCAGCGCCACGGCGTTGGCCATGGGCGCGAGCGAGCCGGCCCAGCCCTGCAGGTCGGCACGGCGATCGGCGGGTGGCCGGTGCTGCCACGCGTGGTAGGCGGGCAGATCGAAGCTGCAGGTGCCGGCGGGAATGACGGCGCGGCTGCGGATGCCCATCAGCCACTCGTTGTCGGTCATCTCGTGCCCGGGCTTGCCCAGTTGCTGGCTGAGGTGCTGGAAGGCGTCGTCCACGCGGCCCAGAAAGGAGTCCAGCGAGGCTTCAGAGATGGCCGGATTGCCGCGAAACGCCGCCATGTGCGTGCGCTGCCGCTCCAGGTCCTTGAGTACGTCCGACTTCAGGTCGGCGCGGCCGGAGACGTCCATCACCTCGAACATGGTGATGAGTGCGAAGTGGTGGTCGACCGCGCCATCGCCGGCCATCAGCTGGCCCAGCCGGTCGAACAGGTGCTCAAGCCGCAGGTAGGTGCGGACGCGTTCGTTGAAGGGGTACTCGTACAGGATCAAGCGATGTCGCCTTCAGGCAGACGCGAATCATAGCCCGAAGGCTGCGGCCACTTCGTGCGCATTGGCGCGCAGTTGGTCCAGCGAGACGCCCGCGCCGTTGAACAGCACGGCGTCGGCCGCCGCCAGGCGCTGGGCACGCGTGGCCTGGGCGCCCAGGATCTGTTCGACCTGGCCGCGCGGCAAGCCGTTGCGCGCCATCACGCGCTTGATCTGCGTCTCGGGCTCGCAGTCGACCACCAGCACGCGGTCGACCTTGCCCCGCCAGCGCGCGCCCGATTCGACCAGCAAGGGCACGTCGAACACCAGCAGCGCACGGCCGGCGTCGATGGCCGCGTGCATCTGGCGGTCGGTTTCGGCGGCGACCAGGGGGTGGATGATGGCCTCGAGCCGGCGCCGCGCGCCGTCGTCGTGGAAAACCTGCTCGCGCATCGCCGCGCGGTCGAGCGCGCCATCGGCACCGATCATCGCGGGGCCGAACGCCTCCGCGATGGCTGGCAGCGCAGGCCCGCGCACGGCCGTCATGGCGCGCGAAATGGCGTCGGCGTCGATCACCGCGGCCCCGCGCTCGGACAGCGCCTGCGCCACGGTGCTCTTGCCGCTGCCGATACCGCCTGTCAGACCCAGCAAGGCTGCCATGGCGTCAGAGCCCCACCACGCGCAGGATGGATGCGGGCCCGAACACCATGGCGGTCAGGCCCGCCAGGGCGAGGAACGGACCGAACGGCACCACGCCGCCTTCGCGCAACGAGCCGGTCAGCTTCATGCCGATGCCGACCAGGGCGCCGATGACCGACGCCATCAGGATGATGGGTACCAGCGCCGCCCAGCCAAACCAGGCGCCCAGTGCGGCGAACAGCTTGAAGTCGCCAAAACCCATGCCTTCCTTGCCCGTTAGCAGCTTGAAACCCCAATAGACCAGCCACAGCGACAGATAGCCCGCCACGGCGCCCCACACCGCGTCGGCCAGCGGCACGCCCGTGAGGCCCAGCGCGGCGGCGATCAGACCGGCCCACACCAGCGGCAATGTCATGCTGTCGGGCAGCAGCGTGGTGTCCCAGTCGATCAGCGTGAGCGCGACCAGTGCCGCCGAAAAGCCGCACCAGGCCACAGCCGTCCCGGTGGCGCCCCAGCGCCAGACGCACCACGCAAACAGCAGTCCCGTGACCAGTTCGACCAAGGGGTAGCGCGGGCTGATACGCACGCCGCAGGCCGAGCATTGGCCGCGCAGGAACAGGTAGCTGAGCGCAGGGATGTTCTCGTACCAGCGGATGGGGTGGCCGCAGGCCTGGCAGCGCGAACGTGGCACGAGCAGGTTGAATCGCTCCTGCTCGGCCAGCGGCTGGCCCGTCATTTCGGCGCAATCGGCCGCCCACTGGCGCTCCATCATCTTCGGCAGGCGGTAGATCACGACGTTGAGAAAGCTGCCGACAATCAGGCCCAACACGCCGCCCATCGCGGCCAGCACCACGCCCTCCGACATCAGATCACCTGGCCGAGCTTGAAGATCGGCAGGTACATCGACACCACGATGCCGCCGATGATGGTGCCCAGCACCACGATGATGATCGGCTCCATCAGGCTCGACAGACCCGCCACCATCTCGTCGACTTCGGCCTCGTAGAAGTCAGCCGCCTTGCCCAGCATGTGGTCCAACGCGCCGGATTCCTCGCCAATGGCGGTCATTTGCAGCACCATGCTGGGAAAGACGTTGGCGTTGGTCATGGCGGCGGTCAGGCTCGAGCCGGTGGCGACTTCGCGCTGGATCTTGTCGGTGGCCTGGCGATACACCGCGTTGCCTGCAGCGCCGCCCACCGAGTCGAGCGATTCGACGAGCGGTACCCCGGCGGCGAACATGGTGGCCAGCGTGCGCGTCCAGCGTGCCACCACCGCCTTTTCAATGAGCGCGCCGAAGATCGGCACTTTCAGCAGCAGGCGGTCCATGAACATCTGCATCTTCTCGCTGCGCTTCCAGGACTGCATGAAGAAGTAGAAGCCGAAACCGATTACGCCGAAGATCAGCCACCACCAGTTGACGAAGAACTCGCTGACGGCGATGACGAACAACGTGGGCGCAGGCAAGTCGGCACCAAAAGACGTGAATACTTCCTTGAACGACGGAATCACGAAGATCATGATCACCGACACCACGACGAAGGCCACCACGATCACCGAGATTGGATACATCAGGGCGGACTTGATCTTTGACTTGATCGCCTCCGTCTTTTCCATGTAGGTGGCCAGCCGGTCGAGCAGGCTGTCCAGGATGCCTGCGGCTTCGCCAGCCTCGACCAGATTGCAGTACAGGCTGTTGAAATGCATCGGGTACTTGCGAAAGGCCGAGGACAGCGAAGTACCCGTTTCCACATCGGCGCGGATTTCGTTCAACAGCTTGGTGACGCTGGGGTTGGGGTTGCCGCGGGCCACGATGTCAAAGGATTGCAGCAGCGGAACGCCCGCCTTCATCATGGTGGCCAGTTGCCGGGTGAAGATCGCAATGTCCTTGGGCTTGATCTTCCGGCCCGAGCGCATGCGGCGTTTCTTCACCTTGGTGACGAATATGCCCTGCCGCCGCAGCGTCGCCATGACCTGGTTTTGGCCCACGGCGCGTGTTTCGCCACGGACGACCTTGCCGTTGCGGTCCTTGCCTTCCCACTCGAAGACGAATTCCTTGACGCCTTTGGCGCCCGCGACTTGAGTTGCCATCTTCGCTGCTTTCCTATCTGCCCAGCGCGTCTCAATCGTTGGTCACGGCCAGCACTTCTTCGAGCGACGTGACGCCCAGCTTCACCTTGTGCAAGCCCGATTCGCGCAGCGAGCGTACGCCTTCGCGCCGCGCCTGCTGGGCGATCTCGATCGCATTGCCATCGTCCAGGATGATGCGCTGGATCTGCTCGCTGATCGGCATGACCTGGTAAATGCCGACACGCCCCTTGTAGCCGTTGTTGCACGCGGCGCAGCCCACCGGCTTGTAGGGCGTCCAACTGCCGTCGAGATCCTGCTCGCCAAAGCCGGCTTCGAGCAGCGTCTCGCGCGGGATGTTCGCCGGCGCCTTGCACTGCATGCACAGCCGGCGTGCCAGCCGCTGGGCCGTGATGAGGATCACGCTGGACGCAATGTTGAACGGCGCGATGCCCATGTTGCGCATGCGAGTCAACGTGGTCGGGGCGTCGTTGGTGTGCAGGGTGGACAGCACCAGGTGCCCTGTCTGCGCCGCCTTGATGGCGATGTCCGCTGTTTCCAGGTCACGGATCTCGCCGACCATGATGATGTCCGGATCCTGGCGCAAGAACGCCCTCAGTGCCGTGGCGAAGGTGAGGCCGGCCCTTTCATTGACGTTGACCTGGTTGACGCCTGGCAGGTAGATCTCGGACGGGTCCTCGGCCGTGGCGATGTTGACGCCCGGCTTGTTGAGCAGGTGAAGGCAGGTGTAGAGCGACACCGTCTTGCCCGAGCCCGTCGGACCGGTGACCAGCACCATGCCGTAAGGGCGCGCGATGGCCTTGAGCAACCGCTCTTTTTCCTCGGGTTCGTAGCCCAGTGCATCGATGCCGACACTGGCGCTGGTCGGATCGAGCAGGCGGATCACGATTTTTTCGCCAAACAGCGTGGGCAGGGTGCTGACGCGGAAGTCGATCACCTTGTCCGGCCCGATCCGCAGCTTCATGCGGCCGTCCTGCGGGAGGCGCTTTTCTGCGATATCCAGACGTGACATCACCTTGATGCGCGAGGCCAACTTTTCCTTGATGGCTATCGGCGGCGCCACGACTTCCCTCAACTCACCATCAATGCGAAATCGCACCCGATACTGGTGTTCGTAAGGCTCGAAGTGGATATCCGACGCACGCAATCTAAACGCTTCGACCAGCACCTTGTGCAGAAACCGCACAATGGGCGCGTCTTCTACCTGCGACTGAAGGATATCGACTTCCTCCGTCGGCGTATCCACATTGAGCGACGCTTCGTCGAACTCGAAATTTACTTCGCTGACTTGGCCCAGCGTTTCGGTCACAGCCCCGGAGCACACGTCGATCAGACGCGACAGTTTGTCAAATTCGCCGATGACCCAGTCGACGGTCATCTGCGTCGCAAATTTGATCTTCTCCGCAGCATCTTGGTCAGACGGGTCAGCCGTTACCACGATCAGGCGGCTTCCGCGCTTGCTGAGCGCCAAGATGCGGGAAGTTGCCGCCAACGTGGGATTGAGTAGATCGGTAGGCAGTCGGTGGAGGTCGAGTGCATCGACGTCCAGCAGCGGAGCCGAAAAGGTCTGTGACATAACATGTGCCACATCGAAAGCCGACACCACGCCTGAGCCGGTCAACTCAGAAATAAAACTGCGATTGGCCGTTTTAGCCCGACGATAGACCTCGTCCGCCATGTCCCGGCTGATCTTGCCAGCCATGACCAAAGCTCTGGCAACACCGGGCAGGGCGACGGGAGAGGCAGTTCGTGAAGGATTGGCGATAGCCATGAAAGACGTTCAGACGTACAACAACACCCGTCTGATCATCGCCGATTGGTGAAAATATGTAAACGCCGGCCGCCTTTGCGTCGGTCATGCGGTGGCTAGCCGGAGTTTCGGCTTAACCATCATGCCGTACATGTGCTAAGTCGAATGGCGCCCCGAATGTCTGAAGCAAGGAAAACGGGCGGTGCGCAGTGCTGTCTATGCGTGCAGCAAAGCCTGCTGCGGATCTCGATTGCCTGTGAAAGGAAAGCAACAGCCAGCATGGTCGGGGTGAGAGGATTCGAACCTCCGGCCTCTACGTCCCGAACGTAGCGCTCTACCAGGCTAAGCTACACCCCGATGTGCAGAGCGGGTGAAGTTCACGAGCGCCGCTGCAATAGCTGAGCCGCCAATTCTATCAAACTGTTCGAGTATTCATTGGCCGGAAGCGCGCGCGCGGCGTCTACCGCACGTTCCGCCTGTGTGGCTGCCGCCACACGCGTGCGCTCCAACGCGCCTGTGCGGCGCACGATGTCGATGATGCGAGGTAGCTCGTCGGTGCTGCCGGTTTCGATCGCGCGTCGAACCAGTCCGGCCTCGTCGGGGCTGCCCAGTTTCATGGCCAGGATCAGCGGTAATGTTGCCTTGCCTTCACGCAGGTCGTCGCCCAGGTTCTTGCCCATCTCGGCGGTGTCGCCGTCGTAGTCGAGCACGTCGTCGATGACCTGGAACGCGGTGCCGAGCGACTGGCCGTATTCGCTGCACGCGTCCTCGATCTCGGGCGGTGCGTCGGCCAGGATGGCCGCCAGCCGGCAGCTGGCTTCGAACAGCTTGGCCGTTTTCGAACGGATGACGCGCAGATACGCGGCTTCGTCCAGCGAAGCGTCGTGCATGTTCATCAACTGAAGCACTTCGCCCTCGGCGATGATGTTGGTGGCGTCCGCCAGCACCTGCATGATGCGCATGTTCCCGGTTTCGACCATCATCTGGAACGCTCGGGAATACAGGAAGTCGCCCACCAGCACGCTGGCCGGGTTGCCGAAGGTCTCGTTAGCCGTGGCGCGGCCGCGCCTCAGCGTGGATTCGTCCACCACGTCGTCGTGCAGCAGTGTTGCCGTGTGGATGAATTCGACCACTGCGGCCATGCTGTGGCGCAGCGGGTGCGTGCAGCCGAGCGCGTTGCACATCAGCGTCAGCAGCACGGGCCGCAGGCGCTTGCCGCCCGCGGAGATGATGTAGGTCGCCACTTGGCCGACCAGAGGGACGTCCGATGTCAGGCGGCGCAGGATGGTCGCGTCGACCTCCCGCATGTCCTCGGCGGCCAGCGCCAGGGCGCGGTGGGTGGGGGGTGGAGGAAGTCAAGGCTGGAGCGATCAACACACCGTTTGCGCAGGCTGCGCCACGGTTTGGCGGCAATTATAGGTTTGGCCCCGCGCCAGCGCTGTCCGCGCCGGGCGGCGTTTGCGCTGGGCGGGTGCTGCGGCTATAATGCGCAGTTCTGCCGGAAATCCGTCCGGTGGAGATATCGAATCAAGAGGGTTCTCATGTACGCGGTCATAAAAACCGGTGGCAAGCAGTATCGCGTGGCTGCCGGCGAAAAGATTAAAGTAGAACAGATTGCTGCGGACGTAGGCCAGGAAATCACGTTTGATCAGGTGCTGGCTGTCGGTAACGGCGGCGACCTCCAGATCGGCGCGCCCCTGGTGTCCGGCGCCTCCGTGGTGGCCAAGGTGGTCAGCCACGGCAAGCACGACAAGGTGCGCATCTTCAAGATGCGCCGTCGCAAGCATTATCAGAAGCGCCAGGGCCATCGCCAAGGCTATACCGAACTCGAGATCGGCACCATCAACGGCGCCGGCAAGTCCAAGGAGTAACACACCATGGCACAGAAAAAAGGCGGCGGCTCCACGCGAAACGGCCGCGACTCCAATCCCAAGATGCTGGGCGTGAAGGTGTTCGGCGGCCAGGTGGTCAGCGCCGGCTCCATCATCGTGCGCCAGCGCGGCACCAAGTTCCACGCCGGCGCCAACGTCGGCCTGGGCAAGGACCACACGCTGTTCGCGCTGGTCGACGGCCAGGTGTCCTTCGTCACCAAGGGTGCGCTGAACAAGCACACCGTGCAGGTCACGCCGGCGGCCTGATCCGCACTGGCTGACAGCACGGAGCCCCGCACGCGCGGGGCTTCGCTGTTTCTGGGCTGCGCCGCATACACTGCAAGTCACCATGAAATTCGTCGACGAAGCCTTCATCGACATTGCCGCCGGCGATGGGGGCAATGGCTGCGCGTCGTTCCGGCACGAGAAGTACAAGGAATTCGGCGGCCCCGACGGCGGCGATGGCGGGCGCGGCGGGCATGTGTACGCGCTGGCCGATTCCAACCTCAACACGCTGGTGGACTTCCGCTATTCGCGCCGGCACGAGGCCCGGCGCGGCCAGCACGGCATGGGCTCGGACCGCTTCGGCGCGGCGGGCGACGACGTGGTGCTCAGGATGCCCGTCGGTACCATCATCAGCGACGCCGAAACCGGCGAGGTGCTGCACGAGCTGCTGCAACCCGGCGAACAGATCATGATCGCCAAGGGCGGCGACGGCGGTTTCGGCAACCTGCGGTTCAAGAGCTCGATCAACCGCGCGCCGCGCCAGAAGACCCCTGGCTGGCCGGGCGACAAGAAAAGCCTGAAGCTGGAGCTGAAGGTGCTGGCCGACGTCGGCCTGCTGGGCATGCCCAATGCCGGCAAATCCACCTTCATCGCCGCCGTCAGCAACGCGCGGCCCAAGATCGCCGATTACCCCTTCACCACGCTGCACCCCAACCTGGGCGTGGTGCGTGTGGGGCCGGGGCAGAGCTTCGTGGTGGCCGACATCCCCGGCCTGATCGAAGGCGCCAGCGAAGGCGCGGGGCTGGGCCACCAGTTTTTGCGCCACCTGCAGCGCACGCGCCTGCTGCTGCACATTGTCGACATCGCGCCGTTCGATGAAGACGTTGATCCGGTTGCGCAGGCCAAAGCCATCGTGGCCGAGCTGAAAAAATACGACCCCGCGCTCTATGCCAAGCCACGCTGGCTGGTGCTGAACAAGCTAGACATGGTGCCCGCCGAAGAACGCGCGGCGCGCGTGAAGGACTTCGTCAAGCGCTTCCGCTGGAAGGGGCCCGTGTTCGAGATTTCCGCGTTGACGCGCGAAGGCTGCGAGCCCCTGGTGCAATCCATCTACCAGCATGTGCGCCACGCGCAGCAGGCCGAGGCGCCCGACGCGCCGGCCGACCCGCGCTTCGATCGCTGAAATCGCTACTAAAAAAATAGCTACTGGCGCGCGCCAGCCGTGCGCTGAACCCTGAAATGAACGAACAACCGATTTCCGAGGTGTTGCGGCAGGCGCGCCGCATCGTCATCAAGGTCGGCTCCAGCCTGGTGACCAACGAAGGCCGCGGCCTCGATGAATCGGCCATCGGCGAATGGTGCCGCCAGATGGCACTGCTGGAGAACGAACCCGGCGCGCAGCGCGAGGTGATCATGGTGTCCAGCGGCGCCATCGCCGAAGGGATGAAGCGCCTGGGCTGGGCCAAGCGGCCGCACGAAGTCAACGAGCTGCAGGCCGCTGCTGCCGTCGGCCAGATGGGGCTGGCGCAGATGTACGAGACCAAGCTGCGCGAGCAGGGCCTGCGCAGCGCGCAGGTGCTGCTGACCCACGCCGACCTGGCCGACCGCGAGCGTTACCTGAACGCGCGTTCCACGCTGCTGACGCTGCTGCAATTCAAGGTGCTGCCCGTCATCAACGAGAACGACACGGTGGTCACCGACGAGATCAAGGTGGGCGACAACGACACGCTGGGCGCGCTGGTGGCCAATCTGATCGAAGCCGACCTGCTGATCATCCTGACCGACCAGAAGGGCCTGTACACCGCCGATCCGCGCGCCAATCCGTCGGCCGAATTCGTGCACGAGGCCCGCGCCGGCGACCTGGCGCTGGAGCGCATGGCGGGCGGCGCGGGCTCCAGCATCGGCAAGGGCGGCATGCTGACCAAGATCCTGGCCGCCAAGCGCGCGGCGGGTTCGGGCGCATCCACGGTGATCGCCTGGGGCCGCGAGCCGGACGTGCTGGTGCGCTTGTCGCGCGGTGAACGCATCGGCACGCTGCTGGTCGCGCCGACGCAGAAGATGCAGGCGCGCAAGCAGTGGATGGCCGATCATCTGCAGCTGCGCGGCGCGCTGTGGGTCGACGACGGCGCCGTTGCCAAGCTGCGCGGTGCCGGCACCAGCCTGCTGCCGATCGGCATGACGCAGGTCGACGGCGTGTTTGCGCGCGGCGATGTGGTGGCCATCCGCGACGCGGGCGGCGCCGAGATTGCACGCGGGCTGGCCAATTACTCCAGCGCCGAGGCACGCCTGCTGTGCCGCAAGCCGTCCAGCGACATCCGAGCGCTGCTGGGCTACGCGGCCGAGCCGGAAATGGTGCACCGGGACAATCTGGTGATGGCGCGCCAGAAATGATGCGATGCGGCCCTGTGCGCCTTATCTGCGTCGCAGCCAGCTATCAATAGTAGAGCGACTGGTTGCCCGACTTGAGCTGCCGCACCATCTCGGCCGGCGTCTCGCGCAGTGTCGTGCCCATGCACATGCCGCCTTGCGCCAGCCGCCCCGGGTGCTGCACCAGCACGCCCGACTGCCCGCGCATGCTGTTCCAGCGGTCGTCGCTGTTGGGCGACCACTCGCTGCCCTGCACCTGGCGCGCGTAGATGCGGTATTCGCCGGTGGCGCACCGGATGCCTTCGTAGCTGGCGTTGACCGCCGACGGCCCGCGCGCCACCACCACGTAGCGCACGATGCCCGTCTGCTGGTTGATGCGGATGGTGGCCGGATCGACGCCCATGCGCACCGTGGAGCCGCGCGGCATGTCGATCTCGACCAGCCCCTGCGTGCTGTAGGCCGGCGGGGGCGGAGGGACGTCCTCCTTCCAGTCGGCGCGATCCAGGTCGGCGTACTGGGCGCTGGCCAAGCCGCATGCCGCGAACAGGCAGGCCGCCAGCAGCGGCAGCGCGCCCGCCTTCCAGGCCCGGGCGGGGACGTTCATGAATCGTCCCGCGGCGCGAAAGGCGCGCGCGGCAGGCCGTCCAGCACGGCGCCGGGCGGCAGGGCGATGGAGGGCGGTGCCGACCGCTCCTGCGTGTGGATGGGCGCGAAGTCGCCCGCTTCGCGCGAGCGCATGCCGCCGCGCAGGTAGCGGTTGCGGTGCTCCTGGCGCGGCAGGAACCGCGCCAGCTCGGTCAACGCCATTTCGTAGACGCCGCGCTTGAACTCGACCACCACGTCCAGCGGCACCCAGTAGTCGTTCCAGCGCCAGGCGTCGAACTCGGGGTGGCTGGTGGCGCGCAGGTTCAGGTTCCAGTCCGGCGTCATCAGCTGCAGCAGATACCAGATCTGCTTCTGACCCCGGTAGTGGCCGCGTGCGTCGCGGCGGATGAACCGGTCTGGCACCTCGTAGCGCAACCAATCACGCGTCCGGGCCACGATCCGCACATGCTCCGGCTGCAAGCCGACTTCCTCGTGCAGTTCGCGGTACATCGCCTGTTCAGGGGATTCACCCCGGTCGATGCCACCTTGCGGAAACTGCCAGGAATGGGTACGTATCCGTTTGCCCCAAAATACCTGATTTTTCTGGTTGAGCAGGATGATGCCGACGTTCGGGCGAAAGCCTTCCCGGTCAAGCATAATCAAACCCCAAATTCAATAAGTTGCAACCATTATGCACCGCGCGCCTTGCGCGGCAAGTGGGCACAAACCCCATGCACGGTGTGGATGCACACGCCGCCCTCCCGATGAAAGCCTCCCAGTTCTATATCAGCACCCTGAAGGAAGCCCCCGCCGATGCCGAAATCATGAGCCATCGCCTCATGATGCGGGCCGGCATGATCAAGAAACTGGGCGCCGGCATCTACACCTACATGCCGATGGGGCTGCGCGTGATCCGCAAGGTCGAAGCCATCGTGCGCGAGGAAATGAACCGCGCCGGCGCCGTCGAATGCGTGATGCCGGTGGTGCAGCCGGGCGAGCTGTGGAGCGAGAGCGGCCGCTTCCAGACCATGGGGCCTGAACTGCTGCGCGTGCAGGACCGCCACGAGCGCGACTTCGTCATCCAGCCCACCAGCGAAGAGGCGGTGACCGACATCGCCCGCCAGGACTTGCGCAGCTACAAGCAGTTGCCCAAGAACCTGTACCAGATCCAGACCAAGTTCCGTGATGAGCGCCGCCCACGCTTCGGCCTGATGCGGGGGCGCGAATTCATCATGAAGGACGCCTACAGCTTCGACCGCGACGAGGCCGGTGCCAAGCAGAGCTACCAGAAGATGGCCGCCGCCTACCGCGCCATCTTCGACCGCTTTGGCCTGACGTATCGCGCGGTGGCGGCCGATTCCGGCGCCATCGGCGGCGAGCTGAGCGAGGAATTCCAGGTCATCGCCGCCACGGGCGAAGATGCCATCGTCTATTCCACCGGCAGCGACTACGCCGCCAACATGGAAAAGGCCGAGGCGCTGGCCCCCGCAGGCGCGCGGCCCGCGGCTGCGCAGGCCATGGCCCGGACGCCCACGCCCGGCAAGAGCACCTGTGCCGATGTGGCAGAACTGCTGTCCATTCCGCTGGTCAACACCGTCAAGTCGCTGGTGCTGGCCACCGACGCGCTCGACTACAAGGGCGAAATCGCCAAGACGCAAGTCTGGCTGCTGCTGGTGCGCGGCGACCACGACATGAACGAAATCAAGGCCAGCAAGGTGCCGGGCCTCGACGAGGGCTTCCGCTTTGCCACCGTGCCCGAGATCATTGAGCACTTCGGCACCAAGCCGGGCTACCTCGGCCCCATCGGGCTGCAGAAGCCCGTCAAAGTGGTGGCCGACCGAGAAGTCGCCGCCATGGCCGACTGGGTGTGTGGCGCCAACGAGGAAGACTTCCACCTCACCGGCGTCAACTGGGGCCGTGACCTGCCCGAGCCGGACGCGGTGGCCGACATCCGCAACGTGGTGGCGGGCGACGCCTCGCCCGACGGCAAGGGCCAACTGGCGATCGAGCGCGGCATCGAGATCGGCCACATCTTCTACCTGGGCACCAAGTACAGCAAGTCGATGGACGCCACCTTCCTCGACGAGGACGGCAAGCCCAAGCCTTTCGAGATGGGCTGCTACGGCATCGGCATCACGCGCCTGCCGGCGGCGGCCATCGAGCAGAACCACGACGAGCGCGGCATCATCTGGCCCGACGCCATCGCGCCCTTCACGGTGGTGATCTGCCCGGTGGGCATGGACCGCAGCGAGGCCGTGAAAGCCGCCGCCGAAGGCCTGTATGCCGAACTGGTGCAGGCCGGCGTCGACGTGATCCTGGACGACCGCGGCGAGCGGCCGGGCGCCATGTTTGCCGACTGGGAACTGATTGGCGTGCCGCACCGCGTGACGATTGGCGACAAGGGCCTGAAGGATGGCCAGGTCGAATACCAGCACCGGCGCGATGCCGCGGCCACGCGCGTGCCCGTGGCAGAGATCGGCGCCTTCGTGAAGGGCCGGCTGGCTGCATGACAGCGCCTGCCGCGCGGCCTTGCCGCGACGCCTTTCTCGATAGAAGAAAGGTGCTTCAGCGCGCGCTGGCATTGCCGATATCGCTCTCATTTCATGAGCATGCAAGCGCTGGCGGCCAGCTGGAAGAGCCGCTGGCCGACTCGGTGCGCAGCGCCCTCAGCTCGGCCATCGCCAACAGCGCGCCGCCGGTGCCGCACTTCAGCAGCACCGAAGCGCGCCTGGCCTACCTGCGCTGGCTGTCGGCCATGAGCGACCGGCTGTACCCGCGCAAGAAGGACTTCACCGAGCGCACCGAATTCCTGCAGACGATCTGGTACGAAAGCAAGCGCGCGGGGCTGGAGCCTTCGCTGGTGCTGGGGCTGGTGCAGGTCGAAAGCGCTTTCCGGAAGTACGCCGTCTCCAGCGTGGGTGCGCGCGGCTACATGCAGGTGATGCCGTTCTGGACGCGCGTGATCGGCGACGGCGATGCCGGCAAGCTGTTCCACATGCAGACCAACCTGCGCTTTGGCTGTGTCATCCTGCGCCACTACCTCGACCGCGAGCGCGGCGACCTGTTCATGACGCTGGGCCGCTACAACGGCTCGCGCGGCAAGCCGCAGTATCCCAACGCGGTGCTGGGCGCGCAGAAAAGATGGGTTTTTGCTGCCTAGCGCTTGCCAGACAAGCGCCAATAGCTATCAATAAAGTAGCTTAAGCGCCCGCGTCGTCGGTGCGCGTGATCAGCACCTGGTCGATGCGGTAGTTGTCCACGTCCATCACCTCGAAGCGGTGGCCGCCCCACACCACGCTGTCGGTGCGGCGCGGCACGCGGCGCAGCATCACCATCAGAAATCCGGCCAGCGTGTCGTACTGGTCGGGACTGGGCAACTCGTCCAGCACCAGCGCGCGCTGCACGTCGGCCATCGGCGTGTGGCCGTCGGCCAGCCACGAGCCGTCGCCGCGCCGCACGATCAATTCCTCGTCCTGCGGCGTCACCAGTTCGCCCATCACGGTGCTCATCACGTCGTTGAGCGTCACCACGCCCACCACGGTGCTGTATTCGTTGACGATCAGCGCAAAGTCCTCGTGCTGCTGGCGGAACTGGTGCAGCACTTCGGACAGGCTCAAGCTGTCGGGCACCACCACCAGCTTGTGCAGCAGCTGGTCGTCCTTCAGGTCGATGGGGCGCTGGTTGAGCACGCGCTGGAACAGGTCCTTGGCGTCGACGTAGCCCAGCACGCGGTCCAGCTCGCCGTCGCACACCGGGTAGGTCGAGAAAGGCTGGGCCGCAATCAGCGCGCGGATCTCGCCATCGCTGGCGTCGCGCCGCAGCCAGGCCACGCGGTCGCGCGGCGTCATCGCGCTGCTGACGGTGCGGGTGTCCAGTTCGAACACGTTTTCGATCACCTGCTGCTCTGGCCGGTCCAGCACGCCCGCCTGCGTGCCGGCCTCGGCCAGCGCCAGGATGTCGTCGGGCGTGATGCGGTCGTCGCGCTGGCTGGGCAGGCCGAACAGGCTCATGATCAGGTCAGCGCAGCGGGTGTACAGCCACACGATGGGCTTGAAGACCAGCAGAAAGCGGTCCATGGGCCCGACCACCGCCATGGCCACGCGCTCAGGCTCGGCCATGCTCAGGCGCTTGGGCACCAGGTCGGCGAACACCACGAACAGCGACGTCACCACCGCCACCGAGCCGGCGAACGCCACGCTCGACGCCGTGCTCTCGGGCAGCCAGGGCCGCAACGCGACCGCAAGGTAGGGGCTGAGCAGCCCCTCGCCGACGATGCCGCCCAGGATGGCGATGGCGTTCAGCCCGATCTGCACGGCGGTGAAATAAAACCCCGGCTGCTCCTGCACCCGCAGCACGCGCAGGGCGCGCGCGTCGCCGTCGTCCGCCAGTTGGCGCAGGCGCAGCCGGCGCGAAGCCGCCAGCGAAATCTCGGCGACGGAAAAAAAGGCGCTGGCCACGATCAGCAGCGCAATCAGCAGCAGGTTTTGCGTGAAATTCATGAATCAAATAGGCCGCGGGCCACGGCATCACGCAGTTTACAAGCCGATGTGTGACGTATTTGGGGATTTAAGGCCGACTTGTAGGAGTGTGCTGACAACGAAAGTTCATGTGGCTTCCTATAATTTTCGGGCGTGAGCAGCGCAGCGCCGGGTGCACCAACTTCGGTCAAATCCTGCGGACACACGCGCTCTCTCAACAATCAGAAAGGTAATTGACCATGTTTGACGTTCTTATTCGTGAAGCCGCCGCACGCTTCGGCCTGGGTGACAAGGCCCTGCCGCTGGCGCAAATGCTGCTGGCCTACATGACCAACCGTGACACCGGCGGCCTGGCCGGCTTCCTGGAAAAATTCAAGGTTGCGGGCCTGGGCCCCATCATCCAGTCCTGGCTCGGCGGTGGCCCCAGCGCCCAGCCCATCAGCAACAGCCAGGTCGAGACCGTGCTGGGCGCCAGCGGCGGCCTGCTGTCGATGCTCACCTCGCGCCTGGGCGTGAACCGTGACAACGCCACCTCGGCCATCGGCTACCTGCTGCCGGCCCTGGTCGGTCGCCTGACCCCGGGCGGCAGCATCCCCGCTGCCCTGCCGGCCGAAGTGACCAGCTTTGCTGCCGCCGGCCAGAGCCTGCTGGCCGCGCCGGCCGCTGCCGCCGTGGCAGCGCCTGCCGCCGCCAGCGGTGGCAGCATGAAGTGGCTGCCCTGGGTGATCGTGGCCGCCGCCGCGCTGTTCGGCCTGTCGTACTGCAACAAGAACCGCACCGCGACGGAAACCGCGCCCACGCCGGCCGCCACCGCGCCTGCAGCACCGGCTTCCGAGCCCGCACCGACCACGCCGCCGCCGCCCGCCACGTTCGGTGGTGCCGCTGCACCCGCACAAGACGCATCCGCACCCGCCAGCGCGCCTGCTGCCGCTGCGCCTGCCGCTGCCGCTGACGAGCCCACTGGCTCCGCCGTGGTGAGCTGGATGGTCGACACCGTGCCGGCGCTGAAGGTGTACTTCGACTCGGGCAAGACCGACGTGCACGCCGACTTCGCCGCCAAATCGGCTGAACTGGTGGCCTACCTGAAGGCCAACAGCGACGCCAAGGCCGTCATCTCCGGCTTCAACGACCCGACCGGCAACGCCGCGGCCAACGCCGAGCTGTCGAAGAACCGCGCCAAGGCGGTGCAGGCGGCCCTGGAAGCCCAAGGCATCCCGCACGACCGCACGGTGCTGGAAAAGCCGGCTGAAACCTCTGGCACGGCTGCCACCAACGCGGCTTCGCGTCGCGTGGAAGTGGTGGTGCGCAAGTAAGCGCTGCACCGCGTGAAGACCGGGCGTTTGCCCGGCCTTCAGCCCACAAAAAAACGGACGCCTCGGCGTCCGTTTTTTTGTGGGGGCCGAAGCCGCGTCAGGCGTGGCCGGCCACCAGGGGCTGCAGTTCGCCGGATTCGTACATCTCCATCATGATGTCCGAGCCGCCGATAAATTCGCCCTTGACGTAGAGCTGCGGGATGGTGGGCCAGTTGCTGTAGTCCTTGATGCCCTGGCGCACGGCGTCGTCTTCCAGCACATTCACCGTGGTCACGGCGCGCGGCTCAACGCCGCAGGCTTTCAGGATCTGGATGGCGCGGCCGGAAAAGCCGCACATCGGGAAGCTGGCGTTGCCCTTCATGAACAGCACGATGTCGTTCTGCTGGACGAGGTCGTCGATGCGCTGGTGGGTGGTGGGGTCCATGGTCGTGTCCTTCGTTGCGATGGTGGGAATTATTTCATCTCTGCCGCACCATTGTCGCTGGCGGGGAGATGCCCCATCGGCGCCAGCCGGTAGGCCTCGCGCTCGAAGCGGTTGGCGCGGTAGGGCGGTGCCCCGCGGCACCATTGCCAGGCGCTGGACGCCAGGTAAGCCGGCACGAACAACGGACCCCAGCGCTCGTACTGGCGCACGTGCACATGTTCATGGGCACGCGCCTGATCCAGGCAGCACGCGTCAAGGCCCAGGATCACGTGGCCCAGCGTGATGGCTTCGAAGCGGCAGGCCGGCGGCAGGCGGGCGCAGCCGCGGGCTGCCAGGCCGCCATGCACTTCCAGCGCGCCGTGGCGCCACTGCCAGCGCGCGCCGGCCGCGGCCGCCAGCACGGCGGCCAGCAGGCCCACCAGCGTCCAGGGCAGAGGCCAGAAATAACGCCAGATATGCTGCATCACGCCCCATTCGATGGATGGCTATGCCGGCGGTTCCGCTTGCACACAAGCAAAAAGGCGCCTCGCGGCGCCTTTTTCTGGGGCAGCGGCGGAATATCCGCCGGATCAGGCCATCAGCCGATCAGGAATTTATTGCGGTCCTTGCCGTCAATCCATTTCGGCGCCTTGCCACGGCCCGTCCAGGTCTGGCCGGTGGACGGGTCGCGGTATTTGGGCGCCACCTTGCCGCCGGCGCGCGGGCCGCTGGCTTTGCGGCCATTGGGGAATACATCGCGCTCGCTCAAACCGAATTCGCTGATCAGGTTGCGCACCTGCGTCACGGCATCCGCTATTTCGCGCTTGCGCGCCTGTTCGACTTCGACCGCCAGCGCCTGTTGTTGCTGCAGCAATTCTTTATAGGTTGCCATGGGTTCACCCTTTGTTAATGATGGACGACAATATAACACCATCCGATCATTCGGGTCGACATAATCTGGCGCAAGGTGTTCACGAGGTTGCCGGCGGTGGCATCGGCCGCGCCAATACCCGGTCGATTCGCCGGCCTTCCATATTCAGTACCTCGAAGCGCCAGCCCGCGGTTTCGACCAGCGCACCCTCTTCGGGCAAATGCCCTGCCACGGCCAGCAACAGGCCCGCCACGGTGTTGTAGCGGCCCTTGTCCTCTTGCGGCAATTCGGTGATATCCAGCCGCGCCTTCATTTCATTCACGGGCATCAGCCCGTCCAGCAACCAGCTGCCGTCGGCCTGCGGTGTCGCCCAGGCGTCAATATGGGCGCCGGGTTTCAGTTCGCCGGTGATCGCTTCCAGCAGGTCGCGCGGCGTCATCAGGCCTTGCACCACGCCATATTCATCCACCACGAACACCATGCGGCCCGATTTGGCGCGCAGTTGCTCCAGCAATTCCATGGCGCTGAGGGTTTCGGGTACGAATACGGCGGGCTGTATCAGCGATTCCAGCTGTTGTTCACACTGCGGCCCCAATTCGATCAACCGCGCCGCCGAGATAACGCCAATCACGTCGTCCAGACTGGCTTCGCACACCGGATACCACGAATGCGCACCGCTCTCGCCCTGGGCGGCGACATAATCCAGCGCCTGCTTCACCGTCAGGCCGGCATCCAGCCATTCGATATCGTCGCGCGGCACCATCAATGAGGTGAGCGAGCGGTCATCCAGGTGAAACACGTTTCGAACCATCTGGTGTTCGTGCTTTTCGATCAGGCCGGCATCCACGCCCTCGGCCAGGCTGGCCGATATTTCTTCGGCCGTCACCGCGCGGCCGTGCGATTCGTCGATGCGCAGCAGTTTCAGCACCGCCTGCGTGCACAGCGACAGCAGGGCGACGAACGGCTTGGCCGCCGTGGCCAGCCAGGTCATGGGCTTGGCGATCCAGCGCGCCACCGCTTCCGGAAACATCTGCCCAATGCGCTTGGGCACCAGCTCGCCAAAGATGATGGTGGTGAAGGTGATCGTTGTCACCACCAGTGCCGTGGCGGCGATGGACGCCACTTTTTCGCTCAGGCCCAGTCCGGCCAGCCAGTGCGCGACCGGGCCGCTGAACGCCGCCTCGCCCACGATGCCGTTGAGCATGCCGATGGACGTGATGCCCACCTGCACCGTCGACAGAAACTGCGTCGGCCGGTCCATCAGCCGCAGCGCCGCGCCGGCGCCGCTGTCGCCGGTTTCTTCCATCGCCGCCAGGCGGGCCTTGCGCGACGAGGCGATGGCCAGTTCCGACATCGCGAACACGCCGTTGAGCAGGGTCAGAAAGACAATCAGCAGGAAATCCATGCATGCCGGGCCAGTGAGGGGCTGCCCGGTGGAAAATGAAGAAATGGCACTTTATCTGATCGGCGACGTGCAGGGCTGCGACGGCGCGCTCGAACGCCTGCTGGACGCCGTGGCCTTTTCGCCCAGCCGCGATCGGCTGGTGCTGCTGGGCGACCTGGTCAACCGCGGCCCGGCGTCGCTGGCCGTGCTGCGCCGCGCGATCGCGCTGGGCGATGCGGCGGCCTGCCTGCTGGGCAACCACGACCTGCACCTGCTGGCCGTGTCGCAGGGCGTGCGCAAGCCGCACCGCAGCGACACGGTGGGCGATATCCTGGCCGCGCCCGACCGCGACGCGCTGCTCGACTGGCTGCGCCACCGGCCGCTGGCGCTGCAGGAGCGCGGCGTGCTGATGGTGCATGCCGGCGTGCTGCCGCAGTGGACGGCCGGGCAGGCCCTGCGGCTGGCGGGCGAGGTCGAACGGGTGCTGCAAGGCGCCGACTGGCATGTCTTCATGCACCAGATGTACGGCAACCAGCCCGACCAGTGGCACGACGGCCTGCAGGGCGCCGCGCGGCTGCGCGTCATCGTCAATGCCCTGACGCGGCTGCGCTTTTGCACCGCCGACGGCCAGATGGAGTTCGAGTCCAAGGACGCCGGCGGCGCCAGTGCGCCGCCGGGCTTCATGCCGTGGTTTGACGTGCCCGGGCGGCGCACGGCCAGCGACGTCGTGGCGTTCGGCCACTGGTCGATGCTGGGCTGGATGGACCGCCCCGACGTGCTCTCGCTCGACACCGGCTGCGTGTGGGGCGGCGCGCTGAGCGCCGTGCGCCTGGGCGCTACGCCGCGCGACATCGAGCTGTTTCAGGTGCGCTGCCCGCAGGCGCAGAAGCCCGGCGGCGCCGCATGAAAGTGCCGCACGCCCTGCTGGGGCGCCCGCGTGACGCCGCCGGCATGAAGCGGCTGGCGCTGGGCCTGCTGGTGGGCGCGGCCTGCCTGTACGCGCTGGCCACGGCGATGGAGCCGCGCCACGCCGCGTGGGGCTACGTCGCCGCCTTTGCCGAAGCCGCCATGGTCGGCGCCGTGGCCGACTGGTTTGCCGTGGTGGCGCTGTTTCGCCACCCGCTCGGGCTGCCGATTCCGCACACCGCCATCATCCCGGCCAACAAGAACCGCATCGGCGACAACCTGGGCAGCTTCATCGCCACGCACTTCCTGGCGACCGACCAGGTGCTGGCCAAGGTGCGCGACTTCGACGCCGCCGGCCGCGTGGCCGACTGGCTGTCGCATCCGGCCAACGCCGACCGCGTGGCGGCGCGCCTGCTGGACGTGGGCCGCTGGGCCGTCGGCGCGCTGGACGACGAGCGCGTGCGCACCTTCGTGGCCGATCTGGCGCGGCGTGGCCTGGCGCAGGTCGACGTGACCCGCCTGTCCGGCCAGGTGCTGGAGGCCATGACGCACGAGCGCCGCCACCAGGAGCTGCTGGACGGCGTGCTGGTGCAGCTGGCCCGCCTGCTGGGCGAAGACAGCGTGCAGGACACCATTGCCGAGGCCATCGCGCGCGAGGTCAAGGCGCTGAAGTACGTCGGCCTCGACCAGGTGGCCGCGCGCCTGGCCACGCGCAAGGTGGTGGTGATCGTCGCCAAGACCATCATCGACATGGCCGACGACCCCGCGCACCGCCTGCGCCGGCGTTTTGACGACATGGTGGACGGCTTCGTGACGCGGCTGAAGGACGACGCGGCGCTGCAGGCGCGGGGCGAGCGGCTCAAGCGCGAGTTGATTGACAACCCCGCGCTCGGCAGCTACATCCACCAGCTGTGGGGCGAATTGCTGGCCTGGCTGCAGGCCGACATGGCGCACGACGACTCGTCGATCCGCCGCACCATCACGCAGGCGGCGCGCACGCTGGGCGAGCGGCTGGCGGGCGACGCCGACATCCGCGGCTGGATCAATGGCGAATTGCAGGCCGCCGCGCCGCGGCTGATCGAGCGTTACCGCGACGACATCCGCCGCTACATCGTGGCGCGCGTGCAGGCCTGGGATGCGCGCGAAATGACCGATGAGCTGGAGCGCCACATCGGGCGCGACCTGCAGTTCATCCGCATCAACGGCACGCTGGTGGGCGGCCTGGTGGGGCTGCTGATCCACACGGCCACGCACGCCTGGCGCTGAGCTGCATGCGCCGCAGACCGGCGGCGCTGGCCACGCGCCGGTTTCAGGAAAGAATCAGGCTGCTGCGCTGGCCCATAAAGCGCGGGCAGCTACGTTTTTGATAGTAATTCGCTGCCGCCGGGGCGGCGCGGGCCTCACGTCTGCGGCGTGCTGTCGGGCGCCTTGAACAGCGCGGCCACCTTGCGCTTGGGCTTGATGTTGGCCGACACGCCGGCGCGGACCGGGCGGCCTTTTTGCTCCCACGCGGGCGCTTCTTCCTGCGCGTCGGGCGCCTCGTAGGGCTGGTTGAAGAACGGGTCGACCGGCGCGGGCGCGGCAGCGCGGCGCTCGGGGTAGCGGCGTTCGCTGCGTTCGCGGCGCACGTCGTCGCGCACGTCGCCGGTTTCTTCGCCCTGCCAGCGGCGGCGGCCGTCGTTCTGGCGGCCACGCGGGCGCTCTTCCTCGAACTGCAGGTGCTCGACCTCGATCTTGGTCTTGAGCAGCTTTTCCAGCTCGCCCATCAGGCGCTGGTCGGCCTTGGTGACCAGCGTCACCGCCACGCCCGACGCACCCGCGCGGCCGGTGCGGCCGATGCGGTGCACGTAGTCCTCGGCGTGAAAGGGCACGTCGTAGTTGAAGACGGCGGGCACGTCCTTGATGTCCAGCCCGCGCGCCGCCACGTCGGTGGCCACCAGCAGGTCGACCTCGCCCTGCTTGAAGGCTTCGAGCGACTTCAAGCGCTCGTCCTGGCTCTTGTCGCCGTGCAGGGCGGTGGTTTTCAGGCCGTCGCGCTCCAGCGCGCGCGCCAGCCGCGCCGTGCCCAGCTTGCTGTTGCAAAACACGAAGGCCTGGCGCAACTGCTTGTCTTTCAGCACCTGGCGGATGGCGCGGCGCTTGTCGTCGTCGTCCAGCAGGTAGAAGTGCTGCTCGACCGTGGCCGCGGTGGCGTTGGGCCGCGCGACTTCGATCAGCACGGGGTTCTGCAGGTAGCTTTCGGCGAGGCGCTTGATCTCGGGTGAGAAGGTGGCGCTGAACAGCAGCGTGGTGCGGCTTCGGGGCAGGTAGTTCAGGATGCGCTGCAGATCGGGCAGGAAGCCAATGTCCAGCATGCGGTCGGCTTCGTCCAGCACCACGTATTCGACCTGGTTCAGCACCGCCGTCTTGGCCTCGATGTGGTCCAGCAGGCGGCCGGGCGTGGCCACCAGCACTTCGACGCCCTTGCGCAGCTCCTCGGTCTGCGGCTTCATGTCCATGCCGCCGAACACCACCGCGCTGCGCAGGTGCGTGTACTTGGCGTACTGCTTGACCTGGTCGGCCACCTGCACCGCCAGCTCGCGCGTCGGCAACAGCACCAGCGCGCGCACCGGGTGGCGGGCGGGCGACAGCGAGGCCGTTTCGTGCTTGAGCAGGCGCTGCAGCAGCGGCAGCGAGAAGGCGGCTGTCTTGCCGGTGCCCGTCTGGGCCGCGCCCATCACGTCCTGCCCAGCCAGCACCACCGGAATGGCCTGCGCCTGGATCGGCGTCATGTTCTCGTAGCCCATGTCGGCCACGGCGCGCTTCAGCGGCTCGGCCAGCGCCAGGGAGGAATAGGGTTGCAATGTGGGTTCTGTCATTAACCCAATATTGTCGCACCGCAACACAAAACGCGGTGGACCGATTTCGGGGCTGGATTTACTTCGATTTTGATAGCTGTCAGCGCCCACTCATCAAGCGCTGGCACCCCAAAACACCACCACAGCGGCTGCGCAGCAAGCCGCCTTCCAGTGGCCGCGGAGCAGGCCGCACGCGAACGCCGTGGCCGGGGTTTCCCCGGCCACCAGCGTTGTCCCCCTTGGGGGATGGCGGCCGCAGGCCGACTCAGGGGGTCACAAGCTCTGCGCGTTGAAGGTATCGCACGCCTTCACGCTGCCCGTCTTCAGCCCCTGCATGAACCAGCGCTGGCGCTGCGCGCTGGAGCCGTGGGTGAAGCTGTCGGGGCGCACCATGCCGGTCTGCTGGCGCTGCAGCGTGTCGTCGCCAATGCGAGCGGCGGCGTTCATGGCCGATTCGATGTCGCCCTGATCCAGCCAGTTCTTGGCCTGCTGCGACTTGGCGGCCCAGATGCCGGCAAAGCAGTCGGCCTGCAGTTCCATGCGCACCGACAGGGCGTTGTTCTCGCGCTCGCTCACGCGCCCGCGCAGGCCGTCGACCTTGGCCGTGGTGCCCAGCAGCGTCTGCACGTGGTGGCCCACCTCGTGCGCCACCACGTAGGCGCGCGCAAACTCGCCCGGCGCGCCAAGTTGGCGGCTCAACGTGTCGAAGAAGTTCATGTCCAAGTAGACCTTCTGGTCGGCCGGGCAATAGAAGGGACCCATCGCGCTCTGGCCCGTGCCGCAGGCCGTCGGCACATAGCCGCGGAACAGCACCAGCTTGGGCGCGCGGTACTGCGCGCCGCCTTCGCGGAAGACCTGGTTCCAGGCGTCCTCGGTGGATGCCAGCACGGTGGACACGAAGGCCGCATTCGGGTCGTTGGCCGGCGGCTTCTGGGCCGGCGTCTGCTGCACCTGCGGTGCACCGCCGCCCCCGCCCAGCACGCTGATCGTCGTCAGCGGGTTGATGCCGAACACCCCCCACGCCAGCAGCGCGATGACGATGGTGCCAATGCCGATGGTGCGGCCGCCAAAGCCGAATCCGCCGCCGCCCCCGCCACCGCCGGCGCGCCGATCTTCCACGTTGTCCGACTGCCGTTCGCCTTCCCATCTCATCGTGTCGCTCCTGCCGCGCCGCTGCGCTAAATTGCCGCTATGGTAGCTGCCCCCACCCCCCGGCGTCCGTCAGACAAGCGCCACAAACCGCCGCGCGTGCTGCTGACAGGCTTCGACCCCTTTGGGGGCGACGCCCTCAACCCCAGTTCGCTCATCGCCCAGGCGCTGCACGGCAAGCGCATCGCCGGCCACCGCATCGTCGCCGCGCAGTTGCCGACCGAGTTCGGCGCCTCGCTCCAGCGGCTGCGGGCGTTGATGGCCGCGCACCGGCCCGCGCTCATCGTCTGCCTGGGCCTGGCGGCCACGCGCGCCACGCTGTCGCTGGAACGCATCGCCATCAACGTCGACGACGCCCGCATCGCCGACAACGCCGGCGCGCAGCCCATCGACAAGCCGGTGGTCGCCGGCGCGCCCGCGGCCTACTTCAGCACGCTGCCCATCAAGGCCATGCAGCAGGCCATTCAGGCCGCCGGCGTGCCGGTCGAGATCTCGCAGACCGCCGGCACCTTCGTCTGCAACCACGTGTTCTACGGCCTGATGCACCGCCTGGCCACGGCGCGCGGCGTCTCGGGCACGCGCGGCGGCTTCATCCATGTGCCGATGCTGCCCGAGCAGGGCGAGCCCAGCCTGCCGCTGGGGCTGATGGTGGAAGGGCTGCGCGTGGGTATCCGTACGGCGCTGACGTGCGACGTCGATCTGCGCTTGGGTGGGGGTGCGGTCGACTGATGGCGCGCGGCGCGGCGTTGGACCGCGTCCACATGCCTTTCACGGCGCGAGCGAGCTGGAGCGTTCGACCAGTTCCCTGAGTTGCGGCAGCGAAATCTCCCGCAGCCGGTCCTTGAAGAGCTGCCGCAAGTCGTTGCTGGAAAGCCCGAACTCCTTCACGGCATTCAAGCCAAAGTCGCTGTGGACCAGCTTGTCCAGTTCGTTGAAAAAATCGTCGATCTGCTTCTGGTGGTAGCCGGGCAGCGCATCTTCGGCGATGGGGGGGCCGCTCGCGCTCGATCAGCCATTGGTTCCAGACCGCGAAATAGTCCGCCACCGTGAACAAGGTGGTCGGAAAATCGAAGTACATCAGTCCGGACGCGTCGAAGCCCTCGATCACGATCACACGCCGCTTCAGCGGCTTGCTGCTCGAAGCCGTGGCGTCAACGGCTTCCACCACGCGGGTCTGGCGGCCCTTCTGCAGCGCGGGCCAGATGTGTTGCTCGAAATCCTGCAGATCCCGAACCGAAGCGGGCCGGAAGACGTGCAGCGTGCCGCCGCGCGCCTGCACGGCCAGCAGGGCACCCACCAGAAAGTTCTTGAAATAGCCATACGCCAGCGCCCGGCCGATGCTGTAGTCGTCCGCGCCGCCGATCTTTCCCCGGGTCTGCTGCCGCTTGATCACGATGCCCACGAACAGCGCGATCAGCAGCGTCAACAGCATCCGGAACGGGTCGCTGGTCAGCGTCTTTTCCAGCCGGACCGCCCAATGGCCCTCTGCCAGACCGGCCTGCTGGGCCAGCGTGCTGCCGATGTAGACGTCCAGCGCTGCCAGTAGCGTCAGCACCACCAGCGAGACGGTGACCAGTTCGGTGGGCCAGTGGTAGTCCTTGCGAAGCGCACTGAACGCCTCGTAGGTCTGTTTCCACCACGACGCTGCAGGCTGGGTCGGTTCGGTCATGCGCCGCATCATAGGGCCGACATCCGGGCCGAACTGGCCTACGATCAAGGCATGAAAGCTTCATCTGCCGACGCCACCCTGCTCGATGCCCGCCAGACCGCCGCGCGCCTGCCCTGGGCGCCGCTGGTCGATGAAATCGAGGCCCTGCTGGCCGACGACACGGTGCAGGTGCCAGCGCGTACCGTGCTGCCGATGGCCGCGGGCGCCTTCCTGTTTGCCATGCCGGGCTGCGACGCGCGCACGGCGATGACCAAGCTCATCACCTTTACCCCCGCCAACGCCGGCACCGACCGGCCGACGATCCAGGGCGACGTGACGGTGTTCGACGTCGCCACGGGCGAACGCCGCCTGATCCTGGACGGGCCCACGGTCACTGGCCGGCGCACCGCCGCCGTGTCGGCCCTGGCCGCGCGAAGGCTGGCGCCCAACCTGGCGGGGCCGATGCTGATCGTCGGCGCGGGCGTGCAGGGTTATGCGCACGTCGAGGTGTTCGCCGCCGCGCTGGGCGTGACGGACTTCCGCATCGCGTCCCGCCGCCGCGCCAGTGCCGAGGCGCTGGCCGCGCATGCGCGCGCGCTGGGCCTGCGGGCCGCGGTGGTGGACGACGCCGACGCGGCGCTGGCCGACTGCCCGCTGGTCGCCACCTGCACGCCCGCCAGCGCGGTGGTGCTGCGCGGCCAGCCGCGCGCCGACGCCTTCATCGCTGCTGTGGGCGCGTTCACGCCGCAGATGGTGGAGATCGACGCCGCGGTGTGCCGTGCCATCGCTGCGCAGGGGCGCATCGTGGTCGATTCGGCCGATGCCGGGCACGAGGCGGGTGACCTGCTTCAGGCCGGCCTGGCGGTGACCGGTTTGCCCACACTGGCGGATGTGGTGAGCGAACACAAAAAAGCCCGCGACGGAGGCGGGCCGGTGCTGTTCAAGAGTTGCGGCTGGGCCGGCTGGGATCTGGCGGCGGCGCGCCTGGCGGCACGCAGCCCCAGCTAAAGCCGACGCGCATCAGCGAGACAGCGCCGCTACCGGTCCCAGGTCAGCCACCGCCGCACCCCCGTTGGTGGCGTAGAGCGTCGCCCCGCTCGGGGTAGGCGACTGCTGGGCAAACCGGAATTCGTCGCCCTTGCGCACCTGCGCCTGGGCCACGCTGGCGATGCCCGCCAGCAGCAGGGCCACCAGTGCGGCCAGTGCCACGTAAAGCACCGCCCGGTCGGGCGACAACCAGCGCGGGACCGACGCCGGGGCGCTGTCGCGGTTTGGTCGTGCGGTGCGCTGGGGCGCATAGGGCACGGTGTCCTGGAAATCCGCCGAATGGTGGGAGCCGATGGAGTAGGTGTTCGTCGCCATGGGTGGATGCTACGAACGCCCCCGCCGGCCACGATTCGGCCGCGAGCGATGTCTGGCGTAGGAACAATCCGAGCGGCGGCGTCCGCCACACGGCCACGGCGGCCTGCGAATCAGGCCTTGGGCAGCGTCACGCCGACCTGGCCCTGGTACTTGCCGCCGCGGTCCTTGTAGCTGACTTCGCACACCTCGTCACTTTCGAAGAACAGCACCTGCGCGCAGCCTTCGCCCGCGTAGATCTTGGCTGGCAGCGGGGTGGTGTTGCTGAATTCCAGCGTCACATAGCCTTCCCATTCGGGCTCGAACGGCGTGACGTTGACGATGATGCCGCAGCGCGCGTAGGTGCTCTTGCCCAGGCAGATCGTCAGCACGTTGCGCGGGATGCGGAAATATTCGACCGTGCGCGCCAGCGCAAAGCTGTTGGGCGGAATGATGCAGACCGGCGCGTGGATGTCGACAAAGCTTTTCTCGTCAAAGTTCTTTGGGTCCACCACGGTGCTGTGGATGTTGGTGAAGACCTTGAATTCGGGCGCGCAGCGGATGTCATAACCGTAGCTGCTGGTGCCGTAGCTGACGATCTTTTCGCCGGCGGCGTTTTGCCGCACCTGGCCGGGCTCGAACGGCTCGATCATGCCGTGCTGCTCGGCCATGCGGCGGATCCATTTGTCGCTCTTGATGCTCATCTTTTTACTCTGATTTTGATAGCTGTTTGCGCTGGACAGACAAGCGCCAGAGCGCTATTTTGCTTGAGAAATCACCGTGCGCTCGACCACCCGGTCGTCGCCCAGCACGATCAGCGCGAACAGCAGTTCGGCCAGGTTGCCGGCGGCGCGCGTGCGGCGCGCCAGCAGGGGCGTGGCTTCGGGGTGCAGCACGACGAAATCCGCCTCGCAGCCCGGCTGCAGGTTGCCGACGACGCCTTCTAGGTCCAGCGCGCGCGCTGCGCCGGCGGTGTGCAGCCACCACAGGCGCTCGGGCGACAGGCTCACGCCCGGCTTGGGCTCCAGTCCCGTGCTGGCAGCGCGGCCGGCGAAGTAGGCGGCGCGCATGGTGACGAAGGGCGAGAAGCTGGTGCCGCCGCCCACGTCGCTGGCCAGGCCATGCGCAAAGGGCACGCGCTCGGCGCCCGCAAAGTCGAAGAAGCCGCTGCCCAGAAACAGGTTGCTGGTGGGGCAGACGGCGGCGGCCGTGTGCGTGTCACGCATCAGCGCACGGTCGTCGTCGTGAAAGTGGATGCAGTGCGCGTACACCGCGCGGCGGCGCATCAGGCCGTGGTCGGCGTAGATGGCGAGGTAGCTGCGCGAATCGGGGAACAGCGCGCGTGCCCAGGCGATTTCGTCCACGTTCTCGGCCACGTGGGACTGGATCCACACGTCGGGATATCGGGCCGCCAGCTCGCCTGCGCCGCGCAGCTGCCGCTCGGTGCAACTGGGGGCGAAGCGCGGCGTGATGGCGTAGCCCAGGCGCCCCACGCCGTGCCATTGGTTGATCAGCGCTTCGGTGTCGATCAGGCTTTGCTCGGTCTCGTCGCGCACGCCGTCGGGGCTGTGGCGGTCTTGCAGGCATTTGCCGGCGATCAGGCGCAGGTCACGCCGCTGCGCTTCTGCAAACAGCGCGTTGACCGAGGTGGGATGCGAAGTGCAGAACGTCAGCGCCGTGGTGACGCCGTGGCGCATCAGCTCGTCGCAGAAGAAGCGCGCGCTTTCGGCCGCGTGCGCCGGGTCCGCGAACTGCGCCTCGTGCGGAAAGGTGTAGTGCTCCAGCCACGGCAGCAGGCCTTCGGCCGGCGAGCCGATGACGTCGATCTGCGGGTAGTGGATGTGCATGTCCACAAAACCCGGCGCGATGAGGCGGCCGGGCAGGTGGGTGCAGGGCACCTGGGCGTAGCGCGGCTGCAGCGCCGCATGGTCGCCGGCTGCGATGACCACCGTGCGCCCGTCGGCGCCGGGCCCGGTGACCAGCAGGCCGTCGCGGTCGAATACGGCGTGGCCGTGTTCATCGAATCGAAGCAGGGAAGCGCGCCAGGATTGCATGCGCGCATTGTGCCGTGCAGCTCAGTCCAGCTTGGCGCCCGACTGCTTGATCAGGCGGTACCAGATCGGCAGTTCTTGCCGGTACGCGGCGTTGAAGGCCGCGGGGCCGCCGTTGTCCTGCACCTCGAAGCCCATGCCGACGATGCGCTCATGCACTTCGGGCGAGCGGATGGCCTTCTGGATTTCGCTGGCCAGCCGGTCGATGATGGGTTGCGGCGTGGCACCGGGGGCGGCCACGGCCAGCCAGCCGGTGACGCGGTAGGCCTCGTCCTTCAGGCCCTGCTCGACCAGCGTGGGCACCTTGGGCAGCGCGGCCATGCGCTTGTCGCCCGACACGCCGATGGCGCGCAGCTTGCCCGAATCGAGGTGACCCTTGACCTGCAGCGCGCTGGCAAACGCCATCTGGATCTGGCCGGCCAGCAGGTCCTGCACCATCGGCGCCTCGCCCTTGTAGGCGACGTGCACCATGTCGGCGTTCTGCGTCAGGCTCATGTGCGCGCCGGCCAGGTGCGGGTAGGCGCCGGTGCCGTACGAGCCGTACGACACCTTGCCCTTGTGGGCGGCGACGTATTTCATCAATTCAGGGCCCGTCTTGGCCGGCACGCTGGGGTTGACCACCAGCACCAGCGGCGCCATGGCGATGCGGTAGACCATGGCCAGGTCCTTTTGCGCGTCGTAGGGCAGCTTGGTGTAGAGGAACTGGTTGGTCATGAGCGAGTTGGAGAGGCCCAGCATCACCGTGTAGCCATCGGGCGCGGCCTTGGCCACGGCGTCGGTGCCGATGATGCCGGCCGCCCCGGCCTTGTTGTCGATCACCACCGGCTGGCCCATCTGCGCCGACAGCTTCTGGCCCACCAGCCGCGCCAGCACGTCGGTCGCGCCACCGGCCTGGAAGGGCACCACCATCCGGATCGGCTTGTTGGGATAACCGCTTTGCGCGCTGGCTGGTAATGCTATTGAAAAAATAGCTACCGACGTAGACAGGGCCAGCGCCAGGGGCATATTCTTTTGGAAAGTGATGTTCATGGTGGGTACGTTGTGAAAGAAAGGGATGGCTGCGCGCCGCGTCAATCGCGGACCACGCGGGTCTTGACCGGCAGCGGCGCCAGCGCCGCCTGCAGTTGATCGGCCAGCGCGTCGGGCGCGCCCGCCGGCAGGTGCACCGCCACGCCGCCGGCCTCGGTGCTGTCCACGCGCGGCTGCTGGTCGGCCGGCAATGGCTGGCACAGCGCGGCGATCAGCTCGCGCGCCGTGTGGCCGGCGGCCTGCGCGCGCAGCTCGGGCTTGTAGATCTTGCCGACGTTGGTGACGGGCATGTGCTCGATCAGGTACACGTGCCGGGGCTTGGCCGGGCCTTCGTCTACGCGCTCGGCGGTGAAGGCCAGCAGTTCGGCCTCGCTCACCTGCGCGCCGGGGCGCAGTGTGGCAAACACCACGGGCAATTCGCCCGCATAGGCATCGGGCGCGCCCACGGCGGCGGCCAGTTGCACGGCGGGGTGGGCGCCAATGGCGTCCTCGATCGTCTTGGGGTCGATGTTGTGGCCGCTGCGGATGATGAGGTCCTTGGCGCGGCCGCTCAGGTTCAGGCGCTCGTCGCGGTCGATGTAGCCCAGGTCGCCCGTCACCAGCCAGCCGTCGGGCGTGAAGGCCTTGGCGCTGTCGCGCTCGTCGAGGAAGCCCGAGAATACGTTGGGCGACTTGAACAGCACCATGCCCGGCTCGCCCGGCGCCACGTCGCGGTCGCTGGCGCCGCCGTCGGCATCGAGCGCGACGATGCGCATCTGCGTGTGCGGCAGCCGAAAGCCGACGCAGCCCGGCAGCCCGTGCACGCCCAGCGGCGTGATGGTGGAGATGCCGGCCATTTCCGTCATGCCCAGGCTTTCGTGGATGTGCAGGCCGTAATCGCGCTCGAAGCGCGCCGCCAGCTCGGGCGGCAGAATGGCCGCGCCCGTGCGGCAGTAGCGCACGCTGGAAATGTCGGCGCCCGCCAGCGGCACCTGCGCCAGCGCCGCCAGCACCGTGGGCACGGCCGACAGCGTGGTGACGCGGTACTTTTCGACCAGACGCCAGAAGTTCTGCAGCACGGCGCGGTTGCGGTACAGCGCGGTGGTGGGGATGATGGTTTCGACCCCGCACGACAGCGCCGCCAGCGAACCCGGCAGCGTGCCCGCCACGTGGAACAGCGGGTAGCCGTTGATGATCACGTCCTGCGGCCCCATGGCCTGCATTTGCACGCAGGCCCAGGCGGTGAACACCTGCGCGCGGTGGCTGTGGCGCGCCAGCTTGGGCGCACCCGTGGTGCCACCGGTGTGGAAGTAGGCGGCGATGTCTTCCGGGCCGATGTCGCGCCCGCTGACCAGGTGCGTGTCGGGCTGCGCGGCGATGGCGACGGCAAAGTCCAGCACGCCCTCGGGCAGCGCGGGCGGCGGCGCTTCATCCAGCGGCGCCACGCGCAGCACATGCGTCAGCGTGGGCACCTGCGTGCGCAGGTGCAGCGCCTTGCTCCAGATGCCGGATTCGGCGTCGTCGCCCCAGGCGATCAGCACCTTGGCGCCGGCGGCGCTCAGCAGCGAGGCCAGTTTGTCGTCGGTCAGCAACGGGTTGAGCGGCTGCACGATGCCCGCCGCCTCGCCGCCCCACAGCGCCAGGTGGTATTCAAGGCAGCCGGGCAGCATCACGGCCACGGCGTCCTGCGGCCCCACACCCAGCGCATGCAGTGCGTTGGCGGTCTGGTGGATGCCGGCCAGCAGCTGCTGGTACGACCAGCGGATCGGCGCGTCGGCCGGGTCCGCGGTGCGCAGGAAGGTCAGCGCCGGCTGGTCGCCAAAGGCCTGCGCCGAGTTGACGAAGATTTCATAGGTGCTGCGCACCGTCAGCGCCTGCGCCAGCGGCACGGCCTCGATGCGGCGCACGTCGGCCATGCTGCGCACGGGCGCCTGCGCGGCAAAGGGCGCCGCCGCGGCGGGCAGGCCCGCACGGGGGTGGGTGATCATGGAATGCCTCCTTGCAACCATCGTAGCGCTGCCTTCGCGCGCCGTGGCCCTGGCAGCGTCGCCCGGGTTACTCCGCCGCGCGGCCCCAAGCCAAGGCTGCTTTGAAACTGATAGCTAGAAAGCCGCGCCAGTCGTGCGCTATGTCGTATGACATAACACCCTGGCACAGGGGTTGATATGCTGCCCGGGCTTCGATGTTGAAGCGGATTCGGGCCCTGTTTGAGGGGGCGGAATAGCCAATGACCGGTGGTGTTCGTCAGCGCATGATCCGAGGAGCCACCGAGGTCCTGGGCCGGCGTGGGTTGCACGCGACGGCGTTTTCCGAGGTGCTGGCGCTGACCGGCGCTTCGCGCGGCTCGATCTACCACCACTTTCCGGGCGGCAAGGCCGAACTGGTCGAGGCCGCGCTGGACGATTTCAGCGCCCGGCTGGACGATTCACTGCGCGCGCTGCATGGCCGCCCGGCGGCCGCGGTGGTGGACGGCGCGCTGGCGCTGTGGCGCGCCAAGCTGGTGCGCAACGACTGCGAATCGTGCTGCCCGGTGGCGGCGATCACGATCGCGGCCGATTCCATGCGCCTGCAGGAAAGCTGCCGCGAAGCCTTCCACCAGTGGCGCGACACCCTTGCCAACGCGCTGCAGGCGGGCCATTGCCCCGCGCCGCGCGCCCTGCCGTTTGCCACGCTGCTGGTGGCGTCGGTGCAGGGCGCCATCATCCTGGCGCGCGCCGAGGGCGACCCGGCGCCGTTCGATGCAGTGGCCGAGCAGCTGCGCACACAGGCCGCCACGCTGGCCTGACCGGGCGCGCAGGCGCGATCCCGTCGGCGCCGCCCCGCGTCAGGGCAGCTTGCCCTGCACGCCGTCGACCAGCCAGTTCATGCCCACGATCTGCGCGTCGCTCAGGCGCTGGCCGTGCGCCAGTTGCGGGCGGCCGGTGTTGTCGAGCAGCGGCCCGGTGAACGGATGCAGCCGCCCGGCGCCGATGTCGCGCTGGCGGGCCAGCACCTCGTCGCGCACGGCGCGCGGTACCTTGGGGCCGAAATCGCCCACGCGCACCATGCCTTCCTTGACGCCGCCCCACAGGGTGGCGGGCTGCCAGGCGCCGTCCAGCGCGGCCTTGACACGGCCTTTTTCGTAATCGGCCCAGTGGTGCGTCACCGCCAGCAGCTGCGCCTGCGGCGCGACGGCGCGCATGTCGGAGTGGTAGGCAATGGCGAGCTTGCTACGCTCCTCGGCGGCGCTCATCACCGCGGTTGATCCGGTGTGGAAGGCCAGCACATCGGCGCCCTGGTTGATCAGCGTCAGCGCGGCTTCGCGCTCGCGTGCCGGGTCGAACCATTCGTTCAGCCACACCACCTTGACCTGCGCCTTCGGGTCGACGCTGCGCATGCCCAGCGTGAAGGCGTTGATGCCCTGCAACACCTCCGGGATGGGAAAGCCCGCCACGTAGCCGGCCACGTGGCTCTGGCTCATGCGCCCGGCGGCGATGCCGGCCAGGTAGCGGCCCTCGTAGTAGCGCGCGTTGGCGGTGGCCACGTTGGCCGCGCCTTCGGGGCAGGTCAGGCATTCGAACCGGACCTGCGGGAATTCCTGCGCCACCTTCTGCACCGGGCGGGCGTAGCCGAAGCTGGTGGTGAAGATCAGGCGGTGCCCCTGCTGCGCCAGGTCGCGCAGCACGCGCTCGGCGTCGGCGCCTTCGGGCACATCGGCCACGGCGGTGGTGGCCACGCGCGGGCCAAAGGCGGCTTCAACCTCGCGCCGCGCGGTGTCGTGCTGGCGCGTCCAGCCGGCCTGGGTGACGGGCGTGACGTAGACGTAGCCGACTTTCAGCGGCGCCGTGGCGGTCTGGGCAAGGGCGGGGATGAAAAAACAGGCGGCCGCGAACGCGGCTGCGAGGTTTTTGTACATGGTGTTCCTCTACATGGCTCCGGGGTGACGAAAGCGGCGCCCGGGAGCACGGGCGCCGGCGGCGATTTTCTCACGCGCCGTCTGCAGCGGCGGATTTTGATTCAAACAGGCCGCTGGCGCCGTCTGGACAAGCGCATGCAGCTATCGAAAAAGTAGCGTTACCGGTCAGGCGGCGGCAAAGCGACTGAACACGTCCGCCAGCTGCCGGTGCCAGCGCGCCTTGTCCTCGGGCGGGGCAAAGCTGGCGTCGAAGCTGTTGGACGCCAGTTGCCACGCGTGGCGCGCCGTCATGCCGGTGGCGGCAAACACAGCCTGGAAGTTGTCGTTGACGTAGCCGCCAAAGTAGGCCGGGTCGTCCGAATTGACGGTGGCCATCAGGCCGGCGTCCAGCAGGGCCTTCAGGTTGTGGTCGGCCAGGTCGGGGAAGACGCGCAGCTTCTGGTTGGACAGCGGGCACACGGTGAGCGGCACGCGGTCGGCGGCCAGCCGCGCCATCAGCGCCGCGTCGTGCACGGCCTGCACGCCGTGGTCGATGCGCTCGGCGCGCAGCACGTCGAGCGCCTGCCAGATGTAGTCGGGCGGGCCTTCCTCGCCCGCGTGGGCCACCACGTGCAGGCCCAGCTCGCGGCAGCGCGCAAACACGCGGGCAAACTTCTCGGGCGGGTGGCCGACTTCGCTCGAATCGAGGCCGACGCCAATGAAATGGTCGCGAAACGGCAGCGCCTGTTCCAGCGTTTCAAAGGCCTGCTGCTCGCTCAGGTGGCGCAGAAAGCACAGGATCAGCGCGGCGCTGACGCCCTGTTGCGCCGGGGCTTCGCGGCACGCGCGCGACAGGCCATGGACGACGGTGCCCATCGACACGCCGCGTTCGGTGTGCGTCTGCGGATCGAAGAAGATCTCGGCGTGCACTACATTATCTGTAGCTGCCCGCGCAAGATAGGCGCGGGCCATGTCGTAAAAGTCCTGCTCGGTCAGCAGCACGCTGGCGCCGGCGTAGTAAATGTCCAGAAAGCTCTGCAGGTCGCTGAAGGCGTAGGCCTGGCGCAGCGCGTCCACGCTGGCGTAGGGCAGCGCCACGCCGTTGCGCCGCGCCAGCGCAAAGATCATCTCGGGCTCTAGCGAGCCTTCGATGTGCATGTGCAGCTCGGCCTTGGGCATGGCCGCCAGCAGCGCGGGCAGCTGCGGCGGGGCAATGCGGTCGATGGCGTCGGGCGCGGGTGTCATGCGATCACTCCCCAGCGGATGCCGCTGTCCTTCAGAAAGCGGCGATAGGCGGACGACATGCGGTCGGCCGCGGAATGCGCCTCGGCGTCGGGTGCCAGCGGCAGCTTCTTCGGTCGTTGCGATTCGAGTACCGGCTGGTCCTGCCCGAAGATGGTGTTCTGGAAGTCGATCAGCCGCGCGTCGGGCGAATCGAAGTCGTTCATGGCCATGCGCGTCCAGGCCACGCTGCTTTCCTCGGTCACCGGGCAGATGAACATGGCGATGGATTCGCGCAGGCCGTCGATGGCGGTGGTGCCTGGCTCGGGCTGCTTGGTCAGCACAGCCATGTAGGGCGCGGTGACTTCGTAGGTGTAGTCGACCTGCGCTACGCTGGTGGAGTGGACCGACGCGCGCGGCTGCCAGGCCAGGCAACCGGTGGCTTTTACCCCGTGCGGCGTCGCGGCGACCTGGTAGGGCGCGATCTCGGGCCGGTCGCGGCTGCCCAGCCAGCCTTCGTGCACGTAGCCGAAGTGCGCCATGTCGAGGAAGTTTTCGATGATGCGCGGGGCGCTGGCCTGCACGACGTAAGGGCCGCTGGTGGTTTTGCGCAGCCGCGGCTCGGATTCGGCCGCGAACGCCGGCAGGTCGTGGATCGGCCCGGGCGCGCCTTCGGGCGCGGCCAGGCGCACCCACAGCATGCCGTAGGCCTCGCGCGTGTCGAAGGCGTGGGCGCCGTGGCGCGGGCCGGGCTGGAAGCCGGGCACAGCGGGGATGTGCGTGCATCGCCCGCCGCCTTCAAAGCGCCAGCCGTGGTAGGGGCATTCGAGCTGGCCGCCCGCCACGCGGCCCATCGACAGGCGGGCGCCGCGGTGCGGGCATTGGTCTGCCAGGGCGTGCGCCTGGCCGCTGTCGTCGCGCCACAGCACCAGGTCTTCGCCCAGCAGCGTGGCGGCGCGCGGCTGCGTGCCGACGACGTGGCTGAGCGCCACGGGGTGCCAAAGGGTGCGTTCGATCATGGCGTGGTCTTTGTGCAAGTGCCGCGGGGCGGCGCCATCAGGCGGGCAGCGCAGGCGGTGCGGCGTCAGTTGATCGGCGCACGTTACCAAATCCGCAAGGCGCTGGCGGGATGGCTGGGCGCAGGGCGCTTACTGGCTGAGGGTTTCCCAGCGCTCCAGGGCGGTCATGAGTTCTTCCTCGATGGCGCCGTCGCGCGCCTGCAGGGCCACGGCCTGGTCCAGGTCGGTCTTGTACAGCGTGCCGTCGGCCAGCCGGGTGCGAATGTCGGCCTGCTCGGCCTCCAGCGCCTCGATGCGGGCGGGCAGTTCGTCCAGCTCGCGCTGATCCTTGTAGCTGAGCTTTTTCCTGGTGGGCCTGGCCTGGGGCGGTGGTTCGGCAGGCACCTTGTCGGCGACGGGGCGCGCCGGCGCCACCGGCGTGGGCTGCATGGCCTGCCAGCGCGCGCTTTGCGCCAGCCAGTCATGCACGCCGCCGGCGTATTCGCGCCAGCGGCCCGGGCCATCCCACGCCAGCGTGCTGGTGACGACGTTGTCGAGGAAGGCGCGGTCGTGGCTGACCAGGAACACCGTGCCGTCGTAGGTTTGCAGCAGTTCTTCCAGCAGCTCCAGCGTGTCGATGTCGAGGTCGTTGGTCGGCTCGTCGAGCACCAGCACGTTGGCGGGCCGGGCAAACAGGCGGGCCAGCAGCAGGCGGTTGCGCTCGCCACCGCTCAGCGACCGCACGGGCGAGGCAGCGCGCGCCGGGCTGAACAGAAAGTTGCCCAGATAGCTCTTGACGTGCTGTCGCTTGTCGCCGATCTCGATCCATTCGCTGCCGGGGCTGATGAAGTCCTCAAGCGTGGCGTCGGGGTCGAGCGCGGCGCGCATCTGGTCGAAATACGCCACCTGCAGGTTGGCGCCGCGCTTGACGCTGCCGCTGTCGGGCTCCAGCTGGCCCAGAATGAGCTTGAGCAGCGTCGTCTTGCCGGCGCCATTGGGGCCGATCAGGCCGATCTTGTCGCCGCGCAGCACGGTGGTGGTGAGGCCGTCGACGATGCGCTGGCTGCCCAGCGTCAGGGTGACGTTGTCCAGTTCGGCCACCAGCTTGCCCTGGTAGCCCGCCACCCCGGCGTCCAGGTCAAGCTTGACCCGGCCGACGGCATCGCGCCGCGCCGCGCGCGCGGCCCGCAGCGCGTGCAGCCGGTTGATGCGCCCCTGGGCCCGCGTGCGGCGCGCCTCGACGCCCTGGCGCACCCAGGCTTCCTCCTGCGTCAGCAACTTGTCTGCACGCGCCTGAATGGTGGCTTCCTGCTCCAGTTGATCCGCCTTCTGCTGCTGGTACTGGGCGAAGTTGCCGGGATAGGACAGCAGCTTGCCGCGGTCCAGCTCAACAATGCGCGTGGCGACGGCGTCGAGGAAGCTGCGGTCGTGCGTGATGACCACGACGGAGCCGGCAAAGCCGGTGAGCAATCCCTCCAGCCAGTGAATGGCATCCAGGTCGAGGTGGTTGGTCGGCTCGTCCAGCAGCAGCACGTCCGGGCGCGTCACCAGGGCTTGCGCCAGCGCGATGCGCTTTCGCGTGCCGCCGGACAGCGTGCCGACGATGGCATCCGGCGCCAGCCGCAACCTTTGAAGCGTCTCATCGACGCGCTGCCGCCAGGACCAGCCGTCTTCCGCTTCGATGCGCGCCTGCAGGGCATCCAGATCGCCTTCGCCAGACGAATAGCCGTCAATCAGCGCGCGCAATGGCGCCAGCCCTTGCGCCACGGCGTCGAACACGTTCGCATCGCTGGCCAGCTCGGGCTCCTGCCGCACATAAGCCAGGCGCACGCCCTGCTGCACCTGCAACTCGCCATCGTCCGGGCGCTCCAGCCCGGCAAGAATGCGCAACAGTGACGACTTGCCGCTGCCATTGCGCCCGATCAGGCCCACGCGCTCACCAGGCTCCAGCGCAAAGTCGGCGTGGTCAAGCAGAGGCACGTGGCCGAATGCAAGTTGGGCATCAAGTAAGGTCAGCAAGGCCATGGCAGTCCATCCCACGAGGACCGCGCCACACGGCATGGCGGCCCCCGCAAAAAATTTTTGCGCCACTTGCGCAGCGCCCGAAAACAATGCTATAGTCTAGGGCTTCGCTGATCACTGCCAACGCGGCGGTCAACGAAGGTGGTCAAGGGCTCAGCCCGGCGCCGCGGGGTTTGTAGACATCAAGAGGAAGTCCAGCAGGACGCCACGAGATGGAAGCAGCAAAGACCCCACGCCTTGACAGGTTGTTGAAAAACGTGCCATACTTCAAGGCTTTCCAGTAAACAGCTGGAAGGGGTCAACCGAAGCAGCCAAGCAACAGCGCGGCGAATTCGGGAAAACCCTAAAGATTGACAGGTTATTCAAAAACGTGTCATAATTCAAGGCTCAGTTGATCGCAACTGACGCAGCGAAGAAAGCAGATTTCGACGCGGGTTCATTAAAAATATACAGCCGATAAGCGTGGGCGTTTGATGGCGAATTGCCAAAGTCTTTCAGACTATCAAACGCTCATGAGAACAGAAGTGAAGTTCACTTCAATTCCGTTTAAATGAGTAAACTCGAAAGAGTATAAATTTCAAGATCGAACTGTAGAGTTTGATCCTGGCTCAGATTGAACGCTGGCGGAATGCTTTACACATGCAAGTCGAGCGGCAGCGCGGGGCAACCTGGCGGCGAGCGGCGAACGGGTGAGTAATACATCGGAACGTGCCCAGACGTGGGGGATAACTACTCGAAAGAGTGGCTAATACCGCATACGATCTAAGGATGAAAGCGGGGGATCGCAAGACCTCGCGCGTCTGGAGCGGCTGATGGCAGATTAGGTAGTTGGTGGGGTAAAGGCTTACCAAGCCTGCGATCTGTAGCTGGTCTGAGAGGATGATCAGCCACACTGGGACTGAGACACGGCCCAGACTCCTACGGGAGGCAGCAGTGGGGAATTTTGGACAATGGGCGAAAGCCTGATCCAGCCATTCCGCGTGCAGGATGAAGGCCCTCGGGTTGTAAACTGCTTTTGTACAGAACGAAAAAGCTCCGGCTAATACCTGGAGTCCATGACGGTACTGTAAGAATAAGCACCGGCTAACTACGTGCCAGCAGCCGCGGTAATACGTAGGGTGCAAGCGTTAATCGGAATTACTGGGCGTAAAGCGTGCGCAGGCGGTTTTGTAAGACAGAGGTGAAATCCCCGGGCTCAACCTGGGAACTGCCTTTGTGACTGCAAGGCTGGAGTGCGGCAGAGGGGGGATGGAATTCCGCGTGTAGCAGTGAAATGCGTAGATATGCGGAGGAACACCGATGGCGAAGGCAATCCCCTGGGCCTGCACTGACGCTCATGCACGAAAGCGTGGGGAGCAAACAGGATTAGATACCCTGGTAGTCCACGCCCTAAACGATGTCAACTGGTTGTTGGGTCTTAACTGACTCAGTAACGAAGCTAACGCGTGAAGTTGACCGCCTGGGGAGTACGGCCGCAAGGTTGAAACTCAAAGGAATTGACGGGGACCCGCACAAGCGGTGGATGATGTGGTTTAATTCGATGCAACGCGAAAAACCTTACCCACCTTTGACATGGCAGGAAGTTTCCAGAGATGGATTCGTGCTCGAAAGAGAACCTGCACACAGGTGCTGCATGGCTGTCGTCAGCTCGTGTCGTGAGATGTTGGGTTAAGTCCCGCAACGAGCGCAACCCTTGCCATTAGTTGCTACGAAAGGGCACTCTAATGGGACTGCCGGTGACAAACCGGAGGAAGGTGGGGATGACGTCAAGTCCTCATGGCCCTTATAGGTGGGGCTACACACGTCATACAATGGCTGGTACAGAGGGTTGCCAACCCGCGAGGGGGAGCTAATCCCATAAAGCCAGTCGTAGTCCGGATCGCAGTCTGCAACTCGACTGCGTGAAGTCGGAATCGCTAGTAATCGCGGATCAGAATGTCGCGGTGAATACGTTCCCGGGTCTTGTACACACCGCCCGTCACACCATGGGAGCGGGTTCTGCCAGAAGTAGTTAGCCTAACCGCAAGGAGGGCGATTACCACGGCAGGGTTCGTGACTGGGGTGAAGTCGTAACAAGGTAGCCGTATCGGAAGGTGCGGCTGGATCACCTCCTTTCTGGAAAACAGCAATTCAATTCAAACGTCCACACTTATCGGTTGTTGGAAGGTGTCGCCAGCGGTCTGGGCTAACACGGCTCGCATGCGACCGACTTGGGTCTGTAGCTCAGTTGGTTAGAGCACCGTCTTGATAAGGCGGGGGTCGTTGGTTCGAGACCAACCAGACCCACCATCCCCACCATAGAATCAACCGGGGGATTAGCTCAGCTGGGAGAGCACCTGCTTTGCAAGCAGGGGGTCGTCGGTTCGATCCCGTCATCCTCCACCATTCAATGTGTATATCAAAGCGCCTGGTTTGGTGCTTTGATATTGGCATTGCCAATAACGAGTCGCAAGACTCACGGCTGTTCTTTAACAATTCATAGAGTCGAATCAGCGTTGTCGACGGAAAGAGCGTCATGGCTCACCGTGCCGTCGGCAACAATTTTTGATTGCGTCACCATGAATTCAACGCAAGTTGATATTCATAGTAATTAGAGCTCTCGAGCTCAATTACGGCATAACGCGTCAGGTGAAAGACCTGACAGATAGTCCTTGAAATAGCTTGCGTTTCGTGAGAAACGTCAAAGTTATAGGGTCAAGTGACTAAGAGCATGTGGTGGATGCCTTGGCGATGATAGGCGACGAAGGACGTGATAGCCTGCGATAAGCTTCGGGGAGCTGGCAAATTAGCTTTGATCCGGAGATTTCCGAATGGGGAAACCCACCGAAAGGTATCTTCAGCTGAATACATAGGCTGTTGAGGCGAACCGGGCGAACTGAAACATCTCAGTAGCTCGAGGAAAAGACATCAACCGAGATTCCGAAAGTAGTGGCGAGCGAAATCGGAGAAGCCTTCTAGTGATAGCACGACTGTTAGCAAAACGGGTTGGAAAACTCGGCCATAGCAGGTGATAGCCCTGTATGCGAAAACCGACGTGTGGTACTAGGCTAGAGACAAGTAGGGCGGGACACGTGTAATCCTGTCTGAACATGGGGGGGACCATCCTCCAAGGCTAAATACTCATCATCGACCGATAGTGAACTAGTACCGTGAGGGAAAGGCGAAAAGAACCCCGGGAGGGGAGTGAAATAGATCCTGAAACCGCATGCTTACAAAAAGTCGGAGCCCTTCGGGGTGACGGCGTACCTTTTGTATAATGGGTCAGCGACTTACATTCAGTGGCAAGGTTAACCGAATAGGGAAGCCGAAGAGAAATCGAGTCCGAATAGGGCGTCCAGTCGCTGGGTGTAGACCCGAAACCAGGTGATCTATCCATGGCCAGGATGAAGGTGCCGTAACAGGTACTGGAGGTCCGAACCGACTAGTGTTGCAAAACTAGCGGATGAGCTGTGGATAGGGGTGAAAGGCTAAACAAACCTGGAAATAGCTGGTTCTCTCCGAAAACTATTTAGGTAGTGCCTCAAGTATTACCTTCGGGGGTAGAGCACTGTTTTGGCTAGGGGGTCATGGCGACTTACCAAACCAAGGCAAACTCCGAATACCGAAGAGTACAGCTTGGGAGACAGTGCACCGGGTGCTAACGTCCGGACACAAGAGGGAAACAACCCAGACCGCCAGCTAAGGTCCCTAAAATTGGCTAAGTGGGAAACGAAGTGGGAAGGCTAAAACAGTCAGGATGTTGGCTTAGAAGCAGCCATCATTTAAAGAAAGCGTAATAGCTCACTGATCGAGTCGTCCTGCGCGGAAGATGTAACGGGGCTAAGCCAGTTACCGAAGCTGCGGATGCACAGCAATGTGCGTGGTAGGAGAGCGTTCTGTAAGCCTGTGAAGGTGGCTTGTAAAGGCTGCTGGAGGTATCAGAAGTGCGAATGCTGACATGAGTAGCGTTAAAGCGGGTGAAAAGCCCGCTCGCCGTAAGCGCAAGGTTTTCTACGCAACGTTCATCGGCGTAGAGTAAGTCGGCCCCTAAGGCGAGGCAGAGATGCGTAGCTGATGGGAAACAGGTCAATATTCCTGTACCGATGTGTAGTGCGATGTGGGGACGGATCCTAATAGGTCATCCAGTTATTGGATTCTGGTTTAGGCAGATGTAGGCGACAGGCAGGTAAATCCGCTTGTCATATACCGAGGCTGTCGATCGAGCGAGCTTGCTCGCGAAGTGACTGAACGGGGTTCCAGGAAAAGCCACTAAGCTTCAGCTGCACACGACCGTACCGCAAACCGACACTGGTGCGCGAGATGAGTATTCTAAGGCGCTTGAGAGAACTCTGGAGAAGGAACTCGGCAAATTGACACCGTAACTTCGGGAGAAGGTGTGCCCTAGTAGTGTGATGAGAACATCTGAGCATGAACGGGTTGCAATAAATAGGTGGCTGCGACTGTTTATCAAAAACACAGCACTCTGCAAACACGAAAGTGGACGTATAGGGTGTGACGCCTGCCCGGTGCTGGAAGATTAATTGATGGGGTGCAAGCTCTTGATCGAAGTCCCAGTAAACGGCGGCCGTAACTATAACGGTCCTAAGGTAGCGAAATTCCTTGTCGGGTAAGTTCCGACCTGCACGAATGGCGTAACGATGGCCACACTGTCTCCTCCAGAGACTCAGCGAAGTTGAAATGTTTGTGATGATGCAATCTCCCCGCGGAAAGACGGAAAGACCCCATGAACCTTTACTGTAGCTTTGTATTGGACTTTGAACAGATCTGTGTAGGATAGGTGGGAGGCTTTGAAGTGCGGTCGCTAGATCGCATGGAGCCAACGTTGAAATACCACCCTGGTGTGTTTGAGGTTCTAACCTAGGCCCATTATCTGGGTCGGGGACAGTGCATGGTAGGCAGTTTGACTGGGGCGGTCTCCTCCCAAAGTGTAACGGAGGAGTTCGAAGGTACGCTAGTTACGGTCGGACATCGTGACGATAGTGCAATGGCATAAGCGTGCTTAACTGCGAGACTGACAAGTCGAGCAGATGCGAAAGCAGGACATAGTGATCCGGTGGTTCTGTATGGAAGGGCCATCGCTCAACGGATAAAAGGTACTCTGGGGATAACAGGCTGATACCGCCCAAGAGTTCATATCGACGGCGGTGTTTGGCACCTCGATGTCGGCTCATCTCATCCTGGGGCTGTAGCCGGTCCCAAGGGTATGGCTGTTCGCCATTTAAAGAGGTACGTGAGCTGGGTTCAAAACGTCGTGAGACAGTTTGGTCCCTATCTTCCGTGGGCGCTGCAGATTTGAGAAAGCCTGCTCCTAGTACGAGAGGACCGGAGTGGACGCACCTCTGGTGTACCTGTTGTCACGCCCGTGGCATCGCAGGGTAGCTAAGTGCGGAAGAGATAACCGCTGAAAGCATCTAAGCGGGAAACTCGTTTCAAGATTAGATCTGCCGGGGCCTTGAGCCCCCTAAAGAGTCGTTCAAGACCAGGACGTTGATAGGCTGGGTGTGGAAGTGCAGTAATGCATTAAGCTAACCAGTACTAATTGCTCGTGCGGCTTGACCCTATAACTTTGATCGGTGATCAAGGTTGTTATGCCAAGTGACGCATTCAAAATAAGCTGATTTGCTCTATGAATTGGTTGTCCAGCTCAGTCTGGATGACAACAAGTTATGCCTGATGACCATAGCGAGGTGGTACCACTCCTTCCCATCCCGAACAGGACAGTGAAACGCCTTAGCGCCGATGATAGTGCGGATTCCCGTGTGAAAGTAGGACATCGTCAGGCTATTACAGCGAGAAACGCCCAGTCAGAAATGACTGGGCGTTTTCTTTTGTGCGATCGGTTTTTAGTTTGCCGCCCAAGGCCGGCGCTGCATTGCCGCTGCCCACAGTAGCCGTGATGACGTCGTGGCGGCGGCAGCCTTCTACAATGTGCCCATGATTTCCAGAGACCTCACCATTGAGCGCTTGGCCAAGGCCAGCGAGTTGTTGCTGGTGCCATTCGGCTTGACCGAGGCTGACCTGAGCAGCACGCTGGGGCAGATCGCCACGCACCAGGTCGACGATGCCGACCTCTATTTTCAGTACACCCGTTCTGAAGGCTGGAGCCTCGAAGAAGGCATTGTCAAGACGGGCAGCTTTTCGATCGACCAGGGCGTGGGCGTGCGCGCCGTTGCCGGCGAGAAGACCGCATTCGCGTATTCCGATGACATATCGCGTGAGTCCTTGCTCGACGCCGCTCGTACGGTGCGGGCCATCTCCGGCTCGGCGCGCAGTGGTCGCGTCAAGACGCCGCGGCGCCGTGTGGCGCAAAGCCGTGCGCTGTATGGCGCGCTTGATCCGCTCGGGACACTCGACTCCACGGCCAAGGTTCAGTTGCTCGAAAAGATCGAACGGCTTGCCCGTGCGAAAGACCCGCGCGTGGTGCAGGTGATGGCCGGTTTGGCCAATGAATATGACGTCGTTCTCGTCGCGCGACTGGACGGCACCCTGGCTGCCGATGTGCGGCCGCTGGTGCGTCTCTCGGTGACGGTGATCGCCGAGCAAAAGGGGCGACGGGAGATCGGCTCGTTTGGCGGCGGCGGCCGGTTTGGCTTGTCGTATTTTGACGATGCGCTGGTGGCGGACTACGTCGATCAGGCGGTGCAGGCCGCGCTCACCAACCTCGAGTCGCGGCCGGCACCGGCGGGCGAGATGACGGTGGTGCTGGGTCCGGGCTGGCCCGGCGTGCTGTTGCACGAAGCGGTGGGCCACGGGCTGGAGGGCGATTTCAACCGCAAGGGATCGAGCGCGTTCAGTGGCCGCATCGGTCAGCGCGTGGCGGCCGAGGGCGTGACGGTGCTGGACGATGGCACGATGGCGGACCGGCGCGGCAGCCTCAATGTGGACGACGAAGGCCATCCGACACAACGCAACGTGTTGATCGAGGACGGCATTCTCAAAGGCTATATCCAGGACGCCATGAACGCGCGCCTGATGAAGGTCAAGCCGACCGGCAACGGCCGGCGTGAGAGTTACGCCCATATTCCGATGCCGCGCATGACCAACACCTACATGCTGGGGGGCGACAAGGACCCACGCGAAATCGTCGCCAGCATCCAGAAGGGGCTGTATGCGACCAATTTTGGCGGTGGCCAGGTAGACATTACCAGCGGCAAGTTCGTGTTTTCCGCCAGCGAAGCGTTCTGGGTCGAGAACGGAAAAATCCAGTATCCGGTGAAAGGCGCCACCATCGTCGGCAGCGGCCCCGAATCGCTCAAGCGCATCACCATGATCGGCAACGACATGCAGCTGGACTCGGGTGTCGGAACCTGCGGCAAGGAAGGTCAGAGCGTGCCTGTCGGTGTCGGTCAGCCCACCTTGCGTCTGGATGGGTTGACCGTGGGTGGTACGGGCTGACGAATGTTGCTTCGCGCCGACAGTGTCGATGCGCTGTCGTCCGGGCGCTTCGCGCTTTTATTTTGATAGCAAAGTCAATTATGGCGCCCGTCAACCGCCGCCTGTCAGCGGCATGGACGGCGCACTGTGCTACATTCACCCAGTCATGAAAACGCGCGTCGCTTTCGGTTTTTACTTTTGGTTCTCTGTCCTCGGCGGACGAGAGGCGAACGTGTAACCTGACAAGCGCACTTCCCGACAAGACCGCCGACGCGATGAGCCCGGCGGTTTTTTTGTGTCTTTTTTCTTCTCCATTCTTCAAGGACCGATCCCATGAACGCCAAGAACGCACAGGCCACTGCCGATGCCTGGGCCTCGTCGCCCGAACGAACCAGCCAGACCGACGACCAGCGCATCAAGGACATCACCGTGTTGCCCCCGCCCGATCATTTGATCCGTTTCTTCCCCATTCGCGGCACCCCGGTGGAGTCGCTCATCACCGACACCCGCAAGGCGATTCGCCGCATCATCGCCGGCAAGGACGACCGGCTGCTGGTGGTGATCGGCCCTTGCTCGATCCACGACCCGGCCGCCGCCATCGACTACGCGAAGCGCCTGAAGGTGTTGCGCGACCGATACGCCGATTCGCTTGAAATCGTGATGCGCGTCTACTTCGAGAAGCCCCGCACCACGGTGGGCTGGAAGGGCCTGATCAACGACCCGTACCTCGACGAAAGCTACCGCATCGACGAAGGCCTGCGCATCGCCCGCCAGTTGCTGATCGAGATCAACCGCCTGGGCCTGCCCGCCGGCAGCGAATTTCTCGACGTCATCTCGCCGCAGTACATCGGCGACCTGATCAGCTGGGGCGCCATTGGCGCGCGCACGACCGAGAGCCAGGTACACCGTGAACTGGCCAGCGGCCTGTCGGCACCCATCGGCTTCAAGAATGGCACCGACGGCAACATCCGCATCGCCACCGATGCCATCCAGTCGGCCTCGCGCGGGCACCACTTCCTGTCGGTGCACAAGAACGGCCAGGTTGCCATCGTCCACACCGACGGCAACAAGGACTGCCACGTCATCCTGCGTGGCGGCAAGGCGCCCAATTACGACGCCGCCAGCGTCGCGACCGCCTGCAAGGAGCTGGAGTCCTCCAAGCTGCCCGCCACGCTGATGGTCGACTGCAGCCATGCCAACAGCAGCAAGCAGCACGAGCGTCAGCTCGACGTGGCGCGCGACGTGGCCGCGCAGGTGGCCAGCGGTTCGCGCTGCGTGTTCGGGCTGATGGTCGAAAGCCACATTCAGGGCGGTGCGCAAAAGTTCACCCCCGGCAAGGACGACGCGGCAGCGCTGGAATACGGCAAGAGCATCACCGACGCCTGCATTGGCTGGGACGGGACGGAAGTCATCCTGCAGTCGCTGTCGGACGCGGTCAAGGCGCGACGCGCGGGCTGATGCGCATCAAGGTCGACGGCGGTGAATCGACTACATTCGCTGGGTGCGCCGCCGTCGGCGCGTTCAGGCAACGACATTCAGGAAGGATCCGCCCATCATGCAGAGCGAAGTTCGCGTCATCCAGGACGAGCGCACCGAATGGCGCTTCGAGCTCGATTCGGCCGCCCCCATGGCCAATGCCGAAGCCCGCGACTGGCTGGATGCGCAGTTCACTCAGCTGGGCAGCGAGCCGCTGCGCCCCACCGGCAAGCTGCTGCTGGCCGACAAGGTGCTGGTGGTCGCGCGCGACGCCGGCGCGACGCTGCTGAGCGATGCGAAATGGGGCCACGAATTTGCCCGCGCGGTCAGCGGGGCGCTGGCCAAGCCCGTGGTGCGCATCGACCTGGGTGCGATGTCGGTGTCCTACTGACGGCGCTGAGCGGCGCGGGAGGGCGCGCCAGTTCAGGCACCAATCAGGCCCTGGCGCCCGTTGATCCAGCGCATGCAGCTACTATTTTTGTAGCGATTCAAGCAGCTTGAGGTGCACGCCGCCGAAGCCGCCGTTGCTCATGCACAGCAGGTGATCGCCCGGTCGCGCGGCTGAAAGCACCTGTTTCACCACGTCGTCCACGCTGCCAGCGACCTGCGCGCGGCCGCCCAGCGGCTGCAGCGCCTCGGCGGCATTCCAGTCCAGCCCGCCCGTGTGGCAAAAGCTCAGGTCGGCGTGTTCCAGCGACCACGGCAGCTGTGACTTCATCGTGCCCAGCTTCATCGTGTTGCTGCGCGGCTCGAAGATGGCGAGGATGCGCTCGTCCTGACGGCCAGCGGCGTCCAGTTGCCGGCGCAGGCCGTCCACGGTGGTGCGGATCGCCGTGGGGTGGTGCGCGAAATCGTCATACACGGTGATGTCGGCGCCACCTGCCTGCGCCACGCGGCCGCGCACTTCCATGCGGCGGCGCACGTTCTGAAAGCGGCCCAGCGCGTTGCAAGCCTCGGTTGGCGCCACGCCCACGTGCTCAGCGGCCGCAATGGCCGCCAGCGCGTTGAGCTGGTTGTGCGTGCCCGACAGATCCCACCGCACGCGACCCACCGTGCGGCCCGCGTGCTGCACCTCAAAGTCGGACGCGTCGCCCAGCGCCGTGAAGTCACTCACCGCCGCGCCAAAGGTGCGCTGCTCGCTCCAGCAGCCTTGCGCCAGCACCCGCGTCAGGCTTTCCTCCAGCCCGTTGACCACCACCCGGCCGGACGCCGGCACCGAGCGGATCAGGTGGTGAAACTGCCGTTCGATGGCGGCTAGGTCGTCAAAGATGTCGGCGTGGTCGAACTCCAGGTTGTTCAGCACCGCCGTGCGCGGTCGGTAATGCACGAACTTGCTGCGCTTGTCGAAGAAGGCGGTGTCGTATTCGTCCGCCTCGATCACGAACAGCGGACGCGCCTGCCCCGCCGCCAGCGCGCCAATGCGGGCCGAAATGCCGAAGTTGAACGGCACGCCTCCCACCAGGAAGCCCGGCGTCAGCCCCGCGCTTTCCAGTATCCAGGTCAGCATCGACGTGGTCGTGGTCTTGCCGTGCGTTCCGGCCACCGCCAGCACGTGGCGGCCCGCCAGCACGTGCTCGGACAGCCATTGCGGCCCGCTGGTATAGGGCGCGCCAGCGTCCAGAATCGCTTCCATCAGCGGGTACTTGGGTGTGCCGTCGGCCAGGCGTGCGCGGCTCACCACGTTGCCGATGACGAACATGTCTGGCTTCAGTGCCATCTGGTCGACGCCGTAGCCCTCGATCAAGTCAATGCCCAGCGCGCGCAGCTGGTCGCTCATGGGCGGGTACACGCCCGCGTCGCAGCCGGTCACCGTGTGCCCCGCCTCGCGCGCCAACGCCGCCACGCCGCCCATGAAGGTACCGCAAATGCCCAGAATGTGAATGTGCATGGGGCGAATTCTAGGCGGGAAAGCAAGCCGAATAAGCCGCCGGCCCGCGTATTTTGGCGCTATGGCGCTTTGCTTTTGATAGCCACACGCGGCTGAGGGGTGGCGCGGTGCGACGCACCACCTTCCTCGTCCGCGTGCTTTCATTCACCAGCATCGGGACTGCCTTCAGCCCGGCACACATCACTTGGCGAACCGCTCGCGCAGCTTGAGTTTCCAGAATTTGCCGGTCGACGTGCGCGGCACGGCGTCGATGATTTCGTAGCGCTCGGGCAACTGCCATTTGGCGAAACCCTTGGTGAGCAACAGGGCGTTCAAGTCCTCGGTCGCGGCTTGTTCGCCGGGTTTGAAGGCGACGCAGGCGAGCGGGCGCTCGCTCCACTTTTCGTCGGGAATGGCGATGACGGCCGCCTCGGCCACCGCCGGGTGCGCCATGAGGGCGTTTTCCAGGTCGACGGAGCTGATCCATTCGCCGCCGGACTTGATCAAGTCCTTGGTGCGGTCGCTGATCTTGACGAAGCCGATCTCGTCCACGCTGGCCACGTCGCCGGTGCGCAGCCAGCCGTCGGCGGTGAACTTGTCTTCGGGCGAACCCACGCCGTGGTAGCTGCCGGTGATGAAGGGGCCGCGCACCTGGATTTCGCCCACGCTGGTGCCGTCCCACGGCTGGTCGCGCCCGTCGTCGCCGCGCGCACGCAACTCGACCAGCGGCACGGGTGAACCGGCCTGGGCGGCGCGGCGGTATTTCTCATCCTGGCTGGCGCCGGCGAGTTCGGCGCGCGGGTAGCTGATGGTGGCGACGGGGCTGGTTTCCGTCATGCCCCAGCCTTGCTGGATCCAGATGCCGTGCGCGTCGAAGGCGCGGATCAGGCTCTCGGGCACGGCCGCGCCGCCGACCAGCGACTTCATGCCCTTGGGCAACTTCCAGCGCCCGGCGTGGGGCGAACCGGGTTTGAGCGACTGGTCATAGGTCTGGATCAGCGACAGCCAGATGGTAGGCACGCCCAGCGCCAGCGTGGGCGGCTCCTGCGTCATCAGGTCGAGCAGGTCGTCGGGGTGCAGGTGCGGGCCGGGGAAGACCAGCTTGGCGCCCAGCATGACCGCGATGTAGGGCATGCCCCAGCTGTTGGCGTGGAACATGGGGGTGACGGGCAACACCACGTCGGTGCTCCCCACGTCGGTGTAGTCGGGCAGCGCGGCGACCAGCGAATGCAGCACGGTGGAGCGGTGCGAATAGACCACGCCCTTGGGCTTGCCGGTGGTGCCGCTGGTGTAGCACATGCTCACCGGGTCGTTCTCGTCGTGCGGCAGGTACTGGAAGGCGTCGGGATCGGCGGACGCCAGCAAGGCCTCGTAGTCGGCAAATCCGGGCGGCACGGGTGCGCCGCTGAAGGGGAAGACGATGATTTTCTCGAACGCGTGAAGGTGGGCGAACTGCTGGTACAGCGGCAGCAGCACGTCGTCGATGACGAGAAAGCGGTCTTCAGCGTCGCCCGCGATCCAGCCGATTTCGTCGGGCGACAGCCGCAGGTTCAGCGTGTGCATCACGCCGCCTGCAGCGGGGATGCCGAAATAGCATTCCAGGTGGGCATGGTGGTTCCAGCACAGGGTGGCGACCCGGTCGCCCTTTTTCAGCCCCAGCTGCTGCAGCGCGCTGCCCAGGGCGCGCGTGCGGCGGTAGAACTCGCCATAGGTGTGGCTGCGCAAGGACTTGTCCGGCAGGCGCGACACGATGGTGTTGTTCCAGAAAATCTTGCCCGCACGCTCCAGCAAATGGTTGAGCGACAGCGGCGTGTCCATCATCGTCGTCTTCATGGGTGTCTCCTTGAGGGCCTTTGGGCAACTGTAAGCCAAGCTTTCACGGCGACAGGGCAGAATCGGGTGAATGGAAACCCTGACGCACGAGATGGCCGCCCACGCGGCGCGCCTGGTGGTGGAAGAGGGGCTGGACTACGGCTCGGCCAAGCGGCGGGCGCAGAAGCTGCTGGGTGTGCCGCCGCGCAGCGCGCTGCCGGACAACGATCTGGTCGATGCCGAAGTGCGTGCCTACCTGGCGCTGTTCTGCGCCGACACCCAGCCGCGCGAACTGGCGGCGCTGCGGCGCCTGGCGCTGGTGTGGATGGATCGGCTGAGCGAATTCCGTCCCTACATCGTGGGCGCGGTGTGGAACGGCACCGCTACGCGGCTGTCGGACATCCACCTTCAATTGTTTTGCGACGACCCCAAGTCGGCTGAAATTGCGCTCATCGACCAGCGCGTGGCCTACCAGCCGCACGCGGTGGCCGGGGTGCGGGGCCAGGACGTGGACGCGCTGAGTTTCAGCGACCACTGCGCAGAACTGGGCGAGACGATCGGCGTGCATTTGATGATTCACGACCACGACGATCTTCGTGGCGCGCTCAAGCCGGACGCGCAAGGCCGGCCCGTGCGCGGCGACCGCAAGGCGCTGGCCCAGCGGCTGGCAGAAAGCGAGCAGGCATGACCGACCCGAAGACGACCTTGCCGGCGCCGCCGAACCGCGCCTGGTCGCGCCGCGGCGCGCTGGCCGCCGTCGCGGCTGCGGCCGCAGGTGCGGGCGCGCTGCTGGGCTGGCAACGCTATCGACTGACCGAAGCGGGTGATCTGGCCGATTTCTGGGCGCGCAGCTTCCACACGCCGGAAGGCGGCTCGCTGGCGCTGGCGTCGCTAAGAGGCCGGCCGCTGCTGATCAACTTCTGGGCCACCTGGTGCCCGCCTTGTGTGGAAGAAATGCCGTTATTGAGCGGCTTTTATGCCGATAACAAGGCCAACGGCTGGCAACTGCTGGGACTGGCGGTAGACAAGCCCGAGCCGGTGGTGCGTTTCCTTGCCAAGTCTCCGGTGACCTTTCCGATTGGGCTGGCGGGCCTGGAAGGGGTCGACTTGGCGCGCGAACTGGGCAATTCGGCCGGTGGATTGCCCTTCAGCGTGCTGTTTGACGGCACCGGCCGGCTGCGCGAGCGCAAGCTGGGCCAGCTTCACGCCAGCGACCTGGCACGCTGGCGGCAAGCCATGACCGCCTAGCGCAGGTCGCGCCGTTCCACGAAATTGAACTCAAATCAACGGCGTTAGGGTAGATTTAGGTTAGATTCGCCCTTCCCCCTATTTGGATGGCCTAACCATGGATTTGCGCAAACTCAAGACCCTGATCGACCTGGTATCGGAGTCGAACGTGTCGGAACTGGAGATCACCGAGGCCGAAGGCAGGGTTCGTATCGTGAAGGGCGGTCCGCAGGCGGCGCCTCAGGTGGTGGCGTACGCGCCGGTGCAGCAAGCCGTGCCGGCGCCGGTGGCGGCGTCTGCTGCGCCCGTCGCGGCCGACGCCCCCGCCAGTGCACCGGCCTCGGCTGGCGCGGCGGAATTGCCGGCGGGCTTCCTGGTCAAGTCGCCCATGGTGGGCACGTTCTACCGCTCTTCCAGCCCCGGCGCCAAGCCTTTCGTCGAAATCGGGCAGCAGGTGAAGGAGGGCGACACGCTCTGCATCATCGAGGCGATGAAGATCCTGAACGAGATCGACGCCGAAAAAGGCGGTACCGTCGTCAAGATCATGGGCGAAAACGGTCAGGCGGTGGAATATGGCCAGCCGCTGTTCGTGATTGAATGAGCTTGCCGTTGCGCGCGTCGGGCCGCACGGCTGTCGCGGCGGCGTGCCCTTCAAGGCATCCGTCCGATGCCGGCCACGCCACAGCGCCATGGATAACTGACATGTTCAAAAAAGTACAGGTCGCTGATCGCGGCGTTGTGGCGATGAGCCGCGGGGGCAATCATGTTTAAAAAAATTCTGGTCGCTAATCGCGGCGAAATCGCCCTGCGCGTGCAGCGAGCCTGCCGCGAGCTGGGCATCAAGGCCGTCATGGTCTATTCAGAAGCCGACCGCGACGCCAAGTACGTGCGGCTGGCCGACGAAGCGGTCTGCATCGGGCCCGCGCCGTCGGGGCAGAGTTACCTGAACATGCCGGCCATCATTTCGGCGGCCGAGGTGACGGATGCCGAGGCCATCCACCCCGGCTACGGCTTCCTGAGCGAAAACGCCGACTTCGCCGAGCGGGTGGAAAAAAGCGGCTTCCAGTTCATCGGTCCCACGCCCGAGTCGATCCGCATCATGGGCGACAAGGTGTCGGCCAAACAGGCGATGATCAAGGCGGGCGTGCCCTGCGTGCCGGGCTCAGACGGCGAGTTGCCGGACGACCCGGCCACCATCAAGCGCATCGCCAAGGCGATCGGTTACCCGGTCATCATCAAGGCCGCGGGCGGCGGCGGCGGGCGTGGCATGCGCGTGGTGCACACCGAGGCGGCGTTGATCGGCGCGGTGCAGATGACCAAGGGCGAGGCGGCGGCGGCGTTCAACAACCCGGCCGTGTACATGGAGAAATTTCTCCAGAACCCGCGCCATATCGAAATCCAGATCCTGGCTGACAAGCACCGCAACGCCGTCTACCTGGGCGAGCGCGACTGCTCGATGCAGCGGCGCCACCAGAAGGTGATCGAGGAGGGCCCGGCGCCGGGCATTCCACGCCGGCTGATCGAGCGCATCGGCGAGCGCTGCGTGGCGGCGTGCAAGAAGATCGGCTACCGCGGCGCCGGCACGTTCGAATTCCTGTACGAGAACGGCGAGTTCTATTTCATCGAGATGAACACCCGCGTGCAGGTGGAACACCCGGTGACCGAGTGGATCACCGGCGTGGACATCGTGCGCACGCAGATCATGGTGGCGGCGGGCGAGAAGCTGCCGTTTACGCAGCGCCAGATCCAGATCAAGGGACACGCCATCGAGTGCCGCATCAACGCCGAAGACCCCTTCAAGTTCACGCCGTCGCCGGGTCGCGTCACCGCGTGGCACATGCCCGGCGGGCCGGGCGTGCGGGTCGATTCGCACGTCTACAACAACTACTTCGTGCCGCCCAACTACGACAGCATGATCGGCAAGCTGATCGTCTACGGTGACACGCGCGAGCAGGCCATCGCCCGCATGCAGACCGCGCTGGCCGAGTCGGTGGTGGAAGGCATCAGCACCAACATCCCGCTGCACCGCGAACTGATGGTGGACGCCAAGTTCATGGAAGGCGGCACCAACATCCATTACCTCGAGAAGTGGCTGGGCGACCGGCAGCGGTAACGACGCGCCCATGGATCGCGTCGCGGCTTCCGACGGGGTGATTGGGTTGCCGGGTCAACAACCCGGATTTGAGGTGTCAGGCTAAATCTGCCGCCACCGCTTGTCCATAAAGCGTGAGCAGCTATAATTTTTGAAGCGGATGCCGATATGTTCGAGCTGTGCCTGATTTGCCCCGAAGAGCGCGTCGAGCCCTTGACCGACGCGCTGGAGGCGCTGGAGGCGCTGTGCGTGTCGGTCGAGGACGCCGATGCAGACACCGACGCCGAGCGCGCGCTGTTCGGTGAACCGGGCATGCCGGCACCGGCGCAGCGCTGGTCGCGCTCGCAGGTCGTGGCGCTGTTTGGGTCCGAGGCGGAAGCGCGCGAGGCGGCGCGCCTGCTGTCCCTGCAAGACTTCTTCGCCGGCTGCGAGGTGGCGCGAATCGCCGGCGTGCCCGAGCAGGACTGGGTGCGGCTGACGCAGTCGCAGTTCGAGCCCGTGCCGGTGACGCCTGCGTTCTGGATCGTCCCCACCTGGCACGACGTGCCGGCCCAGGCCTCGCATGTGATCCGGCTCGACCCTGGCCTGGCCTTCGGCACGGGCACGCACCCCACCACGCGCATGTGCCTGCGCTGGATCGCCGCGCATCCGCCCACGGTGCAGCGCGTGCTTGACTATGGCTGCGGCTCGGGCATCCTGGCCATTGGCGCCGCGCTGCACGGCGCGGCCAGCGTCGACGCGGTGGATATCGACCCCGCCGCCGTGCAATCGACCCACGACAACGCGGTGGCCAATGGCGTCAGCCTGATGGCCGGCCTGCCCGACCGCGCGCAGGGCGTGTACGACACGGTGCTGGCCAACATCCTGGCCACCCCGCTGAAGGTGCTAGCGCCCCTGCTGGCGAGCCATGTCGCGCCCGGCGGCGCCCTGGTGCTGGCCGGCGTGCTGGAGCGCCAGACGGCCGCGCTGCAGCAAGCCTACGCGCCGTGGCTGGCCCTGGAATCAGCCGACGCCGAGGACGGCTGGGTGCTGCTGGTGGCGCGCCGTCCGGGCTGACCGCCGCGCGCGGCTGCCTACAATCGCTGCACGATGAGCCTTGTCACGCGCTGCCCCGCATGCCTGACCATGTTCAGGGTCGTGCCGGATCAGCTGCGCATTTCGGGCGGCTGGGTGCGCTGCGGACACTGCAACGAGGTATTTGACGGCGCCGGACACATGCTGTCGGGCGAGGAGAGCGCGGCGGTGCTGGGGGCATCGCCACCGCCACCGCCACCGCCACTGGCGCGGCTCCAGGATGATCGGGCGACAACGGCGCCGTGGCGCGATGAGGTTCCCGTGGCTTCGGGAGCGGCGTCCGTGGCAGCTTCCTCCGGCGCGCCGTCGATTGCTCACGAACCGGACGACATCTCTAAGTCGAGCTTCGCCGCCACCGTTGCGCCGCCCCCCGTGCATGCGCACGCAGGCTCCGACGACCAAACTCCCGAGGCCGGCCCGGCCACCACAACGCCACCGTCCGTCGAATCGGTGTCGAAGTCGCACGTCGAGCCGAGTGCAGCGCACGACACCCCGGGCGCTGTGGCCACGCCCATCGCGCAGGACGATGTTTCGCGCGCCAGTGAGGCGGACCTTGGCGAAGGGCCGCTCGCGCCACCGCCGACCCACACCGCTGCGGAGCACCCATGGTCAGCGCATGATCTTCCGGCGCCGGCATCCGCGGTCGCTGAAGAAGACACAAGCCAAGCAGTTGCGGTGCCGACGGAGCCGGAGGCGTCCGCCCACCCGTTCGCATCGGTCGTGACAGCGGCGGCCCTTGAGCAGCCCGCGCCCACCGCGCCGTCGTTCGTCGCGGCCGCCCAGCGGCGCGCATTCTGGTCGTCGTGGCCCGTGCGGGCCGCCCTGTGGCTGTTGCTGATCGGGCTGTTGCTGGGGCTGGCGGCGCAGGCAGCCTTGAGCCAGCGCGATTGGCTGGCAGCGCGCGAGCCGCGGCTGACCCCGCTGCTTCAGGCCTTGTGCCAACCCATGGGTTGCGAGGTGTCACCGTACCGCATGCTGGACGCCATCGTCATCGACAGCTCGGCGTTCAACCGCGCGAGCGGCGACGAATTCCGGTTCACGGTCGTGCTGCGCAACACGTCCGACATGCCCATCGCCACGCCCGCGCTGGAGCTGGTGCTGACCGACGCGCAAGACCGCCAACTGGTGCGGCGCGTGGTCACCGCGGCCGAACTGGGCGCGCCGGTGACGCTGGCGGCGCGCGACGAGTTCAGCGGCGCGCGCACGCTCACCGTGGCGGATTCCAGCGTTTCACCGCTCATCACAGGCTATCGCCTGATGGCGTTCTATCCCTGACATCGCGCGCCTGCCGGGGCGTCGCATATTCTTTTTCATTGCAAGAGCACACACCATGGCGACACTGATCTGCGGCTCGCTCGCGTTCGACACCATCATGACTTTCGAGGGGCGCTTTGCCGAGCAGATCCTGCCCGACCAGCTGCATATCCTGAACGTCTCGTTCCTGGTGCCGGGCCTGCGGCGCGACTTTGGCGGCTGTGCCGGCAACATTGCCTACGCCATGCGCCAGTTGGGCGGCGTGCCGCTGCCGGTGGCGACCCTGGGCAACGACGGCGCGGACTACCTTGAGCGGCTGCGCGCGCTGGGCATCGGTACCGATTTCGTGCGCCAGATCGAGGGCACGTACACCGCGCAGGCCATGATCATGACCGATCGCGACAACAACCAGATCACGGCTTTTCACCCCGGCGCCATGATGCAGGCGCATCTCACCCGCATCGAGGCCCGGCCCGACGTGAAGCTGGGCATCATCTCGCCCGACGGGCGCGACGCCATGCTGCAGCACGCCGAGCAGTTTCATGCCGCCGGCATTCCCTTCGTGTTCGACCCGGGCCAGGGCCTGCCGATGTTCGGAGGCGCCGAACTGTCGCACTTCGTCGACCTGGCGACCTGGGTCACGGTGAACGACTACGAAGGCCGCATGCTCTGCGACCGCATGGGCGTTGAACTTCATGATCTGTCGCGGCGCGTGAAAGGCCTGGTAGTGACGCTGGGCGGCGATGGTTGCGACATCTGGGAGGCGGGCGTCAAAACCCATGTGCCCGCGGTACAGCCGGCCGCCGTGGTCGACCCCACCGGCTGTGGCGACGCCTGGCGCGGCGCGCTGCTGCATGGGCTGGAGCAAGGCTGGCCGCTGGCGCGTTGCGCCATGCTCGGCAACCAGCTCGGCGCACTCAAGATCGCCAGCCGCGGTCCGCAGAATTACCAGGTGGACGCGACGGTGCTGGCGCAGGCTTGACGACGCGGCGTCACCAAGCGCAGCATGGCAGGACAGCGCTTGAGAAGAAGGACGCCTTGTGCCGCGGCGAGCCATGAAGAAAGCCCGCACACGATCGCTCGTGGCGGGCTCTTGACGGGATTCCACCGGCGCCGAAGCGCGCGGTGGATGACCGTGTCAGCCGATCAGGGCTTGGAAGCCGTCGGGAACGGCCACGCTGCCTGAGGGTTCAGCGTGGTTTGCGCTGCCGGCTTCTTGGGGGCAGCGGGCTTCTTGGTCGCCGCCTTCTTGGCAGGGGCCTTTTTGGCCGCCGGGGCTTTCTTGGCGGCCGGGGCTTTCTTGGCTACGGCCTTTTTGGCTGCGGGCGCTTTCTTGGCGGCCGGTGCCTTCTTGGCGACCGCTTTCTTGGCGGCCGGTGCCTTCTTGGCTACGGCCTTTTTGGCGACGGGGGCCTTCTTGGCGACGGCTTTTTTCGCTGCCGGGGCCTTCTTCGCTACGGCTTTCTTGGCGGCCACTTTCTTGGCGGCGGGTGCCTTCTTCGCTACGGCCTTCTTGGCCGCCGGTGCCTTCTTGGCTACCGCTTTTTTAGCAGCAGCGGGGGCCTTCTTGGCGACGGCTTTCTTGGCGGCCGGGGCCTTCTTTGCGGCCGCTTTCTTCGCCGGCGCTTTCTTCGCAGCGGCCTTCTTGGCCGGGGCTTTCTTTGCAGTTGCCATTTTTTTCTCCTTGATCAAGTTGAATTACCTATCAACAGCAGGAAACGCTTCACGTCTGTTGGACACGCAAAGCGATTCATGGCACTGGCGCCACGCATCTGCCGCGCAGACTCCTGGGGCCATCACCATGAACACGGGAGCAACGCAGCCTGCCGGCGCGGCATTCAGGCTGGGTTGCGGATTCATCAGGGGCATGGCTGGCGTCAGTCAGTCCCAGGACAGGGCGCCACCGGTCTGGTACTCGATGACGCGGGTTTCGAAGAAGTTGCGCTCCTTCTTCAGGTCGATCATTTCGCTCATCCAGGGGAAGGGGTTTTCCTCGTTGGGGAAAAGCGCCTCCAGCCCGATCTGCGTCGCGCGCCGGTTGGCGATGTAGCGCAGGTAGCCCTTGAACATGGACGCGTTCATGCCGAGCACGCCGCGCGGCATGGTGTCTTCGGCGTAGCGGTATTCCAGCTCGACGGCTCTTTCGAACAGCGCCTTGATCTCGGCTTTGAACGCCGGCGTCCACAGGTGGGGGTTCTCGAGCTTGATCTGGTTGATGAGGTCGATGCCGAAGTTGCAGTGCATCGACTCGTCGCGCAGGATGTACTGGTACTGCTCGGCCGCGCCGGTCATCTTGTTCTGCCGACCCAGCGCCAGGATCTGCGTGAAGCCAACGTAGAAGAACAGGCCCTCCATCAGGCAGGCGAAGACGATCAGGCTCTTAAGCAGCAGCTGGTCGGCTTCGGGCGTGCCGGTGTGGAAGTTCGGGTCCATGATCGCGTCGATGAACGGGATCAGGAACTCGTCCTTGTCGCGGATCGATTGCACCTCGTGGTAGGCGTTGAAGATCTCGGCCTCGTCCAGCCCCAGCGATTCGACGATGTACTGGTAGGCGTGGGTGTGGATGGCTTCTTCAAACGCCTGGCGCAGCAGGAACTGGCGGCACTCGGGCGCCGTGATGTGCCGGTAGGTGCCCAGCACGATGTTGTTGGCCGCCAGCGAATCGGCGGTGACGAAGAAGCCCAGGTTGCGCTTGACGATGCGGCGCTCGTCCTCGGTCAGGCCGGTGGGCGACTTCCACAGCGCGATGTCGCGGTTCATGTTCACTTCCTGCGGCATCCAGTGGTTGGCGCAGGTGGCCAGGTATTTTTCCCAGGCCCACTTGTACTTGAACGGCACCAGCTGGTTGACGTCGGTGTGGCCGTTGATGATGCGCTTGTCTGCCGCGTTGACGCGGCGATGGCTGGCGTTGGCGGCGTTGTTGCCCGGCGCTGCTGCGGCCGGCGATGCCGTGGCGGGCATCACGGTGGCTGCCGGCTGGAAGGAAGCCAGCTCGCGCACAGCGGCGGCCGGATCGGACACCGGCTGCAGTCGTGGCTGCAGCACGTGAGGGGTGGCGTCGTCGTCCCAAGTCAACATGGTTTTTCCAATGCTCCGATTATGGGAGCAACGCTATGAAATGCAAAGTGTTCGTTCACATCGTTGCTCGATTTGTGTTGCGACAAGGCATCGCATGCGTGTGATGTCGCGCGCCTTGTCGGGTGGTTTCGATCACTGGCAGGCTTCGCAGCCCGGATCGTCGATGGCGCAGAACTTGATGTCGGTGGCAGGCTCGAGCGCCCCCTGCGCTTGCGCGGCAGCCGCGGCGGCATCGAGTGCGCTCATGCGCGCGCCACCCGATTCGTCGCCCGAGGGCACGGCGTTCAGGCGGCCCGACTGCACGGTGGATTTCTCGGCGTGCGTGGCGCTGGTGGTGCGCAGGTAGTACGTGGTCTTCAGGCCACGCACCCACGCCAGCTTGTAGGTGTCGTCGAGCTTCTTGCCGCTGGCGCCGGCCATGTAGATGTTCAGGCTCTGCGCCTGGTCGATCCACTTCTGGCGGCGCGCGGCGGCGTCGACCAGCCACTGAGGCTCGACCTCGAACGCCGTGGCGTACAGCTGCTTGATGTCGGGCGGCACGCGGTCGATGGGGCGCAGCGAGCCGTCGAAGTGCTTGAGGTCCATCACCATCACGTCGTCCCACAGGCCCAGGCGCTTCAGGTCCTTCACCAGGTAGTGGTTGATGATGGTGAATTCGCCCGACAGGTTGCTCTTGACCGACAGGTTGCCGAAGCAGGGCTCGATCGACGCATCGACGCCGATGATGTTGCTGATGGTGGCCGTGGGCGCAATGGCGACGCAGTTGCTGTTGCGCATGCCGTCCTGCGCGATCTTGCGGCGCAGCGCATCCCAGTCCAGCGTGCTGCTGCGGTCGACTTCGACATAGCCGCCGCGCGCCTGCTGCAGCAGGTCCAGCGTGTCCAGCGGCAGCACGCCCTGGTCCCACAGCGAGCCTTTGTAGCTGGAATAGCGCCCGCGCTCGGCCGCCAGGTCGGTGCTGGCCCAGTAGGCGTGGTAGCACACGGCTTCCATCGACTCGTCGGCGAACTGCACCGCCTGTTCGGACGCATAGGGGATGCGCAGCGCGTACAGCGCGTCCTGAAAGCCCATCACCCCCAGCCCCACCGGCCGGTGGCGCAGGTTGGAGTCGCGCGCCTTCTTGACCGCGTAGTAGTTGATGTCGATCACGTTGTCGAGCATGCGCATGGCGGTGGCGACCGTGCGCCGCAGCTTGTCGTGGTCCACGCCGCCGTCCTTCAGGTGCTGCAGCAGGTTGACCGAGCCGAGGTTGCAGACGGCGGTCTCGGTGTCGCTGGTGTTGAGCGTGATCTCGGTGCACAGGTTGCTGGAGTGCACCACGCCGGCGTGCTGCTGCGGGCTGCGCACGTTGCAGGCGTCCTTGAAGGTGATCCAGGGGTGGCCGGTCTCGAACAGCATCGAAAGCATCTTGCGCCACAGGTCGATGGCGGGCAGCGTCTTGCTGGGCTGGATCTCGCCGCGCGCGGCCTTCTCTTCGTAGGCCACATAGGCGCGCTCGAAGTCGGCGCCGAACCTATCGTGCAGATCGGGCACTTCGCTGGGCGAGAACAGCGTCCAGGTGCCCTTTTCCATCACGCGGCGCATGAACAGGTCAGGAATCCAGTTGGCCGTGTTCATGTCGTGCGTGCGGCGGCGGTCGTCGCCGGTGTTCTTGCGCAGCTCCAGAAACTCCTCAATGTCGAGGTGCCAGGTTTCCAGATAGGTGCAGACCGCGCCCTTGCGCTTGCCGCCCTGGTTGACGGCGACAGCGGTGTCATTGACCACCTTCAGGAACGGCACCACGCCCTGCGATTCGCCGTTGGTGCCCTTGATGTGGCTGCCCAGGGCGCGCACGCGCGTCCAGTCGTTGCCCAGGCCGCCGGCAAACTTGGACAGCAGGGCGTTTTCCTTGATCGACTCGTAGATGCCGTCCAGGTCGTCCGGCACCGTGGTCAGGTAGCAGCTCGACAGCTGCGAGCGCAGCGTGCCGCTGTTGAACAGCGTGGGCGTGCTGCTCATGAAGTCGAACGACGACAGCACTTCATAGAACTCGATGGCGCGCGCCTCGCGGTCGATCTCGTTCAGCGCCAGGCCCATGGCCACGCGCATGAAAAAGACTTGCGGCAGCTCAATGCGCGTCTTGCGCACGTGCAGGAAGTAGCGGTCGTACAGCGTCTGCAGGCCCAGGTAGTCAAACTGCAGGTCTCGCTCAGGCTTCAGCGCCGCACCCAGGCGGGCCAGGTCGAACTGCAGCAGGCGCTCGTCCAGCAGTTCGTTGTCAACACCCTTCTTGATGAACTGCGGGAAATAGTCCGCGTAGCGGTCGGCCAGTTGCGGCAGGCTCACCGTCTCGCCCAGGATTTCCTTGGCGATGGTGTGCAGCAGCAGCCGCGCCGTGACGTAGGTGTAGTCGGGCTCTTTTTCGATCAGCGTGCGCGCGGCCAGGATGGCGGCCTTGTACACCTCGTCCACCGGCACGCCGTCGTACAGGTTGCGCAGCGTCTCGGCCAGGATCGGCTCGGGGCGAACCTCGGCGTCCAGGTTGGCGCAGGCCTGGGCAAAAAGTGCTTCCAGCGCTTGCTGGTCCAGCGCAACGCGCTCTCCTTTTTCTAGCACGTGAAGGACGGGCGCGACCGGCGCGGCTTCGGTCTTCTGCTGCGCGCGCTCCTGCGCGCGACGCTCGCGGTACAGCACGTAGGCGCGCGCCACCTCGTGATGGCCGCTGCGCATCAGGCCCAGCTCGACCTGGTCCTGCACGTCTTCGATGTGAAAGGTGCCGCCGCCTGGGCGCGAGCGCATCAGCGCGCGCACCACGGCCTGCGTCAGGCCGTCGACCACCTCGCGCACGCTGGCCGAGGCCGCGCCCTGCGTGCCATGCACGGCCAGGAAGGCTTTCATCATGGCCACGGCGATCTTGCTCGGCTCGAAGGACACCACGGCGCCGTTGCGGCGCATGATCTGGTAGTGCGACAGCGTGTGGCTGGCCGACATCAGTGGCTGGGCGGCATCGGCGCGCAGCGGGGTGGCCGGCGTGTCGAACGCAGGCGTGATGACATGCGGTGTCTGCATGAAGTCCTCTCGGTAAACAGTTGTCGGGACGGGGATGTCTCAGCGTTACGAGGCGCTCTTGTGCTTTTATTGAGTGAGCGAAGCTGACCCCGGGGACACTATATCTAGTGTTCGGCGTGAGTTCAAGCCACTAAATGTTGTGCTTTTGGCAAAAACGCGCGTTTTGTCGACGGCACGTCTACAGCGAGGTCTGGTTCGTTCATCACGAAGGCCCGCCTGCCAGAAACGGGCACCCAGGCAGCATGCGGCCCGCAGCCGCATTCACGGCCGAAGGCCGCGTGGATGCGGAGGTTGTGGCAAGCAGTTCTGGTCTGGCGCCGCGCGCGGCGCGGCCGCTCAGCCCAGTGCGCCGGGGGCGAAGCAGTGCGCGGGCCAGCCCAGGCTGCGCTGCAGCCGGTGCCAGTCGAACCCGTCGCCAGGGTCCTGCTTGCGGCCCGGCGCCACGTGCTCGTGGCCGGCGATGGCGCTGATGGGATAGCGTGCGCGCAGCGCCTGCGACAGCCGGCACAGCGTGTCGTACTGCGCGGACTCGAACAGGCCGCCTTCCAGCCCTTCCAGTTCGATGCCGACCGAATAGTCGTTGCAGTTGTCGCGCCCGCAGAAGCTGGACGCGCCCGCATGCCAGGCGCGGTCGTCCACGCTGACGAACTGCCACAGGCCGCCGTCGCGCGTGACGTAGAAGTGCGCCGACACCTCCAGCCCCCGGATCTCCTGGAAGTAGGGATGGGCGTCCCAGTCCAGCGCGTTGGTGAACAGCGCCTGTACGTGGTCGCCGCCGAATTCGCCTGGCGGCAGGCTGATGGAATGCACGACGATCAGTTCGACCTGCGCGCCGGGCGGGCGCGGGCCGAAGTTGGGCGAGGGCAGGCGCCGGGCGGGGGCGTACCAGCCCCCGTCCCAGTCGTTGGCGGCCGCGCGCTCAACCGGCATCGCCGTTGGATTCGTCATGGTGGGGCGCGGTGATGCCCAGGCGCGACATGCGGTAGCGCATCTGCCGCAGGTTCAGCCCCAGACGGGCGGCGGCGGCGGTTCGGTTGAAGCCGGTCTCGGCCAGCGCGCGCACCAGCACAGCGCGCTCCTGCGCGTCCAGCCAGGTTTCCAGGTTGGCGGGCAGCGGCACGGCATCGTCGGCCGTCGGCGCGGGCAACGGCGGCGTCGCGTTTGCTTCCAATTCGATAGCTGAATACGCGCCCTGGATGGGCGCTGGCGGCTCGTCGAATACCGAATCTCCGGCATCGCCTAGCGCTACCGCGCGGTGCAGCAGGTTCTCCAGCTCACGCACGTTGCCTTCCAGCGGCGCCTGCAGAATTTCGTCGAGCTGCGCGGCCGTCAGGCGCGGCACCGGCAGGCCGGCGTCGGCGCCGATGCGCGCCAGCAGCGTGTCGCACAGCGCGGGCAGGTCTTCGCGCCGTTCGCGCAGCGGCGGCACCACGATCTCGATCACGTTCAGGCGGTAATACAAGTCCTGCCGGAAGCGCCCGGCCTGCACTTCGGCGGCCAGGTCCTTGTGCGTGGCGCTGACCACGCGCACGTCCACCGCTTCTTCCTGCGTTTCGCCCAGCGGGCGCACGCGCCGCTCCTGAATGGCGCGCAGCAGCTTGGCCTGCATCTGCAGCGGCAGGTCGCCGATCTCGTCCAGAAACAGCGTGCCGCCGCGCGCCGCCTGAAAAAAGCCTTCGCGGTCGGCCACGGCGCCGGTGTACGAGCCCTTGCGCGCGCCGAAGAATTCGGCTTCCAGCAAGTTCTCGGGGATCGCGCCGCAGTTGACCGGCACGAACGGCCCGCCGCCGCGGTGGCTGCAGCCATGGATGGCCTGCGCGACCAATTCCTTGCCGGTGCCGGATTCACCCCGTACCAGCACCGGCGCCATGCTGCGCGCCACCTTGGTGATGCGGTGCTTGACCGCACGCATGGCGGCGGAATCGCCCACCATGCGCGCCAGCACTGGGGAGGGTGCGGGGGCGGCATCCGCAGCGGCGGCAGGCGCCGCCGGGGGCTCTGCCGCGGCCTGCGCCCTGAACGCGGCGTGGGGCGGTTGGGGCGAATTCAGTGCGGACTGCACGACCGACCGGAACTGCTTGAGGTCGACCGGCTTGGTCAGGTAGTCGAACGCGCCGCACTTCAGCGCCTCCACCGCGTTCTCGGCCGAGCCGTAGGCGGTGATCATGATGCAGCGCTCACGCCGCTGCGCGGCCGCCATCTCGCGCAGCAGTTCCAGCCCCAGCCCGTCGGGCAGACGCATGTCGGTGATCACCACGTCGTAGGCCTGGGCCTGCAGCAGCGCGCGCGCCTCGGTCAGCGATCCCGCGGCCTCGACCTGGTGGCCCTCGCGCAGCAGGGTCAGTTCGTACAGGGTGCGCAGATCCGGTTCGTCGTCCACCACCAGCAGGCGGGCGGCCTCGGGTGCCATCGCTGAAGCATTCATGGGAGCGAATTGTCTTTCAGACCCAGATCAAACCGTGGAGTGTCCCGCGTGCGCGCGCCGCAGGCCGATGAAGAATTCGTTGCCTTCCACCAGTTGCCCGCCCTGGTCGCGCGATGTGCGCTCGTGCGAGATGGTGGCGCCGTGGCGTTCGCACAGCTCGCGGCTGATGAACAGGCCCAGGCCGCTGGATCGGCTTTCGGACGAGAAGAAGGGCTCGAACAGGTGGCGGCGCACGGCGGGTTCCATGGCGGCGCCGTCGCTCCACACCATCAGCATCACCGGGCCGTGCCGCACCGCATAGCTGGCCACCTGGATCGCGCCGGGGCGCTGCGATGCGTAGCGCGCCGCGTTGTCCAGCAGGTTGACCAGTACCCGGCGCAGGTGCGCGGGGGCAAACTGCACGTGCACGCCGGTGGCATGCAGCTCCACGCGCATGCGCTCGCCCACGGCGTGCTGCTGGCGCCATTCGTCACAGCACACGCCGACCTCGTCGTCCAGCGCCATCGCATGCCACTGCGTGGCATCGCCCGTGCCCTGGGCGCGCGCCACGTCCAGCACGTCTTCGACGATGTGCTGCAGCCGCTCGGCGTTCTGCCGCACCATGGCCGTCAGACGACGCTGCGCGGGCTGGCTCAGGTCTTCGTCCAGCAAGGCGTTGGCCTGGCTGATGGCGGCCAGCGGGTTGCGGATTTCGTGCGCCACCGCGGCCGACATGCGGCCCATCGAGGCCAGCTTCTCGGTGCGCAGCCGTGCCTCCATTTCACGCAGGTCCTGCAGGAACATCACGCACAGGCTCACGCCGCTGTCGTCGATGGAGGGCGTGCGCTGCGTGCGCACGCGCAGCCGGCTGCTCTGGCGGTCGTCGTGGTGCAGCACGATGTCGGTGGCGTCGACGGGCGCGTCGGCAAAGGTCTGCCGCGCAATGGCGGTGAGCTGTTCCCACGCCGGATCGTCGTGCAGGCTGAAGAAGTGCGGTGTCACTTCCTGGTCGGAGCCGAGCAGCACGCGCGCCGCCGGGTTGGCCGTGCGCACCATGAAGGTCGAGTCCACCACCAGCACGCCGTCGGGCAGCGATTCGACCACCAGGTCGTTGACCAGCGCCTGCACCTGCGCTTCGACCTGGTTGCGGCGTGCGATGACCTCCTCGCGCGCCAGGCGTGCGGCCATCTGGTGGGTCAGCAGCGCCAGCGCCAGCAGGCCCGCGCCTGTCAAACCCGCCTGCGGCAGATCGGCGGTGTTGAGCCAAGCGTCGGCATGCACCGTCCACGCCGCGTGCCCCAGCAGCAGCAGCGCCACCATCGCCGCGGTGCCCAGCGCGAGCGTGCGCGAGCCAAGCGCCGCCGCCATCAGCACCGGCAGCACCAGCAACGGCGTGTAGTTGATGGCGGCCGTGCCCGGCGTCAGCTGCAGCAGGGCAAAGAAGCACAGGTCCACCCCCACCGTGGGCAGCCACAGCGCATCGAACGCGCTGCCCGGCCCGCGCGGGCGGGCCTTGGCCTGCACCGCAATGGTGGCGGCCAGGTAGGCCACGCAACTGCCCAGAACGAGGGGCGGCGGCGCGCGCCCGGCCAGATACAGCCCCAGGTGCAGCAACAGCAGGGCCAGCGCGATGAACACCCGCGCCGCCATGAACGTCGTCCACAGGCGCGCGAAGCCGCCCGCCGCGTCCTGTTCGGCAGCGGAGCTAAGCGAGGTGGGCGACGGCGGGAAACGGCTGGCTGGCATGGGGTCGAAACGCAAAGGCAGCGGCGACCTTGGTAGCGGCGGCATCTAGGGCCTGTTCACGCTATTTTTAGCAATGCGAACATGCTTGAAAAAGCGCCAATCTAGGCGCGCGACGACGCCCAGACCGGGCGTCTGCGCTAGGCGCGCAACGACGAGTGGCGGTTTTTCAAGCATGTTCCCTCCGGGTTGCGATCAAAAAGGCCATCGCCGGCGTTGCCATCCTTGCCAAGGTACCTACCTTGGCGGCGGCTGGCGCCTTGGCGAGTGGCCTTTTTGACTCGCAACGCATGGCTAAAAATAGCGTGAACAGGCCCTAGGCGCCTTCGCCGTCGCGGCGATGCTCGGCCGAGCAGTAGCTGCCCAGGCGGCCGGCCACGGCTTCATGGCCCGGCACGTGCATGCCGCATTGCTGGCAGCGCACCATGGGCAAGGCGGCGCGTTCGCCGCGCGGCGGCGGGGCCTTCTGCGACAGCCGGCGCCCGCGCTTCCACAGCCAGACACCCGCCAGCAGCACCAGCAGCAAGACCAGCAGCTTCATGGCGTGCGGCCCAGCAGCACTTCCAGCACGAAGCGCGAGCCCGCGTAGCCCAGCAGCAGCAGCGCCGCGCCCGTGTACAGCACGCGCACGGCGCGCCGGCCGCGCCAGCCGAACTGCGAGCGACCCAGCAGCAGCAGCGCGAAGGTGATCCACGACAGCAGCGTGAAGATGCGCTTGTGGTCCCAGCGCCAGCCGGTGTAGTCGGCGCCGTACAGGTGCTCGCCAAACAGCACGCCGGCCAGCATGGTCAGCGTCAGCAGCACGAAGCCGGCGCCGACGAAGCGGAACATCAGCCGTTCCAGCGTCAGCAGCGGCACGCCGCCTTCGGCCACCGGCGAAACCTGACGCATCTGCGCTTCGGCGCGCGTCATGAGCCAGCCATGCGCCACCGCGGCCGCAAACAGCCCATACGCCGAAATGCCCAGCGCCCAATGCAGCGGCAGCAGCGGCGACGACGTGGGCGGCAGGTGCCCGCCCGGAAACAGCAGTGCCAGCACGATGGCGAGGGTGCCGAAGCCGGCCAGCGTCCAGCGCGCGCGCAGGCGGGGATACAGCTGGCTTTCCACCACGTAGGCCGTCAGCACCAGCCACACGGTGATCGACAGCGCGGGCGCGAAGCCGAAGCGCGGCTCGCCGCCAAACAGCGTCCATGCCAGCAGCAGCCCGTGCAGCGCCCACGCCAGCAGCAGCACGCGCCGCGCCGCCAGGTCGCCCAGCGTGCCCGCCGCCACCGCCGGCACGGCGTAGGCCAGCGCCGCCGCAATGCCCAGCAGCAGGCCGACGGAGGAGGTGCTGGCTAGAATCATAAAAATCGAGTTTACCCCCCCTGAGGCGCTGTCGCGCCTTCCCCCCTGGAGGGGGGACGCCGCCAGCGGCCGGGCCAAGCCCGCTCCGCGGCGGCCACCCTAATGGCCTGCTCCGCGGCCTTCTGATTCGTTCCCTTGGATGCGCCGCGCTGCCGCACAGGACTATTGATATGGCCACTGCCCTCACCGACAAACTCTCCAGCCTGGTCAAGAAGATCAGTGGACAGGCGCGCATCACCGAAAGCAACGTGCAGGACATGCTGCGCGAGGTGCGCATGGCGCTGCTTGAGGCCGACGTGGCGCTGCCCGTGGTGCGCGACTTCATCGCGCGCGTCAAGGACAAGGCGATGGGCCAGGAGGTGCTGGGCAGCCTGAAGCCGGGGCAGGCGCTGGTCGGCATCGTCAACCGCGAACTGGCCGCCACCATGGGCGAGGGCGTGGCCGACCTGGACCTGGCCGCGCAGCCGCCCGCCGTCATCCTGATGGCCGGTCTGCAGGGCTCGGGCAAGACGACGACCACCGCCAAGCTGTCGCGCCACCTGATCCAGAAGCGCAAGAAGAAGGTGCTGACGGTGTCAGGCGACGTGTACCGCCCGGCGGCCATCGAGCAGCTGAAAACCGTCACCGCGCAGGCGGGGGCCGACTGGTTTCCGTCCACGCCCGACCAGAAGCCGCTGGACATCGCCCGCGCCGCGCTCGACCACGCCAAGCGGCATTTCTACGACGTGCTGATCGTCGACACCGCCGGCCGGCTGGCGATTGACGAGGCGCTGATGCAGGAGATCAAGACCCTGCACGGCGCGCTGAACCCGGTCGAGACGCTGTTCGTCGTCGACGCCATGCAAGGCCAGGACGCCGCCAACACCGCCAAGGCGTTCAAGGACGCGCTGCCGCTGACCGGCATCGTGCTGACCAAGATGGACGGCGATTCGCGCGGCGGCGCGGCGCTGTCGGTGCGGCAGGTGACGGGCGCGCCGATCAAGTTTGCCGGCGTCAGCGAAAAGATCGACGGCCTGGAAGTGTTCGACGCTGAGCGCCACGCGGGCCGCATCCTGGGCATGGGCGACGTGGTGGCGCTGGTCGAGCAGGTCACCGCCAACGTCGACATCGAGGCGGCCAAGAAGCTGGCCGAAAAGGTCAAGAGCGGCAGCGGCTTCGACCTGCAGGACTTCCTGGGTCAATTGCAGCAGATGAAGCAGATGGGCGGCCTGGGCAGCCTGATGGACAAGCTGCCCGCGCAGATGGCCGCCAAGGCGACCGACGCCGACCTGGCGCGTGCCGAGAAGGACATCAAGCGCAAGGAAGGCATCATCAACAGCATGACGCCGCTGGAGCGCCGCAAGCCCGAACTGCTGAAGGCCACGCGCAAGCGCCGCATCGCCGCCGGTGCCGGCGTGCAGGTGCAGGAAGTCAACCGCCTGCTGAAGGAATTCGAGCAGATGCAGGGCATGATGAAGCAGTTCAAAGGCGGCGCCATGGCCAAGATGATGCGCAAGATGGGCGGCATGAAGGGCCTCGGCGGCCTGCTGGGCGGCGGTGGCGCCATGCCGCCGCTGCCGCCGGGCTTTGGCGGGCCGGGCGGGCCGAAGCGGCCGTTCTGAAAACAGCCGAACAGCCGGGCACAGCCGGAGATCCGGACGCAGAGGACGCAAAGGATTCGCAGAGGACGCAAAAGAACAGCCAAAAAGGTTGTTTTGGATTCTTTTGCGTCCTCTGCGGAATCTTTGCGTCTGGCGGTTATTTCTTGGTCATAACGGCCTGCAGCGCTTGACTGTCAAGCGCGAGTAGCTATGAAATCATGAGCAATCGACGTCATTTGCCCAGCCTCGACCTGCCCGCCGCCACGCCCGCGCGCCCGCTGCGCGTGCTGATGGTGTGCATGGGCAACATCTGCCGCAGTCCGACGGCGCATGGCGTGCTGGAACGCAAGGTGGCCGACGCCGGGCTGGCCGACCGCATCCAGGTCGATTCGGCCGGCACGCACGACTACCACGTCGGCCGTCCGCCCGACGAGCGCTCGCAGGCGCATGCGCTGCGGCGCGGCGTCGACCTGAGCGCGCAGCGCGCGCGCCAGCTCACGCGGCAGGACTTCGACGATTTCGACCTGGTGCTGGTGATGGACGACGCCAACGAGCAGGCCGCGCGCCGCCTGTGCGCGCCCACGCAGCGCCACCGCCTGCGGCGCCTGACCGACTTCTGCACCCGCCACAGCGCCCACGAAGTGCCCGACCCGTACTACGGCGGCGCCGACGGCTTCGAGCACGTGCTGGACCTGGTCGAGGACGCCTGCGACGGCTTGCTGCGGCAACTGGCGGCGGCCGGCCGACACTCCTAACGGCCGCGCACCGCTTCGGCGTGTGTGGCGCCGGGCGCGTCACCACGTTGGCGCGCAACTTGCATTCCCCCAGTGCATCGCACCGCCCCGGCGCGAAACGCACCGAAATGGTGATTCACGTCGGGTCGGGCGGCCACTCAACGACGGGGATTGCACGATGGATGCACTGAATCAGGGCGCGAACGCGCTGTTTGTGTTGCTCGGCGGGATCATGGTGCTGGCCATGCACGCCGGCTTTGCCTTTCTGGAACTGGGCACCGTGCGCAAGAAGAACCAGGTCAATGCGCTGGTCAAGATCCTGGTGGATTTCTCGGTGTCGACGGTGGTGTATTTCGTCGTCGGCTACGGCGTGGCGTACGGCACGCACTTCTTCATTGGCGCCGAGCAGCTGGCCGCCAAGAACGGCTACGAGCTGGTCAAGTTCTTCTTCCTGCTGACCTTTGCGGCCGCCATCCCGGCCATCATTTCGGGCGGCATCGCCGAGCGCGCCAAGTTCTGGCCGCAGCTGATCGCCACCGCCATCGTGGTGGGCTTCATCTACCCGTTCTTCGAGGGCATTGCCTGGAACCAGCACTTTGGCGTGCAGGGGTGGATCAAGTCGCTGACGGGGGTGGAATTCCACGACTTCGCCGGCTCGGTGGTGGTGCATGCCGTGGGCGGCTGGATCGCGCTGCCCGCCGTGCTGTTGCTGGGCGCGCGCTACAACCGCTACCGCAAGGACGGTGGCGTCAGCGCGCACCCGCCGTCGAGCATCCCCTTCCTGGCGCTGGGCGCGTGGATTCTGGTGGTGGGCTGGTTCGGCTTCAACGTGATGAGCGCACAGACGCTGGACAAGATATCGGGCCTGGTCGCCGTCAATTCGCTGATGGCCATGGTCGGCGGCACGCTGGCGGCGCTGGCGCTGGGCAAGAACGACCCCGGCTTCGTGCACAACGGCCCGCTGGCCGGGCTGGTGGCGGTGTGCGCCGGGTCCGACCTGATGCACCCCATCGGTGCATTCGTGGTCGGCGCGGTCGCGGGCGCGCTGTTCGTGGCCATGTTCACGCTGGTGCAGAACCGCTGGCGCATTGACGACGTGCTGGGTGTGTGGCCGCTGCACGGCCTGTGCGGCACCTGGGGCGGGCTGGCGGCCGGCATCTTCGGCACGCACGCGTTGGGCGGCCTGGGCGGCGTCAACTTCGGCGCCCAGCTGATCGGCACCGTGCTGGGCGTGGCCTGGGCGGTGCTGGGCGGATTCGCGGTGTACGGCACGCTGAAGAAGCTGTTTGGCCTGCGCCTGTCGCAGGAAGAGGAGTACAACGGCGCCGACCTGTCGATCCACCGCATCACCGCCATGCCGGAGCGCGAAGTCACCTGGTGACGCCGAGGCGCCGGCGCGGCGCTCAGCCGCCCGGCACGCGCAGGCAGCGCCCCTCGCGCGCCAGTTGGTCGAAGCCGGCCGCCAGCGCGTCCAGCAGCTGCCGCAGCGCCGGCCGCATGCCCTGCCGGCTGGCGAAGGCCGCCTGAACCAGCCCGGGCGGCGGCGCCCAGCCGGGCAGCAGCTCCTGCAATTCGCCCCGCGCCAGCGGGCCATGCGCCATCAGCCGGGGCAGGGCGGCGCAGCCCACGCCCGCCAGCGCGGCGCACAGCAGCGCGCCCATGTCGTCGGCCACCAGGCGCGGCGCCAGCGGCACGTCGGCCTGCGCGCCCTCGGGGCCGCTCAGGCGCCAGCGCGTTTCGTCGGGTGAATTGCCCAGCGCCAGCGTGGGCAGGCGCGCCAGGTCGGCCGGCGTGGCGGGCGGCGGCGCATTGGCCAGCAGGCGGGGCGCGGCCACCAGCACATGCGGGCTGAGCGCCAGCGCCTTGACCACCTCGTCCTGCGGCAGTGCGGCGCCGGGGGCGCGCACGCGCAGCGCCAGGTCCACGCCGTCCTGCCACACGTCGACGTTGCGGTTGCTGGCCTGCACGCGGATGTCGACCTGCGGCCAGGCGTTGAGAAAGCGCGCCAGCATGTCGCCCACGGCGTGCTGCAGCAGCGCGGGCGGGCACGACAGGCGCACGGTGCCGCGCGGTGCGGCGGTCTGTTCATGCACCAGCGCCTGCACGCCGGCGGCCTCGGCCAGCATGGCGTGGGCGTGCTGCAGCGTGCGCTGGCCGATCTCGGTCAGCGCAAAGCGCCGCGTGGTGCGCTGGATGAGCCGCACGCCCAGTTGCGATTCCAGCTCGGCCACGCGGCGGCTCAGCTTGCTTTTGGGGATGCCGGTGGCGCGCTCGGCCGCGGCAAAGCCGCCGTGATCGTCCACCTGGGCGAAGTAGGCGAGGGCGTTCAGGTCTTGCATGGGGCTTTGAGGCTTTAAAACGGCCGGACGCGAAGGACGCAAAGGATTCGCGAAGGACGCAAAAGAAAATCCAAAAGATTTTTTGGGGCTGCGTCAGCGGCTTTTGCCTGCGGACGGCTCATTGTTCTGAATTTAGAACGATATGGTGGATTTTTAATTGTTTAAACCCGATTGCCGCGCCCATACCATTCAATCATGCGCCGACGATCCGGTGGGCGCCCCACTTGGCGCGGCTCGGTCCGCGCACTGACGAAGAGCTTATCGACATGACCCCTGTCCTCACCGCAAAAAAAGTCCTCGACACGCGCAGCGCGCCCGGCCGCCACTGGGTGGGCGACGGTTTTCCGGTGCACGGCCTGTTCGGCTACAGCGGCGCCGGCGTGGCCGAGCGCAGCCCGTTCCTGATGCTCGACTACGCCGCGCCGACGCGCTTTGAGCCCAACGCCGGCTATCGGCGCGGCGTGGGGCAGCACCCCCACCGCGGCTTCGAGACCGTGACCATCGTCTACGACGGCGAGGTGGAGCACCGCGACAGCACCGGTGCCGGCGGCGTCATCGGCCCCGGCGACGTGCAGTGGATGACGGCCGGCGGCGGCATCATCCATGAGGAGTTCCAATCCGAGGCCTTCAGCAAGACCGGCGGCCCGTTCGAGATGGTGCAGCTGTGGGTCAACCTGCCTGCCAAGGACAAGATGACCCCGGCGCACTACCAGGGCATCACCGATTCGAGCATTCCATCGGTGGCGTTGCCGGGCGACGCCGGCCGCGTGCGGGTGATCGCCGGCGCTTTCGGTGACGCGAAAGGGCCCGCCGAAACCTACACGCCCCTGAACGTGTGGGACGTGCGCCTCGCCGCCGGCCAGACCGCCGATCTGTCGCAGCCCGAAGGCTGGAGCACCATCGTCGTGGTGCTGGACGGCACGGTGATGCTGAATGGCGACACCGTGCTGCGCGCCGCCGACATGGCCACGCTGTCGGCCGCGGGAACGGGGCTGACGGTCGAGGCCAACGGCAACGCCAAGCTGCTGGTGCTGGCGGGCGAGCCGATCGACGAGCCGGTGGTTGGCTACGGGCCGTTCGTGATGAACAGCCAGCAGCAGATCGCCGAGGCGATCAACGACTTCAACAGCGGCCGGTTTGGCCGCATGGGTTGATGCGGCGGGCCGCGCGTCGGCACCCCGATGCGCGGCCCTTGTCACGGCGCGCGGCCGCGGCGATGATGGGGTGCCAAACCGGCCGCCAGCGTTTGTCCAGAAAGCGCACATAGCTATTGATTTGATAGTATTCTGACGGAGCCTGCCATGACCCCATCACCCCTGCGCATCCCCGCACGCACCGCCCACATCGGCGGTGGTGCGCCCGTGGCACGCACGCTGCCGTCGCGGCTCAAGCGCACCATCGGCGCCTGGTGTTTTCTGGACCACGCCGGGCCGGCGGACTTTGCGCCCGGCCAGGGGCTTCGCGTGGGGCCACACCCGCACACGGCGCTGCAGACCTTCACCTGGATGCTCGAAGGCGAGGTGCTGCACCGCGACAGCCTGGGCCACGAGCAGGTCATCCGCCCCGGTCAGGTCAACCTGATGACCGCGGGCCACGGCATCGCGCACACCGAGGAATCGCTGCCCAACCAGACCCGGCTGCACGCCGCGCAGCTGTGGATCGCGCTGCCCGCGCATGCGGCCGACATGGCGCCGCGCTTCGACCACTACCCCGATCTGCCGCGCTGGCAGCACGACGGCATCGACGTGGTGCTGCTGGCGGGCGAATGGCAAGGCCGGCGCGCGCCGACGCAGGTGCATACGCCGCTGGTTGGCGCCGACCTGTTCTCGGCCGCGGGCGCGCAGGCCTCGCTGCCGCTCGACCCGGCGTTTGAATACGGCCTGATGCCGCTCACCGGCACCGCCGCCGCGCAAGGCCAGGCACTGGCGCAGGACGAACTGCTGTACCTGCCGCCCGGCGCCACCGAGCTGGCGCTCGATCTGCCCGCCGGTACGCGCGCCATCCTGATCGGCGGCGAGCCGTTCACCGATGACATCACCATCTGGTGGAATTTCGTCGGCCACGGCAAGCCCTACATCACGCAGGCCCAGCGCGACTGGCAGGCAAACAGCCCGCGCTTTGGCGAAGTGAAGGGCTTTGACGGCCCCAGGCTGGATGCGCCGCCGGTGCCGTGGGCAAGCGGCAACAGCCCGTGAACGCAAAGCGCGCAGAGGTGGCGCGAAAGGCGCAGAAAACCCCGGTTTTCTTCTGCGGCCTTTGCGCTGCTTTTGTGATCCTTGCGTTTTAAGGTATCAAAAATGATAGCTGCATGCGCTTGTCAGACCAGCGCTGCAGCCCAGAATCGCTTGAAGATCAGCCGCCCTGGCGCCCGCCCCACACGATGATCAGCATGCCGGTCAAGGCCACGGCGCTGCCCGCCATGTCCCACGCCGTGGGGCGCACGCCATCGACCAGCCACAGCCAGGCGATTGCCGTCGCGACGTAAACGCCGCCATAGGCCGCATACACGCGCCCCGACGCCGTCGGGTGCAGCGCCAGCAGCGCGACGAAGGCGGCCAGCGCCAGCGCCGCCGGCAGCAGCACCCAACTGCCCGCGCGGCCGCGCAGCCACAGCGTGGGCAGGAAGCAGCCGACGATTTCCATCACGGCGGTGAGCACGAACAGCGCGGCGGTGGGCAGCGGGTGAGAGGGCAGCGTCATGGGGTGGGCGCGAAGCACGGGCAGCAGGGTTGGCAATGCCCTATGCTATACATAAAATAGCTGCAGACGCTGGCGCCATCAGCGCAGCAAGACCCAAATGCCCCATTTTTCAACCGACCGCACCCCGCACCTGCCGCCCACGCGCCGCCAATGGCTGGCCAGCCTGGCCGGCGCGGCGCTGCTGGCCGGGTGCGCCAGCCGCACGGCATCGCGGGCTAGCGCGCCGGTGCCACCCGTCGTCGCGCGCCGCGCGCCACCGCCCGCCGTGCCGCCCACGCAGGCGGTGCTGGGGCTGGACCCGGCGGCGCGCGAGGCCTGCGTGGCGCAGGCCATGCTGCTGGTCAACACGCCTTATCGCTATGGCGGCAATACGCCCGAAGGCGGCTTCGACTGCAGCGGGCTGGTGCACTACGTGTTCGGCCAGGTGGCCGCGCGGGGCGCGCGCCTGCCGCGCAGCACGGCGCAGTGGGCGGCGGCCACGCTGCCGGTGGACGAGGCACGGCTGCAGCGCGGCGATCTGGTGTTCTTCAACACCAGCGGTGCGGCGTTTTCGCACATGGGGATTTACGTGGGAGGCGGGCAGTTTGTGCATGCGCCTTCGACGGGGGGGGACGGTGCGCAAGGACGCGGTGAGTGGGCGGTATTTTGGGCCGCGGTATTTGGGGGGGGCGGACGGTGTTTGCGGGGTGAGGGGGTGGGGGTGGAGGCGCTGTCGGCCGGGAGTTCGCCCCGGCGGGCGACCTACTTTTCTTTGCTCCGCCAAAGAAAAGTAGGCAAAAGAAAGGCGGCCCCACTGGCCGTGTCCCTTCGCTGCGCTGCGGGCAGCCTGCGATGCTCGGGCGCGGGGCGGCGCTGCGGAACTCGCTTCGCGCTTCGCGCTGCGCTCAGACATCCGCAGCGAGTCAGAGCACGAAGCGCGCATGCTGCGCTGCGCGCCCGCCCCACGCCCTGCGCTTCTCGGCACGGCCAGAGGGGTGGCAAGTCCGCACACGGGCCATCGCTGCGCTCGGCCTTGGCATTTACGCCCTCTTCCTCTGGGAGAGAGCCTACCCCCGCGAAGGCGGGGGGTGAGGGCAAAGCACTTCAAAAACCATAGCTGCGTGCGCTCTTTCCAGCACACGTTCAAACGCTTTCACCCCACAACGCAGGCCCATCAAGCGCAAGCCGCTATCAAAAAATAACCCGCCCGTTCTTTCCAGTCCGGGCGGGTGGGGCGGGCAGGGCGTTTGACAGGCTTACAGCCCGGCCGCTGCCCTCAGGGCCGCAGCCTAATCGGTGCATTAGCGTCGGCCGGCGCCTGACGGCGCCTTCACGTCGGCTGCGCCGACATGAGCCTGCGCTGAAAGACCGATGCCGCGCTGGCGCGCGGTGGGTTTACAGCCCTGCTGCGGCCTTGAGGGCCGCAGCCTTATCGGTCTTTTCCCACGTGAATTCCGGTTCGTCGCGGCCAAAGTGGCCGTAGGCGGCGGTCTTCTCGTAGATGGGGCGCAGCAGGTCGAGCATCTGAATGATGCCTTTCGGGCGCAGGTCGAAGTGCTCGCGCACCAGTTGGGCAATCTTCTCGTCGCTGATCTTGCCGGTGCCTTCGGTGTAGACGGTGATGTTCATCGGTTCGGCCACGCCGATGGCGTAGGCCACCTGAATCTGGCACTGGCGCGCAATGCCGGCGGCGACGATGTTCTTGGCCACGTAGCGCGCGGCATAGGCGGCGCTGCGGTCGACCTTGGTCGGGTCCTTGCCGCTGAAGGCGCCACCGCCGTGCGGGCAGGCGCCGCCGTAGGTGTCGACGATGATCTTGCGGCCCGTCAGGCCACAGTCGCCCTGCGGGCCGCCGACGACGAAGCGGCCGGTGGGGTTGACCAGGTAGCGCGTGTCCTTCAGCCATTCCTTGGGCAGCACGGGCTTGATGATTTCCTCGATGACGGCCTCGTTGAAGCTGGCCTTCATCTTGGTCTGCGTCTCGCTCTGGTCGGGGTGGTGCTGGGTGGACAGCACCACGGTGTCGATGCTGTGCGGCTTGCCGTCGACGTAGCGCATCGTCACCTGGCTCTTGGCGTCGGGGCGCAGGAAGGGCAGCTTGCCGCTCTTGCGCAGCTGCGCCTGGCGCTCGACCAGGCGGTGCGCGTAGTAGATGGGCGCGGGCATCAGGGTGTCGGTCTCGTCGCAGGCGTAGCCGAACATCAGGCCCTGGTCGCCGGCGCCGGTGTTCAGGTGGTCGTCTGACGCGTGATCTACGCCCTGGGCGATGTCGTTGCTCTGCTTGTCATAGCAGACCATGACGGCGCAGCCCTTGTAGTCGATGCCGTACTCGGTGTTGTCGTAGCCGATGCGCTTGATGGTGTCGCGCGCGACCTGGATGTAGTCGACCGTGGCGTTGGTGGTGATTTCGCCGGCCAGCACGACCAGGCCGGTGTTGGTCAGCGTCTCGGCGGCCACGCGGCTGCGCGGGTCTTGCGCAAAGATGGCGTCGAGGATGGCATCCGAAATCTGGTCGGCCACCTTGTCGGGGTGGCCTTCGGACACGGATTCAGAGGTGAAGAGAAAGCTGTTCGCCAGTTCCATTGAATAAACTCCTGAGGTTTGAACACTGCGTTGCCAAACTTTCGGGAGCACTGGCGAACGCTTTAGCAGAATGGTTTAACGTCGCCCTGCAAGTAGTTCCGTAACTCGGCGACCGCGCGATTTTAATGCACTTGTCATGCTGGCCTTGTATCGCTTCGCTTCGCGCTGGCCGCTCTGGCTGCTGCATGCGCTGGGCGCCGGGTTGGGCTGGCTGACGTGGGCGGCCTCGCCCACGTACCGGCGCCGCATCCGCGAAAACGCCGCCCAAGCCGGCTACGGCTTCGGCCAGGTGCGGGCCTGCGTGGCGCATGCCGGCCGCATGGCGCTGGAGATGCCGCGGCTGTGGTTCGGCGCGCCGGTGCCGCTGCAGTGGCTGCAGCATCAGGATGTGCTGGACGCGGCCTACGCCAGCGGGCGCGGCATCGTCTTCATGACGCCGCACATGGGCTGCTTCGAGATCACCGCGCAGGTGGTGGGCGCCCACTACGCCGCGCGCTTTGGCCCCATGACAGTGCTGTACCGGCCCGCGCGCCAGCCGCTGCTGCGCGACGTGGTCGAGCAGGCGCGCCGGCGCGAGGGTGTCGACACGGCGCCCACCACGCTGGCCGGCGTGCGGCAGATGATCCGCGCGCTGCGCGCCGGCCGCGCCGTCGGGCTGCTGCCCGACCAGGTGCCGCCGCAGGGGCAGGGCGTGTGGTCGCCGGTGTTCGGCCGGCCGGCCTACACCATGACGCTGGCCGCCCGCCTGATCCAGCAGACCGGTGCCACGCCGCTGCTGGCCTGGGGCGAGCGGCTGCCGCACGCGCAGGGGTTCCGGCTGCACCTGCGGACTTTTCCTGAAGCGCTGAGCGACGATTTGGAGACCGCCGTCGCGCAGATCAACGGCGCGCTGGAGTCGCTGATCCGCGAGCGGCCCGGCCAGTACCTGTGGGGCTATGGCCGCTACAAGACACCGAGGAGCGAAGCGGCATGAAGCACCCTGGCGTCCTTCTGATGCGCGCGCTGGCGCACCTGCCGCTGCCGGTGCTGCGCGCGCTGGGTGGCGGGCTGGGGCGGTTGCTGTTCGTGCTGGCGCGGCGGCGGCGGCATGTGGCGCTGACCAACCTGCGGCTGTGCTTTCCGGAATGGAGCGAGCGCCAGCGCATCGACGTGGCGCGGCGCAGCTTCGTGCTGTTTACACAGTCGTTCATCGACCGCGCCTGGGTCTGGCACGCGCCCGACGCCGTGGTGCGGGCGCGCATCCGGCTGGTGGGCGCGGTGGACGAGTTGCGCAAGCCCGAGGCCGCGGTGCTGTTCGCGCCGCACTTCTACGGCATGGATGCCGGCGGCGCGGCCATCATGCAGCAGGCGGTGCGCATTGGCGGCAGCATCTACAGCCCGCAGTCGGGCGCGGCGACCGACGCCTGGGTGCGCGCGGGGCGCGAGCGCTTCGGCGACGTGGTGCTCATCAACCGCCGCGACGGCATCAAGCCGGTGATCAAGTCACTGCGCGAAGGGCGCTACCTGTACCTGCTGCCCGACATGGACCTGGGGCCGGAAGAGTCCATCTTCGTGCCCTTCTTCGGCGTGCCCGCCGCCACCGTGCCGTCGCTGCCGCGGCTGGCGCGCCTGGGCCGGGCGCGCGTGGTGCCCACGGTGACGCGCATGACGCGAGGCGGCTACGAAGTGCAGGTCGAACCCGCGTGGGCCGGCTATCCGGGCGACGACGTCGAGGCCGACACGGCGCTGATGAACCAGCGGCTGGAGGCCTGGATCCGCACCATGCCCGAGCAGTACTACTGGGTGCACAAGCGCTTCAAGACCCGCCCGCCGGGGCAGCCACCGGTGTATTGACCCGCCGCCCGGCGGCATGGCGGCGCGCCAAAAAAAACCGCGCCCGAAGGCGCGGTCATTCGTCGCGGTGCAGCGACGGGAATTACTTCTTCTCGCCGCCCGGCACCTTGCCCTCGACGCCCTTGACGAAGAAATTGATGCCGCCCAGGAACTGGTCGTCGCCCACGGCGTCCTTGGCCAGCACTTCCTTGCCGGTGTTGTCGCTGATCGGGCCTTTCCAGATCTGGTAGGTGCCCGCCTTCAGGCCGGCGCGGACGTCGTCCAGCGCCTTCTTGGCGTCTTCAGGCACGTCGGCCGCCAGCGACACCAGGTCGATGGTGCCTTCCTTCACGCCCCACCAGGTCTTGCCCGAGGCCCACTTGCCGTCCAGCGCCTCGCCCACGGCCTTGATGTAGTACGGGGCCCAGTTGATGATGGCCGAACCCAGGTGCGCCTTGGGCCCGTAGGCGGTCATGTCGCTGTCCCATCCGAAGCCGCGCTTGCCCATCTTCTCGGCCGTCTGCAGCACGGCGGAAGAGTCGGTGTTCTGCATCAGCACGTCGGCGCCGCCGTTGATGAGGGCGGTGGCGGCCTCGGTCTCTTTCGGCGGGTTAAACCATTCGTTGACCCACACCACCTTGGTCGTGACCTTGGGGTTGGTGCTCTGCGCGCCCAGCGTGAAGCTGTTGATGTTGCGGATCACCTCGGGAATCGGGATCGACGCCACCACGCCCAGCACGTTGGACTTGGTCATCTTGCCGGCGATCACACCAGCCATGTAGGCGCCTTCGTAGGTGCGGCTGTCGTAGGTGCGCAGGTTCTCGGATTGCTTGTAGCCGGTGGCGTGCTCGAACTTGACGTCCTTGCTGTCGGCGGCCACTTTCAGCATCGGCTCCATGTAGCCGAAGGTGGTGCCGAAGATCAGCTTGTTGCCCTGGCCGACCATGTCGCGCAGCACGCGCTCGGCGTCGGCGGATTCGGGCACGCTCTCGACGTAGCTGGTGACGATGCGGTCACCGTATTCCTTTTCGACGGCCTTGCGCGCGTTGTCGTGCGCGAAGGTCCAGCCGCCGTCGCCCACCGGGCCGACGTAGGCGAAGGCGACCTTCAGCGGGTCGGCCTTGGCAGCGGCCGGGGCGGGCGCAGGCGCGGGGGCCGGCGCAGGGGCGGCTTCTTCCTTCTTGCCGCAGGCCACCAGCGTGGCGGCGGCGGCCGACAGGGCTGCCAGCTTCAACAGGTTGCGTTTGTTCAGTTTCGTCATGGCCTTCCTCGTCGGCATGGTGGGTTGGAAAAGGGATTCTAGAACCGGGATGCCAGATCAGCCCCCCGGATGGAACGGCTTGCCCAGCGACGCCGGCATGTTGACGCGGATCCAGGTGGGATTGCGCGAAATCAGCGCCAGCACCACGATGGTGGCGATGTAGGGCAGCATGGTAAGGAATTGGCTGGGCACCTGCACGCCCTGGCCTTGCAGGTGGAACTGCAGCATGGTCACGCCGCCGAACAAATAGGCGCCGAGCAACACGCGCGCCGGCCGCCAGGTGGCGAAGGTGGTCAGCGCCAGCGCGATCCAGCCCTTGCCCGCCACCATGCCTTCGACCCACAGCGGCGTGTAGATGACCGACAGGTAGGCGCCGGCCAGTCCGCACATGGCGCCGCCGAAGATCACCGCCAGCAGGCGGATCAGCCGCACGTTGTAGCCCAGCGCGTGGGCCGACTGGGGCGACTCGCCGACCGAGCGCAGCACGAGGCCGCCGCGCGTGCGGTACAGAAACCAGATCAGCCCCGCGGCCAGCAGCATGGCGCCATACACCAGCGGATGATGGCGAAACAGCGCGGGCCCGAGGATGGGCACGTCGCCCAGGCCCAGCCAGTTGAACTGCGGCCGCTCGGGCAGCTTGGCCTGCACGTAGCGGATGCCGACGAAGGCCGAGAAGCCGACGCCGAACAGGCTGAGTGCCAGCCCGGTCGCGTACTGGTTGGTGTTCAGCCAGATCACCAGCCAGCCAAAGATGGCCGCCAGCACCGCGCCGGCGGCCATGCCGGCGGCAAAGCCGGCCCAGTCGTTGCCGGTGTTCACCACCGTGGCAAAGCCGGCGATGGCGGCGCACAGCATGATGCCTTCGGCACCCAGGTTGACGATGCCGGCCTTTTCGTTGATCAGCAGGCCCAGCGCGGCCAGCGCCAGCACGGTGCCGGCGTTGAGCGTGGCGGCCAGGAGCAGGGCGTAGGCGTCCATCAGCGGCCCCTTCCCATGCGGATGCGGTAATTCACCAAGGTGTCGCACGCCAGCAGCGTGAACAGCAGCAGCCCCTGGAACACGCCCGTCAGCGACTTGGGCAGGCCCAGGCGCGACTGCGCCAGTTCGCCGCCGATGTAGAACATGCTCATCAGAATGGCCGCCAGCACCATGCCGAACGGGTGCAGCCGCCCGACGAAGGCGACGATGATGGCGGCGAAGCCGTAGCCGGCCGGCACGTAAGGGGTCAGTTGGCCGATGGGCCCGGCGACTTCCAGCGCGCCGGCCAGGCCCGCCGTGCCGCCCGAGATCAGCAGCGCCGTCCACAGCGCGCGGCGCGACGAAAAGCCGGCATAGCGCGCCGCCGCCGGTGCCAGCCCGCCCACCTGCTGCGCAAAGCCGCCCCGGGTGCGAAACAAGAACACCCACAGCAGCGCCGCCCCCGCCAGCGCGATCAGCGCGCCGACGTTCACGCGCGAGCCCGTCATCAGTTTGGGGATCTGCGTGACGGCCTCAAAGGTGCGCGTCTGCGGAAAGTTGTAGCCCGCCGGGTCTTTCCACGGCCCATAGACCAGGTAGCCCAGCAACTGGATGGCCACGTACACCAGCATCAGGCTGACCAGAATTTCACCCGCGTTGAACCGGTCGCGCAGAAACGCCGTGATGGCCGCCCACAGCATGCCGCCCAGCACGCCGGCCAGCAGCACGGCAAAGACGATCCAGCGCCCGGTGTCCTTGCCGGCCAGCAGCGCCACGCCGCCGGCCGCAATGGCGCCGATGACGAACTGGCCTTCGGCGCCGATGTTCCACACGTTGGAGCGAAAGCACACCGCCAGCCCCAGTGCGATCAGCAGCAGCGGCGTTGCCTTCACGCCCAGTTCGCCCAGCGCGTAGGCCGACTTGACCGGCTCCCAGAAGAACACCTGCAGCCCGCGCACCGGGTCCTTGCCCATGGCGCTGAACAGGATGACGCCGATGACCACCGTGATGGCCAGCGCCAGCAGCGGCGAGCCCCAGGTCCAGGCGCGCGACGGGGCGGGGCGGGGTTCAAGGCGCAGCATGCGTGGCCTCCATGTGCTGCAGGTGCTGCTGCACGTCGCCGTGCCACAGCCCGCTCATCCATTCGCCAATGCGCTCCACCGTGGCGTGCTTGCGGTGCACCGAAGGAGACAGATGCCCCTTGGCAATGACGTGCAGGCGGTCGCAGATCTCGAACAGTTCGTCCAGCTCTTCGCTGACCACCAGCACCGCGCAGCCGGCATCGCGCAGCGCCAGGATTTCGCCGCGGATCTGCGCCGCGGCACCCACGTCCACGCCCCAGGTCGGCTGCGACACGATCAGCAGCGTCGGCTTGGCGTCGATCTCGCGCCCCATGATGAACTTCTGCAGGTTGCCGCCCGACAGCGAACGCGCCGGCGCGTTCGGCCCCGCCGCTTTCACCTTGAAGCGGTCGATGATGCCCACCGCCTGCTCGCGCAACTGGCCGGTGCGCAGCCAGCCCAGCGTGCCGACGGCCTCGCGCCGCGTCAGCAGCAGGTTGTGCGCCAGGCCCAGCTCGGGCACGGCGCCGCGGCCCAGCCGCTCTTCCGGCACAAAGTGCAGGCCCAGGGCGCGCCGGCGCCCCGGCGGCAGCTTGCCCGCGGGCTGGCCGGCGATCACGATCGACCCGGCAGCCGCGCGCTGGTCTTCGCCCGACAGCGCAAACAGCAGTTCTCGCTGCCCATTGCCCGACACGCCGGCAATGCCCACCACCTCGCCCGCGCGCACCTCCATCGACACGTCGACCAGGTCGACACCGAAGGGCGATTCGCGCGGCAGGTCCATCGCGTCCACGCGCAGCACCACGTCGCCGGGGCTGCGGTCGCGGTAGGCCAGCGCGGGCGGCTCGGCGCCGATCATCATGCGGCTGAGCGAGGCATTGCTTTCCTGCCGCGGATCGCAGGTGCCCGTCACGCGGCCGCCGCGCATCACCGTGCAGGCGGTGCACAGCGCGCGAATTTCGTGCAGCTTGTGGCTGATGTAGAGGATGCTGCAGCCTTCGGCCGCCAGCTGGCGCAGCGTGACGAACAGCTTGTCGACCGCCTGCGGCGTCAGCACCGAGGTCGGTTCGTCCAGGATCAGCAGGCGCGGCTGCGTCAGCAGCGCGCGGATGATTTCCACCCGCTGCATCTCGCCCACGCCCAGGGTGTGCACGGGCCGCCCGGGGTCCACGTCCAGCCCGTAGGCGCTGGCCACTTCGACAATGCGCCGCGTGACTTCGGGCAGCGCCAGCGACTTGTCGAGCCCCAGCCACACGTTCTCGGCCACGCTCAGCGTCTCGAACAGGCTGAAGTGCTGGAACACCATCGCGATGCCGAGCTGCCGCGCCTCCTGCGGGTTGCGGATGTGCATCGGCTGGCCGTCGAAGCGCACCTCGCCGGCGTCGGGCTTGACGGCGCCGTAGATGATCTTCATCAGCGTGCTTTTGCCGGCGCCGTTTTCACCCAGCACGGCGTGGATTTCGCCCGGCTGCACGGTGAGCGAGACCCCGTCATTGGCGACGACGCCCGGATAGCGTTTGGTGATGCCGGAAAGTTGCAGGCGGGCGGTCATGTCGGGCCGTGGGTCGATGTGGTGCGCGCGCGGGCAGCTATGGAATGTGTAGTGTCGGGGCGGTCCGGTGTGGCGGTGCCGTTACGCAATGTATCACCGGCGCGAGGGTTTCAGTCGGGTCCGCCCGCCGCGTCGCGCAGCACGGCCAGCGCCTCGTCGGCCAGCACCCCGCCTGTCACCGCCACCGGCGGTGCGGCGGCGCCCAGCAGGTCGGCCGCGCGCGCCGGCAGCAGCGGGCCGCCCAGCAGCGCTGCCATGTCGGGCTGCGCGGCGGCGTACACCACGCGGCCCACGCCTGCCCAGAACAGGGCGCCGGCGCACATGGCGCAAGGTTCGCCACTGGCAAACACGGTGGCGCCGTGCAGCGCCGCGGCGCCCAGCTGATCGGTGGCTCGGCGCACCAGCACCATCTCGGCGTGCGCGGTGCAGTCGTTGGTACTCACCTGCCGGTTGCGCTCGGTCAGCAGCACCTGTCCGCTGGGCGACAGCAGCGTGGCGCCGTAAGGCATGTCGCCTGCAGCCAGCGCCTGGCGCGAGGCCTCGATGGCAAGACGCATGGCGGCGGTGTCGGTGTCAAAGTGCGGCATCTTCAACCCTGGGTGGTGGAAAGGCCAAGCGTAGCCCACATCCCTGCGCGCCGCGCAGGTTCAGGCGCGCCCACGCCGCAGGCGCCGGTTTTCGCGCGATACTGCCGCGCATGAGCCTGACGACCCTGCGTTTTGTCCACCGTGGCCAGGTGCGCACCTGCGTCGACGTGCCGCCCGACCGCACCCTGCTCGATCTGCTGCGCGACGACCTGCACTGCACCGCGCCCAAGGAAGGCTGCGCCAGTGGCGACTGCGGCGCCTGCACCATCACGCTGGCCGAACGGGGCGACGACGGCGGCTTGCACTACCGCGCCATCAACAGCTGCATCCGCCTGGCGCACAGCGCGCACGGCATGGCCGTTTTCACCGCTGACGACATCGCACCCGATGCCGCCACCCTGCACCCGGCGCAGCGGGCGATGGTCGAGTGCCATGGCTCGCAGTGCGGCTTCTGCACGCCGGGTTTCGTGATGAGCCTGTTCACCTTGCACCAGCACCACGGCGGCCAGCCGGTGTCGCGCGACCAGGCGCTGCACGCGCTGTCGGGCAACCTGTGCCGCTGCACGGGCTACCGCGCCATTCTGGATGCCGCGCAGACCATGCACCACTGGCCGAACGCGCCCGTCGACGAAGCAGCGTTGCTTCAAAAACTGGAGCAGCTTGCGCACGCTGGACCAGCGCCAGCGGCCGATTCCATGCCGAATCCTGACGCCGCCTTCTACGCCCGCCCCGCCACGCTGGCCGATCTGCTGGCGTGGCGCGCGGCGCACCCGCAGGCCCTGCTGGCGGCGGGCACCACCGACGTCGGGCTGTGGATCACCAAGCAGCACCGGCGCTATGCGCAGATCATCGACGTCACGCGCGTGGCCGAGCTGCGGCGCCTGGAGCGCACAGAGGGCGCATTGCGAATCGGCGCGGCCGTGCCGCTGACCGACGCGTTTGACGCGCTGGCGCAAGACCGCCCGCGGCTGGCGCCCTTCTTTGACCGCTTTGCCGGCTTGCCGGTGCGCGCCAGCGGCACGTTGGGTGGCAACGTCGCCAACGGCTCGCCCATTGGCGACAGCATGCCGCTGCTGATCGCGCTGGGCGCCACGCTGGTGCTGGCCGGACCGCAGGGTGAGCGCCGCATGGGCTTGGAAGACTTTTACCTGGCGTATCGCAAGACGGCGCTGGCGCCTGACGAAGTGCTGGCGTGCATCGAGGTGCCGCTGCCCGCCGCCAACGAGTGGCTCAGCGCCGACAAGATCAGCAAGCGCTTCGAGGATGACATCTCCGCCGTCTGCCTGGCGGTGGCGCTGCAGATCGACGGCGGCGTGATCCGCGCCGCGCGCGTTGGCGCGGGTGGCGTGGCGGCGGTGCCGGCGCGCGCCGTGCAGACCGAAGCCGCGCTGGTCGGCCAGCCGGCCCGCCAGGCCACCTTTGACGCGGCCTGCGCGGTGTTGCAGGCCGAATTCCAACCCATCAGCGACATGCGCGCCTCGCAGGCCTATCGGCGCGCCGTGCTGGGCAACCTGCTGCGCCGCGCCTGGGCGCAGTCGCAGCCCGGCGCGCTGCGCCTGGGCGAACTGGCCCCGGAGACACTGCCATGACCACCCACCGACCCATGCCGCTGCCGGGCCAGGAGCCGCCCGTGCGCGACCCCGACCCGTTTGCGCCGCCCGCGCCCGCCGAAGACCCGGGCGCCCCGCCGCTGCCGCGCCGCGACCCGGGCGACGCGCCACCCGTGCAAGACCCCGAGCCCACGCCATGAGCGATTCGCCGTTTCACAGCGCCCCGTATGCCGCCCGGTCGGCGGACGCGCCGGTCAGCCGCGACGCTGGCAGCAGCGGCGTGCCGTCCAGCGCGCCCGAGGACGTGGGCGCGCGCGCGGGACCGGCCGCGCCCGCGGCGCCGGCCGTGGGCGACGCGCCGAGCTGCGGCACGTCGCCCCCGCACGAAAGCGCGCGCGCGCAGGTGCAGGGCCTGGCGCCCTATGTGGACGATGTGCCGGAGCCGCGCGGCACGCTGCACGCCGCGCCCATCCTGTCGCCCGTGGCGCACGGCCGGCTGTTGGGTATGGATGCGTCGGATGCGCTGGCTCGGCCTGGGGTTCGCGCTATTGTTTTGGCAGCAGACATTCCGGGCGACCCGGTGCTGGCCACCTTCGTGCACGACGAGGCCATCTTTGCGCGCGACGTCGTGCAGCACGTCGGCCAGGTCGTGGGGCTGATCGTGGCCGACACGGTGCAGGCCGCGCGCCACGCGGCGCGCGCGGTCAAGCTCGACATCGCCCCACTGCCCGCGGTGCTGACCATCGAGCAGGCCATGGCCGTGCAAAGCTTCGTGCTGCCGCCCGTCACGGTGGCGCGCGGCGATGCGCCGGCCGCGCTGGCGCAGTCCGCGCATCGGCTGCAAGGGCGCTTCGCCGTCGGCGGGCAGGAGCACTTCTATCTGGAAGGGCAGATCGCCCTGGCCGTGCCGCGCGAACAGGACCAGTGGCACATCCTCAGCAGCACGCAGCACCCCGGCGAAGTGCAGCACTGGGTGGCGCATGCGCTCGGCATCGACAACCACCGGGTCAGCGTCGAATGCCGGCGCATGGGCGGCGGCTTTGGCGGCAAGGAGACGCAGGCCGGTCACATGGCGGTATGGGCGGCGCTGGCCGCGCGCAAGACGGGCGCGCCGGTCAAGCTGCGGCTCGACCGCGACGACGACTTCATGATCACCGGCAAGCGGCACCCGTTCGCCTACGACTACGACGTCGGTTTTGACGACCAGGGCCGCATCACCGGCCTGGCGCTGGACATGATGGCCAACTGCGGCTTCAGCGCCGACCTGAGCGGGCCGGTGGCCGACCGCGCGGTGTTCCACGCCGACAACGCCTACTACCTGGGCGACGTAGTGATCCGCAGCTTCCGCTGCAAGACCAATCTGCAAAGCCACACGGCGTTTCGCGGCTTCGGCGGGCCGCAGGGCGTGATCGCCATCGAGACCATCCTGGGCGACATCGCGCGCACGCTGGGCAAGGACGCGCTGGACGTGCGCTTGGCCAACCTGTACGGCCCGCGCGGCGCCACCGAGCGCTGCACCACGCATTACCAGATGCGGGTGGACGACAACATCCTGCACGAGCTGCTACCAGAATTGGAGCGCTTGGCCAAGTACCGGCAGCGCCAGCAGGCCATCGATGCCTGGAACGCCCGCCAGCCGCACCTCAAGCGCGGCATGGCCATCACGCCGGTCAAGTTCGGCATCAGCTTCACCGCCACGCTGTTCAACCAGGCCGGCGCGCTGGTGCACGTCTACACCGACGGCAGCGTGCAGGTGAACCACGGCGGCACCGAAATGGGCCAGGGCCTGCACACCAAGGTGGCGCAGGTGGTGGCCGACGAACTGGGCGTGCCCCTGGCGCGCGTGCTGGTCACCGCCAGTGCCACCGACAAGGTACCCAACGCCAGCGCCACCGCGGCATCGAGCGGCACCGACCTGAACGGCAAGGCCGCACAAGCCGCCGCGCGCACCGTGCGCGACAACCTGGCCGCCTTCGTCTGCGGGCTGGATGGCTGCGGCGCAGGCGCGGTCGAATTCCGCGGCGGAAAGATCGTCACGCCCAAGGCCGAACGCGCCTTTGCCGACGTGGTGAAAGCCGCCTATGCCAACCGCATCCAGCTGTGGAGCGACGGCTTCTACCGCACGCCCAAGATTCACTACGACAAGACCACGCTCACCGGCCGGCCGTTCTTCTACTTTGCCTATGGCGCCGCTTGCAGCGAAGTCGCCATCGACACGCTGACGGGCGAATACCGCGTGCTGGCCGTGGACATCCTGCACGACGTCGGCCGCAGCATCAACCCGGCCATCGACGTCGGCCAGATCGAAGGCGGCTTTGTGCAGGGCGCGGGCTGGCTGACAACCGAAGAACTGGTCTGGAACGAGCAGGGCGCGCTGACCACCAAGGCGCCCAGCACGTACAAGATCCCCGCCGCCGGCGACGTGCCGCCGCACTTTGCCGTGCACCTGTGGCCCGAAGCCAACGCCGAAGACACCGTGTTCCGCAGCAAGGCCTTGGGCGAGCCGCCCTTCATGCTCGCCATCAGCGTCTGGGAAGCCATGCGCCAGGCCGTGGCCGCCGCCCGCGCCGACGGCAAGCCGGTGCAGATGGACGCCCCGGCCACGCCGGAACGCGTGCTGCGCGCGGTCAGCGGCGCCTGGTGATCAGACAAAAAAAGGCCCTGAGCGGCGCATCGCCGTTCAGGGCCTTCGGTATGGTGGTGGTAGGTGGAATCGAACCACCGACCTTGGGGTTATGAATCCCACGCTCTAACCGACTGAGCTATACCACCGACAACCGCGCATTATAGGCCAATCGCGGCGACCGGCGGTGCGGTTTTTTTGCCTTTACTGGTTCTTGAACACCGCCGCGCGCTTGTTGACGAAGGCGTCCATGCCTTCCTTCTGGTCGGCGGTGGCGAACAGCGCGTGGAACAGGCGGCGCTCGAACATCACGCCGTCGGCCAGCGTGCCTTCAAAGGCCTTGTTGACGCATTCCTTGGCCGCCATCACGGCCATGCGGCCATAGCCGCTGATCATCAGCGCGGCGCCCAGCGCTTCGTCCATCAGCTTGTCGAGCGGCACCACGCGGCTGACCAGGCCGGCGCGCTCGGCCTCGGTGGCGTCCATCATGCGGCCCGTCAGGGCCAGGTCCATGGCCTTGGATTTGCCCACCGCACGCGGCAGGCGCTGCGTGCCGCCGGCCCCGGGGATGATGCCCAGCTTGATCTCCGGCTGGCCGAATTTGGCGTTGTCGGCGGCAATGATGAAGTCGCACATCATCGCCAGCTCGCAGCCGCCGCCCAGCGCAAAGCCGCTGACGGCGGCAATCACCGGTTTGCGGATGCTGCGGATGGTTTCCCAGTCGCGCGTGATGTAGTCATCGCGGTAGACGTCGGCGAAGGTGTAGGTCGCCATGGCACCGATGTCGGCACCGGCGGCAAAGGCTTTTTCGTTGCCGGTGATGATGATGCAGCCGATGGCGTCGTCGGCGTCGAAGGCCTTCAACGCCTGGCCCAGTTCCACCATCAGCGCCGGGCTGAGGGCGTTGAGCTGCTTGGGCCGGTTGAGCGTGATGACGCCGACCTTGTCGCCCTCGGTGCGGGTGGTGATGAATTCATAGGCCATGGGGTTCTCCTTGTGTGATGAATGCGCTTTCGCTGGCACTATAACCAGCCGGCACGACGCGACGAAGTTAACCGACCGTCGGGTCGGTTAATGGTAAATTGCCGCTTGAGGAGACAAGAAACCATGAACACCCCCGCACCCGGCGCTGCCGCCGAGCCTGCTGTCCTGTTCGCGCGTGAAGGCGCCACCGCCGTCCTGACGCTGAACCGTCCCGCTTCGCTGAACAGCTTCACGCGCCAGATGCACCACGACCTGTGGGCCGCGCTCGATCAGGTCGAAGCCGACAAGTCCATCCGCGCGCTGGTGCTGACGGGCGCGGGCCGCGCCTTCTGCGCCGGTGCCGATCTGTCCGAATTCGACTTCGCTGCCGGCGACGACATCATGTTCCGCGCCGATCCCGGCCCGGTGATCGACCAGGCCTTCAACCCGACCACGCGCCGCCTGATGGCCGTGCGCGTGCCCACGGTGTGCGCCGTCAACGGCGTGGCGGCGGGCGCCGGCGCGTCGGTGGCCATGGCGTGCGACATCGCCATCGCCGCGCCGGGCGCCAGCTTCATCCAGGCCTTCAGCAAGATCGGCCTGGTGCCCGACTCCGGCGGCACCTGGCTGCTGCCGCAGCGCGTGGGCCTGGCGCGCGCCATGGCGCTGTGCATGACGGGCGACAAGCTCGGCGCTGCCGACGCCAAGGCCATGGGCATGATCTGGGACGTGGCCGACGACGCGGTTGCCGCCGCCAAAGCGATGGCCGAGCGTCTGGCCGCCATGCCGACCAAGGCGCTGGTCGCCACGCGCGCGCTGCTGCGCGGCGCGCACACCCACAGCCTGGACGAGCAGCTCGACCTGGAGCGCGACGTGCAATCGCGCCTGGGCTTCACGCACGACTACATCGAAGGCGTCACCGCCTTTCTGCAAAAGCGCCCCGCGCAGTTCAAGGGCGAATGATCCATGAAGCACCCCCCTGAGTCGCCTTCGGCGCCTTCCCCCTCCAGGGGGACAACGCGGGTGGCCGGGCCAAGCCCGCTCCACCGCGTTCGCTGGCATGGCCTGCTCCGCGGCCGTCTGTTTTTTGGGGTGCTGACATGAGTTCACACCTGACGGACGTGGAAGCACAGCAACTGGCGCGCCGTGTGGGCGAATCGATGTACGCGCTGGACGCGGCATCGAAAGACACGATGGGCATGGAACTGCTGGCCTGCGCGCCCGGCCGCGCCACCATGCGCATGGTGGTCAGGCCCCTGCACCTCAACGGCCACAAAATCTGCCACGGCGGCTTCATCTTCACGCTGGCCGATTCCACCTTTGCCTACGCCTGCAACAGCCGCAACCACAACACCGTGGCCAATGGCTGCAGCATCGAATTTCTGCGCCCGGCGCACGAAGGCGACGTGCTGACCGCCGAAGGCTTCGAGCAGAGCCTGGCCGGCCGGCACGGCATTTACGACATCCGTGTTAGCAACCAGAAGGGCCAGACCGTGGCGCTGTTTCGCGGCAAGAGCACGCAGATCAGCGGCACGGTGATTCCCGCGGACGAACCACCCAAGGAGACCTCATGAGCGCCGCCAGCTTTCCCCTGGAGCCGATCGAGAAAGCCAGCATCGACGAGTTGCGCGCGCTGCAGTTGCAGCGCCTGCAGTGGTCGCTGAAGCACGCCTACGACCACTCGCCCATCTATCGCGCCAAGTTCGACGAAGCGGGCGTGCACCCGGATGACTGCAAGCAGCTCTCCGATCTGGCGAAGTTTCCGTTCACCACCAAGAAGGACCTTCGCGACAGCTACCCCTTCGGCATGTTCGCCGTGCCGCGCGCGCAGTGTGCGCGCATTCATGCCAGCAGCGGCACCACCGGCAAGCCCACGGTGGTCGGCTACACGCTCAAGGACATCGACACCTGGGCCGGTGTGGTGGCGCGCAGCATCCGCGCCAGCGGCGCGCGGCCGGGCGACATGGTGCACATCAGCTATGGCTACGGCCTGTTCACCGGCGGCCTGGGCGCGCATTACGGCGCCGAAAAGCTGGGCCTCACGGTGGTGCCCTTCGGCGGCGGGCAGACTGAAAAGCAGATCCAGCTCATCCAGGACTTCAAGCCCGAGATCATCATGGTCACGCCCAGCTACATGCTGGCCATTGCCGACGAGATCGAGCGCATGGGCATCGACCCGCGTTCCACCAGCCTGCGCACCGGCATCTTTGGCGCCGAGCCGTGGACCAACGAAATGCGCAGCGCCATCGAGCAGCGCATGGGCATCGACGCGGTCGACATCTACGGCCTGTCCGAAGTGATGGGCCCCGGCGTCGCCAACGAATGCGTCGAGACCAAGGACGGCCCGACCATCTGGGAAGACCATTTCTACCCCGAGATCATCGACCCCGACACCGGCGAAGTGTTGCCCGACGGGGCCGAGGGCGAGCTGGTCTTTACCAGCCTGACGAAAGAGGCACTGCCCATCATCCGCTACCGCACGCGCGACCTGACCAGGCTGCTGCCCGGCACCGCGCGCACCATGCGCCGCATGCAGAAGATCACCGGCCGCTCGGACGACATGATGATCATCCGCGGCGTCAACGTGTTCCCCACGCAGATCGAGGAGCTGATCCTCAAGCGGCCCGAACTGTCGCCGCACTACCAGTGCGTGCTGACGCGCGAAGGGCCGATGGACAACCTGAAGGTCGCCATTGAATGTGCTCCGGGCGTCGACCCGGCCGGCATTGCCGCACGCTCGGCGGCCAAGCTGCTGCAGCACGAAATCAAGGTCTACGTCGGCAGCAGCGTCGAGATCGACCTCAAGGGCGAAGGCGGCATCGAGCGCAGCGTCGGCAAGGCGCGGCGCGTGGTGGACCTGCGCAAGAAGTGAGTGCGCGCCAGGCTGCGGGGCGGCTCGTTTCGGTGTCGAATACGGCCCGTGCGCTGTTCTGGTAAGCGTATATAGCTATATAAAATATAGCATCAGCGCTGTTCGATGGAATCCACCAGCAGGTCGATGTAAGTGTCCGGCCCCTGCGTCAGGCGGATGCGCACGGGCAGAAACTGCAGCGTGGGCGCATACCAGATCTCGGCCGAGATGGGCCCGCGCGGCTTGGCCAGCGGGCGCGGCTTCAGGTGCACCGCCTGCACCGCGCCCAGGCTGGGCAGCTGCAGCGTTTCCTCGCCCACCACGTCATAGGTCCATTCGTCCACCCCACCGGGGCGCGCCAGCCAGAAGTTGATCTGCGTGCCGGGCACGGCCTTCAGCTGGCCGGTGGCGAAGCGGTGGCTCAGCTCGACGAACTGGCTGGCGGCGTCCTGCACGGCGTTGGGGCGCGACACGCGCTCGCCGTTGTCCAGCCGCACGTCCTCGCCCAGCCGCACACTGCGGCGCCGCTTGCCCACCTGCTCTTCGTACGCGCCCGGCTGCAGGCCCGTGGGGGTGATCTCGCCCTGGCTGGTCAGGCTCATCGACAGCAGCAGGCCCATGTCGAGCTGCACCGACGTGTGATAGCGCGTGCCCTCGCGCTGCCACAGCACGCGCGCATCGCCGCGCAGTTCGCCGCGGTAGTTGCCGCCCAGCTGGTATTTCAGCCGCGTGTCGCCCGGCCACTGGCGCAGGAAGGCGGTGTCGGTGCCGCTGGCCGACGCTGCCGCCGAAGCCGCGGCCACCGCCGTGCCGGGGCGCGCCTCCGGTGTGGACGCGGGGGCTGATGCCGACGGCTGCGCCGGTGCGCTGGCCGACGCGACCTGCGCGGGCGGCACGGGTGGCTCGGTCGCGTGGGGCGTTTCGGCCCACGCTGGCGCTTCGCTGGCGGCCGGTTCCTCGGCCGAGGCCGCGGGGGGTGGGCGCCTGCGCCACCTGGGGCGGTTCAGCCGCGGACGTCTTTGCTTTGTTTTTAGGAGCGGCCTTCGCAGTAGTAATGCGCGCGCTGGGCCGATTCGGCTTGGCGGCTGGCGCGGCGGGCGTCACCGCCACGGCGGCCGGGGGCGCTTCGGGCGCGATGGTGCGGGTGTAGAAGGGCGGGGCCACGTCCTTCAGGATGCTGGGCGGTCGCAGCAGCAGCGACAGGGCGACCCAGGCCAGCGCATGCAACACCACCACCAGCACGGTGGTGACCAGCAGGGCGCGCGCCTGCCGTGCGGGACGGGGCGTCAGCGGGCGGGCCACGCGCTGGCGTCGGCGTGCTCGCGCGCGGCGAGGCGCCAGGTGGTGGATTTTTCAGGCAGCGCCAGCGGCAGGCGCAGCAGGCGCCGGTCGCGCGCCACCAGCGCCGTGACCTGGCGCGCCATGCCGGCGTACAGCGGCAGGTCGTCCAGCTTGGTCAGGCGCCAGGCCGATACCTCGGTGGCGTCGGCATTCTTGGTGCGCGGCGTGGCGGGCACTTCCACACCCAGCCATTCGTCGCCCGCGGCCAGCCCGGCCTGCGCGGCGGCGCTGCCGTCCAGCACCATCTTCAGCGTGACGAGGCCGTCGCCCTCGGCCACGCGCAGGCCCAGCGTCTGCGCCAGTTGCGAAGGCTCTTCCAGCACCTGCACGCCCTGGGCTTGCAGCAGCGCCTTCAGCGGCAGCTCGCCCGTGCCGTGCACCCAGTCGGCGATCTCGCGGTCGAAGCGGCGGCCGGCCACTTCGGCCAGCGTGTGGGCAAAGTCGTCTTCCGTCATCGGGCCGCCCTGGCAGCGCTGCCACAGCGCGCGCATCACCTCGTCCAGCGTGGTGCGGCCTTCCTGGCGCAGGGTCAGGTCGAAGCACAGCGCCACCAGCGCGCCCTTGGTGTAGTAGCTGATGGTGCTGTTGGGCGTGTTCTCGTCCGGGCGGTAGTAGCGCAGCCAGGCGTCGAAGCTGGCCTGCGCCACCGACTGCACCTGCCGGCCCGGCGCCTGCAGCACCTGGTTCACGGTCTTGGTCAGCAGCTTGAGGTAGCCCGCGTCGTCCAGCAGGCCGGCGCGGCGCAGCAGCAGGTCGTCGTAATAGCTGGTGAAGCCTTCGAAGAACCACAGCAGGCGCGTGTGGTTCTCGCTCTGATAATCGTAGCGCGTGAACTCGGCGGGGCGCAGGCGCTTGACGTTCCAGGCATGAAAGTATTCGTGGCTGATCAGGCCCAGCAGCGTGATGTAGCCGTCGCCCACGCGCGCCGCGCTGGCGGGCGAATCGTGCCGCGGCAGATCGCGCCGGCCGCAGATCAGCGCCGTGCTGGCGCGGTGTTCCAGCCCGCCGTAGCCGTCGTCGATCACGTTCAGCAGGAACACGTAGCGCTTGAACGGCGGCTTGCCCCCGCCGTGCCAGAAGCGGACGGCCGCTTCGCAAACCTGTTGCGTGTCGCGCAGCAGCCGCGCGCCGTCAAACGAAGCGGGCGCGCCGCTGACCACCAGGCGGTGCGGCACGCCAGCAACGCGAAAATCGCCCTGCCAGAAAGCGCCCATCTCGACCGGGTGGTCGACCAGTTCGTCGTAGCCGTCCGCGCGGTAGCGGCCGAAGCCGCGCGCGTCGACCGTCACTGGCGTCATCGACGTTGCCAGCCGCCAGTCGCGCCGGCCCGCGGGCGCGCGGACGGTGAGCTCGTGCGCCTCGTCTTCTTGCCCGTGCACGCGCAGCAGCAGGCTGGTGCCGTTGAAGAAGCCGCGCGCATCGCCCAGCCAGGCGGTGCGCACCGACGCGTCGAAGGCGTAGACCTCGTAGTTCAGCGTCAGCGCCCGGCGCGGGTCGCAGTCGATGTCCCAGGTGGCCTTGTCGATCTGGCGGCAGGGCAGTTCGGCGGCGCCCTGCGTGGCGTGCAGGGGCTGCAGGTGGCGCGCGAATTCGCGGATCAGGTAGCTGCCGGGGATCCACGCCGGCAGCGACACGCGCTGCGTGGCCACCGGCCGCGCAATGACGATGCGCACGCCAAAGCGGTGGCCCGCCAGGCTGGCCACGCGCACCTCATGGCGCACCGGCGCGGGCGGCGGTGGCGTGGAAGCGGTGGGTCGGCGAGCCACGGGCAAACGGGCGTCAGCGCTTGGCCAGCAGCTCCTCGAGCTGCTGCGTGTTGATGGCGCCCGGCACGCGCGAGCCGTTTTCGAACACCAGTGTCGGCGTGCCGGTGATGCGGTACTTGCGCGCAAACGCCAGGTTGGCGTCCAGCGCCTCGGTGTTGCAGGCGGCTTCGCCCTTGGGGGCTTGCTCGCGCAGCATCCAGTCGTCCCAGATCTTGGTCTTGTCGGCGCTGCACCAGACCTGGCGCGACTTGGTGACCGAGTCGGCCCCCAGGATCGGGATCAGGAAGGTGTAGACGGTGACGTTGTTGATCTTGGCCAGGTCTTTCTCGAAGCGCTTGCAGTAGCCGCAGTTGGGGTCGGCAAACACCGCCAGCTTGCGCTTGCCGTTGCCGCGCACGGTGGTGAAGGCGTTCTTCAGCTGCAGGTCCTTGAAGTCGATGGCCGTGAGCTTCTCGACGCGCTCTTCCGTCAGGTTCTTGCGCGTCTTGGTGTCCAGCAGGTTGCCGTGCAGCAGGTAGTTGCCTTCGGCGTCGGTGTACAGGATTTCGGTGCCGACGCGCACTTCGAACAGGCCGTTCATTGGCGTCTTGCGCACTTCGTCGATGTCGGCCAGGCCCGGCACGCGGTCGGCCAAGTTCTTGCGGATGGTGGCCTCTTGGGCGGCCGCGACAAGCGGCAGCGCTAAGGCCAGGGCCGTCAGGCCGGTGCGCAGCAAAGCAAAAGGTTTCATGGTATGAATTCGGTCAGACAGACAAAAAGACAGGTGAGAGCGGCGCAGGCGTCAGGCAGTTCCCATCGCCAGCCGGGCGATGCGGCGCTTGATCGGTCCGCTGGCATCAAAGGCGGCCATGCCCCAGTTGCGCAGCAGCACGGCGGCCGGCTCGGCGCGGCCAAACAGTTGCTGCAGGCCGTCGGTGGCCAGGCTCATGCGCAGCCAGTCGCCCTGGCGGGCGCGCTCGTAGCGGCGCAGCAGCTTCAAATCGTTGACGGGCCGCCAGGCCTCGCGCTCGCCCAGCACGCGCGCCAGTTCTGCGGCATCGCCCAGGCCGACGTTGAGGCCCTGGCCGGCCAGCGGGTGCATGGCATGGGCGGCGTCGCCCGCCAGCGCAAAGCTTTCGCCCGGCCGGCCTGGCATGGCGCCCACCCAGCGCGTGGCGCGCGCCAGCAGCAGCGGCCAACTGGCCCGCGGCGCGATGAGCTGCACCGCACCCAGCGCCTGTCCGCTGATGTCGTGCAGGCGCGCGGCGAAGGCGGCGTCGTCCAGCCCCTGCAGCTCGGCCACGCGTTCGGTGCGCACCGACCAGACCACGGCGACCTGGTGGCCTTGTGCGCCGTCCAGCGGCAGGAATGCCACGATGTCGCCATCGGCCGTGAACCACTGGCGCGCCACCTGGCCGTGCGGGCGCTCGCAGTCCAGCCGTGTGGCGATGGCGTGCTGCGGGTAGCGCGTGGTGTCGAATTCGACGCCCAGTTCGGCGCGGGTGCGGCTGGCGCGGCCTTCGCACACCACGGTGAGCGGCGCGGCGACCGGCGCGGTCACGCAGTCGATATCACTTTGATAGCGCACCGCCTCGGCCAGCAGGCGCTCGAGCGCGGGTACGTCGACGATCCAGTTGAGCGCGGGCACGTCCAGTGCATCGGCGCTGAACTCGGTCGCGCCGCTTTGATCGCCGTGCACCTGCATGGCCAGCACCGGCGTCGCAGCGCGCTCGTCGGGCCAGCAGCGCAGGCCTTGCAGCAGCGTGCGTGAGGCGGGGCTGAGCGCGTACGCCCGCACGTCGCCATGCCCGCTGGCCGGGTCGGCCGCCGGCGAGACCAGGGCCACGCGCAGGCGCTGGCGCGCCAGCAGCAGGGCCAGCGTGCGGCCCACGATGCCCGCGCCGCGAATGCATACGTCATGAGTGGAAGCGGCCATGCGGGCCATTGTAGGCGGCGCCCATGGCCGACAATGGGCCGCTTCATCCCTTTTGGCCCAACGACGCCGATGAGCTCCACGCCTACCCCTGCCGACCTGCAAGCCACCCTGAGCGGGTTGTTCGTCCACCCCGTCAAATCCTGCGCCGGCGTGGCGCTGCGCGAGGCGCAGCTGACGGACACCGGACTCGACCTGGACCGGGCCTGGATGGTGGTCGACGCGCAGGGCCGCTTCGTCACCCAGCGCGACGCGCCGCGCATGGCGCTGGTGCGGCCGCAGATCAGGCGCCTGGAAGTCGTGCTGCGCGCGCCCGGCATGCTGGCGCTGCATCTGGGCATCAACGAGGTCGAAAAACCCACCCGCGTGCAGGTGTGGAAGGACGAGCTGAACGCCTGGGACATGGGCGATGTGGCGGGGCAGTGGTTCAGCGACTTTCTGGGCCGACCCGGCCTGCGGCTGGCGCGCTTCGATCCCGATGTGACGCGGCTGGCGTCGAAGCAGTGGACGGGCGAGATCGACGCGCCGGTCGAGTTTGCGGACGGCTTTCCGCTGCTGGTGGTGAGCGAAGCCTCGCTGGACGAGCTGAACCGCCGGCTGGCGCTGGCGGGCCACGCCGCCGTCGGCATGGAGCGTTTTCGTCCCAACTTGGTGCTGTCAGGCCTGGAGGCGCACGACGAGGACCGGCTGGCCGAACTGCGCATTGCCACGCCCGAGGGCGAGATCGTGGTGCTGCGCCCAGTCAAGCCTTGCCCGCGCTGCCCCATCCCCAACGTCGACCCGTCCACCGGCGAATCGTCGCCGGAGGTGCTGGAGGCGCTGCGCGCTTACCGCGCCGATCCGCGCCTGGACGGCGCGCTGACGTTCGGCATGAACGCGGTCATCGTGCGCGGCGCCGGGCTCACCCTGCGCGTGGGGGACGCGGTCAGCGCAGATTGGCATTTTGATTGATGCTATTTTTAGTGTAGCTATAGACGCTTGTCTGCCAAGCGCAAGATGCCGATTTCATTTAAGAAAAGGTTCCGACGTGCCCATAGGGTCCATCCATCCTGCGCTGCCTGCCTATTTTTAGGCGGAGACCGCAAGCTCGGAACGTGGCCTTTTAGACCAACTCTTCCAGCCTATTCAATTGCCACGTTCGATCGTGCGGATTCTGTTCATGGCTTCAGGCCGTGTCGGCCTGCGTTACTGCGCACGGCCGCCACCGCCACCAACAGCCCCAGCAAGGCCAGGGCAATCTGGCTCAAGGTCGGCACCGACGTCGGGTTGGTGCAGCCTGCAGTGAGCGTGGCGTACCCATCCAGCTGGTCGACTGTGATCAACAAGTGGGTTAAACCCGCCGTAGTCGCCTTGTACGTCAGTGTGCTGCCCAGCGTACCCCCTGAAGCGACGATGGTGGTGGGAGGATAGGTGGTCGTCGGTGGGTCATAAGTGATCAACGCCGGATCAAAGGTTTCCAAACGCCATTGAGCTACCGTAGCAACAGGCGTCAGAGCGGGCGCGCCGCTTTCGCTCACGCCAGGCGACAGCGTGACAGTGAACGCGTCGCCGGGACGGGTGAACAATGAAATCGTTCTCAAGAACCTTAAGGTGCCGCCGGTGCTGGTCGACACCGTGAACACATTGTCGGGGCCGACAACAGTTTTTTGTGCCCCGCCGGTATTGTTGATGGCCGCGCATGTTGCCCCTGTGGTGGTGCCGTCTTGCGCATGCGCCGATGTCGCCCATCCAAGGCAAAGCATCTGCAGCATGAGCGTGAACAGCCATTTCATGACGGCCCAGCGTCGGATGAAGTTCATGGATTGGCGCTCCTGTGTCTGTTGAGTGCGAAGCTCGAGCGAGTCAAATTGAATCTGGTTCTTCCAACATACCCCGTTCATTCGCCGCTATGGAGGGGGCTCAAGCCTTGTCTGAAACACTGTGCCGAGTGTATGAGCGGCCTCATAATAACAACCATAACGTCTTGATAGAGTGCGAAAAAAGCCGCAAATGCGGACTTTCTTCGCATCCGAGAGGCCGCTGGGTTGTTGCGTCCTAGGACGGTCGCACCCTCTTCAGAAGCGGCTGCAACGAACGTGCCATGCCTCACCTCGCGGGCACCGGCAACACTCGGCGGTGCCCCATCAGCGCCTCGGTGATCAGTACAATCGCCATCACTTTCCCCTAGGCAAAACGAGGACAAAATCCCTCGAAATCGGAGCCGCGCACCCGGATGATCAGCGCTTGTGGCGCACAGCGCGGGTCGGGCACCTCCACCACGCCGGTGTTCGGCTCGATGGTGCGCAAGGGGTTGATCCACAAAGGAATTCCATGGCACTGCAATGCGGCATCGTTGGGCTGCCCAACGTCGGCAAATCCACGCTTTTCAACGCGCTGACCAAGGCGGGGATCGCGGCGGAGAATTACCCCTTCTGCACGATCGAGCCCAATACGGGCGTGGTGGAGGTGCCTGATCCGCGTCTGGCCCAGTTGGCCGAGATCGTGAAGCCCGAGCGCGTGCTGCCGGCCATCGTCGAGTTTGTCGACATCGCCGGCCTGGTGGCGGGCGCGAGCCAGGGTGAGGGGCTGGGCAACCAGTTTCTGGCGCACATCCGCGAGACGGATGCGATCGTCAACGTGGTGCGCTGCTTTGAGGATCCGAACGTGATTCATGTGGCGGGCAAGGTCGATCCGATTTCGGACATCGAAGTGATCCAGACCGAGCTGTGCCTGGCCGACCTGGGCACGGTCGAAAAAGCCGTGCAGCGCTACACCAAGGCCGCCAAGTCGGGCAACGACAAAGAGGCCACGGCGATGCTGAAGGTGCTCGGCCCGGTGCAAGCGGCGCTGGACGAGGGCAAGCCGTTGCGCACGCTGACGCTCTCGAAAGAAGAGCAGGCGTTGCTCAGGCCGTTGTGCCTGATCACCGCCAAGCCGGCCATGTTCGTCGGCAACGTGAGCGAACACGGCTTCGAGAACAACCCCTTCCTTGATCGTCTGAGCGAGTACGCTGCCACGCAGAACGCGCCGGTGGTGGCGATCTGCGCCAAGATGGAAGCCGACATGGCCGAGATGAGCGACGAGGACAAGTCGCTGTTCCTCGAAGAAATGGGACAGACCGAGCCGGGGCTGAACCGCCTGATCCGCGCCGCCTTCAAGCTGCTGGGCCTGCAGACCTACTTCACCGCCGGCGTGAAGGAGGTGCGCGCCTGGACGATCCGCATCGGCGACACGGCGCCGCAGGCGGCGGGCGTGATCCACGGCGATTTCGAGCGCGGCTTCATCCGCGCGCAGACCATCGCGTTCGACGACTACCTTCAGTTCAAGGGCGAGCAGGGCGCGAAGGACGCGGGCAAGATGCGCAGCGAGGGCAAGGAATACGTCGTCAAGGACGGCGACGTGATGAACTTCCTGTTTAATGTGTAGGCACCCCCCTGAGCGGCTGACGCCGCTTCCCCCTTCTCCTGCGGGAGGGGGACAACGCCTGCGGCCGGCGCGGGTCCGGCCGCGGCGTTCCCGACATCGGTTTGCGCCCAAGGGGTTGGTTCGGGTGCTCACTGCCGCTGCTGCTATCTGGCGCGTCGCAGCGTGACGTTGATGCGCTGGGCGCCGGTCAGCGAGTGGTGGGCTTGCCGCAGCGGCGCTATGCCGTGAAAGCGCAATCGGTCGACGCCGCCCCACACGGCCACGTCGCCATGCAGCAGGGGCACGCGCTCGGTGCGGTCGGCGCGTTGCAGGCCGCCCCAAATGAACAGCGCGGGCAGTCCGAGCGAGACGGACACGATGGGGTGCGACAGGTCGCGCTCGTCGCGGTCCTGGTGCAGCGACAGGCGCGCGCCGGGAAGGTAGCGGTTGACCAGGCAGGCGTCGGGCTCGAAGCGGCCGAAGCCGGTTGACCGGGCGCCTTCGCGTGCCAGCTCAGCCAGCGGCGCCGGCAAGGCGGGCCAGGGCAGGCCGCTGTCGGGATCGCGCGGTGTATAGCGGTAACCGTGGCGGTCGCTGACCCAGCCCAGCGCGCCGCAGTTGGTCAGCGCGACCGACATGCGCTGGCCGCCGGGAGTCTCCATGTGCCGAAAGGGCGCCTGCGTGATGACCGACTGCAGCGCCGGCCACAGCGCGTCGAGCCACGGCAGCGCAAAGCCGCGCAGCACGTAGGCCTGCGGTCCCAACCGGGCGGTGCCGGTCTGCGGAGGATCGTCGGCAAACAGGTCGGCGCTGGGGGCTCCGTCAAGCATTTCACACCATAAAAATGACCGTCAGCGCTTGTGTATAAAGCGCATCAAGCTACAAACAGTGTAGCAAGCGACAGCTTGTCAGGCCACACCTGGAGCAGCGCCACCGTCATCACCACATAGCGCGCGAACTTGCCCGCAGCCATCCACGCGGTGCAGGGCAGCAGCGGCATCTTCAGCCAGCCGGCCACGGCGCACAACGGGTCGCCAATGACGGGCAGAAACGACAGGAAGCACGCGCGCGGGCCGATGCGGCGCAGCCAGTCGAGCGCGCGCAGGTGCGTGGGCGAGTCGCGCCACTGGTCGACGGCGCGGTGGGCGCCCAGTCCCATCCACCACGTGACCACGCCGCCCAGCGTGTTGCCGGCCGTGGCCACCAAGATGGCGGGCCAGAACAGGTGCGGGTTGAGCTTGATCAAGCCGAAGACCGCCGGTTCAGAGCCCAATGGCAGCAGCGTGGCCGACACGAAGGCCACCACGAAGACCGTCGACAGCCCGTATTCCGGCAGCGCCAGCGCCGTGAGCAGTTGTTGCATCCACGCTTCCATCAGGCCAGAGTGTAGGCAGGTGGGCCAGGGCGGCGGCGGGTTTCGGTTGCTGAAATTTTGGGCAGGTAGAATGCGCTCCCCTGCCGCGTTCCGGCCCTGCCGGCCACGCACACGCGCGCGCCTTGTTCATCATGCAGATCGGTTCCCACAGCCTGCCCAACCGCCTGTTCGTCGCCCCGATGGCCGGGGTGACGGATCGGCCGTTTCGTCAGCTGTGCCGCGCGTTCGGCGCGGGCTACGCGGTCAGCGAAATGGTGACGTCGCGGCGGGACTTGTGGCACACCCTGAAGACCTCGCGCCGCGCCGACCACACGGGCGAGCCCGGGCCCATCGCCGTGCAGATCGCCGGTACCGACGCCGCCATGATGGCCGAGGCCGCTGCCTACAACATCGACCGCGGCGCGCAGATCATTGACATCAACATGGGTTGCCCGGCCAAGAAGGTGTGCAACAAATGGGCGGGCAGCGCGCTGATGCAGGACGAAGCGCTGGCGCTGCAGATCATCGAGGCCGTGGTGGCTGCCTGCGCGCCGCGCGGCGTGCCGGTGACGCTGAAGGTGCGCACCGGCTGGTGCGCAAGCGCCCGCAACGCGGTGCCGATCGCGCTGGCCGCCGAAAGCGCTGGCGTGCAGATGGTCACGGTGCATGGCCGCACGCGCGAGCAGGGCTACAAGGGCCAGGCCGAATACGACACCATCGCCGAAGTGAAGTCGCGCCTGCGGGTGCCGGTGGTGGCCAATGGCGACATCGATTCGCCCGCCAAGGCCGAAGCGGTGCTGCGCGCCACCGGCGCCGATGCGGTGATGATTGGCCGCGCTGCACAGGGCCGGCCCTGGATCTTTCGCGAGATCGCGCATTACCTGGCGACGGGCCAGTCGCTGGCGCCGCCGCTGGTGCTGGAAGTGCGCCGCGCGCTGCTGGAACACCTGCAGGACCACTATGCGCTGTATGGTGAATACAGTGGGGTGCGGTCGGCGCGCAAGCACATTGGCTGGTATGTGCGCGGCCTGCCGGACGGCGCCGCGTTTCGCGAGCGCATGAACACACTGGACGACGCCGGCCTGCAGTGGCAGGTGGTGGCCGATTATTTTGAGGAACTGGCTGACCGGCACGAGCGCCTGCCCGTGGCGCCCGTCGCCCAGCCCGAGGGAGCGATGGAGGCCCGATGACATCATGAGCAAGAAGGACATCGAGGAGAGCGTTCGAGACAACCTGCAGGCCTACTTTCGCGACCTGCGCGGCACCGAGCCGGATGGGCTGTACGACATGGTGCTGCGCGTGGTAGAGCGGCCGCTGCTCGACGTGGTGATGGAACACGCGGGGCAGAACCAGTCCCGCGCGGCGGAGTGGCTGGGCATGAACCGCAACACGCTGCGCAAGAAGCTGGTCGAACATAAGTTGTTGTGAACCCCCCTGAGTCGCCTGCGGCGCCTTCCCCCCCTTTGCTTCGCAAGGGGGGACAACGCCAGCGGGCGGGCCAAGCCCTTCCGCGGCGTTCGCTGGATTGGCCTGCTCCGCGGCCATCGGTGAGGGGATGCTTTGGTTTTGATAGCTGGCGGCGCTGATTTGGTGGGCGCTGGCGGCCTGTTTTATCTTTAACTATCGTTTGTTGTCATGAATGCACTGATTTCCGTTTCCGACAAGACGGGCGTGGCCGAGTTTGCGGCGGCGCTGGTGGGGCTGGGCTTCAACCTGCTGTCGACCGGCGGCACGGCCAAATTGCTGCAGGAGGCGGGGCTGCCTGTGACCGAGGTGGCCGAGGTGACGCGCTTTCCGGAGATGCTGGATGGCCGCGTGAAGACGCTGCACCCGGCCGTGCATGGCGGCCTGCTGGCGCGGCGCGACCTGCCGGCGCACATGCAGGCGCTGGCCGACCACGGCATCGGCACCATCGACGTGGTGGTGATCAACCTGTACCCGTTCGAGTCGACAGTGGCCAAGCCTGGCTGCACGCTGGCCGACGCGATCGAGAACATCGACATCGGCGGGCCGGCCATGGTGCGCAGCGCGGCCAAGAACTGGCAGCACGTGGCCGTGCTGACCGACGCCAGCCAGTACGCGCCGGTGCTGGCCGAATTGCAGGCCCAGCAGGGCAAGCTGTCCGACAAGACGCGCTTCGGGCTGGCGGTGGCGGCGTTCAACCGCATCAGCAACTACGACGCGGCCATCAGCGATTACCTGTCCGCTATTGATTTCGAAGCTGACGGCGCAGATGGCGTGCCGGCCAGGGGCCTGTTTTCGGCGCAAAGCAACGGCCGCTTCGTCAAGCTGCAGGACTTGCGATACGGCGAAAACGCGCACCAGCAGGCGGCGCTGTACCGCGACCTGTACCCGGCGCCGGGTTCCATCGTCACGGCCGAGCAGTTGCAGGGCAAGGAACTGAGCTACAACAACATCGCCGACGCCGACGCGGCGTGGGAATGCGTCAAGCAGTTCGACACGGGACCGAACGCGACCCTGGGGGCGGCCGCGGCCTGCGTGATCGTCAAGCACGCCAACCCGTGCGGCGTGGCGCTGGGTGCCGACGCGCTGCAGGCCTACCAGAAGGCCTTCAAGACCGACCCGACCAGTGCCTTTGGCGGCATCATCGCCTTCAACGTGCCGGTCGATGGTGCAGCGGCCGAAGCGGTGTCCAAGCAGTTCGTCGAGGTGCTGATGGCGCCCGATTTCACGCCCGAGGCGCTGGCCGTGTTGCAGGCCAAGGCCAACGTGCGCGTGCTGCGCATTCCGCTGGCCGGCGTGCAGCGCGACGGCGCCACCGACTGGGCGCGCGGCCAGAACGCCATCGACGTCAAGCGCGTGGGCTCGGGCCTGTTGATGCAGACCGCCGACAACCACGAGCTGAAGCTGTCGGACCTGAAAGTGGTGACGAAGAAGGCGCCGACCGATCAACAGTTGCAGGACCTTCTCTTCGCCTGGAACGTGGCCAAGTTCGTCAAGAGCAATGCCATCGTCTTCTGCAAGGATGGTATGACGATGGGCGTGGGGGCGGGGCAGATGAGCCGCCTGGATTCGGCGCGCATCGCCAGCATCAAGGCCGGCCACGCCGGCTTGTCGCTGCAGGGCACGGCGGTGGCGAGCGACGCGTTCTTCCCGTTCCGCGACGGGCTGGACGTGGTGATCGACCACGGCGCCACCTGTGTGATCCAGCCCGGCGGCTCGATGCGCGACCAGGAAGTGATCGACGCGGCCGACGAGCGCGGCGTGGCGATGGTGTTCTCAGGCGTGCGGCACTTCAGGCACTGAGGCAAGGCTGAACAGGCCCCTCGCAGCGCTGGCAACTGTGGATGGGGGCATTCTGCGGCGTTGCAAATCCTCGCCACAGCCCACGCTCTGGTTGCGGTTCGCGTCTTGCAGCCCATCGCAAACCACAGCGCCAGCCGTCACAGGACTCCTTCAGCGTCGCCCGCACCCGCTTGGGGGCGCCACGCGGTGGGCCCCGGCGGATCAACGCCGGCAGCGCGCAGGGTACAGCGTGCAGTCGACGCCACGCGCGTCGTAGGTGTGGGCCGGGTTGGCCTGCCACAGCGGGCGGCGCGCCGTGGTGCCGTATTCGGTGGTTTTCAGCGTACTCAGATCGACTTCGCGCGGCTGCGCCGGCGCGCTGACGTCGGCCTGCGCGCGCGGAGCACGCGGCTTGGTGCTTCGCGCTTCGGCGGCCAGCGGCAGCAACACCAGGGCGGCGGACAGGGTCAGGGTGAGCTTGGTCAAGGGCATCGCTCCATGGAAGGGTAGACGCACATGCTAAACGAGCCGACGCGCAACGGCTCAACCGGTCGTCAAGTGGGGCGGCGAGCCGTGGTGCAGAGCACGTCCGGGCCTCAGCGCAGCGGCGCCAGCGCGTCGCGGAACGCGGACAGCGTGGCGTCGATGTCGGCATCGGTATGGGCGCCGCTGACGAAGCCGGCCTCGTACAGCGCCGGCGCGATGTAGACACCACGGTCCAGCAGGCCATGGAACAGCTGGTTGAAGCGCGTGCCGTCGGTCTTCATCACCTGCGTGTAGTTCTGCGGCAGCTCGGGCAGCAGGAAGAAGCCGAACATGCCGCCCTCGCAGTCCGCGCTGAAAGGCACGCCGGCCTGCGCGGCCTCGGCCTTCAGGCCGTCGACGAGGCGGCGCGTGCGGGCGCTCAGCGCGTCGAAGAAGCCGGGCTTCCTGATTTCGCGCAGCGTGGCCAGCCCGCATGCGGTGGCCACCGGGTTGCCCGACAAGGTGCCGGCCTGATAGACCGGGCCGAGCGGCGCCAGTTGCTCCATCACCGCGCGCTTGCCGCCGAAGGCCGCCAGCGGCATGCCGCCGCCGATGACCTTGCCCATCACGGTGATGTCGGGCTCGAAGCCGGGGATGGCCTGGGCGTAGACGCTTTGCGCGCTGCCCAGCGCCACGCGGCAGCCGGTCATGACTTCGTCGTAGATCAGCAGCGCGCCATGCTGCGTGCACAGCTCGCGGCAGCGGCGGGTGAATTCGACACTGGCGCGCACGAAGTTCATGTTGCCGGCAATCGGCTCGATGATCAGGCCGGCGATCTGGACGCCGTGCAGTGCAAAGGCTTCTTCGAGCTGCGTGACGTTGTTGTATTCGAGCACCAGCGTGTGCTGCACCACGTCGGGCGGCACGCCGGCGCTGGTCGGGTTGCCGAAGGTGGCCAGCCCCGAGCCGGCCTTGACCAGCAGCGCGTCGGCGTGGCCGTGGTAGCAGCCCTCGAACTTGATGATCTTGTTGCGCCCGGTGGCGCCGCGCGCCAGTCGGATCGCCGTCATGCCGGCCTCCGTGCCGCTGCTGACCAGGCGCAGCATCTCCATGCTGGGCACCAGCGAGAGGATTTCCTCGGCCAATTCGATCTCGCGCTCGGTCGGCGCGCCATACGAAAAGCCCTCGACGGCGGCCTTCTGCACGGCTTCGAGCACGGCGGGGTGGCCGTGGCCCAGGATCATGGGGCCCCAGGAGCCGATGTAGTCGATGTAGCGGGTGCCATTGGCGTCCCAGAAATAGGCGCCTTCGGCGCGCTGCACGAAGCGCGGCGTGCCGCCCACGGCGCGAAACGCCCGTACCGGCGAGTTGACGCCGCCAGGAATCACCTGGCGCGCGCGCGCCATCAGGGTTTCGTTCAGGTCAGTGCTTGGTTTCATTGGAGGGGTGGGGAATGTCGATGAGGGTTTGTTCGCCGTCCCTCGTGTCGTCGTCCGGCCCGGAATCGGCCCAGAACAGGCGGTCGGCCACGGCGCGACCCATGCCGGGCCGAAACCCGTGGTCCAGCGCCTGATCGAGGTATTGCAGCGCTTCACCCACCGCGTCCGTCAATTCGGAGCCGGTGGCGATCAGCGCGGTCAGTGCGGCCGACAGGATATCGCCCGCGCCGAGAAAGCCGGCGTCGATGCGTTCGAAGCTCTGGCTGAAGAGTTCGGCCTGCGGCGTGGCCAGCACGTTGCCCACTTGGTCGCCCGGCGTGGGCGCGCCGGTGATCAGCACATAGGACACACCCGCGTCGGCAGCGGCGCGCGCCAGGTCGACCGGGCGCGCGCGGCGGTCGGTGGCCGATTCGGGCAGCAGCCAGTGCCGCAGCGTCGTGTTGTTGCCCACCAGCACCGCCGTCTGCGGCAGCAGCAGCTCGCGGAAGGCGTCGAGATAGGTATCGATTTCATGCTCGTCCCACCACGACAGGTCGGGCAGGTAGGCGATGAGCGGCACCGTTGGGTAGTCGGAGGCGAAGGCGGCCACCTGCGAAACCGCCTCGGCGCCGCCGAGAAAGCCCACCTTGATGGCGTGGATGGGGATGTCTTCCGCGACAGCCGCCGCCTGTTCGGCCACGGCGCTGTCGTCGAGCGCCATGTGGCTGTGGATCTCGCGCGTGTCGCGCACGTACACGCCCGTGACTACCGGCAGCGCATGCGCGCCGATGGAGGCGATGACCATGGCGTCGCTGCTCGCGCCGCCGGCACCGGTCGGGTCGCTGGCGTTGAAGCTCAGTACGCAGGGCAGGGTGTCGTTTTCTTCTGACACCCCGGCGTTGTCGTTATCGCGCGACGGATCGGACGCACTGCTGCGGGTCATGGGCTCAAATAGGACATCGGGCGCGACACCAACCGGTGTGCTGCATACCCCGCAGATACAATCATTTGCATTTTAAGGACGCGCGACCTAAGCTGTGATGAATATGAAAACTTGGATGTGCCTGATTTGCGGCTGGCTGTACGACGAGTCCGAAGGCGCACCCGACCATGGTATCGCGCCCGGCACGCCGTGGGAGCAGGTGCCCATGAACTGGACTTGTCCCGAATGCGGGGCCAGGAAGGAAGATTTCGAAATGGTGCAGATCTGATGGCCCGCACGCGGGTGATCGATCTGTAGGACGGAAGGGGCCGCACGCGGCCCGCACGCAGAGTCGCGAGGGGTCATGACATCAAGGCGAGTGCTCGTCATCGACGACAGCAACACCATTCGGCGCAGCGCCGAGATATTTCTCAAGCAGGGCGGTCACGAAGTGATGCTGGCCGAGGACGGATTCGATGCGCTGGCCAAGGTCAACGACACGCAGCCCGACCTGATCTTCTGCGACATCCTGATGCCGCGGTTGGATGGATATCAGACCTGCGCCATCATCAAGCGCAACGAAAAGTTCGCATCCACGCCGGTGGTGATGCTGTCGTCCAAGGACGGCGTGTTCGACAAGGCGCGCGGCCGCATGGTGGGCTCGCAGGATTACCTCACCAAGCCATTCACCAAGAGCCAGTTGCTGCAGGCGGTGCAGCAGTTTGGCGCCGCTGCCGAAGGAGCCGTGTGATGCCGATTCGCAACGTGCTGATCGTGGACGATTCGAAGACCGAACTGCTGTACCTGGGCGACATGCTCCGGAAGGCGGGCTACACCGTCGTCACGGCCGAGAACGGCGAAGACGCGCTGCGCCGCATGGAGCAGTCGCGGCCCGACCTGATCCTGATGGACGTAGTGATGCCCGGCCAGAACGGCTTTCAGCTGACGCGCGGCATCTCGCGCGACCCGCGCTACGCGGGCGTGCCCATCATCATGTGCACCAGCAAGAACCAGGAAACCGACCGGGTGTGGGGCATGCGGCAGGGCGCGCGCGACTACGTCACCAAGCCGGTGGACCAGGCCGAACTGCTCGGCAAGATCAAGGCGCTTGGCTGATCGCATGTCGTCCAAGCAAGCCCTGCGCGAGTTTCAGAGCCGGCTGGCCGAGCGGCTGCAGTCGGCACGCACCGTGGGCGTCACGGCGTCGTGGCTGGCGGTGGAAGCCGGCGCGGCGCGCCTGCTGTTCCCCTTGAGCCATGCCGGCGAAATCTTTTCCTGGACCGACGTGCAGCGCGTGCCCTATGTCCAGCCGTGGTTTATGGGCGTGGCCAACCTGAGGGGGTCGCTTTCGGGGGTGATCGATCTGGCGGCCTTCATCAGCGAGCGCGGCACGCCCCGCGTGCGGAACGACAGCGAAACCTCGCAATGCCGCCTGGTGGCACTGAATCCGCTGCTCGAAGCGCACTGTGCGCTGCTGGTCGATCGCCTGCTGGGGCTGCGCACGCGAGAGGCGTTTGTGTCCTCGGGGCCCGCCGACGAGGGCGCGCCCAACTACTTTGGCCACCGCTACACGGATCTGGACGATCGGCCGTGGCAGGAATTGAATCTCCAGCTTCTGTCCCAGCACCCTTCGTTTCTCAGCGTCGGTGCTTGAACCCCGTTTTCTCAAGGTTTGCAACATGGCCACTTCCGATCTGCTCAAGAAAACGCCGTCGGCATCCCCGGTGGAAGGCGACAACGTCCCGCGACATGAAGAACTGACGGTGGCCTCGTTGGCGCCGGTGAGCCATGAATCGCCCGTGATGGCGGACAGCACTGGCCTGGGCTTGGGCGTGGACCAGCCGAACGCGCCGGCCGTACCCGCCGACGAAGCCTTCGCCGTGCCACTGCTGGGTTCGCGCACCGCGGCCGTGCACCAGCGCCTGCTGTCGATACTGCTGGCGCTGTCGCTGCTGGCCCTGGCGTTGATGGTGTATCTGACGGTCTCGCAGACCGGCAAGGGCTCGCAACAGGTGGCGGCCGTCGGTCAGTCGCTGATGCAGTCGCAGCGGCTGGCGAAATCGGTGTCGCAGGCGCTGATCGGCAATGCCGAGGCCTTTCCGGAACTGAAGGAAAGCGCTGCGGCGCTGTCGGGCAACGTGCAGGGCCTGCAGTCCGGCAGCGCGACCATCCCGGCGCTGGGCGAGGCGTACAGCACCGAGATGGGCAAGATCCTGCCTCTGGTCGAGCGCGCCAACAAGAACGCCGCCACCGTGATGGGCCAGCAGAAGACGCTGACGGAGGTGGGCTCGGCCCTGCGCTCGGTCAGCCGCCAGTCGTCCGACCTGCTGGAACTGGCCGAAACCGTATCGTCGCTGAAGCTGCAGCAGAACGCACCGGCCTCCGAAATTTCCGCCGCCGGTCAGCTGGTGATGCTGACGCAGCGCATCGGCAAGTCGGCCAACGAATTCCTGACCATGGAGGGCGTGAGTCCCGAGGCCGTGTTCCTGCTCGGCAAGGACCTGAATTCCTTCAAGGACGTCGCGCAGGGGCTGCTGGACGGCAGCGCGGAGCTGCGGCTGTCGCGCGTGCGCGATGAGCAGACGCGCGAGCGCCTGAACGAACTGTTGAAGATGTACGAGGAAACGCGCACCCAGGCCGGTGGCATCCTCGGCAACCTGCAGGGCCTGGTGTCGGCGCGCGAGGCGCAGACTTCCATCGTGGCCGACAGCGAACCCCTGCGCAAGGAACTCGAAGCCCTGCAGGAAAGGCTGGCGGGCGTGTCGGGCCTGGGCTTCACGGGCCTGCTGATGCTGCTGGTGCCGGCGGCGCTGGCGCTGCTGGCCGCCGCGGGCCTGGCCTACGTGCAACTGCGGGAGAGCCGCCAGCGCCAGCAACTGGCCGAACAGCAGCGCCACGCAGCCGAATTGCAGCAACAGGAAGGCAAACGCGTCAACGACGCCAACCAGGCGGCGATTCTGCGGCTGATGAACGAATTGCAGACGGTGGCCGAGGGCGACCTGACGCAGGAAGCCACCGTGACCGAGGACATCACGGGTGCCATCGCCGACTCGGTGAACTACACGGTGGAAGAACTGCGCTCGCTGGTGGGCAACGTGCAGAGCACCGCGACCCGGGTCGCCCAGACCACTTCAAAGGTCGAAACGACGTCGACCGAACTGCTGGCCACCTCGACCGAACAGCTGCGTGAGATCCGTGAAACCGGCCAGTCGGTGCTCGACATGGCGGCGCGCATCAACGACGTGTCGGCACAGGCGCAGGAATCGGCCTCGGTGGCGCGGCAGTCGCGCGAGGCCGCTGAAACCGGTCTGGCCGCGGTGCAGAACGCCATCGGCGGCATGAACGCGATCCGCGACCAGATTCAGGAAACGTCCAAGCGCATCAAGCGCCTCGGCGAATCCTCGCAGGAGATCGGCGAAATCACCGAACTGATTGCAGACATTACCGAGCAGACCAACGTGCTGGCGCTCAACGCGGCCATCCAGGCCGCGTCGGCCGGCGAAGCCGGGCGCGGTTTCTCGGTGGTGGCCGAGGAAGTGCAGCGGCTGGCCGAACGTTCGGGCGACGCCACGCGGCAGATCGCGGCGCTGGTGAAGGCCATTCAGACTGACACCCAAGGCGCCGTGGCCGCCATGGAGCGCTCGACGCAGGGCGTGGTCGAGGGCGCGCGACTGTCCGACAACGCAGGTACCGCGCTGTCCGAGATCGACCGCGTGTCGCGCCGTCTGGCCGAACTGATCGAGCAGATTTCCGCCTCTGCGTCCAAGGAGGCCGATCAGGCCAACGAGGTGGCGGGCAACATCCAGCACATCTTCGCCGTGACCGAACAGACCGGCGAGAGCACGCGCTCCACCGCCAACCAGGTTCGTGATCTGGCGCGCATGGCCGATGAACTGCGGCAGTCGGTGGCCCGATTCAAGATTGCCTGAGCGGCCGATGAGGGCAGTGCCCGCGGCACCCTGCTGGGGCCTGCCTTTTGCAGAACGCGTCTGGAGTGCATGAAGTCATGGTGATGAGCCAGTCCGCCGAACACAGCGCAACAGATGGCGCTCCCGCCACCGACCTGGGCCCGCTGGCCTGGGTGCTGGATGAATCGCGCAAGTCCATCGAATCGGCCAGCCGAGCCATCAAGCGCTTTGCCCACGACGCCGAAGCCGCGCGCGGCGTCGATCTGACTTCGATCGACGCCAGCACCTTGCGCGTGGCGCGCCAGCAGTTGCATCAGGTGGTCGGCGCGCTGGAGATGGTGGGGCAATCGGTGCCTGCCCAGATGGTGCGTGCGATGGAAGGCGCGGCGCAGCGCTTTGTCACGCATCCCGAGCAATGCACCGAAAGCGCCGCGCAGACGCTGGAGCGCGCTGGCTTCGCCTTGATCGAATACCTGGACGCGCAGTTGGGTGAGCGCCCGCGCCCGGCGCTGGGGCTGTTTCCCCAATTCAAGCAAGTCCAGGAAATGGCCGGCGCGGACCGGATTCATCCAGCCGACCTGTCGACTGTGCCCTGGCGGTGGATTGACCCCGTGGTGCCCGCCGCGGCGCACCCGTTGGCATACAGCCCCGAGGTCCGCGGGCGCCTGGATCAGCGCGTGCTCAAGCTGATGAAGCACGACGATCTGAATGCGGCGTCCGAACTCAGCATGATCAGCCTGGGGCTGGCGCAAGGCGAAAGCGCCCGCCAGCCCGCCATTTTCTGGAAGCTGTCAGCGGGTTTTTTCGAGGCGCTGGGCCAGGCGCTGATTCCCGTCGATCTGTATGCCAAGCGCGCCGCGTCACGCGTGCTGCTGCAATTCGCCTCGCTGGCGCGCGGTGATCAGGGCGTGTCGGAGCGCCTGGCGCACGACCTCCTGTTTTTCTGCGGCCAGGCCGCCCCATCGGCGCCGTCTGATGCACCCGCATTGGCGGGCGTGCGAAAGGCCTGGTCGCTGGACCGTGAACCTCCTGCGCGCTACGACGAGTCCACCTTCGGCCTGTATGACCCGTCGCTGCTGGTCCAGGCCCGGCGGCGGATCGAGCAGGTCAAGGAAAACTGGTCCGTGCTGGCCGGCGGTGATCTGACGCGCATGAAAGCGTGCGTCGACCAGTTCGGCCTGGTGGCCGAATCGCTCGAGAAGCTGCATGAGCAAGGCCGACCGCTGGCAGAAGTGCTCAACCAGACGGCGGAGCACATTGCGCAGTCGGGCAAGGCGCCCCATCCCGAACTTGCCATGGAGATGGCGACCGCGGTGCTGTTCCTCGAAGCCTCGTTTGCCGACTTCCGGCCCGGCGACCCTGCCTTTGCCACGCGCATGCGCCAGCTGGCGCAGCGCCTGGATTCGGTGCGCGAGGGCGCCGTGGCGCCGCCCCTTGAGCCGTGGATGGAGGATCTGTATCGCCGCGTGAGCGATCGCCAGACCATGGGCACGGTGGTGGGTGAGCTGCGCGTCACGCTGAGCCAGGTCGAGCAGCACCTGGACCAGTTCTTCCGCCACCCGGCGGACACCGGCCCGCTCGCGCCCGTGCCCGGCCTCATGGGCCAGATGCGGGGCGTGCTGTCGGTGCTGGGGCTTGATCAGGCCGCCACCGCGGTCGGCCACATGCGCGATGCGGTGAGCGAGTTTCTGTTGCAGGATGCGGACGTCGAGCCCGCCCGCGCGGCGGGCACCTTCGAACGGCTGGGCAACAGCCTGGGCGCCCTGGGCTTTCAGATCGACATGCTGGCTTACCAGCCCATGCTCGCACGCCGGTTGTTCGTGTACGACGCCGCCGCGGGCGAGTTGCGGCATGTGTCCGGGCGCCTGGGCGGTTCTGCCGTGGCCGTGCCGCCCGCCTTCGACACGGGCACCGTGGACATGGCGCTCGACATCGACGACGTGCCGCCAGAGGTCAAGCCGTCGACCGAGCTGCCCGACACGACCCAGCCGCACGCAGCGATGCTCGGTCAACTGGACCAGATCGCCACCCGGGCGGCGCTGGATGAAAAGCCGCAGCTGGCGCAGGTCGCACAACGCGCCGCGGAGGCCGCGCGCGCGCGCGACACCGCGGAACTGACGGGCGCGCTGGAGGCTCTCGAGGCCACGGCCAGCGTGCCTGTGACCGCACCTGAACCCACCGCGGCGACCGCGCCGGGTGACGACGACCTGCAGGACGACGACCTGCTCGACATCTTCCTCGATGAAGCACGCGAGGTGGTGCAGGGCGGCAGTGAAGCGATTGAGGCGCTGGGCAGCGAGCCTGGCGACATGGCGCAGCAAACGGCGCTGCGCCGGGCGTTCCACACGCTCAAGGGCAGCTCGCGCATGGTGGGCCTGGCGCAGTTTGGCGAGGCGGCCTGGTCCATGGAGCGCATGATGAACGCGTGGCTGGCAGATGAGAAGCCCGTGACGGAAGACGTGCGCTCGCTGGCGGCCGACGCGATGCGCGGCTTCGACGCCTGGGTGCAGGACATCGCGACCCATGGCAGCTCGGACTGGAGCGCCGAGCCGTTTTCGGTCGCCGCCGATGCGCTGCGACTGGAGGGTCGGCGCCTGCCCTTGCGCTGGGGCCCGGATGATGCGACGAATGTGCTGACGGAACAGGTAGGCTATGTGGACGCCTTCCCGGCGAGCCGTCTCGACGCGCCTGGCGTGACCGATGCCCCGCAAGCCCTCGCGTCCTTTGACCTGCCGGATCTGGAGCTGGACGGTGCGGAACTGACGGATACGCCTGTGGATGACGAGGTGGTATCGGCGGTGCCCGATGAGGTGCCAGTGGCCGAGGCCATCGAAATGTTCGAATGGGACCTCTCCGATGCCGAACTGAGCACGGACAGCGACCTTGCGTTGCCGGAGGTGGTAGAGCTCGATGCGACGACGCTGTCCCTGGCGCCTGAACCGGCGGCAGAAGTGGTTGCACTGGCGCTCGACGCCGCCACTTTCGCGGATTTTCCCGACCTGGCGCTGCCACCCCCGCCCGCGGCGCCGGATCATCGTCCGACCGAGGCCGAGCCGCTCCAACTCCTGAGCCACTCGCCGGCAGCGCACGACATCGCTGCGCCGCAGGCTTCTACCGAAGCGACGGCTGAACCTCCGGCTGTCGCCCCGCCGCCAGTGTCGGATGCGGCGGACGGTGACGCGCTGGCCGCCGGCGATGCCGACCTGTACCGGCAAATTGGCGACCTGCGCATCAGCACGCCGCTCTACAACGTTTATCTGAACGAAGCGGACGAATGGTCGCGCCAGCTGATCACCGAGCTGTCGGAATGGGCGCTGGAACTCGATCAGCCCGTGCCCGAGCGCGCCATCGCGCGGGCGCACTCGCTGGCCGGCAGTTCGGCGACGGTAGGTTTCGTGGCGCTGTCGGATCTGGCGCGCGCGGTGGAACATGCCTTGCAGCGCCTGCATGGCCAGCCACGTGGCACGCCCGAGCAGGCGAAGGTGCTGTCCGACGCGGCCGAAGACATTCGCCGCGTGCTCCATCAGTTCGCGGCCGGCATGCTCAAGGCGCCGCACGCCGATACCCTGGCGGCCGTTCAGGCGCTGGAGCCGACCCAGCCCGCTGACAGCGTTGCCGCGCCTGCGCAGCCCGATGGGACGACCACCGCCATCTTCGACATCGCGCAGCCACGGCCGGCGCCCGCCATCGCCGAATCGGCGGTGCCCGACACCGCGCCCCGTGCCCGCTCGATTGCCGATGACATCGACGTCACCGATGCGGTCGATCCGGACCTGTTCCCCATCTTTGAGGAAGAGGCCGAAGAACTGCTGCCGCAACTGGGCACCGCGCTGCGCCAATGGGTGGCGCACCCTGACCAACGCGAGGCGCGTGCGCAGGTGCTGCGCGTGCTGCACACGCTGAAGGGCAGCGCACGCTTGGCCGGGGCCTTACGGTTGGGCGAAATGGCGCATCGCACGGAATCCGAGATCGAAGCCATCGGCAGCGAACAGCAGATCGGCTCGGCCGATCTGGCGCCCTTGCTCGATCACCTGGACGAGCTGGAAGGGGGCTTGCGTCACCTGCAATCCGCAGGCGAGGCCGCGCCGCTCTCCGCCACCGCGGGCGTGCCGCAGGCGGCGGCCGAATTACCGGTGCCGGCGCCGGAGGATGCGGCGTCGCCTGCGGCCGATGTCGCTGCAGCCCATCAAGCCGGCGTGGCACGCGGTGACGTGGCCCTGCCGGCGCCACTGGTGCTGACCTCGGCACGTGCGGCTGCCAGCCAGGCGGTGCGGGTGCGCTCGCAACTGCTCGACCGCCTGGTGTCGCAGGCGGGCGAGGTCGTCACCTCGCGCGCGCGGCTGGAAACCGAGATGAGTCAGTTGCGTGGCTCGCTGGGCGACCTCACCGGCAACCTCGAGCGCCTGCGCGGCCAGCTGCGCGACGTCGAACTGCAGGCCGAGACGCAGATGCAGTCGCGGCTGGCACTCAGCAAGGACACGCAGCAGGGCTTTGACCCGCTGGAGTTCGACCGCTTCACCCGCATGCAGGAGCTGACCCGCATGATGGCCGAGTCGGTCAACGACGTGGCCACCGTGCAGCGCAGTCTGCAGCGCGCCGTCGAGGCCAGCGAGGACGACCTGGCGGCCCAGGCGCGGCAATCGCGCGAGCTGCAGCGCGATTTGCTGCGCACGCGCATGGTCGAGTTCGAAGGGCTGTCCGAGCGCCTGTACCGCGTGGTGCGTTATGTGTCGAAGGAAACCGGCAAGCCGGTGCGGCTGGACATCGCCGGCGGCAGCATCGAAATGGACCGCGGCATCCTGGAGCGCATGGTGCCGGCATTCGAGCACCTGTTGCGCAATTGCGTGGTGCATGGCATCGAGCCGCAGTCCGCGCGTGTCGACAGCGGCAAGGACGCCGTGGGTCAGATCCAGATCGACGTGCAGCAGTCCGGCAACGACGTCTCGGTTGAATTCCGCGACGACGGCGCGGGCCTCAACCTGGCGCGCATCCGCGAACGTGCCCTGCAATCGGGCCTGATCCAGGCCGATCAGCCGCTCACCGATGCGGAAACGGCCAACCTGGTGTTCCTGCCGGGCCTGACCACCGCCACCGAAATCACCGAGCTGGCCGGCCGCGGCGTCGGCATGGACGTGGTGCGCAGCGAGGTGCAGGCGCTTGGCGGCCGCATCGAGACGCAGACCCGACCCGGCCACGGCACCAGCTTCCGCCTGGTGCTGCCGCTCACCACGGCGGTGACGCACGTGGTCATGCTGCGCGCGGGCTCGCTCGCGGTGGGCGTGCCGTCCAATCTGGTCGAGATCGTGCAGCGCGCCAGCGCCGCCGACCTGCAGCAGGCCTATGGCAGCGGCACCTACCGCTATGGCGACGAACCATTGCCGTTCATCTGGGCTGGGGCGCTGCTGCAAAGTTCGGCGCGCAGCGTCGAGCCGCCCGGCCGCACCACGCCGGTGGTCATCTTCCGCTCGGCCGACCAGCGCGTGGCCGTACACGTCGACGAAGTGCTGGGCAACCAGGAAGTGGTGGTGAAGTCGCTGGGGCCGCAGCTGTCGCGCCTGCCTGGGCTGGTGGCCATCACGGCGCTGGCCTCGGGTGCGGTGGCGCTCATCTACAACCCCGTGGTGCTGGCGGCCATCTACGGGGCCGAGGCCCGCGCGCTGGGTGCACGCGCGAGCGATGCGCCCGCGCCCGAGCGCGCAGGCGATGCCGATGCGCCGGCCGCGCCCGTGGCGTTCACCGCGGCGTCGGACATTCCGCTGGTGCTTGTGGTCGACGATTCCATCACCGTGCGCCGCGTCACGCAGCGCCTGCTGCAGCGCGAAGGCTACCGCGTGGCGCTGGCCGCCGATGGCTTGCAGGGCCTCGAAAAGCTGCAGGGCGAACGGCCCGTCGTGGTGCTGTCCGACATCGAAATGCCGCGCATGGACGGCTTCGACTTCGTGCGCAACATCCGCGCCGACAGCCAGCTGAGCGACCTGCCGGTCATCATGATCACCTCGCGCATCGCTGAAAAGCACCGCGAGCACGCGCGTGACCTGGGCGTCGACCATTACCTGGGCAAGCCGTACGCCGAAGACGAGCTGCTCGGCCTCATCAAGGGCTACGTGCGCGCCAGGGCCGGCCGGGCCGCCGTCTGATCGGCAGCCTGCGCCTGCCATGGCCGGTAAAATCGGGCCATGGCCGATGATGTGCAGCCGATCAACCTGACAAACCACTTCCTGATCGCCATGCCCGGCATGGACGATGACACCTTCCAGCGCAGTGTGGTCTACATCTGCGAACACAGCGAGCGCGGGGCGCTGGGCCTGATCATCAACAAGCCGGGCGGGATCAGCCTGGCGGATCTGTTCGAGCGGGTCGAGTTGCCCCTGGCGCGGCCTGACCTGGGCGGGCAGCCGGTGTTCCATGGCGGCCCGCTGCAGACCGAGCGCGGTTTCGTGCTGCACGATCCGATCCTGGCCGAAGGCCTGCCGGCCGACCAGTCCATCTACGCCTCCACCCTGACGGTGCCGGGCGGGCTCGAAATGACGACCTCGCGGGACGTGCTGGAGGCCATGTCGTCCGGCGGCGGCCCGCGGCGCGTGCTTATCACGCTGGGCTATTCGTCCTGGGGCGAAGGGCAGTTGGAGTCGGAAATCGCGCGCAACAGCTGGCTTACGGTGGATGCCAATGCCGACCTCGTCTTCGATGCGCCGGTCGAGCAGCGCTACGACCAGGCGCTGCGGCTGCTGGGGCTCGAATCCTGGATGCTGTCGCCCGACATAGGGCACGCCTGATGCCCGCCGACCTGCCCGCGCCGCTTGACGTCCCCGCCCGCCTTGGCAGTTTTCTGGCTTTCGATTTCGGGCTCAAGCGCACCGGCGTGGCGGTCGGCAACCGGCTGACCCGCACCGCCACGCCGCAGCCCACCATCCGCGCCGAGGGCGACGCGCGCTGGGCGCCCATCGAAAGTCGGCTGGCCGAATGGCAGCCCGACGCGCTGGTGGTGGGCGTGCCGCTGCATCCCGACGGCGCCGCACACGAAAACACGGCGCGCGCGCGCAAATTCGCACGCCAGTTGCGCGGTCGCTTCGGCCTGCCGGTGTATGAAGTGGACGAGCGCTACAGCACGACAGAGGCGCATGCCGCGGGCGCACGCGACGCCGACGCCGCCGCGGCCGCCATCATTCTTGAGCAGTTTCTGAGGAGTCTTCCATGAGTTCCACCCACGGCAGCGCGCTGGCGCTCGATGCCGAGGCGCTGTACGCCGAATTGCTGCGCGCGGTGCGCCCCCCTGCTGACCGCCGACACGCGGCTGGTCGGCATTGTCTCGGGCGGCCAGTGGCTGGCGCGGCGCATGCAGCGCGACCTGGGCCTGCCGGGCGAGGCCGGCGCGATCTCGTCGGCCATGCACCGCGACGACTATGCCAAGCGCGGCCTGGCGGCCAGTGGCCAGACCGCGCTGCCCTTCGAGATCGACGGCGCCGACATCCTGCTGCTCGACGACGTGCTCTACACCGGCCGCACCATCCGCGCCGTGGTCAACGAGCTGTTCGACTACGGGCGCCCGGCCCGCGTGCGGCTGGCGGTGCTGGTCGACCGCGGTGGCCGCCAACTGCCCGTGGCGGCCGAAGTGGCGGCCGCGCGCCTGACGCTGCCGGCCGCGCAGTCGCTGCGGCTGGCGCGGGGCGACGACGACGCGTTCAGCTTCAGCATCACCCACAAGGAGTGACGTCCATGCTGGCACGACGCAATCCGCAACTCAACCGGCACGGCGAGCTGATCCACCTGCTCAGTACCGAAGGTCTGCCGCGCGACATGCTCACGCACATCCTCGACACCGCCGCGCAGTTCGTTGGCGTGAGCGAGCGCGAGGTCAAGAAAGTGCCGCTGCTGCGCGGCAAGAGCGTGTTTAACCTGTTCTTCGAGAACTCCACCCGCACCCGCACCACCTTCGACATCGCCGCCACGCGCCTGTCGGCCGACGTCTACACGCTCGACATCGCGCGCTCGTCCACCGCCAAGGGCGAATCGCTGCTGGACACGGTGGCCAACCTGTCCGCCATGGCGGCCGACATCTTCGTCGTGCGCCATTCCGAAAGCGGCGCGCCCTACCTGCTGTCGCAGCACGTGGCGCCGCACGTACACGTCGTCAACGCGGGCGACGGCCGCCACGCGCACCCCACGCAGGGGCTGCTCGACATGTACACCATCCGCCACTACAAGAAGGACTTCAGCAACCTGGTGGTGGCCATCGTCGGCGACGTGCTGCATTCGCGCGTGGCGCGCAGCGACATCCACGCGCTGACCACGCTGGGCGCGGCCGAAGTGCGCGTGGTCGGCCCGCGCACGCTGGTGCCGGGCGACTTTGGCCCCATGGGCGTGCGCGTGTGCCATACGCTCGAAGAAGGCATCCGCGACGCCGACGTCGTGATCATGCTGCGCCTGCAGAACGAGCGCATGAGCGGTGCGCTGCTGCCGTCCAGCCAGGAGTTCTTCCAGAGCTTCGGCCTCACGCCCGAGCGCCTGCGTTGGGCCAAGCCCGACGCCATCGTGATGCACCCGGGGCCGATCAACCGCGGCGTCGAGATCGATTCACAGGTCGTCGACGGCCGGCAAAGCGTGATCCTGCCGCAGGTCACCTTCGGCATCGCCGTGCGCATGGCGGTGCTGAGCATCGTGGCGGGGAATGAGGCTTGAAAGGCGGCGAACTGCCATGAACAGCCGAACGCAGAGCACGCAGAGGTTGCGCAGAAGACGCAGAGAAGTCCTTTGGCTTGCCCGCACCGTCATTCCCGCGAAGGCGGGAATCCACTCGTCGTCGTGCGGGCCACGGTGGTCGACCGAGACATGGATTCCCGCCTTCGCGGGAATGACGAAGCCGCAGAGCGCGTCAGTTTCAGAGATCAATCAGCCATCTTCTTCTGCGACCTGTGCAAACCGTTCGCGCCTCTTGCATTCAAGAATTGCTCCCAAAACCAGAGCTGTCCCCGCTTGCCCCACAAGCGCCAATGCCTGATTTGACTCATCCACCATGAAAATCCTGATCCAGCACGGCCGCGTGATCGACCCCGCTTCGGGGCGCGACGAGGTGGCCGACGTGGCGGTCGCCGCCGGCCGCCTCCTCGGCATCGGCAAACTGCCGGCCGACTTCAAGCCCACGCGCACCATCGACGCGCAAGGCTGCTGGGTGCTGCCCGGCCTGGTCGATCTGACCGCGCGCCTGCGCGAGCCAGGGCACGAACACGCCCGCATGCTCGAAAGCGAAATGGCGGCGGCCGTCGCCGGCGGCGTGACCAGCCTGGTCTGCCCGCCCGACACCGACCCGGTGCTCGATGAGCCGGGCCTGGTCGAAATGCTCAAGACCCGGGCCGAGCGCCTGCACCAGGCGCGTGTGTTTCCGCAGGGCGCACTCACCCGCGGCCTGAAGGGCGAGGTGCTGACCGAGATGGGCCAACTGACCGACGCCGGCTGCGTGGCCTTCGGTCAGGCCGAGTCGCCCATCGTCAACACGCAGGTGCTGCAACGCGCGCTGCAGTACGCTGCCACCTTTGGCTACGCCGTGTGGCTGCGCCCCATCGACCCCTGGCTGGGCACCGGCGTGGCCGCCAGCGGGCCGCTGGCCATGCGCATGGGCCTGTCGGGCGTGCCGGCGGCCGCCGAAACGATTGCGCTACACACCCTGTTCGAGCTGCTGCACGCCATGGGCGGGGCGGCCACGCGCGCGCGCGTCCACCTGTGCCGGCTGTCCAGCGCGGCGGGCGTGCAGTTGCTGCGCCAGGCCAAGGCCGATGGCCTGCCGGTGACGGCCGATGTCAGCATCAACTCGCTGCACCTGATCGACCACGACATCGGCCATTACGACAGCAACGCGCGGCTGAACCCGCCGCTGCGCCAGCAGCGCGACCGCGACGCGCTGGCCGAGGCGCTGGCCGACGGCACCATCGACGCGCTGGTGTCCGACCATTCGCCTGTCGACAACGATGCCAAGCAGCTGCCCTTTGCCGAAGCCGAGCCCGGCGCCAGCGGGCTCGAGCTGCTGCTGCCGCTGGCACTGAAATGGGGCTTGCACGCCAATGGCCCCGGCCTGCAGCGTGCGCTGGCCAGCGTGACGAGCGCGCCGGCGCGCGTGCTGGGCGGCGCACTGGGCACCCTGGCCGCCAGCTGCGGCCGGCTGGTCGAAGGCGGCGTGGCCGACCTGTGCCTCTTCGACCCCGAAGCGCGCTGGGTCGTCGCGCCGGCCGAACTGCACAGCCAGGGCAAGCACACGCCCTTCGCAGGCCACGAAATGACCGGTCGCGTGCGTTGCACCCTGGTCGGCGGCCACCTGGCCCACGGCGAGTGAAGGCCGTCACGGCCCTGTGGCTGCTGCTGCGCGGCGGTGCGCACATCGCGCGCGGTTGGTGGACCATTCGCACGCGCTTTCCGACCCTGCCGCAGGCCGAACGGGAGGCGCGGGTTCAGCAATGGGCGCGCCAGTTCCTGCGCCTGTGGCGCATCGACCTGCAGGTCAACGGCCAGGCACCGGCGCGCGGGCCGCTGCTGCTGGTGTCCAACCACATCTCGTGGCTCGACATCCTGGTGCTGCACGCGGCGGGCTTCTGCCGCTTCGTGTCCAAGGCCGACGTGCAGCGCTGGCCGGTCATCGGCCCCATGGCGACGGGCGCGGGCACGCTGTACATCGCGCGCGATTCACGCCGCGACGCGCTGCGCGTGGTGCACCATATGCGCGACGCACTGGCGCGCGGCGAGGTGGTGGCGGTGTTTCCCGAAGGCACCACCAGCGATGGACTGACGCTGCTGCCGTTTCATGCCAACCTGATCCAGGCGGCGATCTCGGCGCCCGCGCCCGTGATGCCGGTGGCGCTGCAGTTCATCGATCGGCGCGACGGCCGCATGAGCACGGCGCCCATGTACATCGGCGACCAGACGCTGCTGGAATCGGTGTGGCGCACGCTGACCACGCCCGGCCTGCGCGCCGTCGTCACCTATGGCGCGCCGCAATCGCCCGACGGGCGTGAGCGGCGCGAATGGGCGGCGGCGTTGCGGGAGGCGGTGGGCGCCTTGCGGTCGCCGCAGCCGTAGGGCGGGCACAAGTGCCCGCCCTACATTGCTCATGTTTTGATAGTGGCTGGCGCACCATCCCTAAGCGACGCCAGCGAAATGGGCTTGAAACCCCAGCACGCCTCGTACCGGCAGCCCTGCGTCTCCGCCGTCAGGCCGCCTGCGGCGGAAACGTCACCACGTGGTGTACCGCCGGCACGATGCCGATGCGCTCGCCGACCTTGTGCTGGTGGTGGCTGGGCACGTAGGTCATCACGGTCTCGCCGCTGTCGAGCTGCAGCGTGTACAGGAACTCCGAGCCGCGAAACGCCTTGCGCACGATCTTGGCGGTGACCGGCGCGTCGTCGTCGTGCAGGATGTCGTCGGCGCGCAGCAGCAGGTCGCAGTTGCCGTCGGGGTAGGCGGCGGGCAGGGGGCAGTCGGTCAGGTTGCGCAGCGTGCCCAGTGGCGTGTCCACCTTGGCCCCGCGCTCGGTGGCGACGATGCGCGCCGGCACGAACACGCCGTGCCCGATGAAGTCGGCCACGAAGCGCGTGGCAGGCCGGTGGTACAGCGAATACGCGTCGTCCCACTGGTGCAGGTGGCCGTCGTGCATCACGCCGATGTGGTCGCCGATGGCAAAGGCCTCCAGCTGGTCGTGCGTGACGAACAGCGCGGTGGCGCCGGCGGCCTTCAGGATCAGGCGCAGTTCGTGCGCCAGCCGCTCGCGCAGGTCGACGTCGAGGTTGGAAAACGGTTCGTCCAGCAGCAGCAGGCGCGGCGCGGGCGCCATGGCGCGGGCCAGCGCCACACGCTGCTGCTGGCCGCCAGACAACTCATGCGGGTAGCGCCGCTGGCTGCCGGCCAGGTCGACCAGGGCCAGCACCTTGGCCACGCGCCGCGCGCGGTCGTCGGCGCCCAGGTGCTTCAGGCCGAAGGCCACGTTGCGTTCCACGTCCAGGTGCGGAAACAGCGCGTAGTCCTGGAACACCATGCCGATGCGGCGCGCCTCGGGTGGCACGTGCCGGTGCGCGCTGCTGACCATTTCGTCGCCCAGGCGGATGTCACCGGCCGTCACGCGCTCCAGCCCGGCGACGGCGCGCAGCAGCGTGGTCTTGCCGCAGCCCGACGGGCCGATCAGCACCCCGATGTCGCCCGCAGCCAGGCCCAGCGATGCGTGGTGCACCGCCGGGCGCCCCTGGCCGGGGTAGCGGACGTCGACCTGATCGATCTTCAGGAACATGGGTGTGATTGTAGATGCGTACAATTCTCATTTGCGCGGGCGGTGGCGGGGCGGTCGGGCGGCAAACAGCCGGACGCGAAGGGCGCGAAGGGTTCGCGAAGGACGCGAAAAAAGAAGACATTTGCTTCCTTGGCTTCCTCCGCGTGATTTAAACGGTGTCCGGTCCGGCTATCTTGGCGGGCTTTCATGAAGAAAAGCGTTGCCGGCGCTTGCCTATAAAGCGCAGATAGCTATCATTTTCATAACGAAACCCATTCCATCCACCGTGCGAGCCCTGCCCACCGTGCTGCTGCTGCTCGTGAGTTGCGTGCTGGCGCTGCCCGTGCTGGCGCTGGTCGGCTCGTGGGCGCAGTGGGACGCGCAGACCGCCGGCATCCTGCGCGAGATGTCGGCCACGGTGCTGCCCGAATACCTGTGGGTCACGGTGCAACTGGTGGTGATGGTCGGCATCGGCGTGGTGGCCATGGGCGTGCCGGCGGCGGTGCTGGTGACGGTGTTCGAGTTCCGCGGCCGGCGCACTTTTGAATGGCTGCTGCTGCTGCCGCTGGCCATGCCGGCCTACGTCACGGCCTATGCGTACACCGACTTCCTGCAGTTCTCGGGCCCGCTGCAAAGCTGGCTGCGCGCGACCTTCGGGCTGGAAGGCCGCCTGCTGCCCGACGTGCGCAGCGTGTGGGGCGCGGCGTGGGTGTTCTCGTTCTCGCTGTACCCGTACGTCTATCTGCTGGCGCGCACGGCGCTGGCCGAACGGGCGCCGCAGTTGATGGAAGCCGCGCGCCTGCTGGGCGCGCCCCTGTCGCGCCGCCTGCGCGAAGTGGCCCTGCCGATGGCGCGACCGGCGGTGGCCGCCGGCACGGCGCTGGCGCTGATGGAGGTGCTGGCCGACTACGGCGTGTCGGTCTACTTCGGCATCCAGACCTTCACCGCCGGCATCTACAAGGCCTGGCTGTCGATGGACAACCGCATCGCCGCTGCGCAACTGGCCACCGTGCTGCTGGTGCTGGTGATGGGCCTGCTGTGGCTGGAGCAGCGCGCCCAGCGCCGCCTGCGCTTTGCCAGCAGCGCCACGGCGCGCGCCAGCTCGGGCGAAGCGCGGCCGATCACGCTGCGCGGCGCGCGCGGCGCATTGGCCTGGGTGCTGTGCCTGCTGCCGGTGCTGATGGGTTTTGCGCTGCCTGTGGCCTTCATGCTGCGGCCACTGTCCGCCGACTGGTCGGTGCTGCCGTGGGACCGCTTTCTGGTCTGGACCTGGAACAGCGTGCGCCTGGGCACCACCACCGCGGTGCTGGCGGTGCTGGCGGCCTGGTTCCTGGCCTACAGCCTGCGCCGCGCGCCCACGCTGCTGCGGCGTGGGGCGGTGCAGGTGGTGTCGCTCGGCTACGCGGTGCCGGGGGCGGTCATCGTCGTCGGCCTGCTGCTGCCGGTAGGCTGGCTGCAGGTGCGCTGGCCCGACAGCGGCGTCGGCGCGCTGGTCACGGTGACGGTGTGGGGTCTGATCTGGGCGTATCTGGTGCGCTTCGTTTCCGTCGCGCTGCAATCGATGCAGAGCGGCTACGCGCGGCTGCCGCGCAGCCTGGACGAGTCGGCCCGCATGCTGGGCGCCACCGGGGTGGAGCTGGCGGCGCGCGTGCACTGGCCGCTGCTGCGCCGCGCGGCCTTCGCGGCCGGGCTGCTGGTGTTTGTCGACGTGATGAAGGAGCTGCCCGCCACCATCGTGCTGCGCCCGTTCAACACCGATACGCTGGCCGTGGTGGCCAACCAGCTGGCGCGCGACGAGCGGCTGGGCGAGGCGGCGCTGCCCTCGCTGGCGCTGGTGCTGGTGGGGCTGGTGCCGGTGGTGCTGCTCAGCCGCACGCTGCGCTCCGAGCGCCGGTCGGTCGACGCTGAATTGCTATAGTCACGTGACCATCTGCCTTGCAGGGACATGCAGAAAAAAAGCGCCGCCCCCACCGTGACCGACAGCGAACTCGAATCCGACGAGGTGTTCGAGTTGGCGGCCGAGGTGTTCCGCATCATGTCCGCCCCCATGCGGCTGAAGATCATCAGCGCGCTGTGCAACGGCGAAAAGAACGTGGGCGAACTGCTGGCCGAGATCCACACCACCCAGCCCAACATGAGCCAGCACCTCAACACGCTGTACAAGGCCGGCGTGCTGGGGCGGCGGCGCGAGGGCGTGCAGATCTACTACCGCATCATCAACGACCGCGTGGTCACGCTGTGCCGCGCCGTCTGCACGCAGATCGCGATCGAGTCGGTGGGCGAGCCGCGCTGACGCGCCGCGCCACGCGGCGGTGTCGCGGGCGACGGGCACGCGCTTGTCGGGGTTAGTCCCGAGATGCGCCTGTCGTGCGCCCGCCTATGATTCCTTAAATATAAGTCGCGGCGAATTTTTACGCCGCCGTGCAACCACCGAGGAAGGTCATCACCATGAAATCCCGCATTCTTTCCGGGCTGGGCGCGCTGGCGCTGGGCATGGCGGCCAGCGCCGCGCACGCGCAGGTCGACCCGATGCAGGTACGCAGCTGGGCCGCAGCCTGCGCCAACTGCCATGGCACCGCTGGGCGCGCCATGCCTGGCAACGAGCCGCTGGCCGGCCAGAGCAAGGACGAGATGATGAAAAAGCTGATGGACTTCAAGAGCGGCGCCAAGCCCGCGACCATCATGCACCAGCTCAGCAAGGGCTACACCGACGAGCAGCTGGCCGCCATCGTGGCCTGGTTTGCCGCGCAGAAGAAATAAGGAGGCCACCATGGATCGTCGTCAATTCATCCAGGCGGGCTCGGCCGCCTCTGCCGCTTCGGTGCTGGGGCTGTCGGCCGGCTGTGCGTCTACCGCCGGCGGTGCGGGCGGCAACGTGGTCGTCGTCGGTGGCGGCTACGGCGGCGCCACGGCCGCCAAGTACATCCGCATGTGGTCCGAAGGGCGCGTCAACGTCACGCTGGTCGAGCCCAATGACGCCTTTATCTCGTGCCCCATCTCCAACCTGGTGATCGGCGGCAGCAAGCAGATGGCCGACATCACCACGCCCTATGACAACCTGGCCAAGCGCCACGGCGTGAAGATCGTCAAGGACCGCGCAATCGCCATCGACGCCGACAAGCGCCAGGTGCGCCTGGCGGGTGGGCAGACGCTCAGCTACGACCGGCTGGTGCTGTCGCCCGGCATCGAATTCATGTGGGAAGCGCTGCCCGGCATGAAGGCGCCCGGCGCGCAGGACAAGGTGCTGCATTCATGGAAGGCCGGCCCGCAGACCGTGGCGCTGCGCAAGCAGCTCGAGGCCATGCCCGATGGCGGCGTGTACGCGCTCAGCATTCCGCTGGCGCCGTACCGCTGCCCGCCCGGCCCGTACGAGCGCGCCTGCCAGGTGGCGCACTACTTCAGCCAGGCCAAGCCCAAGTCCAAGGTGCTCATCCTCGACGCCAACGACGACGTCACCTCCAAGGGGCCGCTGTTCAAGAAGGCCTGGGCCGACCGCTACAAGGGCATCATCGACTACCGCCCCAAGCACAACCTGACCGACGTCGATGCCGCCACCGGCACGCTCAAGTTCGAGTTCAACGACGACATCAAGGCGCAGGTGCTCAACGTGCTGCCGCCCCAGCGCGCGGGCGACATCGCCCACAACGCCGGCCTGACCACCGCCAACAAGCGCTGGTGCGAGGTCGATTGGCAGACCATGGAATCCAAGGCCGCCAAGAACATCCACATCCTGGGCGACGCGCTGCAGGTGGCGCCTTTGATGCCCAAGTCGGGCCACATGGCCAACCAGCACGGCAAGGTGGCGGCCGCCGCCATCGTCGTGCTGCTGTCGGGCCGCCAGCCCAACGCCCTGCCGATCTACAACAACACCTGCTACAGCTTCGTCAGCGACACCGACGTGGTGCACGTGGCCAGCGTGCACCGCTACGACGCCGCGCAAAAGACGATGCTCACGGTGCCCGGCTCGGGCGGCGTGTCGGTGGCCGCCAGCGAGCTGGAAGGCAAGTACGCCATGGCCTGGGCGCGCAACATCTGGGCCGATACATTGGCCTGACCCCCAGGCTCCACTGCTTCGCATGTTCCGCCATCCCCCTTGCAGGGGGCGCTGCCAGCGGCCGGGCCAAGCCCGATCCGCGGCAGCCCCGGATGGGTTGGGGTGATGCACGGGTCGCGCTTTCTCAATCAAACTGCTATGAAATCAGTCACTGTTGCCGCTGCTTTGATGCTGCTTGCGGGGCTTTGCCACGCCCAGGCCGACGAGGCGCGGGCCAAGAAGATCATCGGCGGCTCGTGCTTTCTGTGCCACGGCGCCGAGGGCGAATCGGCCAGTGAGGTGTTTCCGCGACTGGCCGGGCAGAACGCCGACTACATCGCCAAGCAGCTGGAGAACTTCAAGACCGGCAAGCGCAAGAGCAGCGCCATGGCGCCCATGGTGGCGGATCTGAAACCTGACGAGATGGTCGCGCTCGGCCAGTTCTTCGCCAGCCGACCACCGCACAAGGAAGCCCCCAAGGACACGCAACTGGCCGCCGTCGGCCAGTACATCTACAGCCAGGGCAACAAGTTCAGCGGTGTGCCCGCCTGCGCCAGCTGCCACGGCCCCGACGGCGGCGGCAGCAACGCGCTGCCGCGCCTGGCGGGCCAGCACGCGGCCTATCTGGACAGCCAGCTCAAGCAGTTCAACAAGCGCGAACGCAACAACGACAACGCGGTGATGCACACGGTGGTCGAGAAAATGACGGCGCTGGAGATGGCGGCCGTCTCCGAATACCTCAGCGGGAAATAGGGGGGCACCCCCCTGAGCCGCTGACGCGGCTTCCCCCCTCTCTGCGGGAGGGGGACATCGCCGATGGCCGGTACAAGCCCGACCATGGCGATTGCTGGCGTGGCCTGCACCGCGGGCTTGGCGATGGCGTTTGAACGCCCCTCGCAAGCAATCTGAAAACTATTATTTTTATAGCTGATTGCGCTGAATGGACAAGCGCTGCGGGCTACTTTGAATCAAAATCTCACGGCGCCACCGGCACCACCACGGGCGCCTGCTGCGTGGGCGGTTGCGCGGTCTGCACCGGCTCGGCCAGTAGGCGGTCCATCAGGCCGCCGCCGACGAACATGCCGGCCAGCGTGACCCAGGCGGTGACGGCGAAGATGGCCCCGCCCGTGATGCCCGCGCCCACCGCGCAGCCGCCGGCCAGCATGCTGCCAAAGCCCATCAGCATGGCGCCGACGATGTAGCGCGCCATGCTGTAGCCGTCCTTGAAGCCTTCCACCTTCCATTCGCGCCCGATCAGCGCGCCGAGGAACGAGCCGGCAAACACCGCCGGCAGCATGCCGGCGTCAAAGCCGAACGCCGGCGCCGGGTTGACCAGCACGCGCATCAACCACTCGGCCGACGGGCCGCTGAAGGTGAGGCCCTGGATCTGCACCGGATCAAAACTGGCTTGCGACACCGCGTAGGTGAACCACCACGCCAGCGCCACCGCCAGCCCGGTGCCGATGCCGCCCAGCCACATCCACGCCCGGTTGGCCGTGCGGTGGGCGAAGAAGATGGCCACCGCCAGCCAGACGATGCCCATCGCCAGGCCGTCCCACGGCCCGCCGCCCATGCGCGTCAGCACGTTGCGGGCCGCGCCGCCGTCCACCGTCCACCAACTGGAAATGGCGCTGCGCAGCGGCGCCAGGCTGCCCGACAGCGCGGCCTGCGCGGTGACGGCAAACACCAGCCCCGACAGCAGCGCGCGCAGGTTGCCGTTGGCCGACAGCACCAGCAGCCGGCTGGCGCAGCCGCGCGTCATGATCATGCCGCCGCCAAACAGCAGCCCGCCCACCAGCGCGCCCGACAGCGAGCCGCGGTTGCTGAGCTGGCGCGCGCCGCCCACGTCCAGCCCGCCCAGCAGCACCAGCCCCTGCACAGCCACCACGGCGGTGGCGAAGGTCAGCAGCCAGACCGAGAGCTTTTCGCCAAACTTGCCGTGCCAGAACTCGATGACGGCCGCGCGCAGGCAAAAGCGAGAGCGCTGCGCACAAAAGCCGAACAGCGCGCCAATGGCGGCGCCACCCATCGCCAGCACGGCGGCCGTGCCAAAGCGTTCCACCCAGCTTGCCAATTCCATCGCCATCTTCAATAATTAATTCAGCAATGACTTATAAATATTAAGCGGATGATGCAGTCTGTGATTGATCGGCGTCAACTTCTCCAGCGTTGCCTGTGCGTGCCGCTCGGCGGCATGGCCTGGGCGCGCTATTCCGACGCTGCCGCGCAACCGGCGGCGCTGCCCGACATGACGGCGCGCGAAGCGGCGCCCGGCTGCTGGTATGTCGAAGGGCTGTCCGCGCTGGGCTCGCCGGCTAACCAGAACTTCATCTCCAACGCCGGCTTCATCGTCACCTCGGCCGGCGTGGTGGTGATCGACGCGCTGGGCTCGCCCGCGCTGGCCGAGCGCCTGCTGGCCGAAATCAAGAAGGTCACGCCGCAAAAGGTGACGCACGTCATCGTGACCCACTACCACGCCGACCACGTGTACGGCCTGCAGGTGTTTGAGCAGGCGGGCGCGCGCATCATCGCGCAGCAGGCCGGGCGCGAGTACCTGCACGCCGACACGGCGCGGCTGCGCCTGCAGGCCTCGCGCACCGAGCTGGCGCCGTGGATCGACGACAAGACGCGGCTGGTGGCCGCCACCGAATGGATCGACGCGCGGCGCGAAATCACCGTGGGCGACACCCGCCTGGTGCTGCAGCCCGTGGGCCCCGCGCACACGCCCGAGGATCTGGCGGTGTACCTGCCAGACAAGAAAGTGCTGTACGCGGGCGACCTGGTGTTCCGCAGCCGCGTGCCGTTTGTCGGCCAGGCCGACAGCCGCAACTGGATCAAGTCACTCGACAAGCTGCTGGCGTTTGACGCCGACGTGGTCGTGCCCGGCCACGGCCCGGTGTCGACCGAAGCGCGCAAGGACATGGAACTGACCCGCAACTACCTGGCCTACCTGCGCAAGACCATGGGCCAGGCCGCGCGCGACATGACGCCGTTCGACGAAGCCTACAAGGCCACCGACTGGAGCGCGTATGAGCACCTGCCGCTGTTCGGCGCCGCCAACCGCATGAACGCCTACAACACCTATTTGCTGATGGAGCACGACCCCGAATGAGCGGCGGCGCGCCTTCGTCCTGCACGCGCCGCGCGGGTCTGCGGGCGCTGGGCGCGCTGGGCTTCGGCGCGGCGCTGCCGGCGGCTTGGGCGGCCGGGCGCAGCCTGCCGCTGTCCGTCTCGCTGCCCGACGAGCTGGCGCGCGCGCTGAAGGCGGGGCAGCCGCTCGTCGTCATGGTCAGCCTGCACGGCTGCCCGTGGTGCGAGCAGGTGCGCAACCACTACCTGGCGCCCATGCACGCGCAGGACGGCCTGCCGGTGGTGCAGGTCGACATGCGCAGCGCCCGCATGACGCGCGCCGCGGTCGGCGAGGCGATGTCGCACGACGCGCTGGTGCGCGCCTGGGGCGTGAAGGTGGCGCCGACGGTGCTGTTCCTGGGTCGCGGCGGGCGGGAAGTGGCTGAGCGGCTGGTGGGCGGCTCGACGGACTTCTACGCCGCCTACCTGGACCGCCGGCTGGAGCAGGCGCGCCAGGCGCTGGCCGCTTGACCGCTGCGGCATTGGCGTCCAATATGGGCGCCTGCGCTTGTCTGATTTGGGTGTGTTGCTATCAATAAGCTAGCGATCGCCGATCGCTGCTACCGGAGACCGCCATGAACGCTTCGCTGTACCGCTGGGCCTGGTCGATCTGTCTGGCCGGCGCCGTGCTGCCGGTGGGCGCGCAGACGCCCGCCATCTTCCAGGGCGCCGATCTGGCGCTGGGCGAAAAGCTGATCGCGCAGAACAAGTGCAACCAGTGCCACGCCCGCAAATGGACCGATGACGGCAAGGCCATCTATCGTCCGCAGGGGCGCATCCATACGCCGGGGCTGCTGCGCGGCATGGTCGAGCAGTGCAACACCGAGATGAACCTGAGCCTGTTCCCCGAAGAAGTCACGGCCATTGCTGCCGTGCTCAACCGCGACCACTACCGGCTCCGCTGACCGGCGCAGCCGCCACGCTGAACGCGCGGCGCGATTGGGGCAAACCCCATGGGGCACGCGCCGCCCAAGCTTTAACATAAGCAATTGCGCATATAGCGAATAAAAAGCATGACGAACGACATCCTTTCCCCCGCGCCGGCCAGCGTGCCCGGCGGCAGGCTGCGCAAGGCGCCGGAAAACTTCCTCGACCCGGCGGGCGTGCGCAACGTGTTCGCCGAAGGCAAGCGCGGCCGGCGCGACTTCATCCGCAGCGCGTTTGCGGCGGCGCTGGCGGGCGGCGCCGCGGCGGGCGCGGGCGCGCAGGGCAAGTCGGTGGGCGAGGGCGACCCGGCCATCCTGAAGCTGCCGGCGCACAGCACCGGCCTGGGCCAGCCGGTGGCCACCGACGGCTATGGCCTGCCGTCCAGGTACGAAGGCAATGTGCAGCGCCGGCCCAGCCCCGGCCTGACGCAGACCAGCCAGGCGTCGGTGTCGTTCGCGCCGCTGCAGTCGCTGTTCGGCATCGTCACGCCCAGCGGCCTGCACTTCGAGCGGCACCACCAGGGCTGGTGGGACATCGACCCGGCGCAGCACCGCTTCATGGTCAACGGCATGGTCAAGTCGCCCAAGGTGTTCACCATGGACGAGATCATGCGGCTGCCGAGCGTGAGCCGCTTCCACTTCATCGAGTGCGGCGCCAACACCGGCATGGAATGGGGCAACGTGGCCGTGCCCACCTGCCAGTATTCGCACGGCATGCTGTCGTGCAGCGAATTCACCGGCGTGCCGCTGATCACCCTGCTGGAACTGGCCGGCGCCGACATGAAAGCCGGCAAGTTCGTGCTGGCCGAGGGCGCCGATGGCTCCAGCATGACGCGCACCATCCCCATGAGCCTGATCACCAGCGGCCAGGTGCTGGTGGCCTACGGCCAGAACGGCGAGATGCTGCGGCCCGAAAACGGTTACCCGCTGCGTCTGGTGGTGCCGGGCGTGCAGGGCGTCAGCTGGGTCAAGTACCTGCGCCGCTGCGAAGTGGGCGACCAGCCCTGGGGCGCCAAGGACGAGGCGGTGCACTACATCGACCTGATGCCCGACGGTACGCACCGCCAGTACACCAGCATCCAGGAATGCAAGAGCGTCATCACCACGCCCTCGGGTGGCCAGGTGCTGCTGGACAAGGGCTTCTACAACATCAGCGGCCTGGCCTGGTCGGGCCGCGGCAAGATCAGGCGGGTGGACGTGTCGGTCGACGGCGGCCGCCACTGGCGCACCGCGCGCCTCGAATCGCCGGTGATGGACAAGTGCCTGACGCGCTTCAACATCGACTGGGTGTGGGACGGCAAGCCCACCATCGTGCAAAGCCGCGCCATGGACGACACCGGCTACGTGCAGCCGACGTCGCGCGAATTGCGCGCGGTGCGCGGCACGCGCTCCATCTATCACAACAACTCGGTCCAGTCGTGGCTGGTACAGGAAAACGGCGAGGTGAAGAATGTCCAGCTCGCGTAACGTCATTGCTACGGTATTGATAGCTGTCTGCACTTTATCGGCGGGCGCTCAAGGCAAATTTCCCGGCATTGGCCGCGACGCCACACCGAAGGAGGTGGCGGCCTGGGACATCGACGTGCGCCCCGACTTCAAGGGCCTGCCGCCCGGCAGCGGCAGCGTCGCCAAGGGTCAGGACGTGTGGGAAGCCAAGTGCGCCGGCTGCCATGGCGTGTTCGGCGAATCCAACTCGGTGTTCTCGCCGCTGGTGGGCGGCACCACGGCCGAGGACGTGAAGACCGGCCGCGTGGCCATGCTCAAGCGCGCCGATTACCCCGGCCGCACCACGCTGATGAAGGTGCCCACCGTGGCGACGCTGTGGGACTACATCCACCGCGCCATGCCGTGGGACAAGCCCAAGTCGCTGACGCACGACGAGGTGTACGCCGTCACCGCCTTCCTGCTGAACCTGGGCCATGTGGTGCCCGACGACTTCACGCTGACGGACAAGAACATTGCCGAAGTGCAGCAGCGCATGCCCAACCGCAACGGCATGAGCACGGCGCACGCCATGTGGCCCGGCAAGGAGCTGGGCGCCGCCGCCGCGCCCGACGTGCGTGCCACCGCCTGCATGAGTAACTGCGGCCCCGAGCCGAAGGTGGCGTCGTCGCTGCCCGACCACGCGCGCAACAACCACGGCAACCTGCGCGAGCAGAACCGCACCGTCGGCCCGCAGCGCGGCTCTGACACCACCCGGGCCGAAGGCAAGCTGGGCGACGCGGCCGGCCCGGTCAAGGTGGTCGGCCCCGCCGGCGGTGCCGCCAGTCCCAACGTCGCGGCCATTGCCCTGACGCAAAAGCACGCGTGCACCGCTTGCCATAACATCGAAGGCAAGCTGGTTGGCCCGAGCTTTGTCGACATCGCCAAGAAGCACGGCGGCAAGGCCGACTACCTGGCCGGCAAGATCAAGGCAGGCGGCGCGGGCGTGTGGGGCGAAGTGCCCATGCCGCCACAGACACTGCCCGACGAGGACACCAAGGCCATCGCCGCCTGGCTGGCCGCGGGCGCCAGCAAATGAAGAGCTTGGGCTGAATGGGGATTTCCCCATCAACTTGATTCCCGTTAAGTATTAGCATTGACTTATTTTTAGGAGTAACCCGCGATGCAGACCCGTCGTCAAACCCTCAAGCAAAGCGCCGTGGTGGCTGGCCTGCTGGCCGGCACCGGCCTGTTCCCGCAGTACGCGCTGGCCTTCAACAAGGCGGCGTTCGAGGCCAAGAGCCTGAACGACGCGCTGAAGGCGCTGGGCGCCTCTGGCGCGCCGGCGGCCAGTGGCGCGGTCACGCTCACCGCGCCCGACATCGCCGAGAACGGCGCCGTCGTGCCGCTGGCCGTGGCCAGCAGCCTGCCCAACGTCAAGCAGCTGGTGCTGCTGGTCGAAAAGAACCCCAACGCCCTGGTGGCGGTGTTCAACGTCACGCCTGAAGTCGACGCCAACTTCGCCACGCGCTCCAAGATGGGTGAAACCTCCGACGTCTACGCCGTGGCCATCACCGCCGACGGCAAGGCGCATTACGCCAAGAAGGAAGTCAAGGTCACTTTGGGCGGCTGCGGCGGCTGAATATGACCCCCCCTGAGTCGCCTGCGGCGCCTTCCCCCGGGGGACACCGCCAGTGGCGTGGCCAAGCCCGCTCCACGGCAGTCCCGAACGGCCTGCGCCGCGGCCACAAGCGTGTTGAAAAGTTATTGAATCAGGAGAAAAGACATGGCAGACCCGATGCGAATTCGCGCTCAGGCCGCTGGCGACAAGGCCACGGTGCGCGTGTTGATGAGCCACGAAATGGAATCCGGGCAGCGCAAGGACGCGTCCGGCAAGGTGGTGCCGGCGTGGCACATCTCGGACGTGACGGCCAGCCTGAACGGCAAGCCGGTGTTCTCGTGCGAGTGGGGCCCGGCGGTGTCCAAGAACCCGTTCCTGCAGTTCAACGTCAAGGGCGCCAAGGCCGGCGACAAGATCAGCGTCACCTGGAAAGACAACAAGGGCGATACACGCACCGACGAAGCCACGGTGTCGTGACCGATTGGCGCATGGCAGTTCCGCAGCGCCCTCGTGCAGGGGTGGTGCGGGTGTGCCGTGCGCCCTGGCCGCCGCCGGATGCGGCCACCTGGCGCCATGCATCGGGTGTGCTGCACCCCGGTTAGTCCCATGCGCAGCAGACAGCGGGCGTGCCCCAATCCACGCCCGCTTTGTTTTTTGGTTATTCAGGAAGTAGGAGACAAGCCCATGAGCAAAACAATCCGGGTGGCCTGCGCCGCCTTGCTGGTCGGCCTGACCGGCGCGCATGCGCTGGCGCAGGAAAAGACCTCCATCCAGGCCATCGAGGAATACCGCGAGATGCTGCAGGACGGCAACCCCGCCGACCTGTTCGAGGCCAAGGGCGAAGAGCTGTGGAAGAAGGCGCGCGGCCCGCGCAACGCCTCGCTCGAACGCTGTGACCTGGGCCTGGGCCCGGGCGTGGTCAAGGGTGCTTTTGTGCAGCTGCCGCGCTACTTCAAGGACACCGGCAAGGTGCAGGACCTGGAATCGCGCCTGGTCACTTGCATGACCACGCTGCAAGGCATTGAGGCCAAGGACATCGTCAACGGCCAGTGGGGCCGTGGCGAGCGCGCCAACACCACCGCACTGGCGACCTGGATCGCTGCGCAATCCAAGGGCATGGCCTTCAACCTGCCGCAGTCGAACGAGCAGGAACGCGTGATGTACCAGGTGGGCAAGCGCCTGTTCTACCAGCGCGGCGGCGCGCATGACTTTGCGTGTGCGTCATGCCACGGCGAAGAAGGCAAGCGCATCCGACTGCAGGATTTGCCGCTGCTCACCAAGAACCCCGGCGACGGCGTCGGCTTTGCCGCCTGGCCAGCCTACCGCGTCTCCAACGGCCAGATGTGGACCATGCAGCACCGGCTGAACGATTGCTATCGCCAACAGCGCTTCCCCGAGCCCGACTTCGCCAGCGACGTCACCGTGGCCCTGGGCGTGTACCTGGGCGTCAACGCCAAGGGCGCCAAGTCCGCCGTCCCGACCATCAAGCGCTGAAAGAGAGCCCATCCATGAAGATGAACAGGAAGCATGTGTTTGCGCTGTCGCTGGTGGCGGCGGTGGTGGTGGCCGGCTGTGCGGCGGGCGGCGGTGCGTCGTCCAGCGTGTCCATGACGTCGGCCGAGCTCGACGCACTGACGCGCAAGATCGTCAACGAGTCGTTCCACGACAAGGGCATTGTCAAGGTGAAGGCCGCCTTCGCCGACGACGAGACGCTGAAGGCGTGCAACGCTGCCGACGTGTCAGGCAAGCCGCTCGACGAAGCCACCGCCAAACGGCTGGAAGCGCTGAACCTGCAGACCATCAAGTGGCCCGCCGGCGGCAAATACCTGGGCGACTGGAAAGAGGGCGAGAAGATCGCCCAGAGCGGCCGCGGCATGACCTGGACCGACCAGGCTGGCGCAGCCAACGGCGGCAACTGCTACAACTGCCACCAGATCGACAAGAAGGAAATCTCCTTCGGCACCATTGGCCCCAGCCTCTACAACTACGGCAAGCTGCGCGGCGTGGCCGACCCGAACAGCCCGCAGTCGCAAGAGATCGTGAAGTACACCTGGGGCAAGATCTGGAACGCCAAGGCCTACAACGCCTGCTCCAACATGCCGCGCGCCGGCCACATGGGCATCCTGACCGAGAAGCAGGTGGCCGACATCGTGGCGCTGCTGCTCGATCCCAAGTCGCCTGTGAACCAGTAAGGCGCATCTCGCCCGGCGCCGCCGGGCTTTTTTTGACCCATTACATCAGTCGGTGCTGATATGAACCTCACCAAACGCGAATTTCTGCAAGTCCTGAGTGCCGCCAGCGCAGCAGGCATGGGCCTGGGCAGCTATCAAAATGCAAGCGCACAGACGGCGGCCGAGGGGCTGTACGACATCCCCAAATTCGGCAACGTGTCGTTCCTGCACATCACCGACTGCCACGCGCAGCTCAAGCCCATCTACTTCCGTGAGCCCAGCGTCAACCTGGGCGTGGGCGACATGAAGGGCAAGCTGCCGCACCTGGTGGGCGAGCACCTGCTGAAGCTGGCCGGCGTCAAGCCCGGCACGGCCCAGGCACATGCGCTGACCTACCTCGACTTCGAGCAGGCGGCGCAGCGCTATGGCAAGGTCGGCGGCTTTGCGCACCTGGCCACGCTGGTCAAGCGCCTGCGCGCCAGCCGTCCCGGCGCGCTGCTGCTGGACGGCGGCGACACCTGGCAGGGCAGCGGCACCGCGCTGTGGACCAAAGGCCAGGACATGGTCGAGGCCTGCAAGCTGCTCGGTGTGGATGTGATGACCGGCCACTGGGAATTCACCCTGGGCATGGACCGTGTGAAGGAAATCGTCGAGAAAGACTTTGACGGCAAGGTCGATTTCGTCGCCCAGAACGTCAAGACACTCGACTTTGGCGACCCGGTGTTCAAGCCCTACGTTATCAAGCAAATGAACGGCGTGCCGGTCGCCATCATCGGCCAGGCGTTTCCGTACACGCCCATCGCCAACCCGCGCTACATGGTCAAGGACTGGGAATTCGGCATCCAGGACGAGAACATGCAGAAGATGGTGGACGAAGCCCGCGCCAAGGGCGCGCAGGTGGTGGTCGTCATCAGCCACAACGGCATGGACGTCGATCTGAAGATGGCCAGCCGGGTGCGCGGCATCGACGCCATCATGGGCGGCCACACGCACGACGGCATGCCCGTGGCCAGCGTGATCAAGAGCGCCGGCGGCCAGACGCTGGTGACCAACGCCGGCAGCAACGGCAAGTTCCTCGGCGTGCTGGACTTTGACGTGAAGAGCGGCAAGGTGGCCGACTACCGCTACAAGCTGCTGCCCGTGTTTGCCAATATGCTGCCGGCCGACAAGGAGATGGACGCGCTCATCACCAAGATTCGCGCCCCTTACGAAGCCAAGCTGGCCGAACAGTTGGGCGTGACCGAAGGCCTGCTGTACCGCCGCGGCAACTTCAACGGCACGGGCGACCAGCTCATCGTGGATGCGCTCATGGAAGCGCAGGGCGCGCAGATTGCCTTCTCGCCCGGCTTCCGCTGGGGCACCACGCTGCTGCCCGGCCAGCCCATCGCGCGCGAATGGCTGCTGGACATGACCGCCACCACCTACAGCTACGCCACGCTCACCGAGATGAAGGGCGAGATGCTCAAGACCATCCTCGAAGACGTGGCCGACAACCTGTTCAACCCCGACCCGTACTACCAGCAGGGCGGCGACATGGTCCGCGTCGGCGGCCTGACCTACGCCTGCGACCCCCTGGCCAGCCAGGGCAAGCGCATCAGCGACATGCGCCTGAAGGGCCAGCCCATCGACGCCAGCAAGAACTACCTCGTCGCCGGCTGGGCGCCCGTCGCCGAAGAGGCGTCAAAAGCCGGCAACAAGATGGTGTGGGACGTGATCGAGGACTGGCTCAAGGCCAAAGGCGGCAAGGTGGCACCGCGCCAGGTCAACCAGCCCAAGCTGACCGGCGGGCTGCCGAATCCGGGGTATGCGGGCTGAGCGGGTGGCAGGCGCCAGCGCAACTGCAGCGCAGAACATTGCTACGTAAAATATAGCTTCTTGCGCCCTTCTGATAGCCGCTGAAGGCAGTTTTTTTTCATACACACCGTGCTTTGATGCCGGCTCAGTCACGCCGCTGCCAGCTATGCCGCTGGTTCGCTGGAAGTTTTGATGGGCCGAAAGCAGTAGGCTTGTCAGATGCGCACTTTGCACGTTGTTGGCTTCGATCCTGGCGGTGATCAAGCGTTTGGCTGGGCGGCGCTTTCATGGGACGAAGGACAGGTAGCGCGCTTTGTCTCGGGCACCTGCTCGAATGCGCTGGACGCCTTGCACGCTGCGAGGGTGTCGATCCCGTGCGAGCCTGCTGCCTTTGCCGTCGATGCCCCTCTTTTCTGGATTCCGGCGGCGGATCGAAAAGCCGACCAACTCGTCAGAAAAATGGTCTGCGCTGCGGGTGGTTCGAGTGGTACGGTAAGCCACGTCAACTCACTCCGAGGCGCTTGTCTGGTGCAAGGGGTGCTTGTGGCGCGCATGGCTGCGCAAGCATGGCCGGAAGCAATAATTTCAGAAGCTCACCCTAAGGCGCTGCTGCAGGTCAGTTCCGCCGCGCGAGCATTTGCCAATGCGGTGTTGAAGCACAGCTCAACCGAGCATGAAAGAGATGCTGGTCTGGCAGCATTCACGGCACTCAATCTAATGACCGACTCAACGGGTTGGCATGACCTTGTGAAGCTTGAGCAGGATCACTACTTTCCGGCAGGCAGCCCAGTCGCCTACTGGTTTCCACAATACATTGCCTGAGTGCGTGCGTCCAATCACTCATTTTTTGATAGCTTCCTGCGCTTGCTACGCCAGCGCCAGCGGCACATTTGGTTCTGAAGAGTGCCGCGAATCAATCCCGCGTGACGCGCAGCACCTCTTCGCGACTGGTGATGCCGCGCTCGATCAGCCGCTCGCCGTCGTCGCGCATCAGGGTCATGCCCTTGGCCAGTGCGGCGGCGCGGATGTCGGCTTCGCCGGCCTGGGCGTGGATGCGGGCGCGGATGTCGTCGTCGACGGTGAGCAACTCGAACACGCCGGTGCGGCCCTGGTAGCCGGTGTGGCCGCAGGCGTCGCAGCCGGCGCCGTGGCAGGCGGCGCAGTATTTGCGCACCAGCCGCTGCGCCAGCACGCCCAGCAGCGAGCTGGACAGCAGAAACGGTTCGACGCCCATGTCGATCAGCCGGGTGACGGCGCTGGCGGCGTCGTTGGTGTGCAACGTGGCCAGCACCAGGTGGCCGGTCAGGCTGGCCTGGATGGCGATTTGCGCGGTTTCGATGTCGCGGATTTCGCCAATCATGACGATGTCGGGGTCTTGCCGCAGGATGGCGCGCAGGGCGCGGGCAAAGGTCAACTCGATGCGCGGGTTGACCTGCGTCTGGCCGACGCCGGGCAGGTCGTATTCGATCGGGTCTTCCACCGTCATGATGTTGTTGCGCGTGGCGTCGAGCCGCGCCAACGACGCATACAGGGTGGTGGTCTTGCCGCTGCCGGTGGGTCCGGTGACCAGGATGATGCCGTGCGGCTGGCCGATCAGATGCTCGAATTTTTGTAGCGCGCTACCCTGCATGCCCACGGCTTCCAGGCTCAGTTTGCTTTCAGACTTGTCGAGCAGGCGCAGTACCGCGCGTTCGCCGTGCGCGCTGGGGATGGTGGACACACGCACGTCGATGGCGCGCGTGCCCAGGCGCAGGCTGATGCGGCCGTCCTGCGGCAGGCGCTTTTCGGCGATGTCGAGGTCGGCCATGATCTTCAGGCGGCTGATGAGCGCGGCGTGCAGCGCGCGGTTGGGCTGCACCACCTCGCGCAGCGCGCCGTCGACGCGAAAGCGCACGCTGCTGTGGCGCTCATACGCTTCGATGTGGATGTCGCTGGCGCCATCGCGCGCGGCCTGTGTCAGCAGCGCGTTCAGCATGCGGATGATGGGCGCGTCGTCGGCGCTTTCCAGCAGGTCTTCGACCGCGGGCAGCTCCTGCATGATGCGCGACAGGTCGGCGTCGCTCTCGACTTCGCTCACCACGGCGGCGGCGCTGCTTTCGCTTTGCGAATAGGCGGTGCTGATGCGCTGCGCCAGGCGGTGCGGCTCGTCCTGCTGCAGGGCCAGCGGCAGTGCGCCGTTGCCGTGGCGGCGCATCACCTCGCTCAGATGCCCGGCGTCGGGGCGGCCGTCGTGCCACAGGGTCAGCGTCTGGCCGTCGTCTTCGAGCAGCAGCCGCGCGGTGCGCGCGAAGGCGTAGGGCAGCGGATAGCGCATGCGCGTCGGCCAGCCCTAGGGCGTGCGGAAGGTGGTGCCGCCGTAGTAATTGCCTTCGCCGGCGGCCGGCCCGTTGCTGATGCCGTGCTGGCCGCGCAGGGGCGGCGGCGGCGCGGGGCGCGTCCACGCCTCGGGGTTGGCGGGCACCAGCGGCGGCATGACGGGCGCCTCGTTGACGGGCATGGCGACGCTGGGCTGCGGCTGGTTGGCCTGCTGCGCGGCGCGCATGTAGTCGTAGCGGTCGAGCGAGAAGGCCTCGGTGGCCGCGGCGTCGCGCACGATGACCGGGCGCAGGAAGACCATCAGGTTGGTCTTGATCAGCTTGCGGTTGCGGTTCTTGAACAGGTTGCCCAGCACGGGCACGTCGCCCAGCAGCGGCACCTTGTCCTCGCCTTCGCTGAACTGGTCTTCCATCAGGCCGCCCAGCACGACGACGGCGCCGTCGTCCACCAGCACGCTGGATTCGATGGCGCGCTTGTTGGTGGTGGGGCCGGACAGACTGGCCGCGGTGGCGGGGTCGACGCTGGAGGTCTCCTGGTAGATCACCATCTTGACCGTGCCGTTTTCGTTGATCTGCGGGCGCACGCGCAAGGTCAGGCCGACGTCCTTGCGCTCGTAGGTCTGAAACGGGTTGACGGTGCCGCCGCTGGCGCCGGTGTTGGTGAAGCTGCCGGTGGGCATGGGCACGTTCTGGCCCACCATGATCTTGGCTTCTTCGTTGTCCAGCGTCAGCAGCGTGGGCGTGGACAGCACGTTGCCCGCGCCCGTGCTCTGGATGAAGTTGGCCAGCAGCATCAGGTTGCGCGTGCCCAGCGCAAAGTTGAAGCCGGTGTTGGGCTTGGCCGCCAGCAGGCTGCTGACGGTGTTGTTGTTGACGTAGTTGGTCACCGCCCCGGCGACGTCGAAGATGTTGGTGTTGGGCGTCATCGGCGAGGTGGCGCGCCCCGACGAGTAGTTGGTGCCCAGCACGCCAATGGTGTTGCGGCCGTTGCCCAGCAGCTGCTGCCACTGGATGCCCAGGTCGGCCGCCTTGCTCATGCTGACTTCGGCGATCAGGCTTTCGACGTAGACCTGCGCGCGGCGCTGGTCCAGCCGGTCGATGACGGCACGCAATTCGCGGTACACCGGCTCGGCCGCGCTGATGATGAGCGAATTGGTCGCCGGGTCGGCCTGGATCTGGCCGCCAGTGGCCGGCTGGTTGTTGGCGGCGGCGTTGATGCTTGGCCCCGTGGCCAGGCCGCCCGCCGCGCCGCCGCTGGCGCCCATCTGCGCGCCGGCCAGCATCTGGTTGATGCCTGCCGCGCTGCTGGGGATGGCGCTGCCCGTGCCCCCCACCGCACCGGTGGCCGGCGTCTGCCCCGGCAGCGCGGCCAGCGCGGCGCGCAGCGTGACGGCCAGCTTGGCGGCATCGGCGTTCTTGAGATAAACGACGTGGATGTTGCCGGTGCTGCCGTCGGGGCGCGCCTGCGGCGGCTGGTCAAGCTGTTGGATCAGCGTCTTGGCCAGCGCCAGCCGCGCCGGGTTGGCGGCGCGCACGATGATGGCGTTGCTGCGCGGCTCGGGCACCAGCGTGGTGCGGTAGCCGCCGTCGCTGCCGCCGGCCACCGCCGCCGGCACGGGTGCGCCGGGCTGGCCCGCCACCGGCGCGGCCACGGGCGCACCACCGGCGCCGGAATCGATGAGCCGCGCCACCAGCGGCGCCAGGTCAGACGCCACCGCGTGGCGCAGGCGCACCACCTCGACCCCGGTGGCGTTGGACACGTCCAGCGCCGCAATGATGCGGGCCAGGCGCTGCAGGTTGTCGCCGTAGTCGGTGATGACCAGTGCGTTGGTGCCAGGGTTGACGTTGATGGTGTTGTTGGGGCTGATCAGCGGGCGCAGCACCGGCACCAGGTTGTTGGCGTTCTCGTGCGTCAGGCGGAAGATCTGCGTCTGCACCTGCCCGCCGCCGCGCACCGCGCCGGCCGACACGCTGGACGCCTGCAGCTTGGCGTCGGCCTCGGGCAGCACCAGCGCCATGCCGTCGCGCTCGACCAGCGCAAAGCCCTGCGTGCGCAACTGCGCGCCAAACAGCCGCATGGCCTGCCCCGGCGACACCGGCGTGGTGCTGGTCAGCGTCATGGTGCCCTTGACGCGCGGGTCGACCACCACGTTGCGCCCGGTGATGGTGGCCATGGTGCGCGCCACGGCGTCGATCTCGGCGTTGGCGAAGTCCAGCGTGACGCTACCGCCCGGCGCGCCTTCGGTCTGCGCCAGCGCGGGCGCCAGCGGCAGCGCCGTGGCCAGCGCCAGCAGCACGGCCAGCGCCGTGCGCGCGCGGCGTGACGGCGGGGCGGTGGTGGATGGGGCGGGCGGCATGCGGAAGCGGTGGCTGAAAGCTATGGGTAATGTAGCAAATGGACGCCGCTTGGCGGGCGCCGGTGCTGTGTCTTGATGCAAAAAAGCCATGGATGCGAATCACTTGCGTGCGTGGGCGCTCGGGCGGGCGGCGGTCAGCCGAGCGATATCAGCGCCCGGTTGCCCTGGCGGCGGCCCAGCAGGTTGAGCAGGTTGGCCAGCTGCGCCTCCTGGCCGGGGGCGGCGCTGGCCTCGCCCGTAAAGCGCAGGCGCGAGCCGACCCAGCGGCCGCTGCCCGACAGTTGCAGCGCGCCGTCCAGCGTGGACAGCTCCATCGACACCGCGTCGCCGCCGCGCAGCTGCACGCGGTACGAACCGAGCGGTTGCAGCGTCGACAGGCGCGACGACAGCTGGCGCAGCGTCAGGTCGGCGCCGCCAGCCATGCTGGCGCGGCCGGCACGCCATTCGGCCGCCAGGCCCTGCGTAGCCAGGGTCAGCTCGCCCTGCGGCTGGACGGTGTTGAACGGGGTGCCCAGCCCGGCCAGCAGCGCGGCGGGCCATTGTGTCTGCGCGTCGGCCAGCAGCAGCCGCGCGCCGCCCCACAGCGGGCTGATGCGCATGGCCAGCGGCACCGCCGGCGTGCAGCAGTCGGCGCGCAGGTCCAGCCGCAGCGCGCCCAGCGCCGGCCGCAGCCGCCAGTGCACCTGGCCGGGCAGGGCGCTGCGGTCCTGGCTGCCCGCGCCGCCCGTCACCAGCAGGCGGGCCGATCCGTTCCACAGGCTGCCGCTCGGCTCCGCCAGCTGCAGCATGCCGCCCGTGCCCCGCGCCACCCCTTCAGCCAGCCAGCGCGCCGGGGCCGCCAGCACGCCCACCAGCAACAAACCCAGCAGCAAGCCCGCAAATGCCCAGCCCCAAGGGGCGCGGGTCGAGGGCGCGGCAGGTGATGCACGGCGCAGCGTCCTCATATCGCGACGTCCCCGCCAATGCCCGAAGCGAAGCGGCCGCCAAAGCGCCCGTCATGCCCCGTGCCGCTCCACATGTCCGATGGCCGCGGAGCAGGCCACGCGTGGGCGCCGTGGCCGGGCTTGCACCGGCCAGGGGCGCCGTCCCCCTCCCATAGGAGAGGGGGAAGACGCCGCAGGCGTCTCAAGGGGTGCGTCATGGAATCCCCAGCGCCACCGTGCCATTCCACAGCACGGGCGCCCCCGGCGCGTTGTCGCCGGCGCGGGTCAGGCGCGCCTCGACGGGGTTGGCGCGCGCATTGGCGCGGGCGTCGGCCAGCCATTGCGCCAGCGCGTCGGCGGGCGCCTGCTTCAGCACCACGTTGGCGCGGTCGCCCACCACGCTCAGCTGGGCGTTGGCGCCCAGCCGCTGCTTGACGGTGGCTTCGAGCGCGCGCAGCGCCTCGTCGCGGCCCAGCTTGGGCAGCGCCTTCAGCGATTCAGCCTCGTCGCGCAGCTGCTGCAGGCGCTGCGACTGGGCGGCCAGTTCGGTGCGCTGCGCCTCGGCCTGGCGCAGCGTGCCCAGCGCGGGCGCCAGCGCCACCAGCCACAGCAGGGCCAGCGCGACCACCGCGGCGGCCAGCGCCACCAGGCGGCGTTCGCGCGCGTCCAGCCGGGCCCAGGCGGCGCGCGCGCGGGCCAGGGCGCTGGTGGGCGCTGCGGTGGTGGGGCGACGCGCCAAGGTGCTCATGGCGCGGCCACCTGCCGCAGCACGGTACTGTCGCCTTCGGCCGACAGGGCGTAGCCTTGCGGGCGCAGGCGCTGGTTGGCGTCGGTCAGCGCGGCGGCGGCTACCGTGACGCCTTTCAGCCGCAGCTCGCCCGATGCAAATTCGATAGCTGTCGGCGCAGTACTGACGGACGCTGACTGCGCAAAAGCCTGCAACATCGGCTCCAGGTCGCGCGGCGAGGCGGCGCCGGTGGCCTGGCGCAGCTGGGCGACTTCGCGCGCCATCTGCGCCGGCGCGTCCACCACCACCTTGACAGCGGGGAAGGTCTGCGTCAGCAGCGCCTGGTTGGCGGCGCGGCGCGCGGCCAGATCGTCCTGCGTGCGCCAGGCCAGCACGTTCAAGCCGATCAGGTTGGCCAGCACGAGCAGCGCCAGCCCCCAGCGGGCGGGTCGCCACAGCGGGGCGTGCAGAAAGTCGCGCCACAGCGCACCGGCGCGCTTGGCGGCGCGCGCGCGCCCGGTGCGGGCAAACTGGAACTGCGCCAGATCCCACCCGCCGCGGCTGGCGCGCAGCAGGCGCTGCGGGGGCGATTCGATGGCGACCGGCTGCTGCAGCGTCTGTTCGGCCAGCGCCGCCACGGCCGGTTCGGCGCGCAGCTCGGGCAGCGGCGCGTCGTCGGGGCGGGGCGGCAGCAGCGCCAGCGTGCCGACGTCGAGCGGCAGCGCCTGCGCGCCGCCCGGCACCTCGGCGCCGCTCATCAGCAGCAGGGCGCGCTCCGGCGTGCCGGTGACCTGCCATTGCAGCGGCCCGTCCTGCGGCGGCAGCTCGGGCACGATGCGGCTGACCGGCCGGCCGGCGGCTTCCAGCGCGGCCATGTGGTCGGCCAGCCAGGCGCGGTCGCACACGGCCACCCAGGCGCGGGCGCCGGCCTGGGCGCCGGGCGCCAGGGCGAAGTGCAGGCCTTCGACATCGTCCAGCACCTGCTCTTCCAGCAGGCTTTCCAGCACGGTGCGCAGGCGCGGCGAGGCGGGGCCAACGCCGCGCGGCAGCGTCACCTGCTGCCACGACAGCTGGCTGGCCGGCGCCACGGCCACCACTTCGACCCCGCGCCCGGCCGGCGGCAGCAGCGCCGGCGCCGCGCTGCCATGCGCCGCCACGCCCTGGCCGTCGTCCGAGGTGGCAAAGTCATAACCGGCCGGCGCACCCGGCGGCAGGGCGATCAGAAGGAGGCTCATGGGGTTCGGCGCATTGTAGGCGTCGCATCCAGCGGGGCAGCGCCCTCGCTACGAGCCCACGGCCGGCGTGCGAATCGCGGTGCGCTCGCGCCACAGCGTGGTCACGCCGCGCGTGAACGGGTTGCGCTGCACCACCGACACTTCTTCCACCGCCAGCTGGTCCAGCCGCAGCCGGCCGCGCACCTCGAAGAAGCGGCTGCCGACGGCGGTCCAGCTGGCGTCGGCCTCGCCGGGGGCGACCTGGGCGATGGCGCTGGCGGCGTTGCGCAGGTAGGCGCGGTCGCGCTCGCCCACCAGGCGCTGCGCGGCCGCCAGGTCGAGCCCCGGCACCGCCGCGTAGATGACCTGCGCGCTGGCGGTGTTGACGTTGACCAGCGTCGGCGCCTGCCCCTGCAAGGGCAGCACGGTGACGTAAGGCCGCAGCGCCGCCAGCGTGGCGGGCGACACGCCCACCCACACCAGCTGGTCGAAGCGGCGCGGCAGCAGCGGCGCGTCGCCGCCCTCGCTGGCGGTCATGGCGGCCTGGGCGCGCGCTAGGTTGCGCTGCAGCGCGCCCAGCTCGGCCGACGGCAGGCCCAGCAGTTCAAACAGGCGCTGAAACCGCAGCAGCGCCTTCATGCGCGCGTCGGGGTCGGTCAGCGTCAGGTTTAGGGCGTTCAGGCGCGACTGCAGGTCGACGATCTGTCCCGACAGGAAGGCGTCGCGCTCGATGTCGCCAGCGCTGGCCTCGCCCGCCGCCAGAAAGGTGGACAACCGCGCTTCGGCCAGCGGCACCGCCCACGGCTCGCCCAGGTGGTCGACCGCGCCCGATTCGCGCAGGTCGCCCGCCAGGATCAGCCGGCTCCAGTCCAGCGCGCCCGACAGCAGCCAGGCCGACTGCCCGCGCGTGCGCTCGGCGGCCTCTACCTCGACGCCGCGCCACTGGCGCCACAGCGCCCCGGCCGCCAGCGTGGCGACCAGCACCACGGTGAGCATGGCCGCCAGCAGCGCCGCGCCGGTCTGGCGGCGCGCGGTCTGGCGGGCGCGTAAGGGCGGGTGGCGCGGCATCACGAACCCCCCCACGAAGTCGGGCCGCACCCAGTCGATCACCAGCGGCCCGGCCAGCGGCTGGCCGGGCGCCAGGGTGAGGAACAGACGGACGCCGTCCGGCAGCACGCGCGTGTCGGCGCCCGACTGCGCGCCGCTGGACAGCGGGTTGGTCCAGGCGTTCTTGCGGAAGTAGTGCAGCTGCCAGTCCAGCGCGGCGGCCACCGTCACCGCCTGCGCCCCGCCCGGCAGCGCGCCGGTGGCGGCGTCGCCGCCCTGGCCCCACGCCGCGGCGGCGTCCCAGGCGTTGGCCCACGCCGCCTGCGACAGCACCGGCGCCGATTGCCAGCGCTGCCACTGCCCGCCGGTGCTGCGGCGCGTCCACGCCACCACGCGCAGCCCCGCCGCCGCATCGCCCGCGGCGGTGCGCGTGATGCGCAGCGTGTGCCCGTCCCACGCCAGGCTGCGCTGCATCGCGGGCGGCGGCTGCGCGGTCGGCGAATCGGCGGCAGCGGCCGGCCAGGTCATCATCGCGTCCAGATCGGTGCGCCACTGCGCCAGCCCCGCCTGCGTCGCCAGCACCTCGTCCGTGTACCGCCGCGTCGCGTCCTGCGCCCGCAACATCCCGTCGATCCCCCGCCAGCTCAGCACCGCGATCACCGCCATGATCGTCAGCGCGACCAGCACTTCGATCAAGGTAAAGCCGCGCGATTTTTTCAAGCTAAATATCGGGCCAGCGCTTGACTGATCAGCGCGGGCAGCTATCAAAACCGTAGTTTCCTGAGCCACCGCCCCGCCCCGCGGCCGCGCAGCAGGCCACCCCAAATGGCCGCGGAGCAGGCCACGCCAGAACGCCGTCGCCGGACCTGCGCCGGCGACTGGCGTTGTCCCCCCGGGGGGGATGGCGCCGAAGGCGACTCAGGGGGAGCCTCAATTTCTTCCCACAATCGTAGAAAGCTGCAACACCGGCACGCCCCCCTCGCTGACCGCCGCCTCCACGCGCCGGAAGTTGGGGTTGGGCGTGGGCCGCACGATCTGCGCCACCTGAAACTGCCGCCCCGCCTGCGGGCATTCGACCACGCTGTCGCCCACGCCCGGCAACTGGCGCGCCAGCCGCAATTCGGTCAGCCGGTTCTCGGCGCAAATCTGCGCCAGCAGCACCGTGGCCTGCCGCCCCGCGTTGTCCGTCAGCGCCGCCGTGGCCTTCAACCCCGCCGTCAGCGCAATGGCCGTGATGGCCAGCGCCACCAGCACCTCGACCAGCGTGAAGCCACGTGCTCCATTCACACCAAATGCCCCGCCAGCGCTTGTCTGAACAGCGCGTTTAGCTATAAAAAAAGAAGTCTCCGCCAGCGCCACCCCCCACCGCGGCCGCGCAGCAGGCCGCGCCCAATGGCCGCGGAGCAAGCCACGCCAGAACGCCGTCGCCGGACCTGCGCCGGCGACTGGCGTTGTCCCCCTGGGGGGGATGGCGCCGCAGGCGACTCAGGGGGGGATGTCATCTGACTTCAAAAGGCCGCAGCCCATCGCTCACGACCCGCAGCGTGGCCGCGCCGTCGCCCGCCGCGCCCAGCAGCACCACCGCCTGCGCGTCGATGATGGGGTCCGGCCCCAGCCGTAGCGCGGCGTTGCCCACGGTGCGCGTGCGGGTGTCCAGCCAGTGCGTGGGCAGCGGCGGGCCGCCGGGCGGCAGGCCGTCCCATGCAAAGCCGGTGGCGGTGGCGCGCCAGGTGATCGGCACGCCGGCCGCCCGCGACTGCGCCCGCGCCGATTCCAGCAGCGCCGCCAGCCGGTCGGCCTCGCGCGCCAGGGCGCTGGCCCCGCTGTCGCGCAGCGCCAGGCTGGCCACGGCGGTGCCGATGGCGATGACGGCAATGACCACCATCAACTCCAGCAAGGTGAAGCCGCGCCGGTTTTTCAAGCAAAAATGGCCTGGAGCGCTGGAGGGATAAGCGCGAGCAGCTATCAAAAAAGAAGTATCTTTCGCCACCAACCCACACCCCCTTTCCCAATCAGCGCGGCCGCGCAGCAGGCCGCCCCCAATGGCCGCGGAGCAGGCCCCGCGGGAACGCCGTGGCCGGGGTCCCCCCCGGCCACCAGCGTTGTCCCCCTGGGGGGAAGGCGCCGCTAGGCGACTCAGGGGGGGAGTCACTGCCAGGAGCCGACGTCCGCGTTCTTGCCCTCGCCGCCGCTGGCGCCGTCGGCGCCGAAGCTCATCACGTCCACCTCGCCCTTGACGCCCGGGTTCAGGTACTGGTAGGGCCGGCCCCAGGGGTCGTTGGGCAGCTTTTCGAGGTAGGGCTTCCAGTTGGTGGGCACGGGCGGGGCGGTGGGGCGCTGCACCAGCGCCTGCAGGCCCTGTTCGGCGCTCGGAAAGCGCTGGTTGTCCAGCTTGTAGAGCTTGAGCGCCTGCATGATGTTGTTGACGTCGGTGCGGGCGGCGGTGGCGCGGGCGTCGTCGGTGCGGTCCAGCACGTTGGGCACGATCAGCGCCGCCAGCACGCCGATGATGACCAGCACCACCATCAGCTCGATCAGGGTAAAGCCGGCGGCGCGGCGCAGGCGGGCGGCGAGGGGGCGCAATGCGTTCATGGGATACAGCCTGGAAGCGATGTCGCATCAATGATAATCGTCCGCCATGACTTGCACCGCGCCGCGCCGCGCGCCCCTTCGGCCATGCGAAGCCCGCTGCCGCCCCGCCTGACGGCCGGGCTGCTGACGCTGGCGCTGTGGGCGCTGGTGGCCGGCAGCGCGCTGTGGTGGTGGCTGCGCGTGGGCCAGCTGTCGGCGCCGTTGCGTGCGCCGGTGGTGGGCGCCGGGCCGGCCGTGGCCGCCGTGGACAGCGCCCAGGTGGCGCGCGCGCTGGGCGCCACCGCGTCGGCACCGGCCGCGGCGGCGCCGGCCCCCGACCTGGCCGGCCGGCTGGCGCTGCGCGGCATCGTCACCTACCAGGGCCGCGGGGCGGCGCTGATCGCCGTCGATGGCAAGCCGGCCCGCCCGCTGCGCGTGGGCGCTGCGCTGGAAGGCGTGGACGGCGGCTGGCGGCTGCGCGCGCTGTCGCCGCACGCCGCGGTGCTGGCGGCCGACGGACGCGAATTGCGGCTGGAGATGCCAGCGCTGGCCGCGCGGTCCAGCGCGGGCGACGCCGTGGCCCCGCCGCGGCCCGCCGCGCCGCTTCAGCCGGTGCCTGGCATGGCGCCCCAGGTGCCGCCCACGCCGCCGCTGCCGGTGGCGCCGCCTGCCGCCGTCACGCCACAGCCCGCGCAGCCCGGCATGCCGGCGGTTACCCCGCAGCCCCAGGCCTTTGTGCCGCCGCCGAGTGCGGCGCGGAATGATTGAGATGGAGTGGGGGCCGGGCGTTACGGTGTCACGGTGTGACCGGGTAACGGCCGCGGCCTGCGGCGTTTTGTAGGTTATAAGCCGCGCGCCTGAACCATCCCCTTCCATCGTCATTCCCGCGCAGGCGGGAATCCAGAGGCGCTTCGCTCCGATGGGGCGGCTGGCGGTGGAGGCATGGATTCCCGCCTGCGCGGGAATGACGGGTTGGCGGGCCGCTGAGAGCGGCTACATGGATTGCCGCCGACGCGGGAATGACGGGTTGTTTTGGCCGTCAGCGCTCTCAGGATAAGCGCGTGCAGCTATCAAAACGATAGTTTCACGCCTCGCGCCGCTCAGCGCTGCAGAAACAGCCGGTACGCCGGGTTGTCGGTTTCCTCGGCCCAGGGGTAGCCCAGCTCCTGCAGAAAGCGCTGGAAGGCCGCGTCGTCGCAGGCCGGCACCTGCAGGCCGACGAGGATGTGGCCGTAGTCGGCGCCTTCGTGGCGGTAGTTGAACAGGCTGATGTTCCAGCTGGGCCGCATCAGGCTCAGGAACTTCATCAGCGCGCCCGGCCGCTCAGGAAAGACGAAGCGCAGCAGGCGCTCGTCCAGCGCCAGCGGCGAATGGCCGCCCACCATGTAGCGCACGTGTTCCTTGGCCAGGTCGTTGTGCGTCAGGTCGACGGTGGCGAAGCCGGCCTTCTGGAACGCGGCGGCGATGCGCGGCGATTCGCCCTTGCCGGCGGTGGTCAGGCCCACAAACACGTGCGCCTGCGCAGCGTCGCTGATCCGGTAGTTGAACTCGGTCACGTTGCGCTGGCCGCCCGGCAGGCTGCCGATGACTTCCAGAAAACGGCGGAAGCTGCCGCGCTCTTCGGGGATGGTGACGGCGAACAGGGCCTCGCGCTCCTCGCCCACCTCGGCGCGTTCGGCCACGAAGCGCAGGCGGTCAAAGTTCATGTTGGCGCCCGACAGCACGGCCACGTAGCTTTCGCCCTTGGTCTTGTGCGTGGCGACGTACTGCTTGACGGCGGCCACCGCCATCGCGCCGGAGGGCTCGACGATGCTGCGCGTGTCGATGAACACGTCCTTGATGGCGGCGCAGACGGCGTCGGTGTCGACGGTGACGAATTCGTCCACCACCTCGGTGGCGACGCGGAAGGTTTCTTCGCCCACCTGCTTGACGGCGGTGCCGTCGGCGAACAGGCCGACGTCGGTCAGCGTCACGCGCTGGCCCTGCGCGACCGACTGCGCCATGGCGGACGAGTCGGCCATCTGCACGCCGATGACCTTCACGTCGGGCCGCACCGCCTTGATGTAGGCGCCCACGCCGCTGATCAGGCCGCCGCCGCCGATGGCCAGGAACACCGCCGCCAGCGGCCCCTGGTGCTGGCGCAGGATCTCCATGCCGATGGTGCCCTGGCCGGCGATGACCAGCGGGTCGTCGAACGGGTGGATGAAGGTCAGCCCCTGCTCGGCCTGCAGCTGGACGGCGTGGCCGTAGGCGTCGGAATAGCTGTCGCCGGCCAGCACTACTTCGCCGCCCAGCGCCTTGACGGCGTCGACCTTGACCTGCGGCGTGGTGGTGGGCATGACGATCACCGCGCGGCTGCTGAGCTTGTGCGCGGCCAGCGCCACGCCCTGCGCGTGGTTGCCGGCGCTGGCGCAGATCACGCCGGCCTTCAGCTGCTCGGGCGACAGGTGCGCCATCTTGTTGTAGGCGCCACGCAGTTTGAAGCTGAACACGGGCTGCTGGTCTTCGCGCTTGAGGTAGATGCGGTTGTGCAGCCGCCGGCTCAGGGTGCGGGCCGATTCGAGGTCGGACTCGATGGCCACGTCGTACACGCGGGCCGTGAGCACCTGCTTGAGGTAGTCGGTGGCGCTGAGCGGGGTCGGGGCCGTGGCGGCCGGGGCGCGAGAGGTGGGCATGGCAAGCGGGTGAAGGGAAGGCAGCCCGAAATCATACGTCCGCGCCGCCGGGCTGCCGGCTGCCATGCGGCGGTGCAAAAAAAAAAGCCCCGGCGCGAGGCGCCAGGGCTTGAATCCACCTTTTTGAAGGGGTGGAGGAGACAACCGGTGCGAGTGAATCTCACTCGCCTGAGGGGCAGTGTATATGAAAAGCACGCCCGTTCGCAATATTTTGCTGCGATGCAACACCGGACGGCCCTTCCAGTCGCCCGAAACGTGCGAAATGTCTCAGCCGCGGGCGTGCGGCGTGGCCGAATCCGCTACGCTTGCGCCCAGTTCATCGGCCAAGGAAGGAGTACGGATCATGGAATGCACGGTAAGTTGGACGGGCGCGGCGGGCACGCGCTCGGGCATGGGCTTCGTGGCCGAGACCGGGTCGGGCCACGTGATCGCCATGGATGGCGCACCGGACGCCGCGCGGCCCGAAAACGGCGGCCAGAACCTGGCGCCGCGCCCCATGGAAACCGTGCTGGCCGGCACCGGCGGCTGCACCGCCTATGACGTGGTGCTGATCCTCAAGCGCGGGCGGCACGACGTGCGCGGCTGCTCCGTCAAACTGACCAGCGAGCGCGCCGCCGAAGACCCCAAGGTGTTCACGCGCATCCACATGCATTTCACCGTGACCGGCAAGGGCGTGCCCGCCAGCGCCGTCGAGCGCGCGATTGCGATGAGCCACGACAAGTACTGCTCGGCCTCGATCATGCTGGCCAAGACGGCGGAGATCACGACGTCGTTCGAGCTGGTGGCGTTGGATTGAGGTGCGGCGGATACTATTAAAAGAATAGCTTATTGCGCTGACTGGGAAAGCGCTAGAGCCCGTTTTTACATGTGAAATTCGCGCCGCTGCGCGTGCGCACGCCCCGGTCTGCCGGCCGCGGAGCAGGCCAGGCGAGAACGCCGCAGCCGGGGTCCCTGCGGCTGCCAGCGTTGTCCCCGTGGGGGAAGGCGCGCCAGCGCCACACAGGGGTCAGATCCGATGCGCCACCGTCGTCATCACGCGGGCGGCCACGCGCATCAGCCCGCGCACCGGCGCCGGCAGCGGGGCGGCGCCGGCATGCAGCGCTTCGTCGGCGTGGCGCGCTTCGTCTTCCTTCATCTGCGCCACGATGGCGCGCGAGGGCGCATCGCCCGCGGGCAGGCGATCCATGTGGCTGGCCAGGTGGGCCTCGACCTGGCGCTCGGTCTCCACCACAAAGCCCAGGCTGAAGCGCTCGCCGCCCACGCGCCCGGCCAGCAGGCCGATGCCGAAGGCGCCGGCGTACCACAGCGGGTTGAGCAGCGACACGCGGTCGCCCACCTGGTCCAGGCGCTCGCGCGTCCACGCCAGGTGGTCGGTTTCGTCGCGCGCGGCGGCTTCCAGGCTCTGCCGCACGGCGGGGTCGGACGTGGCCAGCGCCTGCGCGGTGTACAGCGCCTGCGCGCAGACCTCGCCCACGTGGTTGACGCGCATCAGCGCGCCCGACAGGCGTTGTTCGGTCTCGGAGAGCCTGGCGCCCGGCGGCGCCTTGGCGGCCGGGTTGGGGCGCGACGCCTGGTGGGGCGCGAACAGTGTGCGCAGCGTGCTGTCGGCTGCGGCGAGCAGTCGGTCGGAGGGCGATAGCATGGCCGCATGGTACGCCACGGCGCGTTCAGGCCAACCCTGCTCGAAGGCCCCCCCACGTGGGCAGCCGACGATGTTTTGGCGCAACAAACCCGCGCTGTGGCCCCGTTCGTGTCAGGTCTGCATCCTAGAATTGGTGCGCCTTCGAAGCCCGATCTGACGTCGGTGGCGTCGTCGGCAGGCGCTACCTCGACGCCCGACCTGTATCCGCAAAAGCAAACTTGGAGAACCTGCATGAAAAAATCGCTCTTCGCTCTGGCCGTTCTGGCCCTCTCTGGTGCCGCCATGGCCCAGTCCTCCGTCACGCTGTATGGCGTGGCCGACGCCGGTATCGGCAAGATCAAGCTGGGCTCCGGCGGCGCGTCCCCGGCCAACGACGCCTCCAACAAGACCGAATTCATCAGCAGCAGCACGATGAACAACGGCACCACCCGCGTGGGCGTGCGCGGCGTGGAAGACCTGGGCGGCGGCCTCAAGGCCGGCTTCCAGTTTGAAACCGGCCTTGACCTGGACAACGGCAACGCCACCAACTCGGCCTTCTGGGCTCGCCAGGCCAACATGTGGCTCGGCGGCAACTGGGGTACCGTCAAGCTGGGTCGCCAGTTCACGCCCAGCTACCTGGCCACGGCCAGCTACGAATTGACCGGTACGGCCAATTACTCGCTGCTGTCCAACACCTACAACTACGTCGGCATCGGGTCGCGTGCCAACAGCGCCTTCGCCTATGTCACGCCCAGCTTCGGCGGCCTGACGGGCGTGCTGGCCTATGTCACCAAGAACGACCTGGGCGCGGCCAAGGCGGCCTACGACGTGGCCCTGATGTACGGCAACGGCCCGATCGCTGCCGCCCTGTCGGTCAACAAGGTCATCAACAGCAAGACCAACTACCAGCTGGGTGGCAAGTACGACTTCGGCAATTTTGTCGTCGCAGCGTCCTACACCCAGGCGTCCAACCAGGCCCAGGCGGTGCGCCGCGGGTTCGGCTTGGGCGGGACGGCCAAGTTCGGCGCGGTCTCGCTCACGATGGACTTCACCCGCGACACCAAGAACGAGTGGACGGGCAAGAAGTACACCAACGGCCTGCTCGAAGCCAAGTACGCGCTGTCCAAGCGCACCTTCGCCTATGGCGCCTTCATGCGCCTGGACGGCACCAACAACTACGGCATCGGCGTTCGCCACAACTTCTGATGACGGCGTGATCAGGTGGCGCGCCCCGCGCGCGGCCGCCTGACGAAGTGCGCAGACGATCCCCTGGAGGTAGGGGACAGTCTGCGCCTTCGGTCCCCCGGACAGAATCGATCCCCGCCGTTGCTCCCACCGCCGTCATGGCGCTTTCGAAGGGCACGGGCGGCAGACCGGCCAGTGGGCCGCCGGCGGCCGGTCAGCGTCTTCATCGTCCATGCCGCGGCATTCAGTCGCGTGGCTGGCGCGCTGGGCATGACGCAATACTTTGGTGTTCTTTTTTTGCGAGGTGTCGGCGCGTGCGCTGCCGGCAGCGTGTGGCCCGTTTTGCACTGGTCACGCGGCAGGCTGCAGAGTGCTTTTGACCTCAAGCCAGGGGTAGCTCGCTCCGACCAGCCCTGCGAAGATACATCGACCGACGTTTGACATGCCTTGCAACATGTGTCTCCTATTCCCCACTATGAAGGCCCGTCTGTTGTCGCGTTGCAACAGAACGCCGCCCAGTCGTTGGTTGGGTCACTGAATTCTTTGCAAGTTGCTGGCGCGTCTGGTGCAATAGCAACAACTTCCCGCTAGGGGAGGTTGGCCCGGGGACCCGGCGGGAATCGCAGACGGACCCTTCGCACCGGCGCCCTATGTTTAACCTTGGAGAACTTGCAATGAAAAAATCTCTGATCGCCCTGGCCGTGCTGGGTGCCTCGAGCTTCGCGATGGCCCAGTCTTCTGTGACCCTGTACGGCGTGGCTGACGCTGGTATCGGCAAGATCAAGACGGGCGCACCCGCTGGCAACGACGCCAGCAACAGCACCCAATTCCTGAGCGGCAGCCTGATGAACAACGGCAACAGCCGTCTGGGCGTGCGTGGCGTGGAAGACCTGGGTGGCGGCCTGAAGGCTGGCTTCAACTTCGAAACCGGTCTGGATCTGGACCAGGGTGACGCGCTGGGTTCCGGCGGTGGTTTCTGGGGCCGTGCCGCCAACCTGTGGCTGGGTGGCAACTGGGGTACCTTCAAGATGGGCCGTAGCCTGAACCCGACGTTCTATGGCATCGCTGCTTGGGAACTGACCGGCGCCGCCAACTACTCCGTGGTCGGCAACACCTACAACTTCGCTGGCGGCGGCCCGCGTAACAACAGCCAGTTCAGCTACAAGACCCCCGACATGGGCGGCCTGAGCGCTGAAGTGGGCTACGTCCTGAAGGCCGACAACGCTGGCCGCGCCAAGTGGGACCTGAACGTGCTGTACGCCAACGGCCCGATCGGCCTGGGCTTCGCTGCCAACAAGACCAAGGACATCAAGACCAACTACGTGCTGGGTGGCAAGTACAACTTCAGCAACTTCGTGCTGGCTGCTTCCTACACCAACGCCTACAACGCCGCCAACGCTCAGCGTCGTGGCTTCAGCCTGGGTGGCACCGCCAACTTCGGCGCCATGGCCCTGACGCTGGACCTGACCCGCGACACCAAGAACGACTGGACCGGCAAGAAGTACACGAACGGCCTGGTGGAAGCCAAGTACGCTCTGTCGAAGCGCACGTTCGTCTACGGCGCCTACCTGCGCCTGGACGGCAACAACAACTACGGCATCGGTGTCCGTCACAACTTCTGATCGTGACGTTGCCTGAACGGCAACCAGCGATTCAGCTTAAAAAGCCGCCTTCGGGCGGCTTTTTTCATTTCCTGGCCATTAACTGGCAAGGCGGGGACTCCGCGTAACACCTATGTTCCTGCCCCTATCCCTCTGCTAGCATCGCGCCTTCGCTACATTTTTTGACGCATGGGTGCCTTCATTCTTCGCCGGTTGATCCAGGCCATCATCGTGATGGTGTCGGTCGCCTTCATCGCCTTCCTGCTGTTCCAGTACGTGGGTGATCCGGTGGTGTTCCTGCTGGGGCAGGACGCGACGCCCGAGCAGATTCGCCAGTTGCGGTCCGACCTGGGACTTGACCAACCCTTCTTCGTGCAGTTCTGGCACTTCCTGGTCAACGCCGCGCAAGGCGAGTTTGGCCTGAGCCTGCGGCAGGGCGCCAAGGTGTCGCGCCTGCTGGGCGAGCGCTTTCCGGCCACGTTTGAGCTGGCCATGGTCGCCGCGCTGCTGGCGCTGTTGATCGGCGTGCCCATGGGCGTGTACGCGGCGCTCAAGCGCGGCACCTTCATGAGCCAGCTGTTCATGACCGTGTCGCTGCTGGGTGTGTCGCTGCCCACCTTCCTGATCGGCATTCTGCTGATCCTGGTGTTTTCGGTCTGGCTGGGCTGGCTGCCCAGCTTCGGGCGCGGCGAGACGGTGCAGTTCGGCTGGTGGAGTTCGGGCCTGTTCACGCTGGACGGCTGGCTGCACATCATCCTGCCGGCCATCACGCTGGCGATCTTCCAGCTGACGCTCATCATGCGGCTGGTGCGCGCCGAAATGCTTGAAGTGCTGCGCACCGACTACATCAAGTTCGCCCGCGCCCGTGGCCTCACCGACCGCGCGATCCACTTTGGCCACGCGCTCAAGAACACGCTGGTGCCGGTGATGACGATCACCGGCTTGCAATTGGGCGGCCTGATCGCCTTCGCCATCATCACCGAGACGGTGTTCCAGTGGCCCGGCATGGGCCTGCTGTTCATCCAGGCCGTGACCTTTGCCGACGTGCCGGTGATGGCGGCCTACCTGTGCCTGATTGCGCTGATCTTTGTTGCCATCAACCTGATCGTCGACATGCTGTATGTCGTCGTGGATCCGCGCCTGCGCGTGGCCAAGGCCGGCGGCCACTGAACCGCAGCGTCAAACCCGAGCTTTTTTGAGGAGATAACCGATGTCCATTCCATCCCAAGCGATCCGCGTTGCCGTATTGACCTCGCTGTTCGCGCTGAGTGCTGCGGCGTCGGCCCAGACCCTGCGCGTGGCCAACCAGGGCGACGCACTGTCGCTCGATCCGCATTCGCTGAACGAATCGCTGCAGCTCAGCGTCGACAGCAACGCCTACGAGGCGCTGGTCGGCTGGAACAAGAAGCTCGAAATGGTGCCCATGCTGGCCACCGGCTGGAAGCAGATGTCGCCCACCGTGTGGCGCTTTGACCTGCGCAAGGGCGTCACCTTCTACGACGGCACGCCCTTTACCGCCGACGACGTGGTGTTCACCATGGGCCGCATCGCGGGCGAAGGCTCCGACATGAAGAGCTACAGCAACGATGTGAAGGAAACGCGCAAGGTCGACAGCCACACGGTCGAGATCGAAACCAAGACGCCGCTGCCGATCCTGCCGCAGATCCTGTCGCAGGTGTACATCATGAGCAAGAAATGGTGCGAGGACAACAACGCCACGCGCCCGGTTGACCGCCGCAAGGGCATCGAGAACACCGCCTCGTTCAAAACCAACGGCACCGGCCCGTACCACGTGCGCGAGCGCCAGCCCAACGTGCGCACCGTGTTCGTGCGCAACCCGCGCTACTGGGGCAAGGTCGAAGGCAACGTGCAGGAAGTCATCTTCACGCCCATCGCCAACCCGGCTACGCGCGTGGCGGCGCTGCTGTCGGGCGAAATCGACGTGATGGAGCCGGTGCCGGTGCAGGACATTGCCCGCATCAACGCCAACGCCAGCACGCAGGTGGTGGCCGGGCCTGAGCTGCGCACCATCTTCCTGGGCATGGACCAGAAGCGCGACGAGCTGCTGTTCTCCAGCGTCAAGGGCAAGAACCCCTTCAAGGACAAACGGGTGCGCCAGGCGTTCTATCAGGCGATTGACATTGCGGGCATCCAGAAGACGGTGATGCGCGGCGCTTCGCGGCCCACGGCGCTGATGATCGGCCCCGGCAACAACGGCTGGACCGAAGCGCAGGATAAGCGCCTGCCCTACGACCCGGAAGCCGCCAAGAAGCTGATGGCCGAAGCCGGCTACCCCAACGGCTTCGAAGTCACCATGAACTGCCCGAACGACCGCTATGTGAACGACGCGCAGATCTGCCAGGCCGTGGCCGCCAACCTGGCGCGCATCGGTGTCAAGATCAACCTGCAGGCCGAGACCAAGGGCACCTATTTCCCCAAGATCCTGCGCCGCGACACCAGCTTCTACATGCTAGGCTGGACGCCGTCCACCTACGACGCGCACAACGCGCTGAACGCACTGATGCGCTGCCCCAACGACAAGACCGGCGATGGCCAGTTCAACCTGGGCAGCTACTGCAACCCCAAGCTGGACGAGCTGACCGTGAAGCTGGGCGCCGAAACCGACAAGGCCAAGCGCGACGCCATGATCAAGGAAGCCTTTGCGCTGCACACCGAGGACATCGGCCACCTGCCGCTGCACCAGCAGACGCTGGCCTGGGGCGTCAACAAGAAGGTGAGCCTGGTGCAACTGGCCGACAACTTCATGCCGTTCAAGTGGATTTCGGTGAAGACAAAATAACCCCCCTGAGCCGCCTTCGGCGCCATCGCCCAGGGGGCAACGCCAGTGGCCGGGCCAAGCCCGCTCCACGGCGTTCCCGCATGGCCTGCCCCGCGGCCGTTAGATAGTAAAAGGTGGCTGCAGCGCTTGTCCATCCTGCGCAGAAAGCTATCAATTTATGAGCATTGACGCATGAGCAGTCTGGTTTCCCGCTGGTGGGACAGTGACGTCGGCTACAGCTTTCGCAGTTCGCCGACGGCCATCGTCGCTGCCGCCATCGCCTTCATCTGCATCTTTTGCGCGGTGTTTGCCAACTGGGTGGCGCCGCACAACCCGCTGGATCTGACCACGCTGGAGCTGAGTGACGCGCGGCTGCCGCCTGCCTGGTCCGAGCACGGCAGCCGCAAGTACCTGCTGGGCACCGACGACCAGGGCCGCGACATCCTGTCGGCGCTGATGTACGGCGCGCGCATCTCGCTGGTGGTGGGCCTGGTGTCGGTGCTGATCTCGGTCGTGGTGGGCGTGCTGCTGGGTCTGGTGGCGGGCTTCAAGGGTGGCTGGGTCGACGCGTTTTTGATGCGCCTGTGCGACGTCATGCTGTCCTTTCCCGCCATCCTGGTGGCGCTGCTGATTGCCGGGGTCGGGCGCGCGCTGTTTCCCAATGCCGACGAATCGCTGGCCTTCGGCGTGCTGATCGTCGCCATTTCGCTCACCGGCTGGGTGCAGTACGCGCGCACGGTGCGCGGCAGCACCATGGTCGAGCGCGGCAAGGAATACGTGCAGGCCGCCCGTGTGACGGGCGTGCCGCCCTGGCGCATCATGCTCAAGCACGTGCTGCCCAACGTCATGGGGCCGGTGCTGGTGCTGGCCACCATCCACGTGGCCACCGCCATCATCACCGAGGCCACGCTGTCCTTCCTGGGCGTGGGCGTGCCGCCCACGTCGCCCTCGCTCGGCACGTTGATTCGCGTCGGCAACGACTACCTGTTCTCGGGCGAGTGGTGGATCACCATCTTCCCCGGCGTGATGCTGGTGCTGATTGCGCTGAGCGTGAACCTGCTGGGCGACTGGCTGCGCGATGCACTGAATCCGAGGTTGAGGTGAAGCCGTCGATTGAACAGCCGGACGCGAAGGACGCGAAGCTTGCGCGAAGAACGCGAAAAAAATCCGTTTGATTCTTTTGCGCCTTTCGCGAAGTCTTCGCGTCCTTCGCGTATGTTTTTAGATGTTCTAGGCCTCCAGCGCTTGTCTACAAAGCGCAAGCAGCTATTAAATTTATAGTAACCGTCAAGTCATGTCGCTTCTGCAAGTCAAAGACCTGGTGGTCGAGTTTCCCAACCGGCGCGGCACGCTGCGCGCGCTGGACCAAATTTCGTTCGAGATCGCACCGGGCGAAATTCTGGGCGTGGTGGGCGAATCGGGCGCGGGCAAGTCGCTCACCGGCGCGTCCATCATCGGCCTGCTGGAGCCGCCCGGCCGCGTGGCGGGCGGGCAGATCCTGCTGGAGGGCGAGCGCATCGACAACCTGCCGCACGAGCAGATGCGCCATGTGCGCGGGCGCAAGATCGGCGCCATCTTCCAGGACCCGCTGACCTCGCTCAACCCGCTCTACAGCGTGGGCCGGCAACTGGTCGAAACCATCCAGACGCACCTGCCGCTCAGCGCCGCCGAAGCGCGCCAGCGCGCCATCGACCTGCTGAAGGACACCGGCATTCCGGCCGCCGAACAGCGCATCGACCACTACCCGCACCAGTTCTCAGGCGGCATGCGCCAGCGCGTGGTGATCGCCCTGGCGCTGGCAGCCGAGCCCAAGCTGATCGTGGCCGACGAGCCGACCACCGCGCTCGACGTGTCGATCCAGGCGCAGATCATCCAGCTGCTGAAAAAGGTGTGCCGCGAGCGCGGCGCCGCCGTGATGCTGATCACGCACGACATGGGCGTGATCGCCGAGACCTGCGACCGCGTGGCCGTCATGTATGCCGGCCGCATCGCAGAGATCGGCCCGGTGCACGAGGTCATCAACCACCCCGCGCACCCGTACACCGCCGGCCTGATGGCCGCGATTCCCGACATGGCCGTGGACCGCGAGCAGCTCTATCAGATCGACGGCACCATGCCGCGGCTGAACGCCATCCCCTCGGGCTGCGCGTTTCACCCGCGCTGCGAGCGCGGCTACGAAGCGCGTTGCCGCGCCGAGCGGCCCGAGCTGATGGCCGCCGGCGCAACGCAGGCAGCCTGCTGGTTCCCGGTCGGGCAGAAGGAGGTGGCGGCATGACGGTGCGCACGAACGGTTTTCGCCCCTTCCCCCTCTGGGGTAAAGGGGGGGATGGGGGCCGCATTGATCGAAAGTGGCGCCGCCGGCCCCCACCCCAGCCCTCCCCCAGCGGAGGTGGGGGCGAGTCAGCCCCTTGTTCGCGCCGAAGGTCTGGCCAAGACCTTCGACGTTTCGCCACCCTTGCTCAACCGCGTGCTTGAAGGCAAGTCGCGCCAGCTGCTGCACGCGGTGGACGACGCCACCTTCACCATCGCCAAGGGCGAGACGCTGGCGCTGGTGGGCGAATCGGGCTGCGGCAAGAGCACCGCGGCGCGGCTGCTGGTGGGCCTGTACGAGCCGACGCGCGGCAGCTTCTTCTTCGACGGGCAGGACGCGCACGCCGCCTTCAAGGCCGGCGGCGCGGGTGCGCGCAAGCTGCGCGAGCGCATCCAGATGATCTTTCAGGACCCGTACGCCAGCCTCAACCCGCGCTGGAAGGTGGGCGACATCATTGCCGAGCCGATGCGCGAGCACGGCACGGTGCAGGGCAAGCCCGCGCAGGAGCAGCGCGTGGGCGAGCTGCTGCAGTCGGTCGGCCTGTCGCCCGCCGACATGGTGAAGTATCCGCACCAGTTCTCGGGCGGGCAGCGCCAGCGCATCTCCATCGCGCGCGCGCTGGCCACGCAGCCTGAGTTTCTGGTGTGCGACGAGCCCACCAGCGCGCTCGACGTGTCGGTGCAGGCGCAGGTGCTCAACATCATGAAGAACCTGCAGCGCGAGCGCGGGCTCACCTACCTGTTCATCAGCCACAACCTGGCCGTGGTGCGCCACGTCAGCGACCAGGTGGGCGTGATGTACCTGGGCCGCATCGTCGAGCTGGCGCCCAAGCAGATGCTGTTCAGCGCGCCGCGCCATCCGTACACGCGCATGCTGCTGGACGCGATCCCGAAGATGCACGACACCGGCCGTGCGCGCACGCCCGTGCAGGGCGAAGTGCCCAACCCGCTCAACCCGCCGCCTGGCTGCACCTTTCATCCGCGCTGCCCGCACGCCAACGAGCGCTGCCGCACCGAACGGCCGGCCATGCTGGGCGTGCAGGGCATCCAGGTGGCGTGCCATGCGGTGGAAGAAGGGCGCATCTGAGCCGGCTGGCGGTCAGAATGCTATTGTTTATATAGCTGCATGCGCACACGGGGCCAGCGCAGCCGACCTGTTTCATCATGAGTGATCGACATTTCCTGTTCCTGGTCGCCTCGGTGCGCGAGCCCGGCCACGTCGGCAACACCGAATGGCTGGCGCGCCAGGCCGCTGCCGCCTTGCCCGCGGGCGCCACGCAGCGGTGGCTGCATCTGGCACCCATGACGCTGCCGCCCTTCGTTGACCGGCGCCACACCACCGGCACCTACGCGCCGCCCGAGGGCGACCTGAAAACCCTGCTCGACGCCACGCTGGCCTGTACCGACCTGGTGCTGGTTTCGCCGGTGTACTGGTACAGCATTCCGTCGGGGCTGAAGACCTACCTCGACCACTGGAGCGGCTGGATGCGCACGCCCGGCGTGCCCTTCAAGGACAGCATGGCGCAAAAGCGCCTGCACCTCATCACCACCAGCGGCGACCGCGCCAAGGCGCAGCCGATGATCGATTCGGTGCGCCTGTGCGCCGAGTTCCTGTCGATGCCCTGGGCCGGCGCGCTGTGGGGCAAGGGCGGCCCGCCCCATGCCGTGCAGGCCGACGCCGAGGCCGTGGCGGCGGCGCAGGGATTTTTTGCGCGCCCGATAGCGGCCGCGAAGTAGCCGTTTTTTTGGCGATACTGTCCGCCCTGTCACACATCAGAAACGCCCCGTTCATGAAACGCTTCGCCGCCCTCTCGATCCTGTGCGCGCTTCCGCTGGCCGCCGCCGCGCAGGGGCAGGTCAACATCATCTGCTCGGTGCAGGCCGAGTGGTGCAACATGATGTCCACCGTCTACACCAAGACCACCGGCACCAAGGTCAACATGGTGGCCAAGGGCTCGGGCGAGGCGCTGGCGCAACTCAATGCCGAGCGCGCCAACCCCAAGACCGACATCTGGTTCGGCGGCACGGGTGACCCGCACCTGCAGGCGGCTGAGCAAGGCCTGACGCTGGAATACAAGTCGACGCAACTCGCACAGCTGCACCCCTGGGCGCAGAAGCAGGCGGCCGATTCCAAGTACCGCACCGTGGGCGTGTACCTGGGCCCGCTGGGTTTCGGCTTCAACACCGAACTGCTGGCCAAGAAAAAGGTGGCGGCGCCCAAGTCGTGGGCCGACCTGCTCAAACCTGAATACAAGGGCGAGATCCAGATGGCCAACCCGGCCTCCAGCGGCACGGCGTACACCGTGATCGCCACGCTGGTGCAGATGATGGGTGAGGACAAGGCGTTCGACTACCTCAAGGCGTTGCACAAGAACGTGAGCACCTACACGCGATCCGGCACCGCGCCCATCAAGGCGGCGGCGCGTGGCGAGACCATGGTGTCGATCAGCTTCGTGCACGATGTGACCACCGAGGCCATCAACGGTTTTCCGGTCGGCCAGGCCACGCCCAGCGAAGGCACGGGGGCGGAAATCGGCTCCATGAGCATCGTCAAGAGCGGCCCCAACACCGACAACGCCAGGAAGTTCTACGAATGGGCCCTGACCCCCGGAGGCCAGCAGTTCGGCATTGCGGCCAAGCAGTTCCAGCTGCCCAGCAACACCAAGGTGCCGAAGGATCCGCGCATGAGCGACCCGGCCAAGATCAAGCTCATCGACTACGACTACGCCAAGTATGGCGCCAGCGCCGAACGCCGGCGCCTGATCGCCAAGTGGGAAAAAGAAGTCCAGGGTCAGGGCAAGTAAACGCCTGAATACTCTTCTTTTGATAGCTGTATGCTCACACCTGGCGCCGCCAACCGGCCGATCTGGATCTGGCTTCTGATCGGCGCGCTGGGCTATCTGGCGCTGCCCTGGTACGCCGTGCAGGACGCCAACGGCCTGACGCGCATCGGCCAGGTGTTTGGCGACGATCAGTCGGCCAACGGCTTGATGCAGGCCCTGGCCTATGGGCGGGGCTGGCTGCTGTGGGGCGTGGCCGGCTTGGCGCTGGCGGTGGTCGGTGCCGCACTGCCGCCAGGGCGTCGGCAAGGCGCGGCGCTGCTGGCGGCCGGCGTGATCGGGCTGATCGGCCTGCTGGGGAGCGGCTTTCTGATCGGCGCGCGCGGCTGGTCGTATGAATGGCTGAACGCGGCGTTTGGCGAGTTGGCCACCAAGCAGTTCGGCATGGGCTGGGGCGCGGCCGTGGTGCTGGCGGCGTTGGCGGTGCTGGCGGCGTTCGGGCTGGCGCGGCGCGGGTTCTTCCGGGGCGATCTGTTCGTGGCGGCGGCGGTGGTGATCTGCGGTGCCCTGCTGGCGCTGTTCATCGTGTTCCCGGTGCTCAAGGCCTTGTCGGGCGCCTTCTTCAACGAAGACGGGCAGTTTGCGCTGGGCACGTTGGTCGAGCGCATTGCCAGTGCCCGCAACTTCGGGCTGGGTTGCCTGGGCGGCGGCACCAGTTGCGGCGTGGCCTGGAACACGCTGTTCCTGGGCTTGATGACGGCCACCAGCACCACGCTGCTTGGTACGCTGATGGCGCTGCAGGCCGAGCGCGCATCGAATCGCCTTAAAAAACCCCTGGGCGTGATCGCCATGCTGCCCATCATCACACCGCCCTTCGTGGTGGGGCTGGGGCTGATCCTGCTGTTCGGCCGCGCGGGCATCGCCAACCAGTTGCTGGAATGGGCCTTCGGCATCCCGCCGACGCGCTGGTTCTACGGCTGGTTTGGCGTGTGGGTGGCGCAGACCTTCGCCTTCACGCCGATTGCCTTCATGATCATGCGCGCCGTGGTGCAGGGCGTGGCGCCCAGCCTGGAAGAGGCCGCGCGCACGCTGCGCGCCACGCCGGCGCAGACCTTCCGCACCATCACGCTGCCGCTGCTCAAGCCCGGGCTGGCCAATGCCTTTCTGGTCGGCTTCATCGAAAGCATGGCCGATTTCGGCAACCCCATCGTGGTGGGCGGGCAGTTCTCGGTGCTGTCGACCGAGATCTTCTTTGCCATCGTCGGCGCGCAGTACGACCAGGGGCGCGCCGCCGCGCTGGCGTGGATCCTGACGGGCTTTGCGCTGGCCGTGTTTCTGCTGCAGCGCTGGGCGCTGGGGCGGCAGAGCTACACCACGGTGTCGGGCAAGGGCGATGCCGGCATTGCCATGCCGCTGCCGGCCGGCGTGCGGCGGCTGGTCAACGGTGTGGCGCTGCCGTGGATGGCGTTCACGCTGCTGGTGTACGCCTTTGCGTTTGCCGGCGGTTTTGTGCAGACCTGGGGGGCGCGATTACACGCCCACGCTGGCGCATTTCAAGACCGCGTTTGCGCTGGAGGTGGGCGAGCACGGCCTGGTGTGGGCCGGCACGGCGTGGAACTCCTTCTTCACCACTTTCAAGCTGGCGGCCATCTCGGCGCCGCTGACGGCCGCCGTGGGCCTGACGATTGCGTGGCTGCTGGCGCGCACGCAGTTCCGTGGCCAGGGCGCATTCGAGTTTGCCGCGCTGCTGGCGTTCGCCATTCCCGGCACGGTGCTGGGCGTGAGCTACATCCTGGCCTTCAACGTGCCGCCGCTGGAGCTGACGGGCACGGCGCTCATCATCGTGCTGTGCTTCGTGTTCCGCAACCTGCCGGTGGGCGTGCGCGCGGGCACGGCGGCGTTCAAGCAGCTGGATCGCTCGCTCGACGAAGCCTCGCTCATGCTGCGCGCCGGCAGCCTGCAGACGCTGCGCCACGTGGTGCTGCCGCTGCTCAAGCCCGCGCTGGTGGCGGCGCTGGTCTACAGCTTCGTGCGCGCCATCACCACCGTGAGCGCGGTGATCTTTCTGGTCACGGCCGAGAACGAACTGGCCACCACCTACATCATCGGCCGCGTGGGCAACGGCGACTACGGCGTGGCGCTGGCGTATTGCACGGTGCTGATCGTGCTGATGTCGCTGGCCACGGCACTGATCCAGTTCGTGGTGGGCGAGCGCAAGCTGGGCCGGCGGTCGGCGGGCGGCGTGAAATTGCAAGGAGCGCACTGATGTCGGGGATCGTGTTCAAGGACATCGTCAAGCGCTATGGGGACGGCCCCGGCGCCGCGCTGGCCGTCAAGGGCGTGAGCTTTCAGGTGCCCAAGGGCACGCTCACGACCATCCTCGGCCCATCCGGCTGCGGCAAGACCACCATCCTGCGCATGGTCGCCGGGCTGGAGCTGCCGACCAGCGGCCAGGTCTTCATCGACGGCCGCGAGGTCACCACGCTGGGCCCGGCCGAGCGCAACGTGAGCATGATGTTCCAGAGCTACGCGCTGTTCCCGCACATGAGCGTGCTGGACAACGTGGCCTATGGGCTGCGCATGTCGGGCCAGGACAAGGCGGCGGCGCGCGCCCGCGCCGTGGAGGCCTTGCGCGGCGTGGGCCTGGTGGGCTACGACGAGCGCTTGCCCAGCGAGCTTTCCGGCGGCCAGCAGCAGCGCGTGGCGCTGGCGCGTGCGCTGGTGCTGGAGCCGGCGGTGTTGCTGTTCGACGAGCCGCTGTCCAACCTGGACGCGCGCCTGCGCCGCGAGATGCGCGAGGAAATCCGCGCCCTGCAGCAACGCCTGGGGCTGACGGTGGCGTATGTCACGCACGACCAGAGCGAGGCGCTGGCGGTGAGCGACCAGATCATCGTGATGGACCACGGCGTCATCGCCCAGGCCGGCACCCCGCAGGAGCTGTACGAGCACCCGGCCAGCGAATTCGTGGCCGGCTTCATGGGTGAGGCGCTGCTGCTGCCCGGAACGGCGGGCGCCGATGGCCGGGTGCAACTCGGTCCGCTCGACCTGCAACCGCGCCGCGCCGTGTCGCCCGGCGCGGTGAAGGTGGCGGTGCGGCCCGAGGCCTGGCGCGTGGAGCCCGAAGGCCAGGGCCTGCCCGCCGTGCTGCGCAAATCGGCCTACCTGGGCAGCGTGCTCGAATACACGTTCGACACCGAACTGGGCGCCATCTTCGTCGTGTCGCCCGATCTGCAGGCCGCGCTGCCCGTGGGCGCGCGCGCGGGGTTGACGCTGGGCGCACACGGCGTCTCGGTGGTCGAATCGGTGCGGTAGGCGTGTGGGCCGCCGCGCGGGGCGGCTGCTCCAAGGCGGGATAATCTGCGCATGAACCAACTCGACACGCTGAAGACCTTTACCACCGTGGTCGCCGACACGGGCGACTTCCGGCAGCTGGCGCAGTTTCAGCCGCAGGACGCGACGACCAACCCTTCGCTCATCCTGAAGGCGGTGCAAAAGCCCGACTACGCACCGCTGCTGAAAGACACCGTGGCCGCGCACCGCGGCAAGCCACTGGACGAAGTGGTCGACCGCCTGCTGGTGCGCTTTGGCGCCGAGATCCTGTCGATCATCCCCGGCCGCGTGTCCACCGAGGTCGATGCGCGCCTGTCCTTCGACGAAGACGCCACCTACACGCGTGCCGAGCGCCTCATCGAGCTGTACCAGGCGGCGGGCGTGCCCACCGAGCGTGTGCTGATCAAGATCGCCAGCACCTGGGAAGGCATCCGCGCCGCCGAACGGCTGGAACGGCGCGGCATCCACTGCAACCTGACGCTGCTGTTCAGCTTCTGCCAGGCTGTGGCCTGCGGGCAGGCCAGGGTGCAGCTGATTTCGCCCTTTGTCGGCCGCATCTACGACTGGTACAAGAAAGCCGCCGGCGCGGCCTGGGACGAGGCCGCCATGGCCGGCGCCAACGACCCCGGCGTGCAGTCGGTCAAGCGCATCTTCGATTACTACAAGCGCCATGGCATCGCCACCGAGGTGATGGGCGCCAGCTTTCGCAACGTCGGGCAGATCACCGCGCTGGCCGGTTGCGACCTGCTGACCATCAGCCCCGAGCTGCTGGCCCAACTGGCGGCCAGCGACGCGCCGCTGCCCCGCGCGCTCGACGCGCAGGCGGCGAAGTCGCTCGACCTGCCCGCCGTGCAGTACGACGAGCCCGCCTTCCGCCTGGCGCTGAACCAGGACGCCATGGCCACCGAAAAACTGGCCGAGGGCATCCGCGCCTTCATCGCCGACGCCGAGAAACTCGACGCGCTGATGCAGTCGGCCTGACCGACGGTTGAAGATGAACTGGAGAGATCGGCCGCGTTGCGACGAAACGCCCGCGTGGGCGTCGCTGCAGCGCCATTTCGCGCAGCGCTTTGTGGGCGCGGACGCCTTCGACCTGCGCCAGGCCTTCGCTGACGACGGCGCGCAGCGTGTCGAGCGCTTCGGCTTCGGCGCAGCGGGCGTGTGGGCCGACCTGTCCAGAAACCTGATCGACGACGACGCGCAGCGGCTGCTGAACCAACTGGCACAGCAATGCGGCGTAGAGGCGCTGCGCGACGCCATGCTGGCGGGCGAATGCATCAACACCAGCGAGCAGCGGGCGGTGACGCACGTGCACTGGCGTTCCGGTTCAAATCAGGTGCCAGCGCTGATCCAGAAAGCACCTGAAGCTACAAAAACAATAGCAAACCTGCATCGCCAGATAGCGGTTTCGCGATCCGAGTTGCTCGATTTTGCCGGAGCGGTGCGTGCCGACGGCGCCATCACCGACGTCGTCAACATCGGCATCGGCGGCTCCGACCTGGGGCCGCGCATGGTGGTGCAGGCGCTGCGCGCCGGTGGCCACGCCAGCGGCCCGCGCGTGCACTTCGTCGCCAACATGGATGGGCACGAACTGGCTGGCCTGCTGTCGCAATTGCGGGCCGACCGCACGCTTTTCGTCGTCGCGTCCAAGACCTTCGGCACCGCCGAAACCATGCAGAACGCCGCGTCGGCGCGTGCTTGGTTTGCGGCGCAGGGCGGCACCGACGTGGCGCGTCATTTCGTTGGTGTCAGCGCCAATGCGGCTGCCGTGGCGGCCTTCGGCGCGGGGCGGTGCTTTGCGTTTGACGAAGGGGTGGGCGGGCGCTTTTCGCTCTGGTCCAGCATCGGCCTGTCGATGGCCATTGCCATCGGTCGGGCGGGCTTCGAGGCGCTGCTGGCCGGTGCCCGCGCGATGGACCAGCACTTCGCCAGCACGCCGATCGAGCGCAACCTGCCCGTGCAACTGGCCCTGCTCGACGTGTGGAACCGCAACTTCCACCGCTTTGCCAGCCGCTGCGTGGCGCCCTACCACCACGGCCTGCGCCGCCTGCCCGCGTACCTTCAGCAGCTGGAGATGGAAAGCAACGGCAAGCGCGTCGACCTGCGCGGCCGTGCGCTGCCCTTCGACACCGCGCCCGTCGTCTGGGGCGAGGCGGGCAGCAACGGCCAGCACGCGTTCTTTCAGATGCTGCACCAGGGCACGCAGGTCGTGCCGGTCGAGTTCGTCGCCGTCCGCGAGCCCGCCCACGCCCTGGCCGGCCATCAACCCAAGCTGCTGGCCAACGCGCTGGCGCAGGCCCGCGCGCTGATGCAGGGCGACCAAGGCGACGCGCCCGCGCGGCACTTTCCCGGCAACCGCCCATCCACCTTCTTGCTGCTCGACCGGCTGGACCCCGCCGGCCTGGGTGCGCTGCTGGCCCTGTACGAACACCGCGTATTCGTCGCCGGCGCCATCTGGGGCATCAACAGCTTCGACCAGTGGGGGGTTGAACTGGGCAAGCGGCACGCAGCGCCCATTGCGCAGGCGCTGGGGTCGCGCGGTGAACCTGAAGGGGCGACCGGCGACCCGTCCACTGCGGCCTTGATGCGGCGCCTGCGCTAGCACGCTGCTGGCGGACACCATGTTCAGTCATCAGCCTGGCGTACAGACGGTGTTCAGGCCCACGCCATCGTAGACGTCTTGCCATTGCTGATAGATCGACTGGCTCTTGTCGTCTTTCTTGTCGAACATGTAGTCGAACAGTTTGCCCCCACCGATGTCGATGTCCGTGGCCGTAAGTGCCATCGCCGCCGCAGCCAGAACTCCGCCGGACTCGATCTCGATGGCACCCACGCCGACCGCCACCATCGGGATGACGATCTTTGAAATGGCTTTTTTCCACCACGACTGCTTGGGTGCCGGATTCTGCGGCGGCGCGGCCGGTTTGACCAACTGCCCATAGCAGCGGGCCGGCCGGCCCCCGCTGATGGTGACCCAGGACTTTCAGTGCTTGCAGGAGATTTTTTTCGGGGTCGCGCCGTTGATGCAGGGGTCGCGGACACAAAAAAAGAGCCGCTGTCTCCAGCGGCTCTTTCGCTTGGCGGCGGTCGAAAGACTCGACCGCGCGGCGTGGACTTACATCATCCCGTCCATGCCACCCATGCCGCCCATGCCACCCGGCATGCCGCCGGCCGGGGCGTCGTCCTTCGGGGCCTCAGCGACCATCACTTCGGTCGTCAGCATCAGGCTGGCGACGGAGGCGGCGTTCTGCAGCGCGGTGCGCGTGACCTTCGTCGGGTCCAGAATGCCCATCTCGATCATGTCGCCGTAGGTGGCGTTGGCGGCGTTGTAGCCGAAGTTGCCCTTGCCTTCCAGCACGCGGTTGACCACCACGCTGGCTTCTTCACCGGCGTTGATGACGATCTCGCGCAGCGGGAACTCGATGGCCTTCAGCACCAGCTTGATGCCGGCGTCCTGATCGGGGTTGTCGCCCTTGATCTCGCCAGCGGCCTGCTTGGCGCGCAGCAGCGCGACGCCACCACCGGCCACAATGCCTTCTTCCACCGCAGCGCGCGTGGCGTGCAGGGCGTCTTCGACGCGGGCTTTCTTTTCCTTCATCTCGACTTCGGTGGCAGCACCGACCTTGATGACGGCCACGCCGCCGGCCAGCTTGGCCACGCGCTCCTGCAGCTTCTCGCGGTCGTAGTCGCTGGTGGCTTCCTCGATCTGCACACGGATCTGCTTGACGCGCGCCTCGATGTCGTCGGCCTTGCCGGCGCCGTCGATGATGGTGGTGTTTTCCTTGCCCACTTCGATCGTCTTGGCCTGGCCCAGGTCGGCCAGCGTCACCTTCTCCAGGCTCAGGCCGACTTCTTCAGCAATCACCTTGCCGCCGGTCAGGATGGCGATGTCTTCCAGCATGGCCTTGCGGCGGTCGCCGAAGCCAGGCGCCTTGACGGCCACCACTTTCAGGATGCCGCGGATGGTGTTGACCACCAGCGTCGCCAGCGCTTCGCCTTCGACTTCTTCGGCGATGATCAGCAGCGGACGGCCGGCCTTGGCCACGGCTTCCAGCGTGGGCAGCAGCTCGCGGATGTTGCTGATCTTCTTGTCGAACAGCAGCACGTAGGGGTTGTCCAGGATGGCGGCCTGCTTCTCGGGGTTGTTGATGAAGTAGGGCGACAGGTAGCCGCGGTCGAACTGCATGCCTTCGACCACGTCCAGCTCGTTGTCGAGCGATTTGCCGTCTTCGACGGTGATCACGCCTTCTTTACCGACCTTGTCCATCGCATCAGCGATGATCTTGCCGATCGATTCGTCGGAGTTGGCAGAGATCGAGCCGACCTGGGCGATTTCCTTGCTGGTGGTGGTGGCCTTGGAGGCCTTCTTCAGCTGCTCGACCAGCGCCAGCACGGCCTTGTCGATGCCGCGCTTCAGGTCCATCGGGTTCATGCCCGCGGCCACGTACTTCATGCCTTCGCGCACGATGGACTGGGCCAGCACGGTGGCGGTGGTGGTGCCGTCGCCGGCGGCGTCGCTGGTCTTGCTGGCCACTTCCTTGACCATCTGCGCGCCCATGTTCTGCAGCTTGTCCTTCAGCTCGATCTCCTTGGCGACCGAGACACCGTCCTTGGTGACGGTGGGGGCGCCGAACGAGCGCTCCAGCACCACGTTGCGGCCCTTGGGACCCAGGGTGGTCTTGACCGCGTTGGCCAGAATGTTCACGCCCTCGACCATGCGGTGACGGGCGTCAGAACCGAAAACGACGTCTTTTGCTGCCATGTTGATTGGCTCCTGAAAATATGAATGAAATTAGGCTCCTGCGCTGATGAATAAAGCGCAAGCAGCTATAAAAAAATGAGTATCCCGAAGGTTGGCGAGAACTTACTTCTCGACCACGGCGAACAGGTCGTCTTCCTTCATCACCAGCAGCTCGTCGCCGTCCACCTTCACGGTCTGGCCCGAATACTTGCCGAACAGCACGCGGTCGCCCACTTTCACGTTCATGGCCGACAGATCGCCCTTGTCGTTCTTCTTGCCCGGACCCACCGCCAGCACTTCGCCCTGGTCGGGCTTTTCGGCGGCGTTGTCGGGGATCACGATGCCGGAGGCGGTCTTGGTTTCGTTTTCAAGGCGTTTGACGATCACGCGATCGGCCAAGGGGCGCAGTTTCATGGGTTCTCCTAAGTTCAACAGGTGTAAGGATTTTTGGGTCGAAACGCCCACCGCAAGGGACAGCGCACGACCGGAATGCGATGGAGCATCGCGCGTTGTTAGCACTCAACTCCAACGAGTGCTAATCATAAGGGCGTTTCGGGGGATTTCAAGTCGGGCTATGCGTCCGGAGCCATGCCGACCATCATTTGCCTCGACGGCTTGCGTCCGCACGCAGGCGTTCGGGATGGCCAGGTGCTGCAGGCCGCAGGATTCACCCGAGGTGGCAAGTGCGGCCAATCAAGCGCTATCTGACTTGACCATCTTGGACCGGCTGCGAGAGGGCGGAGCCTGCCCCCCACTGCAAAACGTTGACGCTACCTCTGGGTGCGAGAAGCCATCAAATCCTGGCGCCCCCGGCAGGAATCGAACCTGCATCTAGCGCTTAGGAGGCGCTCGTTCTATCCATTGAACTACGGCGGCGGGTGGGGCGTGAGGATTGTATCGGCGCACCTGTGGCGGTGCGTGGGCGTCAGTCGAACGACAGGCGGTAGATCAGGTCGATGGCCTGGTTGGCGCCGGCCTGGCCGCGCAGGGTCCAGCGGCGCGACAGTTCGTAGAAGATCATCAGCGTGCCGCCGGTGCCGGCCAGGCTGTGCTCGTAGGCGGCGTACAGCCGGTCGGACAGGCGCTTGCCCAGGGTGACGCTGGCGTCGGCCACGCCGCCCGCGCCGGCGCCGCCGGTGAAGCTCAATTCGTCCAGGCCAAAGCGCGACGCCAGGCCGCGCCCCTCGCGCCCGCCCAGCAGGGCCAGCGCAGCGGTTTGCAGCATGGCGGCTTCCGATCCCGTGTCGGGCGCGGGGCGGCCCAGCAGCAGCCAGGCCAGGGTCTGGTTGTCGGGCAGCGCGGGTTCGGAATACAGGCGCACGCGCGGCAGCAGCGCGGTGCCCATGACCTGCACGCCGGCGCGCTGGTCGCTGGTGTAGTTGGGGCGCAGGGCGATGATGTCGAGCGTGGGGTTGCCGATCTCGCCACCGAAGGTGATGGTGCCGCGCTGGATGATGAGCTGCTGCCCGTAGGCGCGGAAGGTACCGCCCACCGTTTGCACGCGGCCGCGCAGGCTGGGTGGCGTGGTCAACGGGCCGTTGCCGGCGAGCGTCAGCACGCCGGCCAGCCGCGTGTCGATGCCCATGCCCGTGACGCGGAAGTTGTCGCCCAGGTCAACCTGCACGTCTACCTTGGCGGTGAGCGGTTCGGTGTCGCCGCTTTTCACGCTGGCTTCGGTGCGCGCGCGGGCGGCGTCGGTGCGCGCCTGCTGCTGCGCGGCCTGCTGGCCGGCGGCGCTGGTGGGGCGGGCCACGGCGCCGGGGCCTTCCTTGCCGTACATGACCTTGCCGTCGGGGCCGCGCACGATCACGTCGTCGCCCAGCGTGGGGCGGTTTTCGTCGGGCAGCACGATCAGCGCGCGGTCGACGCGCAGGCGGCCGTTGGCGCTGATGGCGCGGCCGTCCAGCGCGGCCTGCACGTTGCCCGACACGGTGACCTGCCGGTCGTCGCGCACGCTGGCGCGCAGCTTGTCCAGCGTGGCGGCCAGTCGCGCCTGCGGGCGGCCGTCCACCAGGCCGGCCTCGCCGGTGGCGCGCAGCAGTCCGCCGGCGCCTTGTTCGCCGGCGCCGCGCAGCACGAATTCGTCGATCAGCAGGCGCGTGCCGTCCAGCCGGCCGCGCAGCCGGCCATCGGCGAACTCGATGCCATCGACGACGGAGCGCAGCGCCACGTCGTCGGCCGCCACGGTGCCATTGACCAGCGGCGTGGCGCGTGTGCCGGCAATGCGGGCATCCGCCGCCAGCGCGCCGCGCAGGCGCCAGCCCGGCGGCGCCAGCACCGACCAGGCCGAGATTTGCGGCAGCCGCGCCTGCACCTGGCCTTGCAGTGGCGCGGCCTCGGGCCACGACCAGCGGGTGCTGCCGCCCGCATCGCGCGTGGCGGCCAGCTCGGTGCGCAACTGGCCGTCGATGTTGCCGGCGCGCTCGCTGTCCCACACCAGTTTCAGGTTCAATGCGTTGCCTTCGCTGCGCAACGTCAGGCGCGCGTCGCGCAGGCCGGCGGCCACGCGCGACTGCACGCCGGTTTCGGCATCGGTGGTCAGCACGGTGACGTCGCCGCTGGCGCGCACCAGGTTGGCCGACACGCGCAATTGCTGGCCCAGCGTGGCGTCCCAGTCGCCGTTGAAGACGATGTTGCCCGTGAGGCCCGCGTCCTGCATCTGCGAGCCGGCCACGCGCTCCACCCATTGCAGCGGCAGGCCGGTCAGGCGGCCGGTGGTGGTCAGCTCGCCGCCGCGCCAGCGCACCGGACCCCAGGCCACCAGCGCCTGTGACGTGGGGGCGGGCGAGGTGATGGTCAGCTCGCCCGCGCCCGCCTCGAACTGGCCGCCTTGCGCGGGTGACCACTGCAGCGGCACGCTACCGCGGCTGGCCAGCTGCCAGGTGCCTGCGCCCAGCGCCGGGTCGCGCACGCCGGCCTGCAACTGGCCCAGGTTGAACTTCCAGGCCGACGCGGCCAGCGGCGCGTTGGGCGTGGTGCGGCCGCCGTTGGCGGCCAGGCGCAGGTCAAGCTGGCGTTCGCCCTGCGTCACGCGGCCGCTGGCGGCCAGTTGCGCCTGCGCCAGGCGGCCGTTGGCCGTGGCTTCAAACCCGCGCAGCTGCACCGGCGGCGTGCCGGCGGCGCTGCCCGGCGCCAGCCAGTCGAGCGAAGGGGCGGCCAGCCTGGCCTGGATGGTGGGGTCGCGCCAGCCGCCGCGCCAGCTGCCGTCCAGCGTGGCGCTGCCGCGCGCGCGGGCGCTGGCCAGCGCGTCGGCGCCGGGCAGCTTCTGCGCCCAGGCCAGGGCGCGCGCGGCGTCGGCGATGTGGGCGCGCAGCGTGCCGGCGCCAGTGGTGGGTTGCAGCTCGCCCTTCACGCTGGCGCTGGCGCCGGGCGCGGTCAGCGTCAGGTCGGCGCTGCCGCCCAGCGCGTCGGCGGCGGGGCGCAGGCGGGCGTTGCCGGCCAGTTGGGCATCGTCGGTGCGCACGCGCAGCGTGTTCAGGGTCAGCAGGCCGTCGAGCCAGCGGCCGGTGGCAGCGGCGTCGCGCAGGCGCAGCGCGCGCAAATCGCGCGCCAGAGCCTCGGCGGCCGATTCGCCCCGGCGCGCGGGGGCGGCGGCGCGCTGCTCGCGGCCCTGCAGGGCGACGTCGAAATCGATGGCCGCGCCTTCGCCGCTGACCGTGGCCGTGCCGTCGAGCGGGAAGGCTGCCATCTGCGTGTGCAGCCGCGCGGGGTTGACGCCAGTGATGCGGGTGTCGATCTGCCAGGTGCCGCTGCCGGTTTGCGCGGCGGGCGCATTGGCCCAGCGGCCGGTGGATTCGACCGTGCCGCCGCCCACCTGCGCCTTCAGCGCGCGCACGGTGGCGACGTTGTCCTGCCAGGTGACGTCGGCGCGCAGCTGGTCGACCGGCAACTGGCGCTGATCCCAGGGGCCGGCGGCGCGGTTGGCCAGGTCGGCATCGACCGCCCAGCCGGCCGTGCCGGTGCCGGGCAGCGGTGTGATGTCGAGCCGGCCGCTGAGGTGGGTGCGCGGTGCCTCGGCCCAGATGGCGCCCACATCGACCGCGCGCAGGCGGGCGTGCGCCTCGGGCAGCGGCTGCGCGGCCCAGGGCGTGATGCGGGCGGTGGCGTGGGCTTCGGGCGTGTCGGCGGTGGCCGGCGCGCTGGCGGCGGCCACTGGGGAAGCAGCGGGCGGCGCGGATGCCGCCGTGGCGGGTGCCGCTGCAAAACCGGCCAACGGCGGCAGCGCCGGGATGGCAGGCGCCGATGCGCCCGGCGCGGCGGCCGCCGCCTGCAGGTCGGCCTGCGCGGCCATGTCGGTCAGCGGGCCGCGCAGCGTGGCTTGCAGCGTCAGCGGCACGGGCGCTGCGGCGCCGGGCACCGGGGCCGTCAGCGCGCCGGCCAGCGCCACGTCGACGCGGATCGGCGCGTGCGCGGTGGCGGCGGCCCGCAGGCGGTAGCTGCCGCCTTCAATGCGGGCGCTGTCCAGTTCCAGCAGGTGGCGCACGCCGTCGTAGTCGAAGTGGCCCGCCACGTCGCTCAGCGTGTAGGGCGGCGGGCCGGCCCAGCGCAGCTCGCCCGCGCGCAGCGCCTTGACGCGGATGTTGAGCGGCAGCGCGAACGATTCGGGCGGCCCGGCCGACGGCTCGCCCGGCGCGCGCTGGTCGTCGATGACGATGCGGCTGGCCGCCAGCTGGTCGATCTGCAGCGTGCGGGCCAGCAGGGCGGCGGGCGTCCACAGCAGCTCGGCGTCGTGCACTTCCACGCTCAGGCCTTCTTTTTCCCACACCAGGCGGCGCACCTTGCCGCCGCCGCGCACGGTGCCGGTGACTTCGTCGGTCACCAGCGGCTGCTGCGCGCCGGCCCAGCGCAGCGCGGTGGCCAGCGAGCCGTCGGTGCCTGTCCACACCCACAGGCCGCCCAGCGCCAGCAGCAGCACGGCCAGCAGAAATGCCAGCGACCACAGCGGCACGCGCCACCAGCGGCCACGGCGGCGCGGCGCTGGCGTGGATTCGGATTCAAAACCGGTCCCAGCGCTTGCGGGATCAGCGCGACCAGCTATGGATTCAGGAGTATCCACCATCTGAATCCCAGTGTCGTTTGACCGGGCTGGCCCCCACCCCAACCCTCCCCCAGCGGGGGAGGGCGACGAAATCAAAAGGCCGCGGAGCAGGCCATGCCGGAACGCCGTGGCGCGGGCTTGGCCCGGCCACTGGCGTTGTCCCCCTGGGGGGGAAGGCGCCGCAGGCGACTCAGGGGGAGGGTCAAAACGTAAACCCCACGTTCATGTGCAGCCGAAACGCCTTCGACTTCAGCCCGTACGCGATATCCAGCTGCATCGGCCCCACGGGCGTGATCAGCCGCACGCCGGTGCCCACGCCCCAGTGCGCGCGCAGGTCGCCCACACGGTTGGCCACGCCGCCGACGTCGACGAACAGCGTGTGTTCCAGCAGGCCGGGAAAGCGCTCCTGCATGATGGGCCGCTGCCATTCGACGCTGCCCACCGCCATGTAGCGCCCCGGGCCGACAAAGCTGTCGCCCAGCGGGATGCCGATGCGGCGGTAGCCGTAGCCGCGCACGCTGGTGTCGCCGCCGGTGCGGAACAGGTAGGTGGACGGCAGGCGCGCCGCGTCGCTGGCCAGCACCGCGCCCAGTTCGGTGCGCAGCGCCAGTCGGCTCGCGCCGCCGGACACCGGCACGATGCCCAGCGCACGGCCCTGCAGGCGCAGGAAGGGCTTGCGCTCGCCCACCGTGGTCACGCCGGCGCCGATCTCGCCGCCCAGTCCGTAGCCGCGCGATGGCAGCGGCAGGCTGTCGAAGTAGCGCCCGGTCCAGGCGTAGTTGGCGCTGATGGCCGCGCCGTCGCCCACCAGCGCGTCGGTGGCGGTGCTGGTGCGGGTGGCCGAGCCGCTGACGCTGGCGTGGTCGTACTGCAGGTAGAAGTTGCGGTCGTAGTGTTCTTCGGTCTTCAACTGGCCCACGCGCAGCGTTTTGGACGTGGTGACCAGCTCGCCATCGTCCTGCCGCATGTAGCGCGCCAGGCCGGCCCAGCGCCAGCCGTTGGCGTCGGGCAGGCTGGTCAGCTCGGTCTGCAGCAGCGGCGCCTTGCGGTCCAGGTGCAGCTTGCTGGTAGCGCGCCAGGTGGTGCCCAGCGCCGTGTTGTCGCGGTGTTCCAGCGACACGCGCGGGCCGCCGTCGGTGCTGTAGCCCAGGCCCAGCTGCAGGCGGTGGCGCTTGGCCTCGGTGACGGTGTAAGTGACGGGTGTGGCGGCCGGTTCGCCCTCGGGGTCGATGCTGATGTAGGCCGAGTCGTAGTAACCGCTGCCGGCCAGCCGCTGCTGGGCGTCGACCAGCTTCTTCTGGTCGTAGACGTCGCCGGGCTTGAGCCACGACAGCCGCTCGGCCAGTTCGGGCGGATAGCGCTGCGCGCCCTGCACGGTGGCCGGCCCCAGGCGGAACAGCGGCCCCGAATCCAGCCGCAGGCCCAGCTTGGCGCGCGCCTGGGCGGCGCTGACGTCGGCCAGGCTGTAGCCGATGCGCCCGCGCGGGTAGCGCCGCTCGACCAGCCGGCGCAGCGCGCCCGTCTTGGCGTCGGACCAGCGGTCCTGCGTGAAGCGGCGGCCTTCGGCCAGGCCCCAGTTTTCCACGATGCCCTCGCGCTGCGCGGTAGCGTCGGGGTCGCCGCTGGTGGCGATGTCGCCTTCGAAGCCGATGTCGACGGCCGAGATGGTCGTCGGCTCGCCCGGCTCGATGTCGATCACGATGGTGGGCCGCGTGCCCGGCGCGCCTTCGCGCCGCACCCGCACCGTGGGGTTGAAATAGCCCTCGGTGCCCAGCAGGTTGCGCACGTCGCGCTCGGTCAGCGCCATCAGGCGCGCCATCTCGGTCTCGTCCAGGTCGGTGATGGCGCGGTAGCGCTGCAGGTCGTTGTGGCGCGCCACCAGGGCCCGCAGGTCCTCGTCGGCCGATTCGACGCGGATGTCGAACGCTGTCTTGCCAGCGGGGGGTGCTGGCGTCGGTCGTGGCCGGCGCCGGATCGGCCGGCTTGTCGTCGCGAAAGAGCGCGCAGCCCGGCAGGGACAGGGCCAGCGCCAGCACCAGCCATGCGCCCACGGTGCGCGGGCGGCGTGGGGGCAGGTCGGCGTCGGCAGGACGGAGAACGGGTGCGCGGATCACCCGCTTGAGTTTAGCCGCCGGGTTTGTCGGACAAGACCGCGTTTGCCGCGCGGGCAGCGGGGTTCTTGACCTGCTTTCACGCCACGGCCAGGGCGCGGGCGGACAATGCCGGGCATGGCCCAATCCTCCGTCCACCTGCCGGGCTTGCGCACGCCGGCCGTCGGGTTCGAGCAGCCCTTCGAGATGCTCGAGGCCTGTCACGAACGTGTGCAGCGTTCGCTGGCGCTGCTGCAGCGCATCGTCGACCACGTCGACCGCCACGGGCACGACGCAGATTCGCGCTCGGCCGCCCAGGACGTGCTGCGCTACTTCGACATCGCCGGCCCGCACCACCACGAGGACGAGGAGCGTCACGTCTTCCCGGCGCTGGCCTGCCATGCCGACCCCGCCGTGCGCGAGGCGGTGGCCCAGTTGCAGGCCGACCACGTGCGCATGCACGCGCAGTGGGCGCGCCTGCGGCAGGTGCTGCTGGACTGGCGCGACGCCGAGCAGCCCGCCACCATCGCCGCGGCGCAGCGCCAGCTGGTGCACGATTTCGTCGCCAGTTACGAGCGGCACATTCCGCTGGAGGAATCGGTGGTCTACCCGGCGGCGCGCCCGCGCTTTACCGACGCCGACCTGGCCCGGATCGGGGCCGAGATGGCCCGCCGCCGCCAGGCCTGAGCGCGCGCCCGGCGCGCACGGCCGGCCGTTATGATGGCCCGATGCCGTGCCATGCCCACCCCGAAAGCGTGCAAATTCGCGCCGCAGGCGGCTGGCCGACCTGGCTGCAGGGCATCGCCTGCCTGGTGTGCGTGGCGCTGCTCAGCGCCTGCTCGTCCGTCCGGCCCTGGCTCAACAGCGCCATGCGGGTGGACCAGGCGCACGCCATGCACGTCAACGAGACGCGCGACCCCAGCCTGGTCATGGCCGTCACCATCTCCGGCGGCGGCGCGCGGGCGGCCGCGTTCGGCTACGGCGTGCTGCGCGAGCTGGAAGACCACGAATTCGACTGGCGCGGCAAGCGCCTGACGCTTCTGGAGGCCACCGACCTGATCAGCGCGGTGTCGGGCGGCTCCATCGTCGCCGGCTACTACGCCGCCTTCGGCCGCACGGGCCTGCCGAACTTCGAGCGCGAGTTCCTGCGGCAGGACTTCCAGCAAAGCCTGCTGGGCCAAATGGCCCGGCCCAGCAACCTGCGCGACCTCAGTTCGCCATGGTTCGGCCGCGCGCACCTGCTGGCGCGGCGGCTGGACGCGCTGTACCAGGGCAAGACCTTCGCCGATCTGGAGCGCAATCCGCGCCACCCGCAGCTCATCATCACCGCCACCGACCTGGCGCGCGGCACCGGATTCGAATTCACCTGGGACCAGTTCACGCTGATCTGTTCCGACTTGGGCAACGTGCCGCTGTCGTTTGCCGTGGCGGCGTCGTCGGCGGTGCCGATCCTGCTCAGCCCCGTGACGCTGCGCAACTACGCCGACCGCTGCCCGCCCGAAGTCACCGCCCGCATCCTGGGCGGCAGCGAACCGGGGCGCGCGGGGCCGGCCGACTTTCGGCGGCGGCTGTACCGCGCCCAGGCCGACGCTTACCTGAACGCTATCCAGCGGCCCTATGTGCACCTGGTCGACGGCGGCCTGTCGGACAACCTGGGCGTGCAGCGCCTGCTTGACCGCGCACTGATGGACGACGGCCTGCGCCAGACCTTCCGCGAAGTGGTGATCGCACCCGGCAGCGTGCAGAAGGTGGTGCTGGTGGTGGTCAACGCCGAACGCGAGCCCGAGCGCGACATCGACAGCAGCGACACCGTGCCCGGCATGTTCGACGTGGCCGATGCCTTGCTGTTTGGCGCCGGCGCGCGCTCGACCCGCGAGACGCAGGAATACCTGCAAGACGTGATCCGCGAGTGGCGGCGCGAGCTGGGCGCCGCCGCGGCCAGCGGCAGCAACGTGTTCGCGGCCGACGCCGACATCCATGTGATCATGGTGAATCTGCGCGACGCGCCCGAATCCATGAACCGCCAACAGCTGCTGCGCGTGCCGACCGCCTTCACCGTGTCGGACGCCGAGGTCACCGACCTGATCGCCGCCGGCCGCGGCGTGCTGCGCCAGTCGCCCGAATTTCAGGCGCTGGTGCGCGCCCTGGGCGCGCGCGTGGTGCCGTCCGGCCTGCCCGCCGAGGTCAAGCCTTGAAAGTGCCTGTAGCGCTTTCGTATCAAGCGCCTTTAGCTATTATTTAGATAGCATCCGCATCGCGTCTTCCAGCCCCTTGAGCGTCAGCGGGAACATGCGCTGGCTCATCAACTGCTGGATGATGGCGATGCTCTGACGGTACTGCCACACGCCCTGCGGCTCGGGGTTGATCCAGACGAACTTGGGAAAGGCGTGCGTCAGGCGCTGCAGCCATTCGGCGCCGGCTTCCTCGTTGTTGTATTCGACGCTGCCGCCCGGCTGCAGGATCTCGTAAGGACTCATCGTGGCATCGCCGACGAAGATGAGCTTGTAGTCCTTGTTGTACTTGCGGATGATGTCCCAGGTAGGAAATTTTTCGGCAAAGCGGCGCCGGTTGTTCTTCCACATGAAGTCGTACACGCAGTTGTGGAAGTAATAGAACTCCAGGTGCTTCATTTCGGCCTTGGCGGCTGAAAAGAGTTCTTCCACACGCGCGATGTGCTCGTCCATCGTGCCGCCCACGTCCATCAGCAGCAGCACCTTCACGCTGTTGTGGCGCTCGGGCACCATCTTGATGTCGAGCCAGCCGGCGTTGGCGGCGGTGCTCTTGATGGTGTCGGGCAAATCCAGCTCGAATTCGCTGCCGGTGCGCGCAAAGCGGCGCAGGCGGCGCAGCGCCACCTTGATGTTGCGCGTGCCCAGCTCCTGGCTGTCGTCGTAGTCGCGGTAGGCGCGCTGGTCCCACACCTTGACGGCGCTCTTGTTGCCGCCCTTGCCGCCAATGCGGATGCCCTGCGGGTTGTAACCGCCGTGGCCAAACGGGCTGGTGCCGCCGGTGCCGATCCAGCGGTTGCCGCCTTCGTGGCGCTCTTTCTGTTCTTCGAGGCGCTTTTTCAGCGTCTCCATCAGTTCGTCCCAGCCCATTTTCTCGATGGCGGCCTTCTGCTCGGGCGTCAGTTCTTTTTCAAGAATCTTGCGCAGCCAGTCGGCCGGCACTTCCTTGCGGAAGTCGGCGATCTGCTCGACGCCCTTGAAGTACGCGGCGAACGCGCGGTCGAACTTGTCGAAGTGCTTTTCGTCCTTGACCAGCGCGGTGCGCGACAGGTAGTAGAAGTCGTCGATCGAGCAGGCGTCGGGTTGGCGCGGGCCGACCACGTCGGCCTGCAGCGCTTCGAGCAGGGTCAGGAATTCCTTGACCGACACCGGCAGCTTGGCGGCGCGCAGGGTGTAGAAGAAATCGATCAGCATGAAATTCCGCTCCAGCCCGCATCAGGCGGGTGCATGTCGCTTCAATAAATAGAGCAACTGGGCCTTGGCCTCGGGCCATTCACCGGCCAGCATCGAATACATCACGGTGTCGCGCACCGTGCCGTCGCGGCGCACGGCGTGGTGGCGGATCACGCCGTCCTTGCGCGCGCCCAGGCGTTCGATGGCCTTCTGCGAGGCAAAGTTGAAGTTGTCGGTGCGCCAGCCGACCACCGCGCAGTGCAGCGTGTCGAAGGCGTGGCCCATCATCAGCAGCTTGCAGGTGGTGTTGACGTGCGAGCGCTGCACGCTGCGGCGGTACCAGGTCCAGCCGATCTCCACGCGCCGGATGGCCGGCACGATATCGTGGTAGCTGGTGCTGCCCAGCACGGCATCGGTGGCGTCGTCCACCACGACAAAGGCCAGGCGGTTGCCGTCCGCCCGCATCTGCAGCGCCGCGTCGATGTAGGCGCGTGTCTGCTCGGGTTCGGGCACGCTGGTGATGCGCAGCTTCCATAACTCGCCATCGGCGGCGGCGGCGCGCAGCCCGGCTTCGTGCGACAGCGCCATGGGCTCGATGCGCACGCCACGGTCGCGCATGACCACGGGGCGGATGAAGTCGTCGGCAACCGGCATTTTGCTATCGTTTCACTAGCTACTTGCGCTGAATGGACAAGGGCAAAGGGTCAATTGGACCAAAAACCACCGTCCACCCACGCCAGCGCGGGCGTGGCCCCTGGGGGCCGCCCCACCCGCCCCACAGGGGTCATCGATTCCTTTGGTTCATGAACACCAGCTTTTCGAACAGCGTCACGTCCTGCTCGTTCTTCAGCAGTGCGCCCACCAGCGGCGGCACGCTGACCTTGCTGTCGGCGCTTTGCAGCGCTTCCAGCGGAATGTCCTCGGCCACCAGCAGCTTCAGCCAGTCGAGCAGTTCGCTGGTCGACGGCTTTTTCTTCAGGCCGGGCAGGCCGCGCACGTCGTAGAACACCTTCATCGCGGCGGCCAGCAGTTCCTTCTTCAGATTGGGGAAGTGCACGTCCACGATCTGCCGCATGGTGTCGGGCTCGGGGAACTTGATGTAGTGGAAGAAGCAGCGGCGCAAGAAGGCGTCGGGCAGCTCCTTTTCGTTGTTGGAGGTGATGAACACCACCGGGCGGTGCTTGGCGCGGATGGTTTCGCGCGTCTCGTAGCAGTGGAATTCCATGCGGTCGAGCTCGCGCAGCAGGTCGTTCGGGAACTCGATGTCGGCCTTGTCGATCTCGTCGATCAGCAGTGCCACCGGCTCGTCGGCCGTGAACGCCTGCCACAGCACGCCCTTGACGATGTAGTTGTGGATGTCCTTGACGCGGTCGTCGCCCAGCTGGCTGTCGCGCAGGCGGCTCACGGCGTCGTATTCGTACAGGCCCTGCTGCGCCTTGGTGGTGCTCTTGATGTGCCACTGCAGCAGCGGCAGCTTCAGGGCTTCGGCCACTTCCTCGGCCAGCATGGTCTTGCCGGTGCCGGGCTCGCCCTTGACGAGCAGCGGGCGCTTGAGCGTGATGGAGGCGTTGACGGCCAGCATCAGGTCCTGCGTGGCGACGTAGTTTTCGGAGCCTTGGAATTTCATCTCGGGACGGTGTGGGGTCGGCAGGGAAAGTCAGGGGAAGCGGGCCGCAGCAGCATGGCTACAATCCGCCTCTGACCTGGATCAAACAAACTTGGATTGTGCGCGCAAAATGAAAACGACCCTGTCCCCGATGTTCGCCGCCGCTGCCGCCGTGCTCGCACTGTCCAGCGCGCCCGCACAGGCCCAGGTGACTGGTGACGCCAAGGCCGGCGAGGGCAAGGTGGCCATGTGCATCGGCTGCCACGGCATCGTCGGGTACCAGGCCAGCTTCCCCGAGGTGTACCGCGTGCCCCGGATCGCCGGCCAGAACGCCAAATACATCGCCGCCTCGCTCGAAGCCTACAAGAAGGGCGACCGCAAGCACCCCAGCATGCGCGGCATTGCCACCTCGATGTCCGAGCAGGACATTGCCGACGTGGCTGCGTATTACGAGCAGCAGGGCAAGCAGGCCGGTGCGGCCGAACTGCCCGCCCCGCGTGAGCCCAGCGCCCAGGTGGCCGCGCTGCTGCAAAAGGGCGCCTGCGTGTCGTGCCACGGTGACAACTTCTCCAAGCCCATCGACCAGAGCTATCCCAAGATCGCCGGCCAGCACGCCGACTACCTGTACGTGGCGCTCAAGTCCTACCGCGACAACGCCAACGCCACCTGGGGCCGCGCCAACCCGGTCATGGCCGGCATGGCCAAGCAGTTCTCCAACGCCGAGCTGAAAGCCATGTCCAAGTACATCGCCAGCCTGCCGGGCGAAGTCAAGACGGTGCCGGAATCGCGCTTCCGCTGAACCGCGGCAGCGCTCACCCCAAAAGCCCGCGCGAGCGGGCTTTTTTGTGCCCGCGCCAAGTGGATTGGCATGCCAAAAAGGCTGCCAGCGCTGGCCAGATCAGCGTATGCAGCTATTAAAATCGCAGCAAATCAAACTCCATCGCGCGTTGCGCGGCGCTGCACGCAGGCCACGTAGGCGTCGCCATCGGGCGGCTGCTGGCGGCTTTGCGCGTCGGCCAGCATCTGGCCCAGGCATTCCATGACCTCGTGGTGGGCGGCATGCAGGTCGCCACGCCGGTGCGCCAGCAGCTCCACCGACTGGCGGATGCCGCGCGGCTGGTCGATGCTGCATTGCTCGCTGATCGACAGGTGCATCGACAGGTGCAGAAACGGGTTGCCGCCGACCGCGCCGTCGCCGTAGTCGCGCGCGACGGCGGCGTCGGCGTCTTCAAAATCGCCATGCCACTCAGGGTGCTCGCCGATCCAGCCGGCTGCCAGCTGTTCGATGGCTTCCATCGGCTGGCCCGCGCGCTGCTTGGCCCAGGCGCTACAAAAAAAACGACGAACGTCGGCTTGGCTGGGTGCGAACATGCGCCATTGTCGCCGCGTCGGCGTCGCGGGTCATGCCGCGGGCCATGGCTTTCAGGCCAAGGTGTGCTGCAACGCTGGTAGCACCAGGTCATCGGCGCCGTTCAGCAACTGCCGCGAAAGCGCACGCTCACGCGTGGTGACGGCGTCCAGGAATTCGTCGGCCCGGCGCATGCTGCGAAACGCGGTGAACCCGCGCTCCAGAAACGACTGCAATTCGCCCAGGCCCGCCAGCTGGGCGGGGCGCCGCATCATCTTCAGCAGGGTGGCGAGGCCCGGCTTGCGCGCCAGGCTGTCGAGCGTCTGCCCCACCGCTTCGATCAGGTCGATCTGACGGCTGCGGTCCGCCGCGTCGCCCACCTGGCGGTACGCCGCGGCGTAGTCGGCATCGGCGAGCGCGGCGTCCAGCTTGGCGGACAGCGCGTCCACCATGGCGGCGTCGAGTCGTTCCGACAGCGCATCGAGCTCGGCCGCCGACTGCAGCGCGCGCAGACCCGCCAGCGGCAGCGCGTTGGTCATCCGCGGCAGCACCCGTTCGATTTCGGCGTCGCGCGCACCCAGATCCTTGGGCCCGTACAGGTCGCTCAGGAAGAACTCGGCCGCCGCCTGATAGCGCTCACTGCCCAGCAGGTCGGCGTGCGTGCGTGCCAGGCGATCTGCCTGGAAAGCGCGCAAGGCCTGGCGCCGCGCGGCGCGCTGCGGCTGTGCGCTGGCCTCGATGCGCAAATGGCGTGCCTGCATCAGCCAGTGCGCCAGTTCGTGGGCGCAAGCCTGACGCTCGTCAACGTGGTCCGTCGTGTCCGTGGTATCGACCATGAGGCCATTATCCGAACCGGCCATGGTGCGGATTAGAGCGGCTGGCCTAAACGCTGTGCCGTTGCGTGACTAGACTGACCTGACAAGAAGGCTGTCGGAAGGAAGGCGCTTTTCCATGCTGTCCAGGGTGTTGCTGTGGTGGATGTTGACCGAAGTGGTGCTGTTCGGCGCGCTCGGGCGCTTCGGTCTGGGTTGGTCATGGGGCGCCACGGTGGGCCTGGTGTTGGGTGGGATGCTGGCGGTGCGCGTTCTGATGATGGCCATCACCTGGTTCATGGCCTGGCGCTGGGCGTCGCCCGCGCCCGCATTGCCGGCGGGCCGCAGCGTGGGGATGGTGCTGCGCGAGGTGTGGGTGTTCGTCGTTGCCTATCTCGCCATCCAGCCGCTGCAGCGCTGGTGGATGGGGCCAGACCGGCTGCGTCCCTGCAGCCTGCCGGTGCTGCTGGTGCATGGCTACGCGTGCAACCGCGGCATCTGGTGGTGGATGCGGCGCCAGCTCGAAGCCGACGGGCAGGTGGTGGCCACGCTGTCGCTTGAACCCCCGTGGGGCGACATCGACGACTTCGCGGCGCAGTTGCACGAGCGCATCGACGCGGTATGCGCCGCCACCGGTGCGCCCCGGGTGCTGCTGGTCGCGCACAGCATGGGCGGCCTGGTGTCCCGTGCCTGCATGGCGCGCTACGGCGCCACCCGCGTGGCCGGGCTGATCACCATCGCCACGCCGCATGGCGGTACGGCCATCGCGCCGCTGGGCCTGGGCCGGTGCGCGCGCCAGATGCGGCGCGGCTCACCTTGGCTGCAGGCGCAGGCGCCCCTGGGAGTGACGGTGCCCTTCGTGTCCATACGCACGCCGCAGGACAACTTCGTGATGCCGCAGGACACCCAACGCCACCCCGACGCGCTGGACGAGCCGTTACCCGGCGTCGGCCACATGGCCGCCTTGTTCGACCCGGGTGCGCTGGCGCTGGTGCGGCGGCACCTGGCTCGCTTCGCCGCGTAGGCCCAGTGTCTCGGCTCGACGGGCGAGCGGGGCGCCATGCAGGTCAGAAATAGATGCCGCGCATCCACTGCTGCAGCGTGGCCTGGTCCTTGGTCGGCTCGGCGTGGTCGTCGTGCCGCGCGGCGCCGGATTCGCCGAACATGCGGAACGATGTGTTCATGATGATCTGCGCCACGCGCGGCGCCAGCGCGTACAGCACCTGGCCGGTCACGCCCAGGCGCGTGGTGATGCGCGTGGGGCGATGCACGATGGCTTCGCACACCATGCCCGCGGCATCCTCGGGTGTCAGCGTGGGCACCTGTTCGTACAGCTTGGTGGGGGCGATCATGGGCGTCTTCACCAGCGGCATGTTGATGGTGGTGAAGAACACGCCGCGGTCGGTGAACTCCGAGGCCGCGCAGCGTGTCCACGCGTCCAGCGCCGACTTCGACGCGACATAGGCCGAGAAGCGCGGCGCATTCGTCAGCACGCCGATGGACGAGATGTTGATGATGTGGCCGTCGCGCCGCGCCGACATGTCGGGCAGCAGGTACATGCTCAGGCGCACCGCACCGAAGTAGTTGAGTTGCATGGTGCGCTCGTAGTCGTGAAAGCGGTCGTACGAATTCTCGATCGCGCGCCGGATCGAGCGCCCGGCGTTGTTGACCAGCACCGATACCGGGCCGTGCGCGTCGCGGATGCGCTGGGCAACGGCTTCCACCTGCGCCATGTCGGCCAGGTCGGCCTCGTAGGCATGCAGCTTCAGGCCGCGCGCCTCGAACTCACGCACGGCTTCGTCCAGCGCCTCCTTGCCGCGCGCCACGGTGACCACGATGGCGCCGACCTCGGCCAGGCGCAGCGCCAGCGCCTTGCCGATGCCGGACGACCCGCCCGTCACCACCACCACCTTGCCGTCGACGCGGCCGCGCAGGCTGCGGTCGATGAACAGGTCCGGGTCAAGGTGCCGTTCCCAGTAATCCCACAGCCGCCAGGCGTAGTCTTCCAGCGCCGGCACGGCGATGCCGGTGCCCTTGAGCGCGCGCTGCGTTTCGCGGTTGTCAAAGCGCGTCGGGTAGTTGACAAAGCGCATGATGTCGGGCGGCAGGCCCAGCTCCTTCATCATCGCGTTGCGGATGCGGCGCACCGGCGTCAGCGCCAGCAGCGCCTTGCGCAGGTACGAAGGCACAAAGCCCAGCAGCGCGGCGTTGAAGCGCAACGACATCTGCGGCGCATGGCCGGCGCGCGCGAAGATGTTGAGCACGTCGCCCACGCGGCGCGGCTGCGGATCGACCAGCTGGAAGCACTTGCCATCCTCGCCCTTCAGATGGGCGATGTGGTCCACCGCGTCCACCACGAAGTCCACCGGAACCAGGTTGATGCGCCCGCCTTCGACGCCGATGGTGGGCATCCACGGCGGCAGCAGCGCGCGCAACTTCTGGATCAGCTTGAAGAAGTAGTAGGGGCCGTCAATCTTGTCCATTTCGCCCGTGCGCGAATCGCCCACCACGATGGCGGGGCGGTAGATGCGCCAGGGCACCTGGCACTCGCGCCGCACGATGGCCTCGGAATCGTGCTTGGTCTTGAAATAGGGGTGGTCCAGCCCTTCGGCCTGGTCGAACATGTCTTCGCGGAACACGCCTTCGTACATGCCGGCCGCGGCGATGGAACTGAACAGGTGGAAATGCCGGGCGCCGATGGCCTCGGCAAAGCGCACCGTATGGCGCGTGCCTTGCACGTTGACTTTCAGCTGGCTGGCGGCGTCGGCGTTCAGGTCGTAGATGGCCGCCAGGTGAAAGAAGTGCGTGGTGCGCTTGCCGATCCTGCGGCGGTCGGAGGCCGAGATGCCCAGCATCTCCTGCGTGAGATCGCCCACCACGGGCAAGGCGCGCGTTTCGTCACAGCCCCAGTACTCGTACAGCGCAGGCAGGCGCTCGCGCTCGCTCTCCAGGATGAGGAAGAAGATGCGCGAGCCTTCGCGTTGCAGCAGCTTGGCAACCAGCCGCTTGCCGATGAAACCCGTGGCACCCGTGATGAAGTACTGCATGGTTGGCTCCTGCCTCTACTGACCTGGATGGCAGACATTCTAGGAGCGGCGATGCGTGCAGATCACCATCCGTTCAGCGCCATCGGCACGCGCCAGCGAATAGTGTGAATGCTCTAAAACCCTGACCTACACTGGCTTGGCAGCGGGCCCGATCAACACAGACCCGCCATTCAACCACCATCAAGCAAGGGGATCGACATGGTCAGCAAACTCAAGACGCTCTCTGAAAACAAGCAGCTAGCCAACACCATCAAGGACTCGACGCAGCAGATCTGGCTGGCCGGCCTGGGTGCGTTCTCCAAGGCGCAGGAAGAAGGCGGCAAGGTGTTCGACGCGCTGGTCAAGGAAGGCGAGACGCTGCAGCACAAGACGCGTCAGCTGGCCGACGACCGCATCGCCGCCGTGGCCGGCCGCGCAGCCGACACCTGGGATCGCCTGGAGCAGGTCTTCGAAGACCGCGTGGCGCGTGCGCTGGGCAGCCTGGGCGTGCCCAGCAAGAAGGAAATCGACACGCTGTCCAAGCGCGTCGCCGACCTGACCGCGGCGGTGCAGACCCTGGCCCAGGCGCAAGCGAAGGCACCGGCGCCCAAGCGGGCATCGGCGCCCAAAGCATCGGCCCCTGCCAAGGCCGCCAAGGTCGTCAAGACCGCACCGGCGAAAAAGGCCGCTCGCAAGAGCGCCTGATCACCCTGGGGTGACAGGCGCACCGCTGCGCCGCCGGGGTCTGTCTCCGGGCGCGCGGCCGGTGCCCGACGCGTTGCGACGCGGTCTGAGCGCACGCGGTGACATGACGGGTGACAGGAGGGCATGCTTTGTCCAAGATCGGAATCGCCTTGGCCGGCGGAGGCCCGTTGGGCGGCATCTACGAAGTGGGTGCCTGCGTGGCCCTGGAAGAAGCGGTGGACGGCCTGGATACCACCCAGGCCGACATCTATGTGGGCGTCAGCGCGGGCAGCTTCATTGCCGCGCTGCTGGCCAATGGCTTCGGACCCCGGCGGCTTGCCCGCATCCTGCTGGGCAATGAGCGCCATCTCGGGTTTGATCCGAGCCGCCTGTTGCGGCCTGCGCTGGGTGAATACGGACGGCGACTTCTCTCCGTCCCACGGCTCGCTGCCGAAGGACTGCTCGACTACCTGAGTCGACCCTCCAAGGGCTTTTTCGAATCGCTGCAGCGCCTGTCGCGCGCCATTCCAGCCGGCGTGCTCGACGGCGCGGGCATTGACGGCGTGCTGCGTCAGCTGTTTTCGGCGAACGGTCACACCAACGATTTCCGGCAGCTGCGAAGTCGCCTGTTCGTGATCGCGACCGATCTGGATTCGAGCCAGGCCGTTGTGTTCGGCGCGCCCGGCCGCGACGACGTGCCCATTTCGACGGCGGTGCAGGCCAGCTCTGCATTGCCGGGCCTGTTTCCGCCCGTCGAAATCGGTGGACGCCACTATGTGGACGGTGCGCTGATCAAGACCCTGCACGCGTCAGTGGCCTTGCGCGAAGGGGTCGACCTGCTGTTGTGCATCAACCCGCTGGTGCCCTTTGACGCCACGCTGGCCGAGCAGCGCGACGGCGTACGCCACCGCCTCAACGACGGCGGGCTGCCAGCCGTGCTGGGGCAGACTTTCCGCGCCATCATCCGCTCGCGCATGCGGGTCGGCATGGAGCGCTATCGGCACGAATTCAAGAACGCCGACGTGGTGGTGTTCGAACCGGCGCAGGATGACGAGGTGATCTTCCTGGCTAACCTGTTCAGCTACAGCGACCGCGCACGGCTGTGCGAGCACGCCTACCAGCGCACGCGCGCCGACCTGTACCGCCGCCGTGACGAACTGGCGCCGCTGCTGCAGCGCCATGGGCTGAAGCTGAATCTGGACGTGTTGCTTGACCCGAGCCGCACCTTGCTGGAGCCGGGCCAGGCGCAAGGGCCGGCGACCATCGCGGCCAGCATGGTGGCGCTGGAACACGCACTGGACGATTTGCAGGGCCGCATGCGCACGGGGCACGCTGGCTGAAGGGCGGCTGGGATCGCAACGGCACATGGTGAAATCCGGCATGGCCAAACCCAAGCGTCGCACCCCCGAGCGCATTCTGGAAACCGCGCTGCGTCTGTTCAATGACTTCGGCGAGCCGAACGTGACGACGGCCGCGATTGCCGACGAGATGAACATCAGTCCCGGCAATCTGTACTACCACTACCGCAACAAGGACGAGATCGTCGAAGCCCTGTTCGTGCGTTACGAACGCGAGATCGACGGCTTGCTGACCTTGCGCGACACGGCGCCGCGCGAGGTCGAGGACGTGTGGTTTTTCATGCACCTGTTGTTCGAGACGATCTGGAAATACCGCTTTGTCTACCGCGACATCAACGACCTGCTGATGCGCAACCGCCTGGTCGAAACGCATTTCCAGCGCATCCTGGCGCACAAGCAACAAACGGCAGTATCGCTGTGCAACGGCCTGGCCGCGGCTGGGGCGCTGGATGCCACGCCGGACGAGATCGCCGCGCTGGCGGTCAACATCACGCTGGTCACCACGTTCTGGCTGTCGTTCGAGCAAGCGCGGCACCCGCGCAGGCCACCCGACATGGGGCTCGGCGTGCACCAGGCGCTGTCACTGGCCGCGCCGTGGATGCGCGAGCCTGCGCGGCGCCTGCTGGAAAGGTTGTCGCACGCCTACATTCATCCACCGTCGCGAGGAGACACAACATGAGCAAAAGCGCCTGGAAGGCCTTTCCCTACCCCGATCCCGCCTATGTCTACGCCGGTGCGGCGCTGAAGAAGGCCTGGGCCCGCCTGCACCAGGGCGACCAGGAGCCCTGGCCGCAGAAGACGGCCGCGCAGAATGCCTGGCGCGCCTACCATGCCGGCGAATTCGCCAAGGCGGTGGAGCTGGGTCTCGCGGCCGGCGACGCCAGCGGCACCAACGCGGCCAGCAAGGCGGCCATGATCTACGCCAACGCCATCGAAGGCAGCGAATCGCGCAGGCTGGCGATCTTCCAGGAAGTGGTGCACCGCTGCGAGGCCCTGCAGGCCAGTGACCCCGGCAACGCCAACGCCTGGTACTACCAAGCCTACGCCCTGGGCCGCTATAGCCAGGGCATCTCGGTGGTCAAGGCGCTGGCCGAAGGCCTGGGCGGCAAGGTGCGCGACAGCCTGCTCAAGGCCATCGAACTGGAGCCGCGCCACGCCGACGCGCACATCGCGCTCGGCACCCTGCACGCCGAGATCATCGACAAGGTCGGCGCGGTCGTGGGCGGTCTGACCTACGGCGCCAAGAAGGACCTGGCAGAGAAGCGCTTCAAGACCGCGCTCGAACTCAACCCGCATTCCGCCATTGCCATGACGGAATACGCCAACGGCCTGGCCATGATGTTCGGCAAGTCGCGGCTGAAGGAAGCCGAGCGCCTGTACGCCGAAGCCGCACAGTGCACGCCGGCGGACGCCATGGAGCGGCTGGACGTCGAAGCGGCCAAGGCCGAGCTGGCGGCCTAGGAGTCTGCGCTGCAGAAGGAGCGTCGGCTGCAACGCGCGAGAAAACGGTCCATCGCGGCGCTACCTCCGGCGCCCATAGCCCGGCAATGGGCTTGTCGGTACACCGAAGCTGTCCTCGTTTTTCGCGCGTTTCGCTTCGACGCCTTCTACCGCGCAGACTCCTGGCCTTTGGCCGGGCTTTTCGCCCGCGCCCGCGCCGGGCTGCGCCGTGCCAAGCGTTGGCGCTCGGGCACGGCTGGCGGCTTGCCGTCCCAGTAGAGTGCGGTGTGGGCGTGCACCACGTCCGGGTCGTCCAGGCATTCCCACGGCTCCATCAGCACCAGCATCAGCAGCTTGTCGAATTCCTCGGCGAAGCGGTGCACGATGCGCTCGGGATCGGGCACCAGCTTGCGGTCGGTGATCAGGCCGAACTGCACCTGGTTGTTGTACGACAGGATCGACACGCCCATGCCCACGCTGCCCGATTGCGGCACCCAGAAGAACGGCTGGCGCAGCCGCGCGCCGGCGATGCGCAGCGCCTGCTGTGGGCCGGGCACGTTGGTCATGACGGCGGTGGCCTTGTTCGCCAGGAAGTCCAGCAACTGCTCCTGCACCAGTTGCGGCCCCATGCCGGCCAGGCCGAGGATGGACAGCGTGAGCGCTGGCTGGTACGAGTGCTTCATCGCCCGCATGCGCCGCCGCGTCTCGTACAGGCGCGCCAGCGGGTTGGCCACGCCGGCCGGCAGTTCCAGCGTCACCATGCCGAAGCGGTTGCCCAGCTTCCCGGCGTCGGCGGCCTTTCGCAGGTTGACCGGTACCAGCGCGCGAATTTCCACGTTGTCGGTCGGGTCGCCGCGCTCGACGAGATAGGCGCGCAGCGCACCCGCCACCGACGACAGCAGCAGGTCGTTGACCGAACTGTCAAGCACGCGGCCGACGGCCTTGACGTCGGGCAGGCTGATCGGATCGGACCACGCCACGCGCTTGTCCAGGCCGGTGTGGCCCTTGAACCGCGTGTCCGAGTCCTTGGGCATCAGCAGCAGCTTGGCGGCCTCGGCCGTCAACCCGGTGCCGGTGCGCGCGTAGTCAAGCGCCTGCAGCGGGTTGGATACCCAGCTCCAGTAACGGCTCCACAAAGCGCTGGTGGCGCGCAGCGACAGCTCCGCAGCGCGCGAGACCGGGTGCCACACCAGGCCCCACAGCATGTCGTCGTGGCTGTGGTGAGCGGGCTCTGCCACGGTCGCAACTTCCTTCGGCGCCCCATCGTCGGCCAGCGACATGATCACGTTGACCAGCGCGATGCCGTCGGCGATGCAGTGATGAAAGCGCATCACCAGCGCGTGGCCGCCCATGCGCGTGTCGACGATGTGAATTTCCCACAAGGGCCGCTCCCGGTTCAGCGGCTGGCTGGCCAGTTCGGCGACGAAGCGCTCCATCTCCGCCTTGTCGGCCTTGCCCGGCAACGCTGCACGGCGCACGTGGTTGTCGAGGTCGAAGTCGGGGTCGTCCACCCACCAGTAGCCGGTGGCCTCGTGACGCACGCGCTGACGAAAACGCGCGTGCGTCAGCATGCGTTCCTGCACCACCCGGCGCAACCGGGCCAGGTCCAGCTCGCCGTCGAACAGCATGACCCCGAGGATCTGCATCAGGTTGGTGGGCCGGTCCATACGCAGCCAGGCGGTATCGACAGGCGACATCTTTCGTGCGAGGGTCATGGCGGGTGGACCTCAGGAGGTGCGAGGGGCGAAACGCTGGTCGAAGTAGTCGTGAATTTGCCGTTCGAGTATGGACTTGAGCGGCGAGAAAACCAAGCCCAGGCGAATCTGCACGGTGACCTGCCGGCGCCCCAGCGTCAACCGGCCGGACAGCCCGGGCCGGTGGAAAGCCAGCGTGCCGTCGTCGTCCCACGCGTGCTGCAGGCCAAACCGCGACTGCAGGTCGTCGGCCACCGATTGGGCGGCGACCTTGGCCTTGCGAGGGGGCAGGGTGTGCATGCGCGTGATCGTGATCTCGCTCATCACCAAAGTGTAAAACGCGCCGCTGACCCGGCCATCCACCGCGGCCCGCTCAGCCTGTGGCCGGCATGAAGGCGGCGGTGGGCAAGCGGGCGCGAGGCGTGGAAGAATCCACGGTTGGAATGATCCGACGGGGGGGCATGGCGAACCCGGCGGCGCGGCTGACGTAAGCAGGAGACTTTTCCATGATCGACAAGATCGCCGCCTCCGTGGCCGAGGCGCTGGCCGATGTGCAGGACGGCGCCACGGTGCTGATCGGCGGCTTTGGCACGGCCGGCACGCCGGGCGAGCTGATCGAGGGGCTGATCGCGCAGGGCGCGCGCGACCTGACCCTGGTGTGCAACAACGCCGGCAATGGCGAACACGGCATCGCCGCACTGATCAAGGCCGGGCGCGTGCGCAAGATCATCTGCAGCTTTCCGCGCCAGGCCGACAGCCACGTGTTCGACGCCGCCTACCGCAGCGGCAAGATCGAACTGGAACTGGTGCCGCAAGGCAACCTGGCCGAACGCATGCGCGCGGCGGGTGCGGGCATCGGCGCCTTCTTCACGCCCACCGGCTTCGGCACCGAACTGGCGCTGAACCCCGACGGCAGCGCCAAGGAAACGCGCCGCATCGATGGCCGCGACTACGTGCTCGAACACCCCATCCACGGCGACGTGGCGCTGGTGAAGGCCGAGCGCGGCGACCGCTGGGGCAACCTGACCTACCGCATGGCGGCACGCAACTTCGGGCCCGTGGTGGCCATGGCGGCGCGCTTCACGGTGGCCAGCGTGCATGAGGTGGTCGAACTCGGGCAGCTGGACCCCGAGGCCGTCGTCACGCCTGGCATCTTTGTCAGCCGCGTGGTGCGGGTGCCGCGCACCGCCACCGCCGCGGGCGGCTTCAAGAACCCGGCCTGACCGGCCGCCAGCGCAAGGAGCAGCAGCGTGAGCAGCTATCAAAGACGAAGCAAGGACGACCTCGCCCGGCGCGTGGCGCAGGACATTCCCGATGGCTCGTACGTCAACCTCGGCATCGGGCAACCCACACTGGTCGCCAACCACATTCCCGCCGGGCGCGAGGTCATCCTGCACAGCGAGAACGGCATCCTGGGCATGGGCCCGGCGCCGGCGCCGGGGCTTGAGGACTACGACCTCATCAACGCCGGCAAGCAGCCCGTCACGCTGCTGCCGGGCGGCGCGTTCTTTCACCACGCCGACAGCTTCGGCATGATGCGCGGCGGGCATCTGGACGTGTGCGTGCTGGGGGCCTTCCAGGTCTCGGCCCAGGGCGACCTGGCCAACTGGAGCACCGGCGAGCCCGGCGCCATTCCCGCCGTGGGCGGCGCCATGGACCTGGCCGTGGGTGCGCGGCAAACCTGGGTGATGATGGATCTGCTGACCCGCGACGGCCAGTCGAAGCTGGTGGCGCGCTGCAGCTACCCGCTCACCGGGCTGGCGTGCGTCAAGCGCGTGTACACCGACCTGGCCACCTTCGAATGCACGGCCGACGGGCTGGTGCTGGTGGATGCGGTCGATGGGCTGTCGCACGCCGAACTGGAGCGTCTGACTGGCCTCCCGATCGCGCAGAAGCCATAGCGCGGGCTCGGCTACGATGCCGGGCAGAACACCCATTTAAACGATTCATCTTTCGAGGAGACCCCATGAGACAAGCCTTCATCGTCGACGCCATCCGCACGCCCATCGGCCGCTACGGCGGCGCCTTGAGCAGCGTGCGCACCGATGACCTGGGCGCCATTCCGCTGAAGGCGCTGATGGCGCGCAACCCGAATGTCGACTGGGCGGCCGTCACCGACGTCATCTACGGCTGCGCCAACCAGGCGGGCGAAGACAACCGCAACGTCGCCCACATGGCCAGCCTGCTGGCGGGCCTGCCGGTGGACGTACCGGGCGCCACCATCAACCGCCTGTGCGGCTCGGGCCTGGATGCGCTTGGCACGGCAGCCCGCGCCATCAAAGCCGAGGAAGCTACATTGATGATAGCGGGTGGGGTCGAGAGCATGAGCCGCGCGCCCTTCGTCATGCCCAAGGCCGAAAGCGCCTTCAGCCGCGCCAACGCGGTGTACGACACCACCATCGGCTGGCGCTTCGTCAACAAGCTGATGAAGGCGCAGTACGGCGTCGATTCGATGCCCGAGACGGCCGAGAACGTGGCCACCGACTACAGGATCGAGCGCGAGGCGCAGGACAAGATGGCCCTGGCCAGCCAGATGAAGGCTGTCGCCGCGCAGAAAGCCGGCCACCTGGCGCGCGAGATCACGCCCGTCACCATCCCGCAGAAAAAGGGCGACGCCGTGGTGGTCGACACCGACGAGCACCCGCGCGAGACCAGCCTGGAAAAGCTGGCCTCGCTGAAAGGCGTGGTGCGCCCCGACGGCACCGTGACGGCTGGCAACGCCAGCGGCGTCAACGATGGCGCGTGCGCGCTGCTGCTGGCCGACGAAGCCACCGCTGGCAAATACGGCCTGACGCCGAAAGCGCGCGTGGTCGGCATGGCCACCGCCGGCGTGCCCCCGCGCGTCATGGGCATCGGCCCCGCGCCGGCCACCGAGAAGGTGCTGGCGCTCACGGGCCTCAAGCTCGACCAGATCGACGTTATCGAACTCAACGAAGCCTTTGCCGCCCAAGGCCTGGCCGTGCTGCGCATGCTGGGCCTGAAGGACGACGACGCCCGCGTCAACGCCTGGGGCGGCGCGATTGCGCTGGGCCACCCGCTGGGCGCCTCGGGTGCGCGGTTGGCGACCACGGCGGTCAATCGACTGCACGCCACGGGTGGCAAGTACGCGCTGTGCACCATGTGCATCGGGGTGGGGCAGGGGATTGCGCTGGTATTGGAGCGGGTGTAGCGCCTGAGACAGCCATACAAAAATTTGTATAATCGGTCTGTCATCCGGCTTGAAACCGGTTGAGTTCGTCGGCAGTTCGTTGGACGATCTCCGCGCCTTTCCGCTGTCGGCGAGGCGCGAGGCGGGCCATCAGATCGATCAGGTTCAGAACGGCGGCGAGCCGGATGACTGGAAGCCCATGAAGACCGTGGGTCCGGGCGTGCGGGAAATCCGGATTCGGCATGAGGCAGGCGCTTGTCGTGTCATCTATGTGGCCAAGTTCGCCGATACCGTTTACGTGCTGCATTGTTTCCAGAAGAAAACCGAGAAGACGAGCAAAGCCGACCTGGATTTGGCTGCCAAGCGTTATCGTGATTTGCTGCAGGAGCTGAGCCCATGAACCGTCAACGATTCACCAGCGTCTGGGACGCCATCGAGGACACACCAGAGGCGGCAGAAAACATGAGGCTGCGCTCGGTCTTGATGACGGCCTTGAAGAGTCATCTGGCACGCACCGAAATGAGTCAGGCGCAAGCCGCCAGGCTGCTCGGCGTGACGCAGCCGCGCGTGTCCGATCTCATGCGCGGCAAGATCAACCTGTTCGCCCTCGACGCCCTGGTGAACATGGCCGCGGCGGCTGGCCTGCATATCGAAATGCGGGTGACCGAAGCCACCTGACGTTCTGGCGTCTGGCTTGGCGCCTGAACCTCCATGATCATCCGCCCCCGCCCCAACTGGCTGCGCATGCTGTTCGTGCTGCGCGGCTCGGTGCTGCCGCGCATCGTGCCGCAGATTGCGCTGGCCACGGGCTTTGCGATTCTGGTGACGGTGCTGCACGGGCGGGTGTTCGAATGGAAGGTGCCGCTCAACTTTGTGCCGTTCTCGCTGATCGGCCTGACGCTGGCGATCTTTCTGGGCTTTCGCAACAGCACCAGCTATGCGCGCTACTGGGAAGGGCGCACGCTGTGGGGTCAGTTGCTGAACGAGAGTCGCTCGCTCACGCGCCAGGCGCTGACGCTGGTGGCCGCGCCGCCTGCAACGCGGCGCGAACTCGCCACGCTGCTGATGGCCTTTGTGCACGCGCTGCGCCACCAGCTTCGCGGCACCGACGCGGCGGCCGATCTGGCGCGGCTGCTGCCGGCCGAGGCGTGCGCGCGGCTGGCGCCGGCGCGCTACAAGCCGGCGATGCTGCTGTTGATGGCCGGCGAATGGATCGGCGCGCGCTGCCGCGACGGCAGCCTGCAGCCGGTGCTGGTGCCGGCGCTGGAAGCGCCGCTGAACCGCTTGACCGAAGCGCTGGGCGGCTGCGAACGCATCCACAGCACACCAATTCCGTTCACCTACGCGGTCATCATCCACCGCACCATCTACGCCTATTGCGTGCTGCTGCCGTTCGGCCTGGTGGACGCCATCGGCCCGATGACGCCGGTGATCGTGGCCTTCATCGCCTATACCTTCTTCGCGCTGGACGAACTGGGCGCCGAGATCGAGGAGCCGTTTGGCGACTCGGCCAACGACCTGGCGCTGAACGCGCTGTCGAACGGCATCGAGGCCACGCTGCGCGAGATGCTGGGCGAAACGCTGCCGCCAGCGCAGCCGACGGCGGTGGATTACATCGAGACGTGAATCACGACACCCCTTGAGTCGCCTGCGGCGCCTTCCCCCTGGAAAGGGAACGCACGCGATGGCCAGGGGAACCCCGTCCATGCGTGCCCTCGAACGGCCTGCTCTGCGGCCTTCGGGGCGTGGCGGCAGGGCCTCACCGCCCCCAGCCGGGCACCTGCCAGTTGCGCCATACCGACACCAGCCGCAGGCCCGCCGTGAAGACCACCGTCGCGGTCAGCGGCAGCCAGGGCGGCAGGCCGGCGCGCAGCAGCACGATGTAGACCCAGCCGCCGACAAAGGCCCACAGCGCGTAGGGCCGGTGGTCGTTCAAGGCGCGCGGCACCTCGTTAACCAGAATATCGCGCAGCACGCCGCCAAACACGCTGGTGATGACGCCCATCAGCACCGCCACCAGCGCCGGCTGGCCCAGCGCCAGCGCCAGGTCCACCCCCACGGCAGTGAACAAGCCCAGGCCCAGCGCGTCGGGCCACAGGATGGCGCGCTCGGTCGGCTCCACGTGCTGCTGGCGCATGAACAGCATGGCCAGCAGGCACAGCGCCAGCAGCGCCCACAAGAATTCAATGTGCCGCACCCAGAAGAACGGCCGCTGGTCCAGCAGCAGGTCGCGCAGCGTGCCGCCGCCAAACGCCGCCGCAAACGCCACCACGCACACGCCCACGGCATCCAGCCGCTTGCGCTTGGCCTCGACCACGCCCGACAGGGCGAACGCCAGCGTCGCCGCCGATTCGAGCACGGTGCGCAGCCAATCGCCCCAGGCGGGCGGCAGGGAAGGGAGCCAGTCCATGGGCGTCGATTGTGCCGCTACAGTGGGCCTGTTCGGCGATGGCGAAGTGGCGCGGCGGTGAAGGTGGACTCTGCGCCATCTGTCACCCACGTCGCGCGCGGACGGTCAGCCCGAACGCTATGATTTGTGAAGCGATAGACGCTGATTGAGCCAGCGCTGAGCACCATTTCACCCATGATCCCCATCACCGACTGGCATTTCTACGCCGTGGCCGTGCCGGCCGTGCTGCTGCTGGGCATCAGCAAGAGCGGCTTTGGCGCGGGTTTCGGCTCGCTGGCGGTACCGCTGATGGCCATGGTGGTCACCGTGCCGCAGGCCGCGGCCATCCTGATGCCGGTGCTGCTGGTGATGGACCTGCTGGGCATCGCCGCCTTCCGCAAGGATTTCGACCGCGCGTTGCTCAGGTTTCTGCTGCCCTGGGGCTTGCTGGGCATCGTCATCGGCACGCTGTCGTTCAGGCTGCTGCAGCCGCGCTGGGTGGCGGGCATCGTGGGTGTGTTCACGCTGCTGTTTCTGGCGCAGCGGCTGTTGTTTCCGCCCCGGGCCGACCAGCCGGCGCCGCCGCGCTGGGCCGGCGCGCTGCTGTCGGCCACGTCGGGCTTTACCAGCTTCGTGGCCCACGCGGGCGGCCCGCCCATCAACGCTTACGCCATTCCGCTGCGGCTGACGCCGGTGCGTTTCACCGGGACGATGGCGTTCTATTTCTTCGCCATCAACCTGGCCAAGTGGGTGCCGTACGGCTGGCTCGGCCTGCTGGACTGGCGCAACCTGGCGACGTCGCTGGTGCTGCTGCCGCTGGCGCCGCTGGGCGTGTGGACCGGTGTGCGCATCGCCCGCCGCATTGACCAGAAGCTGTTCTACCGCTTCATCTACGTGGGCATGCTGCTGACGGGGATCAAGCTGGTGTGGGATGGCTTTTCGTAGCCAGAACGCTACAAAAAATAGAGCTGCACACGCTGGCGGGTAAAGCGCCAGCCATCAATGAGGTGCGGATCTCGGCGTTGCGGGCTCGAGCGCATCGGCCTGCCGGCTCCAGCTGGCCAGCGTGCCGGTCTCGGCCGCCTGGCGCAGCGACGCGCGGTCGGCGCGCTCCTGCGCCATCTGCTCTTCGAACTGCGCGCGGCCGGCCTGGATGGTGGCGACCAGCTTGGCGCGGTCTTTCTGCAGCGGGCGCAGGCGCTCGGCCAGCGACAGGTTGTGGCGCCTGAAGCCCATGGCGGCGCGGCGCGCCTCGGCGGCGGGGTAGCCCAGCGCCTCCAGCACGCTGCGCGCGCTCATCAGGCTGGATTCGAACAGCTCGCGCTGCACGCGCAGCACGCCGCGTTCGCGCAGCTGGTACCAGTGGATCATGTCGCGCGCCCGCGCCACCACTTCCAGCTGCGGAAAATGCTCGCGCGCCAGGTCGACCAGCGCCAGCGATTGTTCGACGTCGTCGATGGCCACCACCAGCAGGCGCGCGCTGTCGGCGCCGGCGATGCGCAGCAGGTCGAGCCGCGTGGCGTCGCCATAGAACACCTGGCTGCCCAGGGTGCGCGCGGCTTCCAGGATGTCGACGTCGTGGTCGAGGATGGTGGTGCGCACGCCCTGCGCGGCCAGCACGCGCGCCACGATCTGCCCGTAGCGCCCGAAGCCGGCGATGATGACCGGCGCGTCCTGCGGCTCGGAGATTTCCTCGGCCGTCTTCACGCCCAGCCGGGCGTAGCGCGGCAGCACCAGCCGGTCGATGGCGATCAGCACCAGCGGCGACAGCAGCATCGACAGCGCCACCGCACCGATCAGCAGCGACGCCGTGTCGGCACTGAACACGCGCGCGCCGGTGGCGGCCTGGAAGACGACGAAGGCGAATTCACCCCCCCTGCGCCAGCAGCAGCGTGAACACCGGGCGTTCGGCCGGCGGCAGGCCCATCCATCGCGCGACGAGCCAGATCGCCACCGCCTTCAGCGCCATGAAGGCGACCACGACCAGCGCGATCAAGCCGGGGTTTTTCAGCAGTACGCCAAAGTCGATGCTCATGCCGACGGCGATGAAGAACAGGCCCAGCAGCAGACCCTTGAAAGGTTCGATGTCGGTTTCCAGCTCGCGCCGGTACTCGCTTTCTGATAGCAGCACACCGGCCAGGAAAGCGCCCAGCGCCATCGAAAGCCCCACCACCTGCATCAGCGCCGCGATGGCCACCACCAGCAGCAGCGCGGCGGCGGTGAAGATCTCCGGCGTGTCGCTGCGGGCGATCCAGCGCAGGGCGGGGCGCAGCAGCAAGCGGCCGCCCAGCACGATGGCGGCGATGACGCCGACGATCTTCAGCGCCTCCAGCCACACCGGCAGGCCGCTGTGCGCGGCGGCGTCGGGCACGCCCAGCAGCGGCACCAGCGCCAGGATGGGGATGGCCGCCACGTCCTGAAACAGCAGGATGGCAAAACCCGCCTCGCCGCTGGGCGTGCGCAGCAGGTTGCGCTCGCCCATCACCTGCATCGCGATGGCCGTGGACGACAGCGCCAGCCCCAGCGCCGCCACCACGGCCACGCGCCACGGCACGCCGGCCAGCAGGGCGGCGCCGGCCAGCAAGGCGGCGCAGCCCAGCACCTGCGCACTGCCCCAGCCGAAGATGGGGCCGCGCAGCTTCCAGAGGCGGCTGGGTTCCAGCTCCAGCCCGACCAGGAACAGCATCAGCACCACGCCGAATTCGGCAAAGTGCAGGATGGTCTGCACGTCGCTGACGAGGCCCACGCCCCACGGCCCGATGACGATGCCGGCCGCCAGGTAGCCAATGATGGCGCCCAGCCCGAGTGCCTTGGACAGCGGCACGGCGGCCACGGCAGCGGCCAGGAAGATCAGGCTCGCGCTCAGCCAGCCGGGGAGGTGTTCCATGATGAAATGCTATTGTTGTTGTAGCTTATTGCGCAGTCTGGGCTTGCGCTGCCGGCCTGTCGGACGCAGGAATCTCGGCGCGGTCGACGGCCGCTGCCATGGCCCACGACGGCCAGGTGCGCAGGTGTTCAGCCACTTGCGTGGCGTGCTGGGCAATGCGGTCCTGCGTGACGCCGTTGGCGCCGTGCAGCACCAGCGGCGGCAGCCAGCGCATGCCGCACAGGCGCGCCACCTGGTGCAGCGGCAGCAGGTAGTCGTCGATGGGGTGGCGGTTGTAGCCGCCCGGCGCATACGCCTCCTGCGGGCCGCCGGTGCTGGCCACCACCCACAGGTCCTTGCCCCGCAGCGCCACGCCTGCGCGGCCGTAGGCCCAGCCCAGCGTCAGCACGTCGTCCAGCCACAGCTTGAGCAGCGGTGGCACCGCATACCAGTGCACCGGAAACTGCAGCACCACCAGCCGCGCGGCGGCCAGCCGGGCCTGTTCGCGCTCGACGTCGATGTCGTAGTCAGGGTAGCTGGCGTACAGGTCGTTGACGAGCACGCCCGGTTGGCCGCGCACCGCGTCCAGCACGGTGCCGTTGACGCGCGATGTGCTCCAGTGGGGGGTGCGCCGCGACGACGTAGATGGCGGCGCCGGGCGCGGGCGGCGGCGTGCTGGGCAGATCGGGCATGGCCTAACATTACCGTAATTTCTGCAACCGAAACTGACGAGGAGGGCGCCCGATGCCGGTGCTGGTTGTCGCCAATCCCAAGGGCGGCGTGGGCAAATCCACGCTGTCCACCAACGTCGCGGGCTATTGGGCCAGCCAGGGCCACGCCGTGATGCTGGGCGACGTCGACCGCCAGCAGTCGTCGCGCCTGTGGCTGGGCCTGCGCCCGCCCGCCGCACGGCCCATCACGTCGTGGGACGTGCAGCGCGACTTCATCGTGCGCCCGCCCAAGGGCACGACGCACGTGGTGCTGGACACGCCGGCCGGCCTGCACGGCGGCAAGCTGCGCGAGGTGCTGCGCATCGCCGACAAGGTGCTGGTGCCGCTGCAGCCCAGCATCTTCGACATCTACGCCACGCGCGAATTCATCGACCAGCTGGTCGACGCCAAGGGCGCCAGCCAGCGCGACATCGGCCTGGTGGGCGTGCGGGTGGACGAACGCACCATCGCGGCCGACCAGCTGCGCCAGTTCACCGAAGGGCTGGGCCTGCCGGTGCTGGGCATGCTGCGGCCGACGCAGAACTACGTGTACCTGGCGGCGCGCGGGCTGACGATCTTCGACATTGCGCCCGGCCGCGTGGCGCGCGACCTGGAACAGTGGCAGGGCATCCGCGACTGGCTCGACACGCCCGCCTGAGGCGCCACCGGGCCGCCAGTCACGCGCCGGACAGCGGCGTGCCCGCGCTGCGGGTAGATTGCAGCGCATGAAAACCTTCGAAACCCTCGCCGAGCTGGCCGCCTGCGCAGGCCAGGAAGTCACCGTGACCGACTGGTACACCGTGACGCAGCAGCACATCGACCAGTTTGCCGACGCCACGGGCGACCATCAGTGGATTCACGTCGATGTCGAGCGCGCCAAGGCCGGGCCCTTCGGCACCACCATCGCGCACGGTTACCTGACGCTGTCGATGCTGGCCGGCTTCTTCGACCGCTCGGTCAAGGTCAAGGGCGTGCGCATGGGCATCAACTACGGCCTGAACAAGGTGCGCTTCATGTCGCCCGTGCCTGCCGGCAGCCGCCTGCGCGTGCGCGTGCACCTGCTGGGCACCGAGCCGATCGAAGGCGGCATGCAGATCGCCTGGCAATGCACCATAGAGCGCGAAGGCGCCGACAAGCCGGTGTGCGTGGCCGAGCCGCTGTCGCGCTATTACGTCTGAGCGCGGGCGCTACGCCCCGCCGAAGCCGTTCTGCCGCCAGGCCTCGAACACCGTCACTGCGACGGTGTTGGACAGGTTGAGGCTGCGCTGGCCGGCGCGCATGGGCAGGCGCAGCTGTTGCGCCGGGGCGATGGATTCGCGCACCGTGGGCGGCAAACCGCGCGTTTCGGCGCCAAACAGCAGCCAGTCACCGGGCGCGAACGCCACGTCGTGCACTTGCCGCGTGCCGCGCGTGGTCAGCGCGAACAGCCGGGAGGCGTCGGGCCGCGCGTCGGCGATGAAGGCTTCCCAACCGGCATGGCGGCGCACCGGGGCGTACTCGTGGTAGTCCAGCCCCGCGCGGCGCAGCAGCTTGTCGTCCATCGAAAATCCCAGCGGCTCGATCAGGTGCAGCGTGCAGCCCGTGTTGGCCGCCAGGCGAATCACGTTGCCGGTGTTGGGCGGAATCTCGGGCTCGACCAAGACGATGTGGAACATGCCCGTACTTTATGTCGCGCCATGCCGCGCTTCGTCGGTGCGCGCCAGCACCAGCACGGTGACGTCGGCGGCGCCGGCGGACTGCAGCGCGGACGCGGCCTCGCGCACGCTGGCGCCGGTGGTCATCACGTCGTCGACCAGCGCCACGCGGCGGCCCGCCAGTTCGGCGACCCGCAGCGGATCGACCTGGAACGCGCCCCGCACGTTCTTCAGCCGCTCGGCGCGCGGCAGGCTGCGCTGCGGCGGCGTATGCCGTGTGCGCAGCAGCAGCCCGGCCTGCACGCGGCCGGGCGCCAGGCGCCGCGCCAGCAGCAGCGCCGGGTTGTGGCCGCGCTCGGCCAGGCGTTGCGGTGACAGCGGCATCGGCAGCACCAGATCGACCGCGTCCAGCGCCGCCGGCACGCCCGGTGCGGCCCACAGCAGCGCCGCCAGCGGGCGCGTCAGGCCGACGTCGCCGTCGAACTTCCAGCGGCCGATACACATCGACCAGGGCCCCGCATAGTCCAGCGCGGCCAGGCACAGCGCCATCGGCGGCGGCTTGCGCAGGCAGGCGCCGCACACCGCCACGCCGTGCGCCACGGGCAGGGCGCAGGTGCGGCAGCGGGCCACGGCGGGCATGAAGCGCGCAACGCACGCGCGGCACAGCCGCTCGGCCGGCCAGGCGTGGCAGACCAGGCACTGGCTGGGCCAGCCCCCCGCGCGCGCGGCCGGTCGGCCGTCATGGCGGGGCAGCAGGTGCGTGAACAGGCGCATCGGGCAAGGTGAGGGCAGCGCGGTCAATATACTGCCCGCCATGTCCGCGCCTGCCACCGACCGACCGCCCACCATCGACCCGGTGGCGGCGCAACGCTGGGCCACGCGGACGCGTACGGCATCGCCCTGGCTGCACGAGGAAGTGGCGCGGCGCATGGCCGAGCGGCTGGCGGTGATTCGCGTGCCGGTGCAGCGCTGGGCCGACTGGGAGCCGGTGCGTGGCGGCCTGCAAGGCCACGATCAGGTGGCGGCGCATTACCCGGATGCCGAATGCTTTCGTGTGCTACCGCATACTGGTATTGGGCATGAAGCTATAAAAAAAGAAGCAAAAGGCTGGTGGCAGCGCCTGCGGCGCACGCCCGCCCGCGTGACCGACGTGGCGCAGCCGCCGCCCGCGTCGGTGCAGATGGTGTGGGCCAACATGCTGATTCACCAGCACGCCGACCCGACAGCGCTGATGGCCGACTGGCACCGCGCGCTGGCGGTGGATGGCTTCGTGATGTTTTCGGCGCTGGGGCCGGACACGCTGAAGGAACTGCGCCCGCTGTACGCCCAACACGGCTGGCCGCCGCCCGCACAGGACTTCACCGACCTGCACGACTGGGGCGACCAGCTGGTCGCGGCCGGCTTTTCGGAGCCGGTGATAGACATGGAACACATTACGCTGACCTTTGCGTCGCCTGCGCGACTGCTGCAGGAACTGCGCGAACTGGGCCGCAACCTGCACCCCGGGCGCTTCGCGGGGCTGCGCACGCCGGCCTGGCGCGAGCGCCTGGACGCCGCGCTGGACGCACAGTTGCGCACCGGCGGGGCAGACGCCCCCTTGGCGCTGACCTTTGAGGTCATCTATGGGCACGCCATGAAGGCACCGCCACGCCATGCCGTCAAGGGCGAAACGGCGATCGCGCTGGACGACCTGAAAGCGTCGTTGCGACAGCGCAATAAGAACTTGCCCTCTGTTTGAGTTTTGTCAAAGTGCCCCGGTGACTGGAGTACACTGCCGCCACTTGCGCCGGGTTGGTTTTCCGGCGGTGGTGCGGAGACAAGTCGCCTTGCAGGAACCCTCGCCTTATCGGTTGGCTCGCGTCAGCGGGCAGGCGCTGGCGTGGCACCTTCGTCGCAACTGCAGCGTCACGCCGCGCCAGCTGTGTCTGGTGTATGCGGGGCTGTGCTTCGTGTCGCTGGCGGTGGGCATCGGATTCTGGGTGATCGGTGCCCGGCTGGTGCTGGGTTTCGCGGGGCTGGAGTTGCTGGCGGTGGGCGCGGCGTTTCTGGTCTACGCGCGGCACGCCGCCGACGGCGAAACGGTTTCGCTGCAGGACGGGCGCTTGACCGTGGTGAGGGAGATCGCCGGCAGGCGGGAGAAGATGGAGTTCGGTTGCGCGCATGTCCGTGTTGCGCCGCCGGTCGACGCGCATGGCCTGATCGAGGTCGTGGCGCATGGTCGGCGGGTGGACGTGGGGCGGCACGTGCGGCCGGAATTTCGGCCGGTGGTGGCCGGGGAGCTGCGCAGGGCCTTGCAGGCCGCGGGTCATGGCCCGCTGCGCTGATCGGAAGTGAATTCAATGGTTGAAGCAGCAAACGACGTGGGCACGATGAAGAGCATTGCAAACAGGCTGGCCGGCACGCCGGCGCGGATGGCCGCATGGGGCGGGGCATGGCTGGCGGTAGGCAGCGCGCATGCCCAGGTCAAGGATCTGCCGGGCGGCCCCGCGGTGCGCCAGCTCAACCTGCCGCCGCCGGTCACCAAGATCGCCGAGGCGCAGCACTGGCTGCACTGGATGATGCTCATCATCTGCACGGTGGTGTTCGTCGTCGTGTTCTCGGTGATGTTCTATTCGATCTGGAAGCACCGCAAGTCGCAGGGCGCCAAGGCGGCCACCTTCCACGAATCGGTGGCGGTCGAAGTGGCCTGGACCATCGTGCCCTTCCTCATCGTCATCGGCATGGCGCTGCCCGCCACCAAGGTGGTGGTCGCGCAGAAAGACACCACCAACGCCGACCTCACCATCAAGGCCACCGGCTACCAGTGGAAGTGGGGTTACGACTACCTGAACGGCGAAGGCGCCGGCATCGGCTTCCTGTCCACGCTGGATTCGTCGCAGCGCGCGCTGTCCAACGCCGGCAAGCCGGCGGGTGACGACTACCTGCTGCGCGTCGACAACCCGCTGGTCGTGCCGGTCGGCAAGAAGGTGCGCATCATCACCACCGCCAACGACGTGATCCACGCCTGGATGGTGCCGGCCTTCGGCGTCAAGCAGGACGCCATTCCCGGCTTCGTGCGCGACACGTGGTTCCGCGCCGAGCAGACGGGCGACTTCTACGGCCAGTGCGCCGAGCTGTGCGGCAAGGAACACGCCTACATGCCGATCCACGTGAAGGTGCTGCCCGCCGCCGAATACACGGCCTGGGTCGAGCAGCAGAAAAAGCGCCAGGCCGCGCTGGCCGACGACCCCAACAAGGTCTGGACGCTGCCCGAGCTGGTCGCGCGCGGTGAGAAGGTCTACGCGGCCAACTGCGCAGCCTGCCACCTCGAAAGCGGCAAGGGCGGCGGCGCCATCAAGGCGCTGGACGGCAGCCCGATCGTGCTCGGCCCGCTGGCCGACCAGATGCACGTGCTGCTGGAAGGCCGCAACAACGGCGCCATGCCGGCGTGGAAGCAACTGTCCGACGTCGAGCTGGCGGCGGTCGCCACGTACACCAAGAACCACTGGACGAACAAGACCGGCAAGATGATCCAGCCGGCCGAGTTCAAGGCCGCGCGCGCGGGCCAGTTCCCCGCCGGCGGCTCGGCAGCAGCGCCTGCTGCTGCAGCGCCCGCACCGGCGGCTGCACCTGCACCCGCGGCATCGGCCACGGCCGCCGCGCCCGCGGCCGGCATGCCGTTCCAGGTCTTCTTCGCCAGCGGCCAGACCGCGCTGGACGCCGAGGCCAACGCCACGCTGAAGGCCGCGGCTGAGTATCTGAAGGCGCATCCGGACGTCAAGGTCGCACTGTCCGGCTTCGTCGACTCGACCGGCAACGCCGACCAGAACGCCGAACTGGCCAAACAGCGCGCGCAGGCCGTGCAGGGCGCCCTGCAGGCGGCCGGCATCGCCGCCGAGCGCATCGACCTACGCAAGCCCCAGACCATCACCGCCGGCCAGGGTCCGGACCGTGAAGCCCGCCGCGTCGACATCGCCGCCGCCAGCTGATCGCCACCGCCAGACCGAATTTCAGAGTTTTCCCGGAGAGTCCTCCATGAGCGCCGTTCTTCCTACCTCCCACGCTGGCCACCACGACCACGGGCACGATGACCACCACCACGCCCCCAGCGGCTGGCGGCGTTGGGTCTTCGCCACCAACCACAAGGACATCGGTACGCTGTACCTGCTGTTCTCGTTCACGATGCTGATGATCGGCGGCGTGCTGGCGCTGCTGATCCGCGCCGAGCTGTTCCAGCCCGGCCTGCAGGTGGTCAACCCCGAGCTGTTCAACCAGCTCACCACCATGCACGGGCTGATCATGGTGTTCGGCGCGATCATGCCGGCGTTCGTGGGCTTCGCCAACTGGATGATCCCGCTGCAGATCGGCGCCAGCGACATGGCGTTCGCGCGCATGAACAACTTCAGCTTCTGGCTGCTGATCCCGGCCGGCATCATGCTGGTGGGATCGTTCTTCATGCCCGGTGGCGCGCCCGCTGCCGGCTGGACGCTGTACGCCCCGCTGACGCTGCAGATGGGCATGTCGATGGACACCAGCATCTTCGCGATGCACATCATGGGCGCCAGCTCCATCATGGGTGCGATCAACATCATCGTCACCATCCTGAACATGCGCGCGCCCGGCATGACGCTGATGAAGATGCCCATGTTCTGCTGGACCTGGCTGATCACCGCCTACCTGCTGATCGCCGTGATGCCCGTGCTGGCCGGCGCCATCACCATGACGCTGACCGACCGCCACTTCGGCACCAGCTTCTTCAACCCCGCCGGCGGCGGCGACCCGGTGATGTACCAGCACATCTTCTGGTTCTTCGGCCACCCCGAGGTCTACATCATGATCCTGCCGGCCTTCGGCATCGTCAGCCAGGTGGTGCCGGCCTTCGCCCGCAAGAAGCTGTTCGGCTACGCCTCCATGGTGTATGCCGTGGCGGCCATCGCCATCCTGTCGTTCATCGTGTGGGCGCACCACATGTTCACCACCGGCATGCCGGTCACGGGACAGCTGTTCTTCATGTACGCGACCATGCTGATCGCCGTGCCCACGGCCGTGAAGATCTTCAACTGGGTGGCCACCATGTGGCGCGGTTCGATGACGTTCGAGACACCGATGCTGTTCGCAGTCGGCTTCATCTTCGTGTTCACCATCGGCGGCTTCACGGGTCTGATCCCCGCCGTCGCACCGATCGACACGCAGATCCAGGACACCTACTACATTATTGCGCACTTCCACTACGTGCTGGTGGCCGGGTCGCTGTTCGCGATGTATTCCGGCTTCTACTACTGGGCGCCCAAGTGGACCGGCGTCATGTACAACGAAACGCGCGGCAAGGTCCACTTCTGGTGGTCGATGCTGTCGTTCAACCTGACCTTCTTCCCGATGCACTTCCTGGGCCTGGCCGGCATGCCGCGCCGCTATGCCGACTATCCGATGCAGTTCACCGATTTCAACATGGTGGCCTCGATCGGCGCGTTCCTGTTCGGCTTTGCACAGGTGTACTTCTTCCTGGCCATCGTGCTGCCCATGATGCGCGGCCAGGGCCAGAAGGCGCCGCAGCGCCCCTGGGAAGGTGCCGAGGGCCTGGAGTGGGAAGTGCCGTCGCCCGCGCCCTTCCACACCTTTGAAAACCCGCCGAAGCTGGACGCCACCGCCACGCGCGTGGTGGGCTGAGCAGGCTGTAAATGTCGACCGCGATGTCCGACGAGCAACGCAGGCGCAACGTGCGCCTGGGGCTGATCCTGGGCACGGTGGCGCTGGTGTTCTTCATCGGCTTCATCGTGCGCATGGTGGTCCTGGGGCGCTGACGGGAAGCCGGTGGCCATGGGGTTGCGCAGCGAAAACCTCCGGATTCTGGGCAAGCTGGCCGTGGTGGCCGCGGGCATGTTTGCCTTCGGCTACGCCATGATCCCGCTCTATCGCGCGATCTGCGAAGCCACGGGCATCAACATTCTTTCGCTTTCCGAGCGGCAGGTTCCGGGCAACGGCAAGGCCGGGAAGGCGGCGCAGGTGCTGCGCAACAGCCAGGTCGACAAGACGCGGACGATCACCGTCGAGTTTGACGCCAATGCGCGCGGGCCCTGGCACTTCAAGCCGGCGCTGCGCACGCTGCAGGTGCACCCGGGCGAACTGGCCACGGTGATGTACGAGTTTCAGAACGTGCAGGACCGCCGCATGGCCGCACAGGCCATTCCCAGCTATGCGCCGCCGCAGGCCACGCCGCATTTCAACAAGCTCGAATGCTTCTGCTTCAACCAGTACACGCTGGAGCCGGGCGAGAAAAAGGAATGGCCGGTGGCTTTCGTCATCGACCCGCGCATTCCCAAGGACGTGACCACCATCACCTTGTCCTACACCTTCTTCGAAGTTGGCGGCAAGACACCGGCGCCGCCCGAGGCCAGCGCCGCAGCCTTCGTGCGTTCGGGGGCAGGCGCATGACGCAGCAGCCGAACCACCCCGCTGCGCCGGCCGCCAAGCGGTCGTTCTGGCGTACGCTGCGCATGGTGGCCTGGGGCTTTCTGGGCGTGCGCAAGGGCAGCGAATACCAGCGCGACCTGGCGCAGGTCAACCCCTTCCATGTCATCGTGGCGGGGTTGGTGGGCGCCGTCCTGCTGATACTGTTGCTGCTGGGCATCGTCAACTGGGTGGTGTCCGGCGCCGCGCCGGCGGGGTAGTCGTTAGAAATATAGGGCAAGCGCCCTTGTGATACAAGCGTTGAGAGCTACGAATTCAAGAGCATAGGAGTGAAGTGAAGATGTCAGCCACCGCACACGGCCACACGCCGTACTACTACGTTCCGGCCGAATCGCGCCATCCGGTGATGGCCGCCATCGGCCTGTTCATGATGATCGTCGGCGCGGGGCTGTGGGTCAACGGCGCCGCGTGGGCGCCCTACGTGTTCTTCCTTGGGCTGGTCTGGTGGCTGTTCGTGCTCTACCAGTGGTTCGGCGACGCCATCCGCGAAAGCGAGGGCGGCCTTTACAGCCGCCGGATCGACCTGTCCTATCGCTGGAGCATGAGCTGGTTCATCTTCTCCGAGGTGATGTTCTTCGGCGCGTTCTTCACCGCGCTGTGGTGGGCGCGCGCGCACTCGGTGCCGGCGCTCGGCAGCCTCGAAAACGCGCTGCTGTGGCCCGACTTCAAGGCCGTCTGGCCGAGCGTCGCCGCCGGCGCCACCGCATCGCCTGCCGGCATCGTGGAGCCCTTCCAGACCATGGGCCCGTTCTGGCTGCCCACCATCAACACCGCGCTGCTGCTGACCTCGGGCGTCACGCTCACCATCGCCCACCACGCCCTGCTGGCCAATGCCCGCAGCCGCTGCATCACCTTCATGTGGATCACGGTGATTCTGGGCGCCACCTTCCTGTTCGTGCAGGGCTACGAATACGCCCACGCCTACAGCGACCTGAACCTCAAGCTCAGCTCCGGCGTGTACGGGTCCACCTTCTACATGCTGACGGGCTTCCACGGCTTCCACGTGCTGGTGGGCATGCTGATGCTGCTGTTCATCACGCTGCGCCTGATGAAGGGCCACTTCACGCCCGAGCGCCACTTCGGCTTCGAAGGCGCCGCGTGGTACTGGCACTTCGTCGACGTGGTGTGGCTGGGCCTGTACATCCTGGTGTACTGGATGTAAGCCGGTCCGCCGGCCCTCGCAAAAAGAGCGCCGTGCGGCGCTCTTTTTGCTTGAATGGCGGCTTGGGGTCGATTGACGCGATCAGCCGGTGGTGATGCCGGTCGGCTGGATCCACCCCAGCCACCAGGCCAGCAGAATGCAGATGAACAGCAGCACCGACAAACCCACCCGCATCGCCAGCGCCCGCATCATGTGCGTGGCGCGCTGTGCGTCGGGCTTGTCGCCCGGCTTGCCGTGCTTGAGCATGAAAAACAGCGCCGAGGCCAGGCTGCCCAGAATGCCAAAAAACGCGAGTGCGACCAGCGCTTGTTTCATGGCGCGAATTATGCGGCCGCCGCGTGCCGCGATTCGCCGCGCCGCCGCGCATCCCACCGTTTTCGTCGCCCGGTGCGCAAGGACCGCGCATGGCTGAGCCGTCATCGCGCACCCGCTTCGGGTGGCGCTTCTGGCTGCTGCTGGCCGCCACGCTGGCCGGCGTCGCCATCACGTCTTCGCTGGGCCGCTGGCAGTTGTCGCGCGGGGCCGAGAAGGAGGCACTGCAGGCCGCCATCACGGCGCGCCAGCAGCAGCCCGCGCTGGACGGTGCCACGCTGGCGCGCCCGTTGACACCGGCGCAGAAGGACGGCCTCCTGCACCGCAGCATCACGTTGCGTGGCGAATGGCTGCCCGATCGCACCGTGTTTCTCGACAACCGGCCGATGCAGGGGCAGGCGGGTTTCTTCGTCGTCACGCCGCTGCGCCTGGCGGGCAGCGACACCGTGCTGCTGGTGCAGCGCGGCTGGGCGCCACGCCATCAGCGCCAGCGCGAATCGCTGCCGCCGGTCGACACGCCCGCCGGCCCGGTGCAGGTCAACGGCCGCATCGCCGAACACCCGTCGAGGGTCTATCAGCTGGGCACGGACTCGGCCGGGCCGATCCGGCAGAATCTCGACCTGGAAGCCTTTCGCGCCGAAACCGGCCTGCCGCTGGCCAGCGTGATGGTGCTGCAGACCGGGCCGCCCAGCGAAGGGCTGCGGCGCGACTGGCCCGAGGCCGCCTCCGGCGTCGACAAGCACTACGGCTACGCCTTCCAGTGGTTCGGGCTGTGCACGTTGATCGGCCTGCTTTTTTTGTGGTTTCAAGTTGTCAGACCTTTCTACCGCTCCCGCCGCCTCGCCTGATGCCGTCCACCGCGACGAGCCGCTCGGGCTGACGGTGCACACCCTGCCCACGCCGGGCGAATCGGGCGAGGCGGGTGCGCGCCGCACGCGCGCCGGTCGCTGGCAGATGCTGCTGCTGGCGGCCGTCTGTGCGGCGCCTGTCATCGCGTCGTATTTCCTCTACTACGTCGTGCGGCCCGACAGCCGGCGCAGCTTTGGCGAACTGATCGAGCCGCAGCGCGAGATTCCTGCCGCCGCGGCGACCAACCTCAACGGCCAGCCTTTCGATCTGACCTCGCTCAAGGGCCAGTGGCTGCTGGTCAGCGTGGCGGGCGGCGACTGCGACGCCGCGTGCCAGAACAACCTGTACCTGCAGCGGCAGCTGCGCGAAGGCCTGGGCCGCGAAAAAGACCGCCTCGACTGGGTCTGGCTGGTCAGCGACGACACCCGCATTGCCGATGCGCTGCGCCCGGCGCTGAGCCAGGCCACCGTCGCGCGCGTGCCGGCGCCGGCGCTGGAGCGCTGGCTGGCGCCCGCCGCCGGGCACCGGCTGAGCGAGCATCTGTACGTGGTCGACCCGATGGGCCACTGGATGATGCGCTTTCCGGCCAACCTCGACAAATCCACCGCCGCCAAGGCCAAGCGCGACCTGGAACGCCTGCTGCGCGCATCGGCCAGCTGGGACCAGCCGGGCCGCTGAGACGACGATGGACGCGACCTCGCTGTACGACCTGAGCCCCGCGCTGCGCCTGATGGGCATGGGCCTGGTGGTGGCCGCCGGCCCGCTGGCCTGGCTGTGGCTGCGCCACCCTGGCGCCGGCCCCGCGCGCCGCCTGCAGGCGCTGACGCTGCTCACGCTGTTTCTCACCTTCGACCTGGTTCTGTTCGGCGCCTTCACGCGGCTCACCGATTCCGGCCTGGGCTGCCCCGACTGGCCGGGTTGCTACGGCAAGGCCAGCCCGGTCGGCGCGCGCGACCACATCGCCGCCGCGCAGGCCGCCATGCCGACCGGCCCGGTGACGCACGGCAAGGCCTGGGTCGAGATGATTCACCGCTACCTGGCCACTGGCGTCGGCGTGCTGATCGTCGTGCTGGCCGTGGCCACGTGGGTGCTGTGGCGGCGCCAGCGCGCCGGCAGCGGCCCGCGCGGCTTCATCGTGCACCCGGCGTGGCCCAGCGTCACGCTGCTGTGGGTGTGTGCCCAGGGCGCGTTTGGCGCGCTGACGGTGACCATGAAACTGTTTCCCGCCATCGTCACGCTGCACCTGCTGGGCGGCGTGGGGCTGCTGGTGCTGCTGGCGGTGCAGGCCGAAAGCTACCGCCAATCGGCCGGCGCAGCGCAGGAGTCGCTGGGCGCCGGCCTGCGCGGGCTGCTGTGGGTGACCACGGCGATGGTCGCCATGCAGATCGCGCTGGGCGGCTGGGTCAGCACCAACTACGCCGTGCTGGTGTGCAACACCTTCCCCACGTGCCAGGGCAGCTGGTGGCCCGAGATGGATTTTGCGCAGGGCTTCGAGCTGTGGCGCCCGCTGGGCCGGTCGGCCGACGGCTCGCAGCTGGAATTTCATGCGCTCACCGCCATTCACTACACGCACCGCCTGGCCGCGTACGCCGTGTTCGTGGCGCTGGGCGTGCTGGCGTGGCAGTTGCAGCGGGCCGACCGGCTGGCGCCGCAGCGGCGCTGGTTGGTCGCACTGGCAGCGCTGCAACTCGTCACCGGCCTGTCCAACGTGGTGCTCGACTGGCCGCTGCTGGCCGCCGTGCTGCACACCGGCGGCGCGGCCGCCCTGATGACCGTGCTGTCCTGGGCGCTGTGCGCCAGTCGGGCGGCGGCCGAGGAAAACGCAAAAACCATAGCTGCCAACGCACTACCGGCAAGCGCTGGGGGTCTGAAAGCATGAGTACCAGCGCGCCCGCCACCGCCTTGCCTGTGATGCCCGTCTGGCGCCAGTACTACGTGCTGACCAAGCCGCGCGTGGTGCAGCTGATCGTGTTCTGCGCCCTCATCGGCATGGTGCTGGCCGTGCCCGGCCTGCCCAATGGCGCGGCGCTGGCGCGCATGGCCATTGCGTGCGCCGGCATCTGGCTGGTGGCCGGCGCGGCGGCGGCCTTCAACTGCCTGATCGAAAAAACCATCGACGCCAAGATGAAGCGCACCGCGTGGCGCCCCACCGCGCGCGGCGAGCTGAGCGACCGGCAGGCGCTGGCGTTCTCGGTGGTGCTGTGCGCCATCGGCTCGGCCATTCTGTACATGTGGGTCAACCCGCTCACCATGTGGCTGACGTTTGCCACCTTCGTCGGCTATGCGGTCATCTACACCGTCATCCTCAAGCCGCTGACGCCGCAGAACATCGTCATCGGCGGCGCCAGCGGCGCCATGCCGCCGGTGCTGGGCTGGACCGCCATGACCGACATGGTCGGGCCCGAGCCGCTGATCCTGTTCCTCATCATCTTCCTGTGGACGCCGCCGCACTTCTGGGCGCTGGCGCTGTACCGCGTCGAGGACTACCGCAAGAGCGGCCTGCCCATGTTGCCGGTGACGCACGGCAATGAGTTCACGCGCCTGCAGATCCTGCTCTACACCTTCATCCTGCTGGCGGCCTGCCTGCTGCCCTTCATCTACCGGCTGAGCGGCTGGCTGTACCTGGTGGCGGCCGTGGTGCTCAACGCAGGTTTCATCTGGCACGCCTTCAAGCTGTGGCGGCACTATTCAGACCAGCAGGCGCGCAAGACCTTCCGTTTTTCACTGATCCACCTGTCGCTGCTGTTTGCGGCGCTGCTGGTCGATCATTATTTGATATGACCCCCCCTAGGCCGCTTCGCGCCTTCCCCCAAGGGGACAACGCCAGCGGCCGGGCCAAGCCCGTTCCACGGCCTTGGCTGATATGGCCTGCTGTGCGGCCCTTCGAACCTGATGAACCCAGATCGCCGAAATACTCTTAAAACCATAGCTGCCGCCGCTGGTCTGGCAAGCGCTGGAGCCCTTTTAAGTGCATGCCAGCCCGACAAGCCGCAGTTTCGTGGCATCGACATCACCGGCGCCGACTACGCGCAGGGCTTTCAGCTGACCGACTTCGATGGCCGGCCGCGCAGCCTGGCCGACTTCAAGGGCAAGGTGGTGGTGGTCTTCTTCGGCTACACGCAATGCCCCGACGTCTGCCCCACCACCATGAGCGAGATGGTGCAGGTCAAGCAACTGCTGGGCGCCGACGGCGACAAGTTGCAGGTGCTGTTCGTCAGCGTCGACCCCGAGCGCGACACGCCCGAGGTGCTGAAGGCCTACATGGCCAGCTTCGACCCCGGCTTTCTGGGCCTGTACGCCGCCTCGCCCGACGCGCTGGCGCAGCTGGCCAAGGACTTCAAGGTGTACTACAAAAAGGTCGACGGCAAGACCCCCACCAGCTACACCATGGACCACACCGCCGCCAGCTTTGTCTACGACCCGCAGGGCCGCCTGCGCCTGTACAGTCGCTACGGCAGCGGGGCCGAGGCGATGGCGGACGACGTCAGGTTGCTGCTCAAGGGCGTTTGATGGCGGGCGGGCGCTGCGCGCCCGCACGTCCGTTCAAATGGGCCTCCAGCGCTTGCCAGACAAGCGCAGATAGCTTCTAAATAGATAGCAAGCGACGGCGCTCACTGCGCCGAAATCTTCTGCGCCCGGATGATCCCGCCCAGCACCTGCGTGTCGGCCTGAATGCGGTTGGCCAGGCCTTGCGGCGACGAGCCGACCGCCTGCCAGCCCTGCTGGAACAGGCGCTGGCGCATCTCGGGCGTGCGCACGATGGCGCCGACGGCGGCGGCGAGCTTGTCGACGTGGGCCTGGGGCAGGCTGGCCGGCGCGGCGACGGCGTTCCAGATCTCCAGGTTGAAGTTCTTCACACCTGCTTCGCCCAGGCTGGGCAGGTCGGGCGCCAGGGTGCTGCGCCCGCTGGACGTGACGCCAATGCCGCGCAGCTTGCCGGCCTTGATCTGCGCGTTGGCCAGCGCGGGCGGCAGCATCGACAGTTGCAAATCACCCGCCACCATGGCGTTGAAGACCTGCGGGTAGCCGGGGTAGGGCACGTGCAGCGGGGCGATGCCGGCGCGGCTCTTCAGCAGTTCCATGCCGATGTGGCCGACGGTGCCCACGCCGGGTGAGCCGTAGCTCCACTTGTCGCCCGCGCTGCGCGCCGCATCCAGAAAGGCGCGCGCGTCGGCGCCGGGCGCGCCGGCCGGGGCCGTCAGCACCAGCGGCGCCACGCCGACCAGGCTGACCGGCGCGAGGTCCTTCAGCGGGTCGTAGCGCACGGCCGGGTTGAGCAGCTGGGCGATGGTCATGTTGCCGTTGATCATCAGCCCCAGGGTGTGGCCGTCGGTCGCCTTGGCCACCGCATCGGCGCCGATGTTGCCGCCGGCGCCGACGCGGTTGTCGACGATGACGGGCTGGCCCAGCGCCTTTTCCAGCGGCTCGGCCAGCGCGCGCGCCGTCAGATCGGGCGACGAGCCGGCCGGAAAGCCGACCACGATGCGCAGCGGCTTGCTGGGCCACGTGTCGGCGGCCTGCGCCCAGGCGGCGGGCGCGGCGACGCTGGCGGCAACGGCGGCCAACGCGATGAGGCGGCGGCGCAAATCGGGGGCAGAAGGCATGGCGGACAGCTTGAAAGAAGAATGACGTTGCATTATCGAATACTATTAAAAAAATAGCTGCATGCGCTTGATGGGCAAGCGCAGGCGACCGATTTGACCCCAAAGAAAACGGCCCGCGAAGGGGCCGTGGTTCAGGCGTGTAAGGCCGGTGCTCAGGCGTATTCGGCCAGCGCCGCCTTCATCTTTTTCATGGCGGCGACTTCGATCTGGCGGATGCGCTCGGCGCTAACGCCGTATTCGGCCGCCAGCTCGTGCAGCGTCATGCCGCCCGAGCCGTCGTCGTTCACGTTCAGCCAGCGCTCGGTCACGATGCGGCGGCTGCGCTCGTCCAGGCCTTTCAGCGCGGTGGCGATGCCTTCGGTGGCCAGCACGTCGCGCTGGCTCGATTCGATCATGGCCGTCGGCTCATGGCGGTCGTCCGACAGGTAGGCAATGGGGCCAAAGGCCTGCTCGCCGTCGTCGCTGGGCGCGGGGTCCAGCAGCACGTCGCCGCCCGACAGGCGCGTTTCCATCTCGCGTACTTCCTCGGGCTTGACGTTCAGCTCGCGCGCCACCACGTCGACCTGCGCGGCGGTCAGCGCGTCGCGGTGGGTGATGTCCTCGGCAGCGTCTTCGGTCTTGAAGCCCTGCTTCATCGAGCGCAGGTTGAAGAACAGCTTGCGCTGCGCCTTGGTGGTGGCCACCTTGACCAGACGCCAGTTCTTCAGGATGTACTCGTGAATCTCGGCCTTGATCCAGTGCAGCGCATAGCTGACCAGGCGCACGCCCTGGTCGGGGTCGAAGCGCTTGACGGCCTTCATCAGGCCCACGTTGCCTTCCTGGATCAGGTCGGCATGCGGCAGCCCGTAGCCCAGATACTGGCGCGACGTGGCCACCACCAGACGCAGGTGCGACAGCACCAGCTTGCCGGCGGCGTCGATGTTGCCGGTGTCGCGCAATTCGCGCGCGAAGCGCTGCTCTTCTTCCTGCGTCAGCATCGGCAGGCGGTTGACGGCCGTGATGTAGGCGTCCAGATTGCCCAGGGGCGGTACGACAGCCCACGGGTTGGCCAGCGCCACGGCAGTGGCTGGGGCGGAAACCGATGCGCTCATCTTTGAATGTCCTTCAATCATTGTCGGGTATTTTAGCACTCTCTTGGATTGAGTGCTAACCGGAAAGTTCGGGGCCTTAAGCCCAGTCTAAGCGGGGCTGGGCGGGGCGTCTGTAGGTGTCGATTGACAATCGGGGCGGTGTGCCGCGTGGGCTTGTGATGGGGCGGGCGGTCAGCCTGGCTGGCCGGTTTGACCGCGCGCTCAGCCCGTGGTTCCCGCGTCCGGCGCCATGCGCTGGCGGGCCAGGCGGCGCACCAGCGCCAGTACCTGCTGCTGCGTGCCGGTGGCCGGCCGCAGGGCGCTGGCAGCGGTGTACAGCGCGATGGTGAGCGGCCCCTGCCGCCCGGCAATGCCGCGCATCGCAAACACGTCGGGCCGCGGGGCGCTGGCGACGGCGTGGCGCGACAGGATGGCGCAACCGGCGCCGTCCGCCACCAGATCGAGGATGCTGGCCACGCCGTCAATTTCCAGCACCACGCCGGGCTTGAGCCCCGCGGCCGCCAGTTCTGCCTCGACGTGCATGCGGATCGCGTTGGGGCGGCTGGGGATGACCAGGGGCACGTCGGCCAGCTCGGCCAGGGTGATGGGCGCAGCAATTTCATCGGGCGCGCCCGCAGCGCGTTGCACCAGCAGCAATTCTTCGCGCGCCAGCGGGGCGATTTCCAGCTCGGCCACCGGCTGCGCGTTGTACAGCACCGCCAGGTCCAGCTCGCCGTGGGCCACTTGCTCGGTCATGCGGGTCGACAGCCCTTCCGACAGGGTCAGCCGGGCGTCCGGCAGTTCGGCCCGGAAGGCGTGCACCAGCGGCACCGCCAGCGCGCGCGCCACGCTGGGCGGCAAACCCAGCGCCACCCGCCCGGCCAGGCCGCCGCGCATGCGGGCCAGGTCTTCGCGCGTGCGCTCGATCTGGTGCAGGATGCCGCGCGCGTGCTCCAGCAACAACTGGCCGGCGTCGGTCGGCACGGCGCCGCGGCCGTTGCGCGTCAACAGGTTCTGGCGCAGCTCGACTTCCAGCAGTCGCACCTGCCGGCTCAGTGCGGGCTGGGCCACGCCCAGCGCGGCGGCGGCGCGGGTAAAGCTGCCCAGCTCGGCCACACGCACGAAGTAGTCGAGTTGCTTGAGATCCATCGGTGAGGCCACCCAGAAGCCAAGATATTGAATTATTTTATAGCTGATAGTGCGTTATTCCGTCTGTTTAAGATGGAAAGGACTGCCGACAATCGACTGAGCCCAGCCTGTGCCGATGTGAGCACGCGGGCCGGAGACAAACTTCATGAGCACCGCCGTTCCTCCCGTTGCCATGTCGACGCCGCCCGAGAGTGGCACGCTCGATGTGCAGCGCTTTCTCAACACCCAGCCGTTTTCGTCCTACCAGTGGCTGGTGTTCGGCGTGTGCTTCCTGATCGTGCTGCTGGACGGTTTTGACACCGCGGCGATTGGCTACATTGCCCCCTCGCTGCTGGGTGAGTGGGGCATTGCCAAGCCGGCGCTGGCCCCGGTGCTCAGCGCGGCGCTGTTCGGCCTTGCCGGCGGCGCGATGGCCGCCGGCCCGCTGGCCGACCGCCTGGGCCGCAAGGCGGTGCTGGTGGCGGCCGTGCTGGTGATGGGCGGCGCCTGCCTGGCGTCGGCGTTCTCGGGCGACCTGTCGACGCTGACGGTGTGGCGTTTCGTCACGGGCCTGGGCCTGGGCGCGGCCATGCCCAACGCGGTGACGCTGATGAGCGAATACTGCCCCGACTCGCGCCGGGCTGTCATCACCAACACCATGTTCTGCGGCTTTCCGCTGGGGGCGGCGTTTGGCGGCTTCCTGGCGGCGTGGATGATTCCCCAGTTCGGCTGGCGCAGCGTGCTCATCCTCGGTGGTGTGGTGCCGCTGCTGCTGGCGCTGGTCATGGTCTTCGCACTGCCCGAGTCGGCGCGCTACATGGTCAGCCGGGGCTATTCGGCCGACCGCCTGCGCCGTGTGCTGCGGCGCATCAACCCCAGTGCCGATCAAGCCCAGCGCTTTGTGCTGCCCGAGTCGGCGCCGTCGTCAGCCCAGGGGCAGCAAAGCGGGGTGGCGCTGGTCATGTCCGGTCGCTACCTCGTCGGCACGCTGATGCTGTGGGTGGCCTATTTCATGGGGCTGGTCATCTTCTACGGCCTGGTCAACTGGATGCCGGTGCTGTTCAAGGAAGCGGGCGTGCCGCAGGCGCAGGCCACGCTCATCGCGGCCCTGTTCTCACTGGGTGGCGTCGGCGCCATCTTCTTCGGCTTTCTGATGGACCGCTTCAACGCCAACATCATCGTCGGCGTGGGTTTTGCGCTGACCGCCGTGGCCGTGGCCCTGATCGGCCAGGCGACGGGCGGCATCGCGACGCTCATGCTGGCGGTGTTTGTGGCAGGTGTCATCATGAACACCTCGCAGTCGTCCTTGCCCTCGCTGGCGGCGGCCTTCTATCCGACGCAGGGGCGGGCGACCGGGGTATCGTGGATGATGGCGTTCGGCCGCTTCGGCGGCATCGCCGGGTCTTTCCTGGTGGCGGAACTCGCGCGGCGCAAGATGGGCTTCGAAGGCGTGTTCCTCACCATGGCGCTGCCGGCGCTGATCGCCGCGGCGGCCTTGTTCGTCAAGCAGTGGGTTCATCCCGAGCGCAAGGCGAACAGGGTGAGCTTCGAAGACGTCACCGGTCACTGAGCCGCCCGCAGCCCACGGCATCCCGTTTGTTTTCAATCGCCTTCCGAGGAGACACCACCACCATGATCATCGATTGCCACGGCCACTACACCACCGCGCCCAAGGCGCTGGAAAACTGGCGCAACCAGCAGATTGCCGGCATCAAAGATCCTGCCGCCAAGCCCAAGGTCAGCGACCTGAAGATTTCCGACGACGAACTGCGCGAGTCGATCGAGACCAACCAGCTGCGCCTGATGAAAGAGCGCGGCAGCGACCTGACCATCTTCAGCCCGCGCGCCAGCTTCATGGCGCACCACATTGGCGACTTCGAGGTGTCCAGCACCTGGTCGGCCATCTGCAACGAGCTGTGCTATCGCGTCAGCCAGCTGTTCCCCGACCACTTCATCGGCGCCGCCATGCTGCCGCAGTCGCCCGGCGTCGATCCGGCCACCTGCATTCCCGAGCTGGAAAAGTGCGTCAAGGACTACGGCTTCGTCGGCATCAACCTGAACCCCGACCCCAGCGGCGGCCACTGGACCAGCCCGCCACTGACCGACCGCCACTGGTACCCCATCTACGAGAAGATGGTCGAGTACGACATCCCCGCGATGATTCACGTCAGCACCAGTTGCAACGCCTGCTTTCACACCACCGGCGCGCATTACCTGAACGCCGACACCACCGCCTTCATGCAGTGCCTGCAGGGCGACCTGTTCAAGGACTTTCCGACGCTTAAATTCGTCATCCCGCACGGCGGCGGCGCGGTGCCCTACCACTGGGGGCGCTTCCGCGGCCTTGCGCAGGAGATGAAAAAGCCGCTGCTTCAAGACCATTTGCTGAACAACATCTTCTTCGACACCTGCGTCTACCACCAGCCCGGCATCGACCTGCTGACCAAGGTCATCCCGGTCGACAACATCCTGTTCGCCAGCGAGATGATCGGCGCCGTGCGCGGCATCGACCCCGAGTCGGGCCACTACTACGACGACACCAAGCGCTACGTGCAGGCCACCGCCAACCTGACGGACGAAGAGCGCTACAAGGTCTACGAGGGCAACGCGCGCCGCGTGTTTCCGCGCCTGGATGCCGCACTGAAAGCGAAAGGGAAATAAGCCATGTACGAACTGGGCGTCGTTTACCGCAACATCCAGCGCACCGATGCGGCCACCGCCGATGCGCTGGCGAAATTCGGCAGTGCCACCGTGCACGAAGCCATGGGCCGTGTCGGCCTGCTCAAGCCCTACATGCGGCCCATCTACTCGGGCGCGCCGGTCAGCGGCACGGCGGTCACCGTGCTGCTGCAACCCGGTGACAACTGGATGATGCACGTGGTGGCCGAGCAGATTCGTCCCGGCGACATCGTGGTGGCAGGCGTCACCTCGGAGTGCACCGACGGCTACTTCGGCGACCTGCTGGCCACCAGCTTCAAGGCGCGCGGCGCGCGGGCGCTGGTCATCGACGCCGGCGTGCGCGACGTGCGCATGCTGCAGGACGAAATCCAGTTCCCGGTGTGGAGCAAGGCCATCAGCAGCAAGGGCACCATCAAGGCCACGCTGGGCAGCGTCAACATCCCCGTGGTGTGCGCCGGCCAGATCGTGCACCCGGGCGACGTGATCGTGGCCGACGACGACGGCGTGGTCTGCGTGCCGCGCGCCATCGCCGACAAGACCCTGCAAGCGGCCACCGCGCGCGAAGCCAACGAAGGCGCCAAGCGCGCCGAGTTCGCGTCGGGCACGCTGGGTCTGGACTATTACAAGATGCGCGAGCCGCTGGCCAAGGCCGGGCTCAAGTACATCGACTGAGCCGCGCACACCCTCAGGGAAACGAGCATGAATTGGGATCGCAGGACTTTCCTCGCCACATCCGGCGTGGCGCTGATGGCGCCGGCATCGGCATGGGCACAGGCGTACCCGGCCAGGCCGGTCAAGATCGTGGTCGGCTATTCAGCCGGCGGCGCGGTGGACACCGTGGCGCGCGCCATCGGGCAGGCCATGTCGGCCAGCCTGGGGCAGCCCTTCGTCATCGAGAACAAGCCGGGCGCCGGCACCAACATCGCCGTCAAGTCGGTCATCGATGCGCCGCCCGATGGCTATACGCTGATGCTGGCGGCCAACGCGCTGGCGGCCAACATGGCGCTGTACAAGCCCATGCCCTTCGATGCCGAGCGTGACCTGGTGCCCGTGTCGCTGGTCGGCCGTGTGCCGGTGGTGATTGCCGCCAACGCCGCCTCGCCGATCGACAGCCTGGCCAGGCTGATTGCCGAAGCCAAGGCCAAGCCGGGCGCGCTGGCCTATGCCACGCCGGGCAATGGCTCCACGCCGCACATGGCGGTGGAATTCTTCGAGCGGGCGGCCGGCATCTCGCTGCAGCACGTGCCGTATCGCGGCGGTTCGCAGGCGCTGACCGACGTGATCGGCGGCCAGGTGCCGCTGGTGGCGGTCAACGCGCTGGAGGTGCAGCCGCATGCCAAGAGCGGCAAGCTCAAGGTGCTGGCGGCGCTCAGCCCCAACCGCACGCCGGTGTTCCCCGACGTGCCGACCATTGCCGAATCGGGCTACCCGGGCTTCGAGGCGTCGGTCTGGTACGGCCTGGTGGCGCCCGCGGCCACACCCAAGCCGGTGGTCGCGCAATTGCATGCGGCGGTGCAGAAGGCGATGCAGACCAGGGAAGTGCGCGACCGCATGACGGCCGTGGGCGGCGAAGTGCTGCCGGGCACGGCCGAACAGTTCGGCGCGCTCATTCGTTCCGAGCGCCAGCGCTACGACAAGCTGGTGCGCGAAGCCAACATCAACCCCGATTGAGAAAAGGCGCTGCCATGAGCAAACCCACCACCGGCCCGTTCGAGAAAACCCCAGGCTGGCTCGACTGGTACGAAGGTCCTTCGAAGCCGCGCTTTCACCTGCCGCCTGGCAGCGTCGATGCGCACTGCCACGTGTTCGGCCCCGGGGCTGAATTTCCGTACGCACCCGAACGCAAATACACGCCGTGCGACGCGTCCAAGGCGCAGCTGTTTGCGCTGCGCGACCACCTGGGCTTTGCCCGCAACGTCATCGTGCAAGCCACCTGCCACGGCGCCGACAACCGGGCCATGGTCGATGCCTGCATCGCCAGCAACGGCAAGGCGCGTGGCGTGGCCACCGTCAGGCGCGACATCACCGACGCCGAGCTGCAGCGCCTGCACGCGGCCGGCGTGCGCGGCGTCCGCTTCAACTTCGTCAAGCGGCTGGTCGACTTCACGCCGCGCGACGAGCTGATGGAGATCGCCCAGCGCATCCAGCCACTGGGCTGGCACGTGGTGATCTATTTCGAGGCCGTCGACCTGCCCGAGCTGTGGGACTTCTTCACCGCACTGCCCACCACGGTGGTGGTTGACCACATGGGCCGGCCCGACGTCAGCCAGCCGGTGGATGGCCCCGAATTCGAACTGTTCGTGAAATTCATGCGCGAACACCCCAACGTCTGGAGCAAGGTCAGCTGCCCCGAGCGCCTGTCGGTCAGCGGACCCAAGGCATTGGAGGGCGAGCAGGCCGCCTACCGCGACGTGGTGCCGTTTGCCCGCCGCATTGTCGAGACCTTCCCCGACCGCGTGCTGTGGGGCACCGACTGGCCGCACCCCAACCTGAAAGACCACATGCCCGACGACGGCCTGCTGGTCGACTTCATTCCGCACATCGCGCCCACGGCGGAGTTGCAACGCAAGCTGCTGGTGGACAACCCGATGCGGCTCTACTGGCCCGACGAACAAGTTGCGCGCTGAGCGTCCGGCGTTCAGCGTGAACACCGAAACCGCCATGCGCAACGCCCCACGACGCAAGCCCAACGCATTCACCTGGAGTTCAAGAAAATGGCACTCGACAAACCCTACCTCGACGTTCCCGGCACCACGATCTTCGACGCCGACCAAAGCCGCAAGGGCTACTGGCTCAACCAGTTCTGCATGAGCCTGATGAAGGCCGAGAACCGCGCGCGCTTCAAGGCCGACGAAGACGCCTACCTGGCCGAATGGCCGATGACCGACGAGCAAAAGGCGGCGGTGCGCGCGCGCGACCTCAACTGGGCCATGCGCACCGGCGGCAACATCTACTTCCTGGCCAAGCTCGGCGCGACCGATGGCCTGAGTTTTCAGCAGATGGCCGGCAGCATGACCGGCATGACCGAGCAGCAGTACCGCGACATGATGCTGGCCGGCGGCCGCACCCCCGAGGGCAACCGCGTGGTGGGCGAAACGGGCAACGCGCAGGGCGCCGCGTCGCAGTCCGACGCCTGGAAGGCCTGGGAAGAAAAAGCGCAAAAAGAGCTGGCAGCGCAGGTCGAACAAGCGCAGGCAGCTACAAAAAACAAAGCAAACGGGCGCGCGCGCATCACCGCGTCGGTCTACAGTTCGCACGTGCCGGCCATCGGTGCCGCCATCGACCACGGCAAGACGGAAGAGCCCTACTGGCAGCCGCTGTTCAAGGGCTACGACTTCAGCAAGCAGTGGATGAAGGACAATCGGCCCGACGTGGTCTTCCTCGTCTACAACGACCACGCGACCAGCTTCGACCTGGGCGTCATTCCCACCTTCGCCATCGGCACGGCGGCCGAATTCGAGCCCGCTGACGAAGGCTACGGTCCGCGGCCGGTGCCCACGGTCAAGGGGCACCCCGAGCTGGCTTCGCACATCGCGCAGTCGGTGATCCAGCAGGACTTCGACCTCACCATCGTCAACGACCTGAAGGTCGACCACGGCCTGACGGTGCCGATGAACCTGATGTTCGGCAGCCCCGCCGAATGGCCGGTGCAGGTGATCCCCTTCCACGTCAACGTGGTGCAGTACCCCGTGCCTTCGGGTGCGCGCTGCTTCGCGCTGGGCCAGGCCATCCGCCGCGCCATCGAGAGTTACGACCAGCCGCTCAACGTCCAGATCTGGGGCACCGGCGGCATGAGCCACCAACTGCAAGGGCCGCGCGCCGGCCTCATCAACGCCGAGTGGGACAACCGCTTCCTCGACCGCCTGATCGCCGACCCGAAGGATCTGTCCACCATGCCGCACATCGACTACGTGCGCGAAGCGGGCAGCGAAGGCATCGAGCTGGTGATGTGGCTGATCGCCCGCGGCGCCATGAGCGACGTGGCCGGCAGCGGCAAGGCGCCCAAGGTCGCGCACCGTTTCTTCCACGTGCCGGCGTCGAATACGGCCGTGGGGCACCTGATTCTGGAAAATCAGGTTTGAGAGAAATGCCGGACGCGAAGGACGCCAAGGATTCGCGAAGGACGCAAAAGGGGCAGCCAAGAATTTCTGGTTTTCTTTCGCGTCCTTCGCGTCACTTTTGCGTCCTTTGCGTCCGGCTGTTGATTGCAGCCTTTCCATCTCGACAAGGAACACCATGACCCAACCCATCAACGTCGCGCTGGCCGGTGCCGGCGCCTTCGGCATCAAGCACCTGGACGGCATCAAGAACATCGACGGCGTCAAAGTTGTGTCGCTGATCAGCCGCGACCTGGAAAAGACCCAGGAGGTGGCCGACCAGTACGGCATCGGTCACGTCACCACCGACCTGGCCGACAGCCTGAAGCTGCCGGGCCTGGACGCCGTCATCCTGTGCACGCCCACGCAGATGCACGCCGAGCAGACGATGCAATGCCTGCAGGCCGGCAAGCACGTGCAGGTCGAGATTCCGCTGGCCGATTCGCTGGCCGGCGCGCAGGCGGTCGTCGACCTGCAGAAGAAGACCGGCCTGGTCGCCATGTGCGGCCACACCCGCCGCTTCAACCCCAGCCACCAGTACGTGCACAACCGCATCCTGCGGGGCGAGTTCAACATCCAGCAGATGGATGTGCAGACCTACTTCTTCCGCCGCACCAACATGAACGCGCTGGGCCAGCCGCGCTCGTGGACCGACCACCTGCTGTGGCACCACGCCGCGCACACGGTGGACCTGTTCGCCTACCAGTGCGGCTCGCCCATCGTCAAGGCCAACGCCGTGCAGGGGCCGATCCACAAGGACCTGGGCATCGCCATGGACATGAGCATCCAGCTGCAGGCCGCCAACGGCGCCATCTGCACGCTGTCCCTCAGCTTCAACAACGACGGCCCGCTGGGCACCTTCTTTCGCTACATCGGCGACACGGCGACCTACATCGCCCGCTACGACGACCTGGTGCAGACGCACGCCAAGGGTCCGGAGACGGTGGTCGATGTGAGCAAGGTCGATGTGTCGATGAACGGCATCGAGCTGCAGGACCGCGAGTTCTTTGCCGCCATCCGCGAAGGCCGCGAACCCAACAGCAGCGTGGCGCAGGTGCTGGCCTGCTACCAGGTGCTGCACGACCTGGAGCAGCAGCTGAATGCTGCATAAATGATAGCTGAATGCGCTTGTCCTGCAAGCGCCAGCGGCCAATTTACCATTGAAACATGAAACAGCGCGCATTGGGTCCGTTCCAGGTCGGCGCCATCGGCCTGGGCTGCATGAACATCTGCCATGCCTATGGCACGCCCATTTCGGCCGACGAGGCCGAGCGCGTGCTGCGCGGCGCGCTCGATGCCGGCTGCACGCACTTCGAAACCGCCGCGCTGTACGGCTTCGGTGTCAGCGAATCGCTGGTGGGCCGCGTACTGGGTCCGCAGCGCAGCCGCTTCACCCTGGCCAGCAAATGCGGCATGACGGTGGAGGCAGGCGATGGCAGCGTGAAGCCCGGCCGCGTGATCGACGGGCGGCCCGAGTCGCTGCGCGCGACCTGCGAAGGCTCGCTGCGGCGCCTGAAGACCGACGTGATCGACCTGTACTACCTGCACCGCTGGGACAAGCAGGTGCCCATCGAAGACAGCGTGGGCGCGCTGTCCGACCTGGTGCGCGCGGGCAAGATCCGCACCATCGGCCTGTCCGAAGTGTCCGCGGCCACGCTGCGCCGGGCGCACGCGGTGCACCCCATTGCTGCGCTGCAGACCGAATATTCGCTGTGGACGCGCAATCCCGAAATCGCCGTGCTGCAGGCCTGCCGCGACCTGGGCGTGAGCTTTGTCGCCTTCAGCCCGCTGGGGCGCGGCTTCCTGGCCGGCGCGTTGCCTGATGTGGCGGCGGTCGAGGCCCTGCCCGACAAGGACATCCGACGCCCCATGCCGCGCTTTGCGCCCGATCATCACGCGCGCAACCTGCCGCTGCTGGCGTCGTACCGTCAACTGGCCGACGAAGCCGGCTGCACGCCCGCGCAGCTGGCGCTCGCCTGGCTGCTGCACCAGAGCGACGACGTGCTGCCGATTCCGGGCACGCGCTCGCTCGCGCACGCCATCGAGAACTTCGGCGCCGCCGACGTCGCGCTCGACAGCGCCCTGCTGGCGCGGCTGGACGCGCTCATCAACCAGCGCACGGTCAGCGGCCATCGCTATGCCGAACAGGCCCGGCGCGAGGTCGACACCGAAGATTTCGGCGCCACGCCCGGCTGAAAAATAACGAAACAAACCGAGACCGCGCCGAGAAGACGCCGCGCCCTGCGGCCGGCACCATGACGGACATGTTCAACACGCTCACGACAAGGAGCACCGTCATGAAAACCTGGATCAAACGCACCCTCATCGGCCTGACCGGCGCCGTCATCGCGCTGGGCGGCGTGGCCGCCTGCGGCCACCGCATGCACCACGGCATGGGCAGCCACGCCACGCCCGAGCAGCAGGCCGAATGGCGCGGCAAGATGGTCGACCGCATCGCCGGCAAGCTGGACCTGGACGCCGCGCAAAAAGCCAAGCTTGCCACGCTGGGCGAAAAGCTGCACACGCAGCGCCTGGCCGTGCGCGGCGGCGCCGATCCGCGCGCCGACGTGCAGGCGCTGGTGTCCGGCACGACCTTCGACCGCGCGAAGGCGCAGGCCCTGGTGCAGCAGAAGACCGACGCCGTGCGCGCCGGCAGCCCCGAAGTGATCGCCGCGCTGGGCGACTTCTACGACAGCCTGAACCCCACGCAGCAGCAGAAGGTGCGCGAATTCATGCAGCGGCGCGGGCGCTGGGGCCACGGCGGGCCGCGCGGGTGACGTGAACGCGCGGGTCGGAGGAGTTCGCATGGACGCGCACGCACCCCCAGCCCATGGCGCCGTGATCGACGCGCCGCGTCGATGGCTGCGGTTGGAAGGCGCGCTGGTCGCCACGGTCGCCACGCTGGCTTACGCTAAAGCGGGCGGCGGCTGGGGCGAGTTCGCCGCGTGGCTGCTGCTGCCCGACGTCGCGTTGCTGGCCTATGTGGCCGGCCCGCGCGCCGGGGCCATGGCGTACAACCTGGCCCACACGGCTGCCGTGCCGCTCGCCTTGGCGGGCGCGGGTCTGCTCGGCGCTGAAACGATGGCCTTGAAAGCGGCGCTAATCTGGTGGGCGCACATCGGCTTTGACCGCGCCCTGGGCTTTGGCCTCAAATACCCCAGCGGCTTTGGCGACACGCATCTGGGTCGGCTGGGCGGCCGCGCCACAATCCACCCCCCATGCCCCGCATCCTGCTGATCGATGACGACGCCGAACTGGGCGGTCCGCTGGCCGCCTATTTCGCGCGCTTCGATCTGGCGTTGGAACACGCGCTGGCGCCCAGTGCCGGACTGGCGCGGCTGTCAGAAGGCGGCTTCGACGCCGTCATCCTCGACGTCATGCTGCCCGAGATGGATGGCTTTCAGCTGTGCCGCACCATCCGCCAGGGCAGCGACATCCCGATCCTGATGCTGACCGCGCGCGGCGAGCTGACCGACCGCGTGGTGGGGCTGGAGCTGGGTGCCGACGATTACCTGCCCAAGCCGTTCGAGCCGCGCGAGCTGGTGGCGCGCGTGCAGACCATCCTGCGCCGCCGCGTCGCCGTGCCGCCAGCGGCCCATGCGCTGCACTTTGACGGCCTCAGCGTCGACGCCGCCACACGCACCGTGCGCCGGCTGGGCCAGCCGGTGGAATTGACCAGCACAGAGTTCGACCTGCTGCACCTGCTGGCGCGCTCGCCCGGCAGCGTGTTCAGCCGCGACGACATCCTGTCGGCGCTGCGCGGGCACGACGCCGACCTGTACACCCGCGCGGTGGACATCGTGGTCAGCCGCCTGCGCAAGAAGCTGGAGCCGCTGGACGCCATCAAGACCCTGCGAAACGCCGGTTACACGCTGGCGCTGGCGCGGCGCGCGCCATGAGCGCCGGCGGCAGGCCCGGCTGGTGGCGGCGCGCGCGCCATTCGCTGCGCGTGCGGCTGGTGCTGCTGTTCGTGCTGCTGGCGCTGGCGATGAGCGCGGCGTTTCTGGGCGGCATCGGCCGCGCGTTCTCGGTGGGCTGGCGCGCGGCGGTCGATCCGCTGGTGGGCGACTACGCCGACCGGCTGGTGGCCGACATCGGCTCGCCCCCGCGCATCGACCGCGCACGCGCCCTGGCCGAGCAGCTGCCGGTGGTGATTCGCATCGAAGGCCCGCAGGTCAATTGGGCGTCGGGCCCGGCACCACGCCACCGGCCGCCGTGGGCGCAGGGCGAGGGCGAGGGCGCCGAGCGCCGCGCGGTGGTGCGCCAGACCGCCGACGGCCACCGCATCACGCTGTCATTGCGCGCGCGTGCCGAACACGACGAGCCGCGCCGCACGGTGTGGATCACGCTGGCGGCGCTGCTGGCGTTGACGGCGCTGGCCTACGCGGCCGTGCACCGCATGCTGCGGCCGATCCACGACATCGGTGCCGGGGTGCGCCGCTTCGGCGCCGGCCAGTTCGAGCCGCCCATCGACGTGCCGCACGCGCGCCACCCCGACGAGCTGAGCGAGCTGGCGCGCAGCGTGAACCAGATGGCCGCCGACATCCGCCAGATGCTGGACGCCAAGCGCGGCCTGCTGCTGGCCATCAGCCACGAACTGCGCAGCCCGCTGACCCGCGCGCGCCTGAACGCCGAACTGCTGCCCGACGACGCCGCCACCGAGCCGACCCGCGCCGCGCTGCTGCGCGACCTGGCCCTGATGCGTGAACTGATCGCCGACCTGCTGGAGAGCGAGCGCCTGGCCAGCCCGCACGCCGCCTTGCAGCGCGAGCCGACCGATGTGGCGGCGCTGGCGCGCGAGCTGCTGGCGTCCGTGGCCGCCGCGCACCCTGCCGCACCGGCGGTGGCCCTGCACGTGGACGCCGGCCTGCCGCCCGCGCTGCGGCTGGACGCGGGCCGTGTGCGCCTGCTGCTGCGCAACCTGCTCGACAACGCCCTGCGCCACAGCCCGGGCGATGCGGCGCCGCCTGCGCTTCACCTGGGTCCGATGCCCGGCGGCGGCGTCGCCATCGAGGTGCGCGACCATGGCCCCGGCGTGCTGCCCGAGCAACTGGCGCACCTGTCGGAGCCGTTCTATCGCACCGACAGCGCGCGCCAGCGCGGCACCGGCGGCGTCGGCCTGGGGCTGTACCTGGTGCGGCTGGTGGCGCAGGCGCACGGAGGCGCGATGAGCGTGCGCAACGCCTCGCCGGGGCTGGCGATACGGGTCGATCTGCCGACGGAGCCCGCGGTGTCGAAGTGACGTGAAGCTGCTAAAAAGATAGCACTCAGCGCGCCATGGACAAGCGCCAGGGGCACGGAAGGCGCTTGTTGGGACGATGAAAGGGCGCTCGTCGCGCCGCGCCTCAGGCGCCGGCCGGCAATGCGGCGGTGCCCGCGGGCGCCTTGTCATCGCCTTGCTGCGCCACGCGCTTTTCGACGGCGCTCATGACTTCGGTGGCCATGTTTTCGAGCAACAGCACGTCGCGCGGCGTCAGGGTGCGCGGCTCGGTGTCCAGCAGGCACAGGGTGCCCAGTACCAGGCCGTCGTCGCCCTGCAGCGGCGCGCCGGCGTAGAAGCGGATGCCGCGCTCCTTCAGCACCGGGTTGGCGGCGAAGCGCGGGTCGCGCAGCACGTCGGGCACGACCAGCGTCTCGCCGCCGGCCGCCACGTGGCCGCACATCGAGAGCGGGCGCGGCACGCCGCGTTCGGGCTCGCCGACAGCGGGGCGGCCGGCGGCGCTGGCGTCGCCGTGGGTGATCTGCCAGTCGTCGCTGATCAGCGAGACCAGCGCGAAGGGTGTGTCGAAGGCGTCGGCGGCGCGCTTGGCAATGGCGTCGAAGCGGCCGCGCAGCGCGGCGTCCAGCACGCCGCTGGCGTGCAGCGCCGCCAGCCGCGCACGCTCCTTTTCTGGTAGCGGGGCGGGCAGATACGGCATGCCGTCGGCGCGGGTCAGGCGCGATTTCGACTGCGCCACCAGTTCGCCCAGCGACGTCACCAGCGCGTCGGCGCCGATGGTCTGCACCGGGTCGCCCTCGGCGTCTTCTGTCTGGAAATTCCACGCCGCCAGAATGACCTGCACGTTCGGCCAGTGGCGCTTGAGCCGGCGCACGAAGTACTTGGCCAGCGTGGTCGGGTCGGGCGAGAAGTAGCATAGGCAGACCATTTCGACGCCCTTCAAATCCAGCCGCGCAAAGTAGTCGGGCGAGGTGATGCCCACCTGCACCACGCGCGCGCCGATGTCGTGCAGCGAGAGCACATGTGCCGCCATGTCGGCCGCCAGCGAATCGACCGCCCAGCGCCCGCCGATGCAGGCCACCTGCGTCGGCTGGTTGGCAGGCGGCGGGTATTGTTCGCGCAGCTCTTCCAGCACGCGTTCCATGCCCGAGATGACGCGGTGGCGATGCTCGGCCGTGGCCATCGTGTCGTAGCCGCTGGATGCCAGGCGCAGCGCGCCCAGCGCCACTTCGTCGTAGAAGGCCTCGGGCGATACCTCGTCGGCATGGTGCACGGCCAGTTCGGCGGCCGATTCCACGTCGCCCGCCAGCAGGCGCTGGTGCAGGCGGGTGGATTCGTCCAGCACGCCCTGGCTGCCCAGCAGCACTTCCAGCACGCGCAACTGGGGCAGGTGGTGCCCCAGCACCAACAACACCACCGTGATGGGGGTCGACAGCATCAGCCCGATCGGCCCCCAGAGCGCGGTCCAGAACATCGCCGCCAGGATCAGCGACAGCGTCGACATGCCGGTGCTGGATCCGTAAAGCCAGGGCTCAATCAGGTTGTTGCTGATCAGCTCCAGCGTGGCGATGAGCGCCACCGTCCACAGCACCATGTCCCACCCGGGGTCGACGGCAAACGCCATGGTGACTGGAAAGATCGCACCGATCATCGGCCCCAGGTACGGCACGAAGCGCAGCACCGCCGCCAGCAGGCCCCACACCAGTGCGCCCGGCACGCCGATCAGCAGCAGGCCCAGCGCCATCGGGATGCCGTAGGTCGCGTTGACGACCAGTTGCATGGTCAGGTACTTGCTGACGCGCTGCGCGGCGTCGCCCAGGGCGTCGGTGGTGCGGTACAGGTTGCTGCCCAGCAGGCGCAACACCTTGTCGCGCAGCGCGCCCTTGTCCAGCAGAATCAGCACCACCAGCAACAGCACCACGCCGGCCGTCGCCAATGGGGTGGCGAAGGTCTCGGCCCATGTCACCAGGCGCTGCCAGGGCTTGACGCTCTGGCCCACCACTTCGACCTGGGTCGGCTGGCCAGCCTTGAACTTGGGGGGGCTCTTCCTTGCGCTGGCTTTCTTCGATCTCGCGTTCGACGCGCGTCACCACGCGCGAATAGCGGTCCAGGATGCCCGGCTGGCGCAACTGGTCGCCGAAGCTGCGCAGCTTGCGGGTGATGTTGGTCTCGTAGACGGGCAGGTCGTTGCCGATCTGGCGCAACTGGGCGAAGATGAAAAAGCCCGTGGCGGCCAGCAGCGCCAGCGTGGCCAGCATGACCATGAACACGGCCACGGCACGCGGAATGCCGCGCCGCTTGAGCCACGACACCATCGGGTCAAGCACAAAGCCCACCAGAATCGCCAGCGCCAGCGGCATGAGCACGTCGCGCCCGAAGTACAGCGCCGCGACGATGATGGCGGCACTGACCAGCCACGTTGCCAGCGGCTGCCGCGCGGCCTCCGCCGCAGGCTGCGCCGACGCCGGCCCGTCCACAGGCAAGGGACCGGGGCCGGGCGGCGCGGCGGGGACGGGGCGGTTGGGCATGCGCAGCGGATTGTCGGCAGCGCCTGCGCGGCGCGCTGTAGGACGACGGCGTAAGGCCCCGGGACAGCGGGCGAAAGGTGCGCCGTCCTACAATCGCGCGCTTTTGTACTAAACCCTTATCACTTGTCTTTGACCACCGACGCCCGTGCGCACCTGCCGCGCGCCGTGCTGGCCCTGGCCGCGGTGTATGGGCTGGCGTGGTCGCTGGTGCCGCCGCTGGTGGCGCCGGGCTTTCCGCTGGACGTGGTCGAAAGCCTGACCTGGGGCCACGAATGGCAATGGGGCTACTACAAGCACCCGCCGCTGGCGCCGTGGGTGCTGTATGCGTTCTATCGCGTGTTCGGCCGCGCCGGGCCGTACCTGCTGAGCCAGGTCTGCATCGCGGCCACGCTGTGGCTGGTGTGGCTGACGGGCTGCCGCCTGATGTCGCGCGAGCGCGCGGCGCTGGGGGCGGCGCTCGCCATGGGCACCATCTTCCTGACCCGCCCGGCGCTGGAGTTCAACCACAACGTGGCGCAACTGCCGCTGTGGGCCGGCCTCGGCTGGGCCTGCCTGGCGGCGCTGCAGGACGGCCGGCTGCGCCACTGGCTGTGGCTGGGTGCGCTGGCCGGCGTGTGCCTGTTGACCAAGTATTCGGGCGCCATTCTGCTGGCCTGCCTGGGCGCCTACGTGCTGTTTACGCCGCAGCGCCGCGTGCTGCGGTCGGCCGGCCCGTGGCTGGCGGTGCTGCTGGCGCTGGGGGTGCTGGCGCCGCACCTGCACTGGCTGTGGGCGTATGAAGGCCTGCCCTTTGCCTACGCCAGCCAGCGCGCCGGCGCGGGCGACGGCGACCCGCGCGCGCATGCGCTGGGCTTCATCGCCATGCAGCTCATCAACCACCTGCCGCTGCTGCTGATCGTGCTGTGGGCCGTGCTGCCGGTGTGGCGTGCGGTGCCACGCACGGACGCGGCATCGGCTGCGGCGCGGCCGTCGCGCCTGCACACCGACTGGCCGGGCTACCTGCTGGTGCTGGCCCTGGCGCCCGGCGCGCTGGCCGCGTTGCTGGGGCTGGCCGGGCTGGTCAAGATGCGCGACATGTGGGGTGTGCCGATGTGGACCTTCAGCGGCCTGCTGGTGGCGGCCTGGCTGCCGGCGCCCTGGCTGCAGCGCGTGCGCCCGCGCCTGTGGCGGGCGCTGGCCGTGTGGCTGGTGCTGATCTCGCTGCTGTCGTGGTCGTACCTGGCCTTTGTTGCGCAGTGGCGGCAGCGCCCGGTGCGCACCGACTGGCCGTCGGCCGCGCTGGCGGCGCAGGCACAGGCCAGTTGGGACGCGATGTCGACCTGCCGCCTGGGCGCGGTGGCGGGCGAATACCACCTGGCCGGCGCGCTGGCGGTGGCGCTGTCGCCGCGGCAGCCTTCGGTGCTGATCGAAGGCGACCCGCAGCATTCGCCCTGGATCACGCCGCAAGGCCTGCGCGAGCGCGGCGCGCTGTGGGTGTGGCAGGACGAAGCCCCCCGAATCGGCGCCCGCGCCGCTGGACAGCGTGGCACAGGAAGCCGACATGCGCGCCCACGACGGCACTTGGACCGTGCCCTGGCCGCGCGAGCCAGCCGGCCGGCCCTTCACCGTGCACTGGCGGGCCTACGTCCCCGCATCGTGCACACGTGCCCCGGGCGGTTGACGGCCTGCACTTGCCCCTGCCCGCGGGCGACAATTGCGCATGGCCGCTTTTCAAGACCCCATCCTTCAGCACCCCGATCGTTCCCTGCGCCTGACCGGCGCCAGCAACTTCCGCGACCTGGGCGGCTATGCCGGCGCGGAGGGGCAGACCGTGCGCTGGCGCCGCCTGTTCCGCTCCGACCACCTGGCGGCACTGACGGCGGACGATGCGGCGTTGTTTCGGCAACTGGGCGTCGCCCGCAGTTTCGACTTTCGCGGCGCGACCGAGCGCGCGGCCGTGCCGTACGACCTGCCCGGCGTGACGCAGCACCCGCTGCCGATCGAGCCGACCGTGGTGCAGCGCATGAAGGACCTGCTGGACGCCGGTGCGTCGGTGACGGCGCCGCAGGCCGTGGGCCTGATGCAGCAGACCTATCGCGCCTTCGTGCACGACAACGCGGCGGCCTTCGCCAGCCTGTTCGAGCACCTGGTCGACGACGATGCGCCGCTGGTGTTCCACTGCACGGCGGGCAAGGACCGCACCGGCTTTGCGGCCGCACTGGTGCTGATGGCGCTGGGCGTGCCGCGTGACGTGGTGATGCAGGACTATCTGCTGACCAACCAGCATTACCGCATGCCGGCGCTGCCCGAAGCCCGCGTTCCGCGCGAGGTGCTCGACGTGCTGTGGCGCGTGCAGGCGGACTTCCTCGACGCGGCGCTGCACGCGGTCGACCAGGACTTTGGCGGCTTCGAGGCCTATCTGGCCGGGCCGCTGGGCGTTCGTCAAGCGCAGCGGGCACGCCTGCGCCAGCTGTATCTGGCGCCCACTGGTCGCTGAATGAAACTACAAAATTGATAGCTACCGGCGCGCTTTGAATCAGCGCTGGGCGCGGTTTTGGCCGTGCGTTCCTGTTCAGCGCAGGTGCAGCCCCCACGGTGTCTTTTGCCAGGCCAGCGCTTCCTCGCGCAGCAGGTGGGCCGATTGCGGCCAGGCCGAGGCCCAGCCCTTGCGCATCGCCAGCGAGAAGCCGTGCGCCGGGTCCGGGCCCGGCGCCAGGGTGATGCCGTCGTGGTCGGGATCCTGCCGCGCATGGCACAGGATCACGGCCAGGCGCAGCGCCAGTAACTGGTGCATGAACATCGCGTCGCCGAAGCGCGACTCCAGCTTGCGAAGCTTGCCGCGATGGCCCAGCACCAGCTGGCTCAGCGTGTGCAACTCGTGCATGGCGAAGCCCGACACGTCGGCGTGATCGAGGATGTAGGCGCCGTGCTTGTGCGGGTCGGCGTGCGAGATGCGCGATCCGATCTCGTGCAGCCGCGCCGCCCAGTCGATCTGGCGCGCCGCTTCCTGGCGCTGCTTTTTCTTCAGATGGGGCGCCAGCTGGCTGAACAGGTGCAGCGCCGTAGCCGACACGCGCGCGCCCTGCGCCGCGTCGGCGCTGAACTTGGCGGCCAGCGCGGTGACCGCGGCGGCGCGCACGTCGGTCGTCTCGTGCTGGCGGTCCAGCATGTCGTACAGCGCCCCGTGCCGCAGCGCGCCGTAGGCGTATTGCATCTGCTCGATCTCCAGCAGGTCGAACAGCGCGCGCAGCACCGCCAGGCCGCCGGCGATGACGGCCTTGCGCTCGTCCTTGATGCCTTCGAGCTTGATGGCGTCGAACTTGTGCGCCTTGACCAGCTTGTCGCGCATCCAGTCCAGCCCGTCGCGCGTGATCAGGTAGCGCGCCGGCACGCGCCCGGCCAGCAGCAGCGTGTCGGCAATGGCACCCACCGTGCCCGAGCAGCCGTAGGCCACGTCCCAGTGGCGGCGCCCGTGGGTCGAGATGGCGTCGTCGAGCACCGCCTTGGCGGCGATCTCGGCGCGCTCGAAGTTCTTGGCCGTCATCACGCCGTCGGCGAAGTAGCGCATCGACCAGGCCACGCTGCCCACGCGGTACGACTCCATGGTCTGCGGCCGGTAGCCCTGGCCGATGATCAACTCGGTCGAGCGGCCGCCGATGTCCAGCACCAGCCGGCGCTCGTCCGACTGCGGCAGCAGGTGCACCACGCCCTGGTAGATGAGGCGCGCTTCTTCGCGCCCCGAGATGACGTCGATGGGAAAGCCCAGCGTCTGCTCGGCCACCGAGACGAATTCGTCGCGGTTGCGCGCTTCGCGCAGCGTCTGCGTCGCCACCACGCGCACCTGGCTGGGCTCGAAACCCGCCAGGCGCTCGGCAAAGCGCGCCAGGCAGTTCCAGCCGCGCTGCATGGCGTCCTGCGACAGACGGCGGTCGGCGTCCAGCCCGGCGCCCTGGCGCACGGTTTCCTTGTGGTATTCGGTGCGCTGAAGCTGGCCCAGCTCAAGGCGGGCGATTTCCAGGCGAAAGCTGTTGGAACCGAGGTCCACAGCGGCAAGGCGGGTGCCGGATTGCATAGGTGAGGTGGGGAAGGCCGCAAGGCGGACGGGTAAAACGGGCGCTGCCGATTGTGGCGCATCGCGGGCCCGCCAACCCTGCGCTGCCGCACATGACCATCGCGTGACGTCACACAACCGTCACATTCGGGAAATACAGTGAGCCATCCGAGTCAACTCTTCCCGAAGGCATTCCATCATGAAGCGTACTTTCCTCAAGGCCCTGGCCGCCACCGCCGTGGGCGCTTTCGTCGCCACCACCGCCTACGCCGCCGACATCACCGGCGCCGGCGCCAGCTTCCCGTACCCGATCTACGCCAAATGGGCCGAAGGCTACAAGGCCGCCACCGGCACGGGCCTGAACTACCAGTCCATCGGCTCGTCCGGTGGTGTGCGCCAGATCCGCGCCAAGACGGTGGCCTTCGGCGCCACCGATTCGCCCCTGAAGGGCGAGGAGCTGGACAAGGACGGCATGGTGCAGTTTCCGGCCATCATCGGCGGCACCGTGCCGGTGCTGAACGTCGACGGCTTCAAGCCGGGCGAGTTGCGTGTGACCGGCCCGGTGCTGGCCGAGATGTTCATGGGCACCATCGCCAAGTGGAACGACCCCAAGTTCGCCGCGCTGAACCCCGGCAAGGCGCTGCCTGATCAGGCCATCACCGTGGTGCACCGCGCCGACGGCTCGGGCACCACCTTCAACTGGACCGACTACCTGAGCGCCGTCAGCAAGGACTGGGCCGACAAGGTGGGCAAGGGCAACGCCGTCAAGTGGCCGGCCGCCACCTCGGTCGGCGGCAAGGGCAACGAAGGCGTGGCCGCCAACGTGGCGCGCATCAAGGGCGCTATCGGCTACGTCGAATACGCCTACGCCAAGAAGAACAAGCTGAGCTACATGCAGGTGCAGAACCAGGCTGGCAAGTACATCACGCCGGACGACGACGCGTTTGCCGCCGCCGCCGCGGGGGGTGGACTGGTTCAGCGTGCCGGGCATGGGCGTGTCCATGGTCAACGCCAAGGGCGACAAGAGCTGGCCCATTTCCACTGCCTCGTTCATCCTGATGTACAAGCAGCCGGCCGACAAGGCGCAATCGGGCGAAGTGCTGAAGTTCTTCGACTGGGCGTTCAAGAACGGCAAGCAGATGGCCGCCGACCTGGACTACGTCGCGCTGCCCGACAGCCTGACCAACGACATCCGCTCGAAGGTCTGGTCGCAGATCGCCAAGTAAGCCCCGCGCCGATGCGCGCGATCCACGGCCCGGTCCGGGCTTGGGTCGCGTCTTGCGCAAACCCATAATGACGGCGACGAGGACTCCATGAGCGTGGGCATGACAACCATCGACAACGGACAGCCGACCCGGGACGAGACAGCCAGCGTCGCACGACCTGGCATGGAGGCCATCGCGCGCCGGCAGCGTTGGCAGGACGTGCTGTTTCATCGCAGCACGCAGGCGTTTTCGCTGCTGGTGCTGGTGGCGCTGATCGGCATCATGGTGTCGCTGTTCATCAGCGCCTGGCCGACCTTCAAGGCGTTCGGCCTCCAGTTTCTCTGGACGGTGGAGTGGGACGTCGTCAACGAGCAGTTCGGCGCCGCCATCGCCATCGTCGGCACGGTGCTGAGCGCCGGCATCGCCCTCATCATTGCCGTGCCGCTGGCCTTCGGCATCGCGCTGTTCCTGACCGAGAACTGCCCGACCTGGTTGCGCCGCCCGCTGGGCACCGCCATCGAACTGCTGGCCGCGGTGCCGTCGATCATCTACGGCATGTTCGGCCTGTTCGTGTTCGCGCCCATTTTTGCCGACTTCATCCAGACGCCGATGCAGCAGGTGCTGGGCGGCATGCCGCTGGTGGGCTGGATGTTCGGCGGTGCGGTCAACGGCATGGGCATTCTGGCGGCCGGCATCGTGCTGGCCTTCATGATCCTGCCCTACATCGCCGCCGTGATGCGCGACGTGTTCGAGATCGTGCCACCCATCCTGCGCGAATCGGCTTACGGCCTGGGCTGCACCACGTGGGAGGTGGTGCGCAAGGTGGTGCTGCCGTACACGCAGAAGGGCGTCATCGGCGGCATCATGCTCGGCCTGGGCCGCGCGCTGGGCGAGACGATGGCGGTCACCTTCGTCATCGGCAACGCCAACCGCATGCCGAGTTCGCTGTTCTCGCCCGGTACGTCCATCGCCTCGGTGCTGGCCAACGAGTTTGGCGAAGCCGCCGACCTGCACCTGACCACGCTGTTCGCGCTGGGCTTCTTGCTGTTCGTCATTACGTTCGTCGTGCTGTCGCTGGCCAAGATCATGATCATTCGCGCCGAGCGCGCCAAGGGGACTTGAAATGACGCACCCCCTGAGACGCTTCGCGTCTTCCCCCGCTCTCTTCGGGCGGGGGACGGCGCCAGTGCCCGGTACAAGCCCGGCCACGGCGCCCACGCCTGGCTTGCTCCGCAGCCATTCGACCATCGGCGTTTCAGCGGCTGCAGCGCTGCGCAGCAACAGGGACAACTGACATGGAAATCTTGCAAGCCGAAAGCGCGCTGTACAAGAAGCGCCGCGCCGCCAACGCCGTCGGGCTGGCGCTGTCGATGGCCGCCATGGCGCTGGGCCTGGTGGTGCTGCTGTGGATTCTGTTCGTGCTGCTGAGCAAGGGCCTGGCGGCGGTCGACCTGAACATGTTCACGCGCGACACGCCGGCGCCAGGGTCCGAAGGCGGTGGTCTGCGCAACGCCATCGTGGGCAGCCTGATGATGCTGGGCCTGACGGTGCTGGTGTCCACGCCCATCGGCATCCTGGCCGGCATTTACCTGGCCGAATATGGCGACGAGAGCAAGACCGCCGAGCTGACGCGCTTCGTCACCGACATCATGCTGTCGGCGCCGTCCATCGTGCTGGGCCTGTTCGTCTACGCCATCGTGGTGGCGCCGATGGGGCACTTCTCGGGCCTGGCCGGTTCGCTGGCGCTTTCGCTGATCGCCATTCCGGTGGTCGTGCGCACCACCGAAAACATGCTGCGCCTGGTGCCCGGCAGCCTGCGCGAAGCCGCGGCGGCGCTGGGTGCGCCGCGCTGGAAGGTGTCGCTGATGATCAGCCTGCGCGCGGCCAAGAGCGGCGTCATCACCGGCCTGCTGCTGGCGATTGCCCGCGTCTCGGGCGAAACCGCGCCGCTGCTGTTCACGGCGCTCAACAACCAGTTCTTCAGCACCAACATGGGCCAGCCGATGGCCAACCTGCCGGTGGTGATCTTCCAGTTCGCGATGAGCCCGTACGACAACTGGATTCGCCTGGCCTGGGGTGGCGCGCTGCTGATCACGCTCACCGTGCTGGTCATCAACATCATCGCTCGCGTGTTCTTCCGCGAGAAGAAGGCGGCGCACTGAGCGCACGCGCACCGACATTCAAAGGACAAGCATGGACATCGCAACCCCCGTGCCGCAGGCAGGCATCCGTGGCAACGCCGCCCAAGCTCCGCACCCGGAGCGCGTGGCGCTTGAACTGCGCAACCTGGACTTCTTCTACGGCAATGGCTTCCAGGGTCTGAAGCAGATCAACCTGACCATTCCGGAGCGCAAGGTCACCGCCTTCATCGGGCCGTCGGGCTGCGGCAAGTCGACGCTGCTGCGCACGCTCAACCGCATGTACAGCCTGTACCCCGGCCAGCGCGCCGTGGGCGAGATCCTGTTCTACGGCAAGAACATCCTGGACCCGAGCGTCGACGTGAACCTGCTGCGCGCCAGCATCGGCATGGTCTTTCAGAAGCCGACGCCGTTCCCTATGACGATCTATGACAACATCGCCTTTGGCGTGCGTCTGTACGAAAACCTGGGCAAGGCCGACATGGACGAGCGCGTGGAATGGGCGCTGTCCAAGGCCGCGCTGTGGAGCGAAGTCAAGGACAAGCTGGGCCAGAACGGCCTGTCGCTGTCGGGCGGCCAGCAGCAGCGCCTGTGCATCGCGCGCAGCGTGGCCGTGAAGCCGTCGGTGCTGCTGCTGGACGAACCCACTTCGGCGCTCGACCCGATTTCCACCGGCAAGGTGGAAGAGCTGGTGCACGAGCTGAAGCGCGACTACACCATCGCCATCGTCACGCACAACATGCAGCAGGCGGCGCGCGTGAGCGACTACACGGCCTACATGTACCTGGGCGAACTGATCGAATTCGGCGCCACCGAAGAGCTGTTCTTCAAGCCCAAGCGCAAGGAAACCGAGGACTACATCACCGGCCGCTTCGGCTGATACAGGAGACAAGCCCCATGTACGACAAGCATCTGTCCAGCCAGTTCGACAACGAGCTCAACCGCGTGTCGTCGAACGTGCTGGAACTGGGTGGCCTGGTCGAGGCGCAGATCCGGCAGGCCATCTACGCGCTGTCGGAGTTCAGCATCGAAGTGGCCGACCGCGTCGAAAAGGACGAAGGACGCGTCAACGCGCTGGAGCTGGAGATCGACCGCGAGCTGTCGACCATCATCGCGCGGCGCCAGCCCACCGCCATCGACCTGCGCCTGCTGCTGGCCATCTCCAAGGCCACCGCCAACCTGGAACGCGTGGGCGACGAGGCCGCAAAAATAGCCCGCATGGTCAAGCGCATCATCGATTCCGGCAAGGCGCGCCTGCTGCCGACGGGCGAACTGCGCCACGCGGCCGATCTGGCGGCGCAACAGCTGCGCCGCGCGCTCGATGCGTTTGCGCGGCTGTCGGTCGAGGATGCCGTGTCCGTCATCCGCGACGACGACCAGATCGACGCCGAGTTCGACGGCTTCGTGCGCAAGCTCATCACCTACATGATGGAAGACCCGCGCACCATCTCGGCCGCACTTGACCTGCTGACGCTGGCCAAGGCCATCGAGCGCATCGGTGACCACGCCAAGAACATTGCCGAATTCATCATATACATCGTCAAGGGCGCCGACGTGCGCCATGGCGCCCTGGAACGCGTGGAGTCGCTGGACCGATGAGAACCATGCCCCGTGTCCTCATCGTCGAGGATGAGGCTCCCATCGCCGAGCTGATCGCCGTCAACCTGCGCCACAACGGCTTTCAGCCGACGTGGGCGATGGACAGCGAGACGGCGCAGCGCGAACTCGACGCCGTGCTGCCCGACGTGATCCTGCTGGACTGGATGCTGCCGGGCGAAAGCGGCCTGTCGCTGGCGCGCAAGTGGCGCAAGGACCCGCGCACCAAGGGCGTGCCGATCCTGATGCTGACCGCGCGCGGCGACGAGGCCGACCGCGTGGCCGGCCTCGACGCGGGCGCCGACGACTACATCATCAAGCCCTTTTCGACCAAGGAAATGCTGGCGCGCATCCGCGCCGTGCTGCGGCGTCGCGCGCCCGAGCAGGCGGGTGGCTCGGTCGCCATCGGCGGCCTGCTGCTCGACGCCGGCACGCACCGCGTGTCCTACGACGGCCAGATGCTGAAGATGGGGCCGACCGAGTTCAAGCTGCTGCACTACTTCATGAAGAACGCCGAGCGCGTGCACAGCCGCGGCCAGTTGCTCGACAAGGTGTGGGGCGACCATGTGTTCATCGAAGAGCGCACGGTCGACGTGCACGTCAAGCGCCTGCGCGAGGCGCTGGGCCCGGCGGGCGTGCTGATCGAAACCGTGCGCGGCGCCGGCTACCGCCTGACGGCGCAACCGCTGGTGCAGATCCAGGGCGCATAGGATCGCGATGATGCAGGCGGCGCCGTGCGTGGTGGCTTGGGCTGGCCCAGTCCCGCTTGCGCTTGGCCCGCGTAAAAACCGCCACGGCATGGATCGCCGCTGACGCACGCGCCATCCCTCATGCTGCTGCGCTTCACGTTTCTCTTCATCGCCTTGCTGGCCTTCGCGCTGGTGGGCGGCGGGTGGCTGGGTTGGCCCGGCGCCGTGGGCGGACTGGTGCTGGCGGCCGTGGGCGTGGTCGCGCTGGACAGCTGGCGCGCGCGCAAGGTGCTGCACTGGCTGGCCCGGCCGGACGCCGCGGCAGGGCCCGTGGTGGGGGGGGATGTGGGGCGAAGCGACGTATCGCGCCACGCGCGCGCTGCGGGCCGAGCAGCAGCGGGCGGACGACAGCGTGCAGCGGCTGCGCGACTTCGTGGCCGCCATCCAGGCTTCGCCCAACGGGGTGATCCTGCTCGATCCGGAGGGCCGCATCGAATGGTGCAACGACATTGCCGCGCGGCATTTCGGCATCGACCCGCAGCGCGACCGCATGCAGCACATCGGCAACCTGGTGCGCGAGCCGGCGTTCACCGCGTATTACGCCAGCAAGGACTACGACCGCGACGTCAAGGTGATCGGCCGCGACGACAAGCCGGGCCACCCGGTCAAGCTGTCGGTGCACCTGCACCCGTATGGCGGCGGCCACAAGCTGATGCTGTCGAACGACGTCACCGCGCTGGCGCAGGCCGACGCGATGCGGCGCGACTTCGTGGCCAACGTGTCGCACGAGATCCGCACGCCGCTGACGGTGCTGGCCGGCTTTGTCGAAACCATGCAGAGCCTGCCGCTCGATGCCCAGGAACGTGAGCGCTACCTGGGGCTGATGGCGGCGCAGTCCGAGCGCATGCAGACGCTGGTCAACGACTTGCTGACCTTGTCGCGCCTGGAGGGCAGTCCGCCGCCGGCGGGCGATCCGGTCGACCTGGGTCCGCTGATGGCGCAGTGCGAAGCCGAGGCGCGGGGGCTGTCCGATCTGCTGCATCCGGCGGAAGGAAAGCCACAGAAGCTTCGTTTCGGCGAGCCGCCGGCGTTTCAGCTGGCCGGCGCGGCGGGCGAGTTGCGCAGCGCGGTGTCCAACCTCATCAACAACGCCGTGCGCTACACGCCGGGCGGTGGCGGCATCGATGTGCAGTGGGAACGCCTGCCGGACGGCCGGGCGCGCCTGGCCGTGACCGACACGGGCCCCGGCATTGCGCCCGAACATTTGTCGCGCCTGGGCGAGCGTTTCTACCGCGTCGACCGCAGCCGTTCGCGCGAATCGGGCGGCACCGGGCTGGGGCTGGCCATCACCAAGCACGTGGCGCAGCGGCACGGCGGTGAACTTCAGGTCAGCAGCCAGTTGGGCAAGGGGTCGACGTTTGCCCTGGTGTTTCCGGCGCAGCGCGTGCGGACGCTGACGCTCGTGGCGGCCGCGCCCGGCGACCGGCTCAACGCCGCGTGACGCGCAGCAGCAGCCCTACGAACAGCAGCGCCACCACGCCCAGCGCGGCCGCGCTGGCCAGCCAGAAGGCGCCCGGGTCGTGCCAGGGCGCCAGCGTGCCGAAGCCTTCGAAGGCCCAGCGATAGCCGCCTACCAGCCCCAGGCCCCACAGGATCACGCCGTAGATGAGCAGCGGCACCAGCGTGACGCGATAGCTGCGCAGTACGAACAGGGTCACCGCCTGGACCGCATCGCCCAGGTGGTACAGCGCCACCCAGCCCAGCAAGCCCGCGGCCAGGGCGATGACGGGCGGTTGCTCGACGTACAGCGCCGCAATGGGCCGCGCCAGCAGCGCCAGCGCCGCCGCCATCACCACCGCCAGCGCGGCGGCGCAACCCAGGCCCAGCCAGGTGGCGCGCCGCGCCAGCGCGCGCTGCCCGGCGCCCAGCCAGTAGCTGGTGCGCGCGCTGGTCGCAATGCCCAGCGCCAGCGGCACCATGTACAGCACCGCGGCCATGTTGGACGCGATCTGGTGCGCCGCCGACGCCGTGGTGCCCATGCGCGAAATGAACAGCGCCATGGCGGTGAAGGACGACACTTCGACCGCTACCGCCAGTCCTGCCGGCAGGCCCAGGCGCAGAAAGGCGCCGAGCTGCGCGAAGTCCGGGCGCTCCAGCCTTTGCCACAGCGCATAGGGGCGGTAGAACGACTGCGTGCGCAGCAGCCAGGCCCCACAGGCCATCAGCGCGCCGTTGACGACCAGCGTCGCCCAGGCGCAGCCCGCCGCGCCCTGTGGCGCCAGGCCGAGCCCGCCGAAGGTGAACCACACCGACAGCGGAATCTTCAGCCCCAGCGCGCCGATCTGCAGTGCCGACACCAGGCGCGGCTTGCCCAGGCTCTGGTTGAGCGTGCTGTACATGCGAAACAGCAGCGCCGGCGGCAAGGCCCATGCCAGCACCGCCAGATAGCGCCGCACCTCGACCTGCAGCGGCGCGGGCACGCCGGCGGCGTCGAGCAAAGGCCCCGGCGACAGCAGCGCCGCCATGCCCACCACGATGGTGGCCGCGCACAGGTACAGCGCCTGTCGCACCGACCGCCCCAGCTCCGCCGAGCGCTGGCTGCCGTGCAGTTCGGACCAGATGGGCAGCAGCGCCTGCAGAATGCCCATCAGGCCCACATAGATGCTGATGTAGACGGCGGTACCGACCGACAGCGCGGCCAACGCCACCTCGGCGTATCGGCCGGCAACCACGGTGTCGGTGATGCCGAACGCCATCACCGCCAGCTGGCCGACCAGCACCACGCCGGCGTGGGCGCCCAGCGTGCGCAATTCGGCGGCGCGCGTGGGTGGGATGGGGCTCGGGACGCTGGAAGAGGGCATTGAATCAGCCCCCAGCGCTTGTCAGATCAGCGTGTAAAGCTATCAAATAAGGAGTAATCGACGGGTGCGCCATGGCGTCAGCGCGGCGCGATGCGGCGAAACACCATCAGGCTTTCGTTGTCGTCGGTCGGCCGCCGCACGCGCGCTTCCAGTTGCCAGTCGTTCAGGTTCACCGTGGCGGGCAGGCTGGATTGCGCGTCCACGTCCACCAGCAGCCACGGGCACTGGGTAAGCCCACGCGCCGGCGCCGGCTGCCAGCGGCCATGAAAGCGCACGGCCGCCACCTGCGGCGCGCCCAGCCCGTGCACCTGCACGCAGGGCGCGTCGCCCACCAGCGCGCGGATCTCGCGCATCTGCGGCGCAAAGCTGCGGGCGTAGTCCAGCGCCGGCAGCCACAGCGTCATCAGCAGCAGCCAGCACAGCGCGGCGCCCGCGGCGGGCAGCACCATGCTCTTCCACAGCGCGGTGCGATGGCGTCCGGTGCGCCAGCGCGCCAGGGCGATCCACGCCAGCGTGCCGGCGGCCGCGGCCAGAAAGGCCGGCCACTGGAACACCGGCGCGAAGCCCGGGGCCAGCCGCGCCACGTTGGCCGCCGGCTGGGCGGGCACGCCGGTTTCCATGGCCACCCAGACCACCCAGATCACGATGGCCCAGCCGGTGAAGAACAGCACCGTGAACCAGTCGATCAGCGACGACGCACTGCGGCTGAAGGTCGGCAGCGCCAGCGCCGCCAGCGCGGCCAGTGCGGGAAGCGCCAGCAGCAGCGCGCGGTCGCCGGCCAGCGTGGCCACCGTGTTGATCAGCGGCACGCCCGCAATCAGCAGCGGCAGGCCCAGATGCCGCTGCTGGCGCACGCCCGGCAGTTGTCTGCGCCAGCGCCACAGCGTCCACAGCGCCAGCGGCCAGGCGGGCCAGGTGAACCACAGCGCCAGCTTGACCAGCCCGCGCCAGTCCGTCCAGCTGCTGCGCCACGGCACTATGTCCCACCGGAACAGCGCCAGCGTCAGCGCCAGCAACACGCACACCACGACCAGCACCGTCAGCAGCAGCAAGCCGCGCCGCCGCGCAGCCGCGCTCAGGTGCTCGTGCCCGGGCAGTGCCAGCGCCAGCACGCTCAGCGTGGCATAAATCAGCGCCGTGGCCGGCGCGCCGGACAAAGTCAAGCCCGTCAACCCCGCCAGCAGGGCCAGCGACGACGGCACGGCCCGTGTGGGCAGCGCCGCCAGCCCGTAGAACACCAGCGTGCCGAAGAACAGCTGCGCCAGCGCCGGCGTGGTCTCGTGCGAAAACTGCGCCAGCCCGAGCGTGGCGATCAGCGCCAGCAGGCTGCCGTCGGCCAGCGCGCGCGCGTAGTCCAGCGGTTCGGCTTCACCGCCGAAAGCGAAGGCCACCGGCTGCGCGCCCGGATGCCGCGCCAGGTGATACACCGCATACCAGGTGGCGGCCAGGGTGCCCGCCAGCATCAGCGCAAACGGCAGGCGGGCGGCGAAATCGGGCGCCCAGCCCAGCGGCGTGAGCGCCTGCATCGCCCAGGCGCCCAGCCAATAGGGCAGCAGGGCGCTGCTTTCGGGCACCATGCCCATCAGGGTCGGGCTGAGCCACTGGCGCCAGTGGGCCGCGTCCAGCAGCGCCAGCATGTAGCCGAAGCTGGCGATGTCCGCGTTCTTCCACGGCTCGCGCCCCACGTAGCCCGGAATGACATAGGCCGCGCACAGCAGCAGCAGCGCCCAGCGCGGCAGTCGCCGGACCGCGTCCTGCGTGACGATGGCGGGGCTGGGCTTGCTCAAGGGACTGCTGCAAGAACGGGACGGGGCCTAAAAGAACGATTCTGCCGGAGCTTATTGGCCGGCAGAAAAAAGGCAGCACGCGGGCGTGCTGCCTTTTGGGTGACGACCGGCCTCGTCGGGCCGGGTGCGATCAGCGTGCGACCTTGCCGTAACGGTTGCGGAACTTCTCGACGCGGCCACCCATGTTGTCGACCGACTTCTGCGTGCCGGTGTAGAAGGGGTGCGATTCGCTCGAGGTGTCCAACTTGTACAGAGGGTATTCCTTGCCCTCGAACGTCTCGGTTTCGCGCGTGTTGACGCACGAGCGCGTCACGAACTTGAAGCCGTTGGACAGGTCCACGAACAGCACTTCGCGGTAGTTGGGGTGAATGCCTTCACGCATGGTGAATTTCCTTGAAGGAGAGTCGCTGCGGCAGCCGCGCCGGCCCATCCGGCGTACTTTCCACGAAACTGCGCATTATACCGAAACATCGCACGAATCGAACGGCCGCGGAGCAGGCCACGCCAGCGATCGCCGTGGCCGGGCTTGTACCGGCCACCAGCGATGTCCCCCTTGCGTAGCAAAAGGGGGGAAGGCGCCGCAGGCGACTCAGGGGGGTTAGCCGCCGCGCCTCATCATGTCAAAGAACTCGACGTTGGTCTTGGTCGCCTTCATGCTCTTGATGACCATTTCCATCGCCTCGATCTCGTCCATGTTGTACATGAACTGGCGCAGGATGCGGGTCTTTTGCAGCACCTCGGGCGCCAGCAGCAGTTCTTCGCGGCGCGTGCCCGAGCGGTTGAGCTGGATGCTGGGGAACACGCGCTTTTCGTACAGGCGGCGGTCCAGGTGGATTTCGCTGTTGCCGGTGCCCTTGAATTCTTCAAAGATCACTTCGTCCATGCGGCTGCCGGTGTCGATCAGCGCGGTGGCGATGATGGTCAGGCTGCCGCCTTCTTCGACATTGCGCGCCGCGCCCAGAAAGCGCTTGGGCCGGTGCAGGGCGTTGGCGTCGACGCCGCCGGTCAGCACCTTGCCCGACGAGGGCACGACGTTGTTGTAGGCGCGCGCCAGGCGGGTGATGGAGTCCAGCAGGATCACCACGTCTTTTTTGAGCTCGACCAGGCGCTTGGCGCGCTCGATCACCATCTCGGCCACGTGCACGTGGCGCGCGGCCGGCTCGTCAAAGGTGGAGGCAATCACCTCGCCCTTGACCGAGCGCTGCATGTCGGTCACTTCCTCAGGCCGTTCGTCGACCAGCAGCACCATCATGTGCGCCTCGGGGTAGTTGGCGCTGATGGCGTGGGCGATGGTTTGCATCATTACCGTCTTGCCGCTCTTGGGCGGCGCCACGATCAGCGCGCGCTGGCCTTTGCCGATGGGCGCGATGACGTCGATGATGCGGCCGGTGATGTTCTCTTCGCCCTTGAAGGCGTCGCGCTCCAGACGCATCTGCTCGCGCGGGAACAGCGGGGTGAGGTTCTCGAACATCACCTTGTGCTTGTTCTGCTCGGCCGGGCCGCCGTTGACCATGTCGAGCTTGGTCAGGGCAAAGTAGCGCTCTCCATCCTTGGGGATGCGCACCTCGCCTTCGATCATGTCGCCGGTGTGCAGGTTGAAGCGGCGCACCTGGCTGGGGCTGATGTAGATGTCGTCGGTGCTGGCGGTGTAGCTGCTGTCGGGGCTGCGCAGAAAGCCGAAGCCGTCGGGCAGGATTTCCAGCACGCCGTCGGCAAACACCTGCTCGCCGCCTTTGGCGCGCTTCTTGATGATGGCGAACATCAGCTCCTGCTTGCGCATGCGGCCGGCGTTGTCGATTTCCAGCGTTTCGGCCTGCTTCAGCAGTTCGGAAACGTGCAGTGCTTTCAGTTCGTTCAGGTGCATGGCGTTCGGCGTCTGGCGGTGCACAGCGATCCTGCGGCGGACCCGCCCATCGAAATGGATGAAGAGAGAAGAGGTCGGGGGATGTGGCCGAGGCACGCGTTCACAGCAGCCTCGAATCTGGCGCGCCGTGAGCCAGCGCACCCGGCTGGCGCTTGTCTCTTTCGCCAGCCTTCGGAAAAGGATTATGACAGGAAAAACGCGCCCGGCCGCGCTGGCCGGACGAGGGGGACTCAGGCCAGTTGCTGGTCGATGAACTGCGTCAGTTGCGCCTTGGTCAGCGCGCCGACCTTGGTGGCGGCCAGCTGGCCGTTCTTGAACACCATCAACGTCGGGATGCCGCGAATGCCGAACTTGGCCGGCACCGTGCGGTTGTCGTCCACGTTCACCTTGGCGATCTGCAGCCGGCCGTCATAGGCGGTCGCCAGTTCGTCCAGCGTCGGTGCGATGGCCTTGCAGGGGCCGCACCATTCGGCCCAGAAGTCCACCAGCACGGGCTTGTCGGACTTCAGGACATCGGTTTCAAAGGAGCTGTCGCTCACATGCTTGATCAATTCATTGGCCATGGTCTGTGGGCCCGGCCAAGCCGGGCGGCAGGAGGATAAAGTGCCGGTCATTGTGACAGAAACGCTTATTCCACGACACGCTGCGGGCGACCCCCGGATGCTATGGCGCCGATAGCCAAAACCTGGCACGGTGCGGGCGCGGGGGCCGTCGACGACGCCTGGCGCGCGCTGCTGGCGCAGGTCGACGCCGCGTTGCGCGCGCGCGCGGCGCACCCCGCGCGCAGCGTGGTGCTGCTGCCCTACGCGCAGCTGATGCCCCTGGCCGCGCGCCGGTGGGCGCTGCAGTTTCCCGACGGGTTTGCGCCGCACTTCGACACCACGCGCAACTGGGCGGCACGCGTCGGCTGGTTCGCGCCCGGCCCGCAAGACCTGGCTTTTGACCGCGGGCGCGACCTGCTCACCGCCGCCCAGTGGCTCGACGACGCGGGCCTGTCGGCGCAGCGTGCGCTGCTGGTCACGCCGTTGGTCGAGCAGGCCACGCAGCTGGGCACCGTCGCCGCCGGCCTGGCCCCGTCGGCGCGGCCGGCCTGGGCGGCGCAGGCCCGCGCGGCCGTGGCGGGCGATGGTCCGCTGGCGCTGGAAGCTGCGGTGGCCCGCATCGCCATCGCGTGGGCCGCGCATTCCGACTACGCCACCGACGTGCTGTTCGAGCCGCGCGTGGACGCGGCGCTCGACGCCCTGCTGATCGTGCCGGGCCTGTCGGACGACCTGCTGACCGACACGCTGGCCGTGCACTTTGCCCACAAGACCGTACGGCTGCCTGCGTCGTGGGACGCGCCCCTGGGCCAGATCGCCACGCACCCCTGCGCCGATGCCGAAGACGAGGCCGAGCGCGCCGCCGCCTGCGTGCTGCGCCACATCGAAGCCGGCCGCGTGCCGGTGGCGCTGGTCGCCGGCGATCGCGTGCTGACGCGCCGCGTCAACGCGCTGCTGGCCGAGCGCGGCGTGCGCGCGGGCGAGGCCTTGCGCGACGAGACCGGCTGGAAGCTGTCCACCACCCACGCCGCCGCGCAGCTGATGGCGGCGTTGCACGCCTGCGCGCCCCGCGCGTCCACCGACGAGGTGCTGGACTGGCTCAAGCTCGCTCCCGCCTTCGATGCGCAGCCGCAGCGCGGGCTGGAGCGCCACCTGCGCCGCCACGCCGTGCGCGGCTGGCCACAGGCGGCGCTGCTCACGGCCGACCAGGCGCTCACGCAGCAAATCGAAGCGCTGCGCGCGCCGATGAGCACCGCGCGCCCGCTGGCCGACTGGCTGGCCGCCCTGCGCACGCTGCTGCAAGGCTGCGGCCTGTGGCCGCTGCTGGTGGCCGACGTCGCCGGCAACGCCGTCATCGACGCCCTGGGGCTGGAGGGCGATGCCCTGGCCGACTGGCGCGACTGGCCCGCCGCGCAGCGCCGCATGGGCCTGGCCGAATTCACCCGCTGGGTAGCCGAGGCGCTGGAAGCCGCCAGCTTTCGCCCGCCGCACCCGGCCCACGCGCAGGTCGTGGTGCTGCCCATGAGCCAGCTGCTCGGCCGCCCTTTTGCCGCCGTGGTGCTGCCCGGCGCCGACGAGCAGCGCCTGCCCGCCGCGCCCGAACCGCCCGGCCCGTGGAGCGCCGCGCAGCGCCAGTCCTTGCGCCTGCCCACGCGCGAGGACTTGCGCGCCGCGCAGGCCGCCGCCTGGGCGCTGGCGCTGCGCGTGCCGCAGGTGGATGTGCTGTGGCGCCACGCCGACGACAACGGCGAGCCGCTGTTGCCTTCGCCCCTGGTGCAGTCGCTACAACTTCAGGAGCTGGCCGCGCTTGGTACAGAAGCGCGAGCGCCCCGTTTCATTCAAATTCACCCCACCCAGCGCCCGCAGCCGCGCGGCGACGTGCTGCCCACGCAGCCGTTGTCCGCCAGCGGCTACGAGATGCTGCGCGCCTGCCCCTACCGCTTCTTCGCGCTGCGCCAACTGGGGCTGGCGGAAGAGGGCGAGCTGGACGTGGACATCGACAAGCGCGACTGGGGCAACTGGCTGCACGACACGTTGCGCGGCTTTCACGAAGCGCTGCGCGATGCGCCCGAGGCCGACCGCCTGAGCTTGATCGACGCCGCCGCCGAAGCCGCCACGCAGGCGCTCGGCCCCAGCCTGGAGCCCGGCGAATTCATGCCCTTTGCCGTTGCCTGGCCCACGCTGCGCGATGCGTATCTGCAATGGCTGGCCGCGCACGAAGCGGGCGGCGCCCAGTTCAAGTTGGCTGAAGAAAGCATCGACACCCAGCGCGGCCCGCTGCGGCTGAAAGGCCAGATCGACCGCATCGACGACGTGCAAGACGGCGCCGCCCTGCTGATCGACTACAAGACCGAGCCGCTCACCCGCACGCGCGAGCGCATCAAGGCCGGCAACGAAGACACGCAACTGCCCTTTTACGCCCTGCTGTCCGGCGCAGACGCCCCGCGCGCGGCGTACCTGAACCTGGCCGAACGCGAAGCGCCCAGCCTGCACGAATTGCCCGAACTGCCGATGCTGGCCGCGCAGTTGTACGAAGGCATGGCGCACGACCTGGCCCGCATCGCTGCTGGCGAGCCGCTGCCGGCGCTCGGCGAAGGCAGCGTGTGCGACTGGTGCGAGGCGCGGGGCTTGTGCCGCAAGGATTTCTGGGGCTAAGGGCGATGCTCAATACAAAACAGCCGGACGCGAAGGACGCAAAAGCTCGCGAAGGACGCGAAAAAGACATTTTTGGTTTTTCTTTCGCGTCCTTCGCGAAACCTTCGCGCCCTTCGCGTCCGGTTGTCCCGTTTTCGAGGGCGTCTCAATGACCCCCCCCCCGCCTACGAACACAACGGCGCCCTCTGCAGCCGCGCCGCCTTCTACGCCATTGCCTGCGACCCGCGCCGCAGTGTGGCGGTGGAGGCCTGCGCGGGCGCGGGCAAGACGTGGATGCTGGTCTCGCGCATCCTGCGCGCGCTGCTGGACGGCGCCGCGCCGCAAGAAATCCTCGCCATCACCTTCACCAAGAAGGCCGCCGGCGAGATGCGCGAACGGCTGCAGCAGTGGCTGGCCGACTTCGCTCGGCCGCGCGCGGGCGAGACACCAGAGCGATGGCAAACGCGCCTGGACGCTGAACTGATTGCAAGAGGAATCGAGTTGCAGCGCTTGCCAGATCAGCGCGAGCAGCTACAAAATTTATACCAGTCCCTGCTGGCCCAAGGCCGCCCGGTGCAGATCCGCACCTTTCACAGCTGGTTTGCCGCGCTCTTGCGCAGCGCGCCGCTGTCGGTGCTGCAGCAGCTGGGCCTGCCTTCGGCCTACGAGCTGCTCGAAGACGATGCCGACGCCGTGGCCGAGGTCTGGCGCCGCTACCTGCGCCGCGTGGCGGGCGATGCCGATTTGAGCGCCGACTACGCCGCGCTCGTCGCCACGCTGGGCCGCCACCGCGCGCACGCCGCGCTCGAAGGCGCGCTGGCCCGCCGCGTCGAATTTCTGCTGGCCGACGCCGCGGGCCACATCGATGAGGCCGTGGCGCCGTTCGACGTGCTCTACCCGCGCCTGGCCGGCGTGGCCCAGCCCGCCGACTGGCTGCTGCAACGCACCGCTGGCCGCACCCTGCTGCAGGACGCCGCCCGCGCGCTCGCCCCCATGGCGCGCACCTACGCCGCCAAGGGCGCCGAGTTGCTGGTCGCGCTGGAGGCGGAGGACTGGCCCGGCGTGGTGACCGCACTGTTCACCCAGGCCGGCAAGCCGCGCGTCTTTGGCAAGTCGCACGACGACATCCGCGCCGCGCAAAACGAGGTCGAAGCCGTGCTGGCGGCGGAGCAGCAGCATGCCGCGCGCCAACACCACCAGCGCATGGCGCGCCTCACGCGTCCGCTGATCGAATCGTTTGCCGAGCTGAAACGCGAGCGCGGCTGGGTCGACATGAGCGATGTCGAGCGCGCCGCGCTCACCCTGCTGTCCGATCCGTTCCTCAGCGGCTGGGTGCAGGAGCGGCTGGACGCGCGCACCCGCCACCTGCTGATTGACGAATTTCAGGACACCAACCCGCTGCAGTGGCAGGCGCTGCACGCGTGGCTGTCGTCGTATGCGGGCGCCGGCGGCGGGCAGGACGCCCCCAGCGTGTTCATCGTCGGCGACCCCAAGCAAAGCATCTATCGCTTTCGCCGCGCCGACCCCCAGGTCTTCATTGCCGCGCAGGATTTCATCGTCAACGCGCTCGGCGGCGACCGCCTGGCCTGCGACCACACGCACCGCAACGCGCCCGAAGTGCTGGGCGCCGTCAACGACGTGATGCTGGCCGCGCAGGCCGCCGACGAATTCAGCGGTTATCGCGCCCACAGCACCGAATCGGCCGCGCGCGGCCACATCGCCGCGCTCCCGCTCATCCCGCGCCCGGATCGCGCGGCCACCGGCGATGGCGATGAGCCAGCCTGGCGCGACAGCCTGACCACCCCGCGCGTGGTGTTGGAAGACAGCCTGCGCACCCTCGAATCCCGCCAGGCCGCGCGCTGGATCGCCCACCGCATCGCCGCCGGCGTGCCGCCCGACCGCCTGATGGTGCTGGCCCGCAAGCGGCTGCCGCTGGGCGAGTTGCAGTCTGAATTGCGCCAGCTGGGCATCGCCTGCGAGCAGCCCGAACAGCAACTGCTGGGCGAACAGCCGGCGGTGCAGGACGTGCTGGCGCTGGTCGATGCGCTGGTCTCGCCGGGGCACGATCTGGCGCTGGCGCGCGCGCTGAAATCGCCGCTGTTTGGCTTGAGCGACGACGACCTGGTGCGCATCGCCCTCGCCGTGCGCGCGTCTACTCCCTCTCCCCCCTGGGGAGAGGGCAGGGGTGAGGGGCAGCCTCCGCCCGACACGCCCCCCGCGCCGCGCCGCACCCCCCCCCGCCTGGCTCGATGTACTCTCAAAAACAGAGCTGCCAGCGCTCGATGCACAAGGGCTGGCGGCTGATTTGGCCCAATACCGTCATTGGCTGCTCACCCTGCCGCCGCACGATGCGCTGCAGGCCATCTACAGCCACCGCGACGTGCTGGCGCGCTTTGCCGCCGCCGCGCCCGCGCCCGAACGCGCGCACGTGGTGGCGCAATTGCGCGCGCTGCTCGCCGCCGCGCTGCGCATGCAGGGCGGGCGTTTTCTCACCGCCTACCAGTGGCTGCGCGCGCTGCGTCGCCAGCGCCTGCCCGCGCCGCGCCATGCGGCGCCGCAAGCCGTGCAACTGCTCACCGTGCACGGCGCCAAGGGGCTGGAAGCCGACGAAGTGCTGCTGCTCGATGCCGCCAGCGCCGCCCCGCGCGGCGGCGGCCCCGGCGTGCTGATCGACTGGCCGGGCGACGAACCCGCGCCGACGCAATTCGTGTTCGTGGCCAGCGAAGGCGCCCCGCCGCCCGGCGTGGCCGACCTGGCCGCGCAGGAAGCCGCGGCCCAGGCGCGCGAAGAACTCAACGCCCTGTACGTCGCCATGACCCGCGCGCGCGGCCGGTTGGTGCTGTCGGGCATCACGCCGCACAGCCAGCCGGCCAGCAGCTGGTGGCAGCGCATCGAGCCGCTGGCCGAGCCGCTGCCGGTGCCGGCTGAAGCCGCCGCTGCGCTTGGCGGTGACACCGAATTTTCAATGCTCGAATTGCCGCCAGCGCGTGTCCAGCAAGCGCAAGAAGCTATTGAAAATGTAGTAGTCGACGATCCACCCACCGACGCCTCGCGCTTCGGTGAAGCCATGCACTGGCTGCTGGAGCATGCCGCCGACACGCCCGCCGGCTGGCTGCCCGAGCGCCTTGCGCAAGCACGGCGGCGCTTTGGCGTCGATGCCGCCCAGGCCGCGCGCGCTGAAGCGTTGGCGCGGCGCATCCTGGGCGGCGAGGCAGCCTGGGCGTGGTCTGCGGATGAGGTGCTGCAGGCCTTCAACGAGATCGAGCTGACGCATCAAGGTCAGCGGCTGCGCATCGACCGCCTGGTGCGCCGCTGCGCGGGGCCGCATGGGGATGAGGCGTGGTGGGTGCTGGACTACAAGAGCGCCGCGCGGCCCGAGGGCAATCCGCTGCTGCTGGAGCAGTTGGGGCGGTATCGGGCGGCGGTGGCGCTGATTCTTCCGGGTCACGCTGTGGTGGCGGCGTTTTTGAGTGCGGATGGGCGGGTGGTTCGGGTGGATTGAGGGGTGGGGTTGGACGCGCTGCTGGCCGGGGTGTGCGCCCGGCGGCGCAGTCACTTTCTTTGTCTCGCCAAAGAAAGTAACCAAAGAAAGGCGACCCCACTGGCTGCGACCCTTCGCTTCGCTGCGGGCAACCTGCGGTGCTCGCGGCCGGGGTGCGCTGCGGAACTCACTGCGCGCTTGCAGCGCTTCGTTCAGACAGCCGCAGCGAGTCAGAGCACGAAGCGAATGCATCCTGCGGTGCATTCGCGCACCCCGCCCGCTGCGCTCCTCGGCGCATCCAGAGGGGAGGGGGGGATTACGGACGGGCCATCGCTGCGCTCGGCCTTGGTGGCTCGGCGCCGCTGCTGCGCGCATTGTGGATTTGCTCCCTCTCCCGCGTGCGGGAGAGGGCAGGGGTGAGGATGCATTTCCCCCTCCCCCGCTGGGGGAGCGCTGGGGTGGGGGCCACCCCCCTCACCATCGCCAGCGCTGCCGGCCCCCCATCCCCGCCTTCCCCCAGCGGGGGAAGGAGTAATACCCGCAGCCAACCACCGCACACGCGCACTGCGTGAACGCAAGGCCGAGCGCAGCGATGGCCGGCGTGCGGACTTCACATCTCCTCTGGCCGTGCCGAGAAGCGCAGGGTGTGGGGCGGGCGTGGCAGCGCAGCATGCCGCGCTTCGTGCTCTGACTCGCTGCGGCTGTCTGAGCGGCGAGAGCGAAGCGAACAAAGCGAGTTCCGCAGCGCCGCCTCGCACCCGAGCATCGCAGGTTGCCCCGCAGGGGACACGGCCAGTGGGGTCGCTTTTCTTTGGTTACTTTCTTTGGCGAGACAAAGAAAGTGACTGCGCCGCCGGGCGCACATCCCGGCCGACAGCGCATCTATCCGCACTTCCCGTACCATCGCCCACCCACCTGCCATGCAAGCGATGTCCAACGATCCCCGCGAGACCCTCATCATCGGCGCCGGCCCCGCCGGCCTGATGGCGGCCGAGGTGCTGTCGCGCGCCGGCGTGGCGGTCGATGTGTTCGACGCCATGCCCTCGGTCGGCCGCAAGTTCCTGCTGGCGGGCAAGGGCGGACTGAACCTGACGCATTCCGAGCCGCTGCAGCCCTTCGTCGCGCGCTATGGCGATCAGAGCAACGCGGTGGCCGGCTGGCTGCACGACTTTGGCCCGCAGGCGGTGCGCGATTGGGCGGCGGGGCTGGGGGTCAGCACCTTCGTCGGCACGTCGGGCCGCGTGTTTCCGGCCGAGATGAAGGCCGCGCCGCTGCTGCGTGCCTGGCTGCAGCGGCTGCGCCATCCTGCCGACGGCGGCACGCCGGTGCGCTTTCACATGCGGCACCGCTGGGTGGATTGGCAGTCGGCCGATGCTATGAAGTCAGGAGCTAATGGCGCTGATGCAGAAAGCGTTGGCGGCCAGTTTTTGTTTGAATCCCCGGCGGGGCCAACCCGCGTGACAGCCCGCGCCGCCGTGCTGGCGCTGGGCGGCGCCAGCTGGCCGCGCCTGGGTTCTGACGGCGCCTGGGTGCCGTGGCTGGAACAGGTCGGCGCCGAGGTCGCACCGCTGCGCCCGGCCAACTGCGGCTTTGACGCGGCAGGCCGCGCGGGCGACGGCTGGACGCCCTTCTTCAGCGAGCGCTTTGCCGGCCAGCCGCTGAAGAACGTGTCCATCGCGTTCACCGACAACGCGGGCCAGCGCGTCCAGCGGCGGGGCGAGTTCGTGCTGACGGCCTCGGGCGTCGAAGGCAGCCTGATCTACGCCGCCAGCGCCGCGCTGCGCGAAGAGATTGCGCGCGCCGGCAGCGCCACCTTCCTGCTCAACCTGCTGCCCGGCCGCACGGCAGCCGATGTGCAGGCCGCCGTGGCGCACCCGCGCGGCAGCCGCAGCCTGTCGTCGCACCTGAAGAGCCGGCTGGGGCTGGCGCCCGTGCACACGGCGCTGCTGCACGAGCTGCTGGCGCCCGAGCAGTTGAAGGACGCCACGGCGCTGGCGAATGCGATCCAGGCGCTGCCGATCACGCTGCGCGCGCCGCGCCCGCTGGCCGAGGCGATCAGCACCGCCGGCGGTGTGCGCCTGACGTCGCTGACCGACGACCTGGAACTGCACGCCGCGCCCGGCGTGTTCTGCGCCGGCGAGATGCTGGACTGGGAAGCGCCGACCGGCGGCTACCTGCTTACCGCCAGCCTGGCCAGCGGCGTGCGCGCGGCGCAAGGCGTGTTGCGCCGGCTCGGGCGCGGCTGATTGCTGCCGTAGCCTGGCGGCCGCCAGCGCTTGCGTGGCAAGCGCATGCAGCTATTAAAAAATGAGCTTTCTACACGTCAGCCGCTGCGCCCGCGCCGGTGTGGAAATAGCGACTTCGCGTTGCGCAGTCCCCCACGAGCCAGCACCTGACCATTGAGCGCGTCGTCCGGCGCCGCGGCCAACGCCCCCAGCCGGACGCCGAGCCGCCTACCAGCGCGTATTCAGCGTTGCAACCCGCGCCCACGCCGCCGCCCCTCCAGCGCCGCCGCGGAACGTACTCCGCCCGGCCGCTGGCGGCGTCCCCCCAGGGGGGGGGAAGGCGCGCAGCGCCACAGGGGGGATCAAATCCCCACGCAGAGGTACTTCATCTCCAGGTATTCGTCGATGCCGTGGCTGGAGCCTTCGCGGCCCAGGCCCGACTGTTTGACGCCGCCGAAGGGCGCCTGCTCGACCGAGATGATGCCGGTGTTGATGCCGACGATGCCGTATTCCAGCGCTTCGCTGACGCGCGTGATGCGGCCGATGTCGCGCGCGTAAAAGTAGCTGGCCAGGCCGAAGATGGTGGCGTTGGCGGCGTCAATGGCCTCCTGCTCGGTCTTGAAGCGGAACACCGGCGCCAGCGGGCCGAAGGTTTCCTCGCGCGCCACCAGCATGTCGGGCGTGGCGCCGGCAATGACGGTGGGCTGGAAGAACTGGCCCTTCAGCTTGTCGCCGCCGGCCAGCACCTTGCCGCCCTTCTTGACGGCGTCGGCCACGTGGCGCGCCACCTTTTTCACGGCGGCGTCCTCGATCAGCGGGCCGATGGCGACGCCCTGCTCGAAGCCGTTGCCCACCTTCATCTTGGCGACGCGGGCGGCCAGCTTCTTGACGAACTTGTCGTAGATGCCGTCTTGCGCGTACAGCCGGTTGGCGCACACGCAGGTCTGGCCGGCGTTGCGGTACTTGCTGGCGATGGCGCCTTCGACCGCGGCGTCGATGTCGGCGTCGTCGAACACGATGAAGGGCGCGTTGCCGCCCAACTCCAGCGCCAGCTTCTTGATGGTGGGCGCGCACTGTGCCATCAGGATGCGGCCGACTTCGGTGGAGCCCGTGAACGACAGGTGGCGCACCGTATCGCTGTCGCACAGCACCTTGCCGTAGGCGGCACTGTCGGTGCCGGTGATGACGTTCAGCACGCCGGGCGGAATGCCCGCGCGCTGCGCCAGCTCGGCCGCGGCCAGGGCGGTGAGCGGTGTCAGCTCGGCCGGCTTGATGACCACCGGGCAACCCGCGGCCAGCGCTGGCGCGACCTTGCGCGTGATCATGGCCAGCGGAAAGTTCCACGGCGTGATGGCCGCGCACACGCCAATCGGCTGGCGCAGCACGGCAAGCCGCTTGGCCGGGTCGGACGTGGCCAGCGTTTCGCCGCCCACGCGCTTGGCCTCTTCGGCAAACCACTCGACAAAGCTGGCGCCGTAGGCCACTTCGCCCTTGGCCTCGGGCAGGGGCTTGCCCTGCTCGGCGGTCATGATGCGGCCAAGGTCGTCCTGGTTGTCCATCAGCAGGCGGAACCACTGCATCAGGATGGCGTGGCGCTGCTTGCCGGTCAGCGCGCGCCACGCGGGCCACGCGGCGTCGGCGGCAGCGATGGCGGCCTTGACGTCCTTCGGCTCCAGGTCGGCCACGTCGGCCAGCAGCTGGCCGGTGGCGGGGTCATGCACCTCGAAGCGCTTCTTGCCCTTGACCCACCGGCCGTTGATCAGGCCATCGGTCTTCAGCAGGGTGGGGTCGTTGAGCTGGGCGAGCGGGGTGGTGGTCATGGTGTCTCCTGAAGGGGAAGGGGCATTTTAGGAACGGCCTCATCCTTGAACGCAAAGGGCGCAGAGGGTTCACAAAAGAACGCGGAAGAATTGAGATAAATGTCGGGCAACTATGGCTCCAGCAAGCAACGACCTGAGCAAATTCTGTCATCCCCTCAAAGGCGGAAATTCATGCATCCACCCGTGCTTACACCTCTCATGCGTAATGGATTCCCGCCTTCGCGGGAATGACGGTGTCAGCGGGCGTCGTTCACGTCGAGGCCGATCGAACCATCTTGAAAATAACGTGGCTTGCTTTTGCGCCTTTCGCGAACGCTCTGCGCCCTTTGCGTTCCAAGGGGGGAGCTCCCGCCATCACAACAGCGGTGATGCCAGCCGCGCCACCGCCTCAAACGCCTGCTGCCACGGCGGTGCGCGGCGGTCCACCGGCACCAGCTTGCACTGCGACAAATCGTCGTCGAACATCTCGGCCAGCCGCTGGTTGAAGGCGCGGTCCATCACCACCGCCATCACCTCGAAGTTGAGGCGAAAGCTGCGGTTGTCGAAGTTGGCGCTGCCCACCATGCCGTACAACTCGTCCACCAGCAGCGTCTTGGCGTGGAACATGCGCCCGCGGTATTCAAACACCAGTACGCCGGCGTCCTGCAGTTCCTTGAAGTACGAGCGCGCGGCGGCGGTGACCACGCGCGAATCGCTCTTCTCGGGCACCATCAGCTTGACCTGCACACCGCGCAGCGCGGCGTTGGTCAGCGCCGTCAGCGCCGGTTCGGTGGGCACGAAGTAGGGCGTGGCCAGCCAGATGCGCTCGTGCGCCATGTTCAGCGCGTCGATCATGGCGCGGTGAATCGCCTCCATGTCCGAATCGGGGCCGCTGGGGACGATCTGCACCGGCAGCGCGCCGGGCGCCTGTTCCGGCAGCAGGTCTTCGTCCGGCGCCGGCGCGCGGCCTTCGGCGTAGTGCCAGTCCTTCAAGAACACGTACTGCAGCCAGCGCACCGCGCCGCCGCGGATCAGCAAATGCGTGTCGCGGTAGGCGTTGTCGGGGCGGATGTGCTCGTTCTCGTCGTCGGTGACGTTGATGCCGCCGACGAAGCCGGCGCGACCGTCGACCACCACGATCTTGCGGTGCGTGCGCAGGTTGACCAGCGGGCGCAGGCGGTCCAGCCGCGTCGGGTGGAAGACGGCGAATTCGCCGCCCGCCGCCTCAAAGTCGGCCAGCAGCCGGCGGTGCCGGCGCGACAGCAGCCGCGGCGAGCCGATGGCGTCGACCAGCAGGCGCACCTTCACGCCCGCGCGGGCCTTGTCCACCAGCGCGCGCAGCAGCAGCGTGCCGGTTTCGTCGGGCTCGAAGATGTAGTACTCAAGGTGGATGTGTTCGCGCGCGCCGTCGATCTCGCGCAGCAGCGCATCCAGCGTGGCACCGCCGCTGGCCAGCACGTCGACGCTCTGCGCGCTGGCGATCGGCAGGCCGCTGGCCGCTTCATTCAACCGCGTATGCTGACGCGCCCAGGGAGGCACGTCGGGGCGCTCGGCGAGCAGCGCCTTCACGTCCTCGCGCGACATCAGCGCGGCGCGCTGGTGCCAGCGCTTGAGCCGCTGGCGCTGGATGCGCTGCGGGCCGAAGTAGGCATACACCAGCAGGCCCACCACGGGCATCAGGTTCAAGATCATGATCCACGCCAGCGTGGACACCGGCGACTTGCGCTGCCAGATGATCCAGGTCGTGAGGACGATGCTGGAGATGGTCCACGTCCACCCAAACCAGAACGTCAGCGGATGACCCGCGACGATGAACTGCTGCAGCCAGGCGAACATGGGCGGGGCAGGTGGTCAGCCGATGTGCTGCTGCCAGGCGTCCGGCGCAAAGCCGACCGTGATGGCGCCGTCGGCCCATTCGACCACCGGGCGCTTGATGGCGCTGGGCTGTTGCAGCAACAACGCGGCGGCGCTGGCCGCATCGGTCACGGCGGCCTGCGCGGCGGGATCCAGCTTGCGCCAGGTCCTGCCTTGTCGGTTCAGCACCTTGTCCCAGCCCGCCGCAGCCAGCCAGCGCGCCAGGTGCTCGGGCGGCACGCCCTGCTTCCTGAAATCGTGAAAGGTGTAGGCCACGCCGCGCTCGGTCAGCCAGGCGCGCGCCTTCTTCACGGTGTCGCAGTTTGGAATGCCATAGAGGGTAATGCCAGCCATGGCGGACGATCATGCCATGGGTGGTTGACAATCCGGGTCGCCATGAAAACGCTGGAAGACTGGCTCGCCCACTGCGAGCAACTGCATCCCCAAACCATCGAGCTGGGTCTGGACCGCGTGCGCGCCGTGTGGCAGCGCATGGGCGTCACGCTGCAGGCCGCGGTGTTCACCGTGGCCGGCACCAACGGCAAGGGCTCAACCTGCGCCATGCTGGAGGCCATCCTGCTGGAGGCGGGATTTCGCACCGGGGTCTACACGTCGCCGCACCTGGTGCGCTTCGAAGAGCGCTGCCGGGTGCGGGGCGAGCCCGCTGACGCTGCAGATTTGATAGCTGGATTCGCTGCCGTGGAAAGCGCCCGGGGCGATATCAGCCTGACCTACTTCGAATTCACCACGCTCGCCATCCTGCACACGCTGGCGCGCGCCGGGCTGGACGCGGTGGTGCTGGAAGTCGGCCTGGGCGGGCGCCTGGACGCGGTCAACATCATCGACACCGACTGCGCCATCATCACCAGCATCGACATCGACCACACCGCGCTGCTGGGTAACACGCGCGACGCCATCGGGCTGGAAAAGGCGGGCATCCTGCGCACCGGGCGGCCCGCGGTCATCAGCGACCCGGTGCCGCCGCAAAGCGTGATCGACCGCGCCACCGAGATCGGCGCCGACCTGTGGCTGCTGGGGCGCGACTACCACTACAGCGGCGACAAGCAGCAATGGGCCTGGGCCGGCCGCGGGCGGCGCTACGCGGGGCTGGCCTATCCGGCGCTGCGGGGCGCCAACCAGCTCATCAACGCGTCGGGCGTGCTGGCCGCGCTGGAGGCGCTGCGCCAGCGCCTGCCGGTCACCGCGCAGGCGGTGCGCAACGGGCTGGCGCTGGTCGAGCTGCCAGGGCGCTTCCAGGTGGTGCCCGGTCAGCCGGCGCTGGTGCTGGACGTGGCGCACAACCCGCATGCCGCCGCCGCGCTGGCGCTGAACCTGGACGCGATGGGCTTTTACCCGACCACCCACGCGGTGTTCGGTGCCATGGGCGACAAGGACGTCGCGCCCATGCTGCAGCGCCTGGACCCGCTCGTCGACCGCTGGTATTTCACCGACCTGCCCACGCCGCGCGCGGCCAGCGGCGCCGCGCTGCAGTCCGCCTGGCAGGCGCAGACGCAGCGAAAGGACGCCACCAGTGCGGTGTTTGCCAACCCCGCCGAGGCGCTGCGCGCTGCCGCGCTGCAGGCGCAGCCCACGGATAGAATCGTCGTCTTCGGATCGTTCTACACCGTCGGCGGCGTGCTGGAACATGGCATTCCGCGTTTGCACGCCGGTCGCCCTGGCGCCGATGCCGCCGGCTGATTGCAGGAATTCATGGCATTTTTCAAGTTCCGCCAGCGCGGCCAGCCCGCCACCGAGCCGGCCGGCCGCGCCAGCGCCAGGGAACCGGCCGCCGGCCCCCAGGAAACCATCGACAGCGTGCGCCGGCGCGCCCGCCACCGCCTGGTCGGCGCGGCCGTGCTGGTACTGCTGGCCATCGTCGGCTTTCCGCTGCTGTTCGACACGCAGCCGCGCCCGGTGGCCGTCAACGCGCCCATCACCATCCCTGACAAGGACAAGGCCGCGCCGCTGAAGATGCCCGACGCCTTGCCGGCCGACGCCAGCCTGGATGACCGCGAGGAAGTGGTGGCCCGCGCCGACAAACCGTCCGCCCGCGCGCCTGCGGCCGTGGTGCCCCCCCGTGATGCCCGCCGCGCCCGCCCGCAGCGCGCTGACCGACAAGCCCGCCGCCCCCGCGCGCGAAGCCCGGCCCGACGCCGAGCCGAGCGCCAAGGCCAAGGCCGACGAAGCGGCGCGCGCCAAGGCGGATGAAGCCGCCCGCGCCAAGGCCGACGACGCCGCCCGCGTCAAGGCCGAGCAGGCCGCCGCCCGCGCCCAGCGCGAGCAGGACGCCAAGGCCCAGCGCGACGACGAGCGCGCCAAGGCCGCTGCCGAGGCGCGCCGCGCCGGCGAACAGGCCGCGGCTGCCAGCGCCAAGAAGCCCGAGGACGATGCCCGCGCCCGCCGCGAGGCCGAGCAGCAGCGCGCCAAGCGCGAAGAAGCCGCGCGCGCCCGCGCGCTGCTGGAAGGCCGCAACGGCTCGGCAGACAAGGCGGCGGCCGCGGCCACCGCCGACAAGCCCGGCCGCTTCATCGTGCAGGTGGGCGCCTTTGCCGACGACACCGCCGCGCGCGAGGCGCGCCAGAAGGCCGAGCGCACCGGCGTCAAGACCTACACCCAGGTGGTCGACACCAAGGACGGCAAGCGCACCCGCGTGCGCGTCGGCCCGTTCGCCAGCCGCGAAGAGGCCGACAAGGCCGCCGCCGCGCTGAAGAAAGCCGGCCTGGCAGGCGCCGTCCTGTCGCTGTGACGTGAGCTTGTCCGCCATCGACTGGCTGGCGCTGATCGTGGTGGTGGCGTCGCTGCTGCTGGGCTTGTGGCGCGGGCTGCTGTACGAGGTGCTGGCGCTGGCCGGCTGGGTGGTGGCGTTTCTGGCCGCGCGCTGGGCGGCGCCCGTAGTGGGCGCCTGGCTACCGATGGGCGAATCGCCCGAGCCGCTGCGCTACGCGGTCGGCTTTGCGCTGGTGTTCATCGCCACCGCCTTTGCGTGCGGCATGCTGGCCACTCTGGCGCGCAGCGCGGCCCGGGCGGTGGGCGCGCGGCCGGTGGACCGGCTGTTTGGCGCCGCGTTCGGCGTGCTGCGCGGCGTGCTGTTCTTGCTGGTGCTGGCCGCGCTGGTGACCATGACGCCGCTGCGCGACGAGCCGTGGTGGCGCCAGTCATTGACCGGCCCCTGGCTTGAAATCGCGCTGTTGCACCTGCATCCTTGGTTGCCGGAATCCTTCGGCAAGCATCTGTCGGCCTGATGTGATGTTCGGCATTGGTTGTCGAAAACTGGGCAGCCATCGGTTTTCGGCCTGACAATCACGGTTTGTTGTTTTTGCTTTAGGACTTGCACCCATGTGCGGCATCGTCGGCGTTGTCAGCAACGCACCCGTCAACCAGCTGATCTACGATGGGCTGCTGCTGTTGCAGCACCGCGGCCAGGATGCGGCCGGCATCGTCACCCAGCAGGATCGCAAGTTCTTCATGCACAAGGCCAAGGGCATGGTGCGCGACGTGTTTCGCACGCGCAACATGCGCGCGCTGCCGGGCAACGCGGGCCTGGGACAGGTGCGCTACCCCACGGCCGGCAACGCCTTCAGCGAGGAAGAGGCGCAGCCCTTCTACGTCAACGCGCCGTTTGGCGTGGTGCTGGTGCACAACGGCAACCTGACCAACGCGCAGGCGCTGAAGGCCGAGCTGTTCACCACCGACCACCGCCACATCAACACCGAAAGCGATTCCGAGGTGCTGCTGAACGTGCTGGCGCACGAACTGGGCCGCGCCACGCGCGGCACGGCGCTGGGACCTGACGAGGTGTTTGCCGCCGTGGCCGCCGTGCACCGCCGCGTGCGCGGCTCGTATGCCGTCATCGCCCACATCGCCGGGCGCGGCATGCTGGCGTTTCGCGACCCGTACGGCATCCGCCCGCTCAGCATGGGCCGCAGCGCCGACGGCGGCGTGATGCTGGCCAGCGAAACCGTGGTGCTGGAAGGCACCGGCTTCACGCCCGAGCGCGACGTGGCGCCGGGCGAGGCGATCTACGTCACGCTCGACGGCGCGGTGCACACGCGCCAGTGCGCCGCGCAGTCGCGGCTGTCGCCCTGCATCTTTGAATACGTGTACCTGGCGCGGCCCGACTCGGTGCTGGACGGCATCTCGGTCTACCAGGCGCGCCTGAACCTGGGCGAGACGCTGGCCAAGCGCGTGGTGTCCACCGTGCCGCCGGACCAGATCGACGTCGTGATCCCGATCCCCGAATCCAGCCGCCCCAGCGCGACCGAGCTGGCGCGCCTGCTGGGCAAGCCGTACCGCGAAGGCTTCGTCAAGAACCGCTACGTGGGCCGCACCTTCATCATGCCGGGGCAGGCTGTGCGCAAGAAATCGGTGCGCCAGAAGCTCAACGCCATCGCCAGCGAATTTGCCGGGCGCAACGTGCTGCTGGTCGACGATTCCATCGTGCGCGGCACCACCAGCCACGAAATCGTGCAGATGGCGCGCGAAGCCGGCGCGCGCAAGGTCTACCTGGCCAGCGCGGCGCCGCCGGTGCGCTACCCCAACGTGTACGGCATCGACATGCCGACCAAGGAAGAACTGGTCGCGCACGGCCGCACGGCCGAAGAAGTGCGTCAGATCATCGGCGCCGACGCGCTGATCTACCAGGACGTGGATGCCATGAAGCGCGCCATCGGCCAGCTGAACCCGGCCGTGCAGGGCTTTGACGCGTCGTGCTTCGACGGCGTGTACGTCACCGGCGACATCACCGAGGGCGACATCGACCGGCTGAACCAGCAGCGGGTGAAGACCGGCGAAGAGGAGCAGGAAGGCTCGCGCCTGACGCTGCCCAACGCCAGCGTGGTCTGAAAATCTGGATTCAATCGCCGCCCAGCGCTTGCCAGTCCAGCGCAGACAGCTATAAAAAAAATAGTTCATCATGAGTGCCGACAAACTTCCCCCCGGGCTGCACCCCGACACGCTGGCGGTGCGCACCGGCATCGCGCCCAGCGCGTATGGCGAAAACTCCGAAGCGCTGTACCTCACCAGCTGCTTTGTGCAGCCCGACGCCGCCACGTCGGCGCGCCGCTTTGCCAACGAGGAAGACGGCTACACCTATTCGCGCACCAGCAACCCCAGCGTGACCGCGTTCGAGCGCCGGCTGGCGGCGCTGGAAGGGTCCGAAGCCGCCATCGGCACGTCCAGCGGCATGGCGGCCATCCTGTTGATGGGCATGGGCCTGCTGCGCAGCGGCGACCACGTGGTGTGCTCGCGCTCGGTGTTCGGCAGCACGCTGAACCTGTTCGCCAAGGAATTCGGCAAGTTCGGCGTCGAGACCACCTTTGTGTCGCAGACCGACCTGGCCGAGTGGCGCGCCGCGATCAGGCCCCATACCAAGCTGCTGTTTGCCGAAACCCCCACCAACCCGCTGACCGAGGTGTGCGACGTGGCCGCGCTGGCCACCATGGCGCACGATGCCGGCGCGCTGCTGGCGGTGGACAACTGCTTTGCCACGCCGGTGCTGCAAAAGCCCATCGCGCTGGGCGCCGACATCGTGATCCATTCGGGCACCAAGTTCCTGGACGGGCAGGGCCGCGTCATGGCGGGCGCCCTCTGCACCTCGCGCAAGCGGGTCGACGAAGTGTTTGCACCGCTGATCCGCACCGCCGGCATGGTGCTGGCACCGTTCAACGCCTGGGTGGTGCACAAGGGGCTGGAAACGCTGTCGATTCGCGTGCGCGCGCAGAGCGACAACGCCTTGCAGATCGCGCGCTGGCTCGAATCGCACCCCGCCGTCGACCGTGTGTTCTACCCCGGCCTGCCGTCGCACCCGCAGCACGCGCTGGCCATGGCGCAGCAGGGCGGCGTGGGCGGCGCGGTCATCGCCTTCAGCGTCAAGGCCGATTCGCCCGAGCAAGGCCGTGCACGCGCCTTTCACGTGCTGGACTCGGCGCGCGTGTGCAGCCTGGCCACCAACCTGGGCGACGTGAAGACGCTCATCTGCCACCCCGCCAGCACCTCGCACGGGCGCCTGACCGAAGCGCAGCGCCAGGCCGCCGGCGTGGTGCAGGGCCTGATTCGCGTGGCGGTGGGGCTGGAGCACGCGCCCGACATCCAGAACGATCTGGCGCGCGGCCTCGACGGCTGCGCGCAGATTGTCTGATACTATTGAATTGATAGCTGTTAGCGCTTGCCAGTCAAGCGCTGGAGCCCTGAAATGTCTGAAATCTCGTCGTCAAGCCCGCGCGTGCGCACGCGGTTCGCCCCATCGCCCACGGGCTTCATCCACCTGGGCAACATCCGCTCGGCGCTGTATCCGTGGGCGTTCGCGCGCTCACAGGGCGGCGACTTCATCCTGCGCATCGAGGACACCGACCTGGAGCGCTCCTCGCAGGCCGCCGTCGACGTCATTCTGGAAGGCATGGCCTGGCTCGGACTCGATCACGACGAGGGGCCGTTCTACCAGATGCAGCGCATGGACCGCTACAAGCAGGTGCTGGCCGAGCTGCAGGCCGCCGGCCACGTCTACCCCTGCTACATGAGCGTGGAAGAGCTCGACGCCCTGCGCGAGCGCCAGATGGCCGCCAAGCAGAAGCCGCGCTACGACGGCACCTGGCGCCCTGAGGCCGGCAAGACGCTGCCGCCCGTGCCCGAAGGCGTGCAGCCCGTGCTGCGCTTCAAGAACCCGCAGGGCGGCGTGGTGGCGTGGGACGACAAGGTCAAGGGCCGCATCGAGATCAGCAACGACGAGCTGGACGACCTGGTCATCGCCCGGCCCGACGGCACGCCGACGTACAACTTCTGCGTCGTGGTCGACGACATTGACATGCAGATCACCCACGTGATTCGCGGCGATGACCACGTCAACAACACGCCGCGGCAGATCAACATCTTCCGCGCCCTGGGCCACGAACCGCCCGTCTACGCGCACCTGCCCACCGTGCTGAACGAGCAGGGCGAGAAGATGAGCAAGCGCAACGGCGCCAAGCCCGTCACGCAGTACCGCGACGAAGGTTATCTGCCCGACGCCATGGTCAACTACCTGGCGCGCCTGGGCTGGAGCCACGGCGACGACGAGATCTTCAGCCGCGTGCAGTTTCTCGACTGGTTCGACCTGGAACACCTGGGCCGCAGCGCCGCGCAGTTCGACGAAGCCAAGCTGCGCTGGGTCAACGCCCAGCATCTGAAGGCCATGGACGACAGCGCACTGGCGCCGCTGGTTGCCGCGCAACTGCGGCGCCAGGGCATCGACATCGACGAGCGCCTGCCCGCCATCTGCGGCCTGTTCAAGGACCGCTGCGACACCACGGCGGCCCTGGCCGACTGGGCGCGCGCCTACTACGCCGATGTGCAGCCGTCGCCTGAAGACCTGGACAAACACGTGACCGAGGCCGTCAGGCCCGCCATCGCCACGCTGCATGGCAAGCTGGCCGCCATCGACTGGACTACGCCCGCCATCGCCGCCGCCATCAAGGACACGCTGGCCGAGCACGGCCTGAAGATGCCGCAACTGGCCATGCCGGTGCGCGTGCTGGTCATGGGCACCCCGCAGACGCCGTCGGTCGATGCCATGCTGGCGTTGCACCGCCGCGAAAAAGTTTTGACGCGGTTGCAAGCACATTGAATTTCGGCATATAATTCGAGGCTCGACGCCCAAGAGGGGGTATAGCTCAGCTGGGAGAGCGCTTGCATGGCATGCAAGAGGTCAGCGGTTCGATCCCGCTTACCTCCACCAAGGTTGTCGTAAAGTCCAGGTTTTGACCCTATCGTCTAGAGGCCTAGGACATCACCCTTTCACGGTGAGTACCGGGGTTCGAATCCCCGTAGGGTCGCCAAGTTTGGCTGCACTTGGGTTCGCAAGGACCGCAAAGCAGCTACCGACGCGGAGTGGTAGTTCAGTCGGTTAGAATACCGGCCTGTCACGCCGGGGGTCGCGGGTTCGAGTCCCGTCCACTCCGCCAAAGTTTAAAAAGCCTTGTAAGTCAAAAACTTGCAAGGCTTTTTGCTTTGTGGTGGTAGCGCTTCTGGTAGCGCCATGGGATGGTCGGTCGCGGCATCTGTGCGCTGCAACCCGCAGCGCCGTCACACACCCAGCAGGTCGCACAGCGCCAGCAGTTCGCCGGTCATGGCGTGTGGCGAGCCCTCGATGGCGGGCGGCCACGGCTCGTCACGCCGGTTGATCCAGGCCACCTGCATGCCGGCCGCCAGGCCGCCAGCGCCGTCCAGGTGCGCGTCGTCACCGATGTGCAGCACGGCTGCGTTGTCCGCGCCGGCGGCCTGCGCGCCGGCCAGGAAGATGCGCGCATCGGGCTTGCCCACACCCACCTGCGCGGCGCTGACGGCGGCGTGAAAGTGCTCGCCCAGGCCGACGCGGTACACATCGGCGTTGCCGTTGCTGAGCGCCACCAGCGGATAGCGCGCGCCCAGCCGTGTCAGCGCCGGCAGGGCATCGTCGAACAGCGTGACGCGCTGGCGCTCGGCCAGAAACACATCGAACGCCGGTTCGGCCAGATGGGTGGGTTCGCCGCTCCACGCCAGCAACTGGCGGATGGCCTCGCGCCGGACGTGGCCGAGGTCGTGTGTGCGGTCGGGATAGCGGGCCAGCGTCTGCTGACGCGCGCGCCGGGCGGTGTTGGCATCGCGGGCCAGCGCGGCGGCGGCGGGCGCATGCGCGTCCAGCCACGCGCGCAAGGCCTGCTCGGCGCGCTCGATGGTGGGCCACACGGGCCACAACGTGTCGTCGAGATCGATGGTGATGGCGCGAATGCGCGCAACATCCAGGCGGTGCTCGATCATGCGGTGCGCGGGCGACAAGGCGGCATGCCCGAGAATAGCGCATGCCCTTTCGACCTGAGCCCGCGTTCCAGCATGGCCAGCCGGCACGCGTGGGCGTGCTGCTGTGCAACCTGGGAACGCCCGACGAGCCCACCGCGGCGGCCACGCGCCGCTATCTGGCTGAATTCCTGAGCGACCCGCGCGTGATCGAGATTCCGCGCGCGGTCTGGAAGCCGATCCTGCACGGCCTGATCCTGCGCACGCGGCCCGCCAAATCGGCCGCCAAGTACCGCACCATCTGGACGCCCGAAGGCTCGCCGCTGCTGGTCTGGAGCCGCAAGCAGGCGATCATGCTGCGCGGCTATCTGGGCGAGCGCGGGCACGACGTGGAGATGCGCCTGGCCATGCGCTACGGCAACCCGTCGGTGGCGTCGCAACTGGATGAATTGAGGGCGCAGGGCTGCACGCGCATCCTGGTGGTGCCGTTGTACCCGCAGTATTCGGGCACCACCACGGCCAGCGTGTTCGATGCCGTGGCGGGGTGGGCGCAACAGGCGCGCCACGTGCCTGAATTGCGCTTCGTCAACCGGTTTCACGACGACCCTGGCTACATCCGCGCCTTGGCGCACAGTGTGCAGCAGCACTGGCAGGCCCATGGCCGGCCCGACAAGCTGGTGGTGAGCTTTCATGGCGTGCCCGAACGCACGCTGACGCTGGGCGACCCCTATCACTGCGAATGTCTGAAGACGGCACGCCTGCTGGCCGAACGGCTGGCACTGAAGGACGGCGAATGGGTGGTGAGCTTTCAGTCGCGCTTTGGCAAGGCCAAGTGGCTGGAGCCCGCCACCCAGACGGTGCTGGAGCAACTGGGCCGGGCCGGCACGCACCGCGTGGACCTGGTGTGCCCGGGCTTCATCGCCGATTGCCTGGAAACGCTGGAGGAGATTGCCATCGAAGGGCAGGAATCCTTCAAGGCGGCCGGCGGGCAGGAGTTTCACTACATCCCGTGCCTCAACGACGACCCGGTGTGGCTGGCCGCGCTGTCCGAGATCGTGCAGGACCATCTGCAAGGCTGGCCCACCCGCAGCGGCGACGACAGCGCAGCCGCCAGCGCGACACGCGACCGCGCGCTGGCGGCGGGCGCCAAGGCGTGAGCCTTATGCTATAATAAATATAGCTAAATGCCGTTGTCAGGCAAGCGCTGGCGCCGGATAAAGCTTATGCTGCGACGGCGGTCGCCGGCTCATGGGCGCGCTCGATGAAGCCGCTGACCAGCGCCAGCTGATCGGGCACGTTCAGCGCCGGCGCGTGGCCGCAGCCCGGCACCTCGACCCACTGCAACTGGCCGCGCGCACCGGGGCCACGCGTGGTCATCTGCTCGGCCGTGTCTTTCAGCACCAGATCCGAGTCAACGCCACGCAGCAGCAGCACCGGCAGGTCGAGCGCGTCGTAGTGGTGCCACAGCAGGTAGTCGTCGGGGTAGTGGACGAATTGGCCGACGATGGCCGGGTCGTAATGCGGCGTCACGCGCCCGTCGGGCAGGCGGCGCGTGCTGGTTTCGGCTAGGCGGCGCCACTGCGCGTCGGTCAAAAAGCCGAACGGCCGGTAGGCGGTGCGCAAAAACTGCTCCAGCTCGGTCACGCGCTGGAAAGTGGGGGGGCTGGCCCGCGTACGCCTTGATGCGCTCCACCGCCGCCTGCGCCAGCTGTGGCGCGTTGTCGTTCAACACCAGGCTGCGGATGCGCTTTTTCAACTCAGGCTCGAAATAGCCCGACGCGCTGACCATGCCGATGGCGCCGCCCATCGACGTGCCGACCCAGTGGCATTGGTCGACACTGAGCTGCAACAGCAGGTCGCGTGCCAGGCGCGCATAGAAGGCCAGGCAGTACTCGTCCTTGGGGCTTTCGGCCCACTGGCTGAGGCCGCGGCCCAGCGTGTCGGGGCACACCACGCGCCAGCCGCCGGCCGACAGATGCGCCGCCAGCTCATCCATGTCGCGCCCGGTGCGCGCCAGCCCATGCCACGCGATCACCGTGCCGCGCGGCGTGCGGCCTTCGGGCTGCCAGTCGATGAAGTGGATCTCGCGGCCAGCGCATTCGATGTAGTGGGAGGTGGAGGGCATGGCGGCTCGTGGACGAAAGAAGCAGGGAAAGAGGGACGAAAACAGGCGGCGGTGCGGCGTCAGTGCGCGGCCGCGGCGCCCCGCGCGCGCAGGCGGCCCACCACGCCGGTCGGGAAGTAATAGACCGACAGCACGAACAGCAGGCCCAGCCACAGCAGCCATCGGTCGGGCGACAGCAGCGCGCTCAGCACGGGCACGCTGGCGGTGGCTTCGCTGCCGATGCGCAGCAGATCCTGCAGATAGCTCTGGGCAACCAGGAACAGCACCGACCCGATGATGGCGCCGTAGATCGTGCCCATGCCGCCGATGACCACGATCAGCAGCACGTCCATCATGATCTCGAAGCTGAGCGACGTGTCCGGCCCGTTGTAACGCAGCCAGAGCGCCAGCATGCAGCCTGCCAGGCACGCGAACAGCGCCGACAGCACGGACGACAGCGTGCGATACACCACCACGCGGTAGCCGATGGCTTCGGCGCGGAATTCGTTTTCGCGGATCGCCTGCAGCACGCGGCCAAAGGGCGAATTGACGATGCGCAGCATGGCCAGCACCAGCAGCACGGCGACCACGAACAGCAGGTAATAGGTGATGATCTTGCCGTCGATCAGCACGCCGAAGAGCTCGGTCTCGAACGGCTCGAAGCTCGGCATCAGCACCTCGGGAAGCTTGAAGGTCAGGCCGTCCTCGCCGCCGGTCCATTCAGACAGCTGCGAAGCCAGCGTCTGAAACGCCGCCGCCACGGCCAGCGTGATCATGGCGAAGAAGATGGCGCGCACCCGCAGCGAGAACAGCCCGATGGCCAGCGACAGCAGCAGCGACACCACCAGCGCACCGGCCGTGCCTGCCGCGAGCGCACCCCAGGTCGGGCCGAGTCGCGTGGTGGCGATGGCCACGCCATACGCCCCGATGCCGAAGAACATGGTGTGCGCAAAGCTGACGATGCCCGTGTAGCCCAGCAGCAGGTCGAAGCCCGCCACCAGCACCACGAAGATCAGCACCTTGGCCGCCACGTTGAGCGCCTTGACGCCGGGGAACAGGAAGGGCGCGAACGCCAACCCCAGCACGATGGCAACGAGGATGAGGGCCAGCAGCTTGTTGCGCGGCAGGTCGTGGGAAAGCAGGCGACTGAGCATGTGAAGAAGTCAGAAAACGCTGGAACGCAAAAGACGCGAAGGGTTCGCAAAGCGCGCAAAAAAACCAAAATCAATCAAACGGATTTCTGCGTGTTTTGCGCTTGCTTTGCGTCTTATGTGTCCACAGAAATTCATGTGCCGACGACTCATCGGTTCGTGACGGGGTAAACACCCTGCGGCCGCCACAGCAGCACCGCCACCATCAGCGCGATGTTGGAAAACAGCGCCACCTTGGGCGCCAGAAAGCCGGTGTAGTTGGCCATCAGCCCCACCAGCAGCGCGCCGATCAGCGCGCCCGTGGTGCTGCCCAGACCGCCGATGATGATGACGATGAAGATCAGGATGTTGACCTGCGCGCCCATCTGCGGAATCACGTTCTGCTGGTACAGCCCCCACATCACGCCGCCCAGGCCGGCGAGGGCGCTGCCCACCACGAACACCCCAACAAAAAGGCGCCGGATGCGGTAGCCGAGCGACTCGACCATTTCCCTGTCCTGCACACCGGCGCGAATCAGCAGCCCGACCTTGGTGCGCGACAAGGTCCAGGCCAGGGCGGCAAACACGATGGCGCCCACGATCACGGCGACGACGCGGTATTTCTCGACCGCCGCCTCGCCGATCAGCCATGAGCCGCGCATGCCCTCGGGCAGCGGCAGCGGAATCTGCTGCGGGCCCCAGATCACCTTGATCAGCTCTTCGCCAATGATCATGCCGCCCATGGTGATCAGGATCTGCTTCAGGTGCTGGCCGTACACCGGGCGCACGATGAAGCGCTCGAACGCCAGCCCCACGGCGCCGGCCACCAGCATGGCGACGATCATGGCCGGCACCACGGCCATCAGGTTGCGCCAGATGTCGCCAGAGCCGGTGTAGTCGCCCATCGCGCCCAGCACGCTGGTCGCAACGAAGGCGCCCAGCGCGATGAATACGCCGTGGCCGAAGTTCAGCACGTCCATCAGGCCGAACACCAGCGTCAGCCCCGAGGCGATGATGAAGATGATCATGCCCATGGCCAGGCCCGCCACCGTGAGCGTGAGCCAGGTCGAGCCCGAGCCGATCAGCGGCAGCGCGATCAGGGCCAGCACGGGCACCAGGAGTAGGGGTTTGTAGTCGAGGTCGCGGGTGGTCATGGGTCAGCCTTCTTGAACGCAAAGGGCGCGAAGGTTGCGCAAAAATCGCAAAAGAGAAATTTGAATGGGCTGTTGGTTTGGCGCCTTTTGCGAAGTCTTTGCGCTCTTTGCGTTCAAAGCTTCGACTTTCACAGCGACAACCCCAGCAGCCGCTGCTGCAGCGCCTCGTCCTGCGCCAGCGCCGCCATGGTGCCGGCGTACACCAAGCGGCCGTCGTCCATCACGGCCACGGTGTCGCCCAGCCGCTTGGCGAAGTTGATGTTCTGCTCGACGAGCAGAATCGTCACGCCGCTCGCCTTCAGCTGCTGGAAGGCGTCGATCATGTTGTTGATGATGGCGGGCGCCAGGCCCTTGCTCGGCTCGTCGACGATCAGCAGTTCGCGCAGCTCGACGATGGCGCGGCTCACCGCCAGCATCTGCTTCTGGCCCCCGCTCAGCTTGCCGGCGGGGTGGTTCCAGAATTTCTCGACGGCGGGGAACAGCTTGAAGATCCACTGCAGCCGCTCACCGTCGATCTGCGCCGCCGTCTTGGCGCTGCGCGCGGCCAGCACCATGTTTTCCTTCACCGTCAGGTCGGCGAAGATGCCCATGTTTTCGGGCACGTAGGCGATGTTCATGCCGGCGATCTGCGGCGTGTGCTTGCTGGTGATGTCCTGGCCGTTGAAGCTGATGCGGCCCTGGCTGGCCTGCCACAGCCCCATGATGGTGCGCAGCGTGGTCGTCTTGCCCGCGCCGTTGCGGCCCAGCAGCATGGTGAGCTGGCCGCGCGGCACCGCCAGGTCGACGCCGTGCAGGATGTGGTACGCACCGATGTGCGTGTGGACGCCGTGCAGTTCGAGGAGGTTGGTGCTCATGTCATGCCCCCCAAAATACCGAACGCAAAGGGCGCAAAGGTTGCGCAAAATTCGCAAAAAAAACCTTTAAATTTTTCTTTTCCGCGTCTTTTGCAAGACCTCTGCGTTCTTTGCGTTCAAAGGTTTTGGAATCCGTCATACCTCCACCTCGTCTTCCTTCGTCACGCCCAGGTACGCTTCCTGCACCACGGGCGAGGCGATGACCTCGGCCGGGTCGCCATCGGCCACCAGCGAGCCGTTGGTTAGCACGATGATGCGGTCGGCCAGTTCGCGCACCACGTCCATCTTGTGCTCCACCAGCAGGATGATCTTGCGCTTGTCCTTCTTCAGTTCGCGGATCAGGTTCAGGATGACGGGCGCTTCGTCGTGGCTCATGCCGGCGGTGGGCTCGTCGAACATGTAGACGTGCGGATCGAGCGCCATCAGCAGCGCCACTTCCAGCTTGCGCTGGTCGCCGTGTGGCAGGCTGGCCACCGGCATGTCGTGCTTGTCGGCCATGGCGACGGAATCCAGCAGGGCCATGGCGCGCTCGGTCAGGTCGCGGTGGTCGCTCCAGATGCTCCAGAGGTTCAGGCCGTCATGCAGGCGTGCCTGCACGGCCAGGCGCACGTTTTCCAGCACCGACAGGTTGGGGAACAGGTTGGTCAGCTGAAACGCGCGGCCCAGGCCGGCCTTGGTGCGCGCCGACGGCGACAGGCCCGACAGGTCCTTCCCGCCCAGGTGCACCGTGCCGGACGAGGCCTTGAGCTGGCCCGAGATCAGGTTGAAGTACGTCGTCTTGCCAGCGCCATTGGGCCCGACGATGGCCGTCAGCGTGCCGGGCTCGAAGCTGCACGTGACCGCGTTGACGGCCACGTGGCCGCCGAAGCGGATGGTGAGGTCTTGGGTGGATAAGGCGCTCATCTCGGTCACTTCCAGGGCGGCGCGCAGCGCTGCCCGTTCGACGTCGCCGCAGAGCCGGCTTTGCCGGTCCGCCAGCGACGCCCCTTGAGGGGAGCCGACGCAGTCGGCTCAGGGTAGGCCGTTTTACCGCTTGTTCCGGATCGGCACGTTCATTTCTTCCGGCTTGATCTCGCGCACCAGCTCAGGCACGCCCCAGGCGAAAGCAGGGTCGGCCTTGATCTTGAAGTGGTACATGCTCTGCATGGCCTGGTGGTCTTCCTTGCGGAAGGTCATCTTGCCCTTGGGCGTGTCGAAGCTCATGCCTTCCATCGCGTTGATCAGCGTGTTGGCACGGGTGTCGCCATTGGTCTTCTTCAGCGCGGTCACGGCTGCCATCGCGGCGCTGAAGCCGCCGGCGGTGAAGAAGTCCGGCGGCGTCTTGAATTCCTTGTAGTGGGCCGACACCAGCGCCTCGTTGACCGGGTTCTTGGGGATGCCGAAGTAGTAGTACGTGGCCCCTTCCATGCCCGGGAAGTTCTTGTACGCGGCCATCGCGGGCAGGATGTTGCCGCCGGTGAACACGTCGATGTCGTAGCGCTTCTTCAGGTCTTGCGCGGCCAGCGCGTTGAAGGGCGGCGTGCCGCCGGCCCAGATGACCTCGATCGCCTTGCGGCCGGGCTTGCCCTTCAGCACGTCGACCACGCGCTGGATGCCGGCGGTGAAGTCGGTGGTGTTCTGCGGCAGGTATTCCTCGTGCACGATCTTGGCGTGCTTGAGCGCGTCCTTGAACGCCTTCACGCCGTCGCGGCCAAAGGCGTAGTCCTGCGCCAGCGTGGCGATGGACACGCCATCCTTGTCCATCGCAGCGGCGTTGCTGATGGCGTCCTGGCTGCTGCTGCGGCCGGTGCGGAAGATGTACTTGTTCCACTTGTCGCCGGTGATCGAATCGGCCACGGCGGGCTCGACCAGCAGGATCTTCTTGTATTCCTCGGCCACCGGCAGCATGGCCAGCGCCACGCCCGACGACGTGGGGCCAATGGCCAGGTCGACCTTGTCGTCGGCATAGGCGGCGGCCAGCAGGCTCTTGCCCAAGTCAGGCTTGCCCTGGTCGTCTTTTTCGATCACGGTGATCTTCTTGCCGGCCACCGTCATGGTGCCGCCGGTGGCGTAGTTCAGGCCCATCATCAGCCCGGTCTGGGTCTGCTTGCCGTAGGCCTCCAGCGGGCCGGTCTTGCTGTAGATGTGGGCGATCTTGATGGTGTCCGACTGCGCCAGGGCAGGGGCGCTCGCGGCGGCGGCAAGGGCGGCGACGGCAATGAGGGTGCGGCGTTGCATGAGGGGCTCCTGTCGATGCAAATGAAATGAGGACGAACCCATTCATGCAGGAGTTGTGCCAGCGCTTAACTCATTGATTTGATTGGACCTTGAAAAACCGCCTGCATTAAATTGTCTGATAAAAATACATTTTCAATGTATGAAACTCAGACATTTGATTGAATTTTATTCAGGGTTTGCCTGTAGGCCCGCCCCGGTCTGACGGCTATTCTGGCGTCTGCAGCCGCTGATACAGCGTGGCGCGCGACACCCCCAGCAGCCGCGCCGTCGCCAGCTTGTTGCCGCCGGTGGCCTGCAGCGCGGCGGCAATGGCGCGTTGCTCCAGCTCGGCCACCTGTTCGCCCAGCGGCCGCAGCAGAGCGCCCGCGTCGGGCAAGGCGGGTTCGGGCGGCAGCACGGGTTGCACCTGCGCCAGGCCGGACTGGCGCAGCAGCGCCTCCATCTGCGCGGCGTCGATGCGGTCGGAATCGGCGCGCAACGCGGCCTGTTCCAGCACGTTCCGCAGTTCGCGGATGTTGCCGCGCCAGTGCTGCGCCGCCAGCAGGGCGACGGCGTCTTCGCCCAGTTCGGGCGGCGGGCTGCCGCGGTGGGCCATGTCTTCGCCCAGCACCTCAATGAGTGCCGGAATGTCGCCACGCCGCTCGCGCAGCGGCGGTACGCGCACCGGCAGCACGTTCAGGCGGTAGTACAGGTCTTCGCGAAACTGCCCGCGCGCCACCAGCGCCGGCAGGTCGCGGCTGGTGGCCGCGATCACGCGCGCGTTGAACGGCACCAACTGGTTGCTGCCCAGCGGCTCGATCTCGCCCTCCTGCAGCGCGCGCAGCAGCTTGGCCTGCAGCCCGGGCGGCATGTCGCCGATTTCGTCGAGGAACAGCGTGCCGCCGTCGGCCAGCTTGAACTTGCCCACGCGGCCCTTGCGGTCGGCCCCCGTGTAGGCGCCGGGCGCGGTGCCGAAGAATTCGGCCTCCAGCAGCGTGTCGGGCACGGCGGCGATGTTGACGCTGACAAACGGCCCCTCGGCGCGTGGCGACGCGGCATGGATGGCGTGCGCCAGCAGCTCCTTGCCGGTGCCGGTTTCGCCCAGCAGCAGCACCGGGCTGCCCGACTGCGCGGCCCGGCGTGCCTGGCGCTTGACCTCGCTGGCGGCCGGGCTGCTGCCCACGAAGCTCGCAAAAGTATAGCGCGATTGCCTTGCGCCATGAGCGCTGGCGGTGCGTTTGGCCGCCAGTTGTTGCTGCGCGTCGTGCAACTGCTGCTGCAGCTGCGCAAACTTGCCCACCAGCGGCTGCATGCTGGTGCCGGTCTGGTCGAACAGCACGATGCCCAAGGCGCCGATGACATCGCCCTGGTCGTCGCGCAGCGGAATGCGACTGACGACGAAGGTGCCCGCACGGTTGGTCAGCAGGTCGATCAGGATAGGCTTGCCGGTCTTGAGCACCTGGTGCATCTGCGTGTTCTCGATCACGCTGGACACCGGGTGACCGACGAAGTCCGCCTCGCGCGGGAAGCCCAGGGCGGGCAGGTAGCGCCGGTACTGGTCGTTGATCCACACCACGCGCGCTTCGCGGTCGACCAGTAGCATGCCTTCGCTGGCGCTGGCAAACAGGTCGAACATCGAGCGCGCGGCCAGCTCAAGCACGCTGGCCGCATCGCGCGGCAAGCTGGACGATGCCATGGACGGTGCAGGGTTGGACGAAGCCATGCCGCATGTTAATGGTCTGCCGCGATGCCACGCCCATCGGCGGGCGGCGCCACGCGCCCACAAAAAAGCCACCGCGCTGGCGGTGGCTTTTCGTCAGGCCGATGGCGCTTAGCGCACGCGGCCGCGACGGAACAGGTTGACGATCGCCAGCAGGATCACTGCGCCGACCAGAGACACCAGCAGCGAAGGCAGCGAGAAGTTGCCGTCGTTGATGTTGCCCGCGCCGACCAGCGGCGAAATCAGCAGGCCGCCCAGGAAGGCGCCGACGATACCGACCACCACGTTCAGGACGACGCCCTGTTGCCCGTCGGTGCGCATCATCAGGCTGGCCAACCAACCCAGAACGCCGCCCACCACCAACCAGATAATGAAATTCATGTCGATGCTCCTATGACCACTCAAAATAAGAATATCGGCAAGTGATGGACCTGCCAGCCGCGACGCCGTGTGCCGTCGTGAAGAGATTGTTGGACGAGCGGCGCGTGCCCGTCGTCGTCCTCATCCGCTCACGCTTGTAGGACTTGGCGAGCGCGCGTTGACGGTAAGGGCAGGTCGCGGGGCGGGCGCGAGCGATAGCTTGCGCGTTATTCCGCCTTGATCTTGGCGGCCTCGACGATGCGTTGGAACTTGTCGGTTTCGATTTTCACGAACTCGCGGAACTGCGCGAGTGACATCGGTGCCAGTTCGCCACCCTGGTCTTGCAGGCGCTTGGCCAGTTCGGGTTTGCGCAACGCGTCGTTGACGGCTTGGTTCAATTTTTGTAGCACGAGCTCGGGCGTGCCAGCAGGCGCGAACAGGCCGAACCAATTGGCCAGTTCGTACTTGGCGAGCGGCGCATATTCGGCGACCGCCGCAATGGCCGGCGCAAAGGCCGTGCGCTTAGCGGAGGTCACTGCCAGCGCCTTCACCTTACCGTCGTTGATGAAGCCCTTGGCAGCGGCGTAGCTGACGAAGGTGATTGGCACTGTTCCCGACACCACGTCGACCAACTGTCCCGACGCTCCCTTGTACGGTGCGTGGACCATCTTGATACCAGCCATCTGCTCCAGCAGTGCGCCGTTCAGGTGCTGCGGGTTGCCCACGCCGCTGGATGAATAGACCAGCTTGTCGGGATTCTTTTTGGTGTAAGCCACCAGTTCTTCCACCGAACTGGCTGGAAAGGATTTGGCTGCCACCAGCACGTTGGGCACCTTGCTCACCAACGCCACTGGCGCCAGGTCTTTCGCCGGCGAATACTGCATCTGCGCCTTGTACACGAACGGGTTGATGGCTGTTTCGCCAGCCGAACCCATGAGCAGTGTGTAGCCGTCGGGCGTGCCCTTGGCGACAGCACGCGCGCCGATCATGCCGCTGGCGCCCGGCTTGTTGTCGACGATGACGTTTTGCTTCAGCGACGCGCGCAATTCCTCGGCCAGTAGTCGCGCCATGGTGTCGACCCCTCCGCCTGCCGAAAACGGCACGACGAGCGTGATGGTCTTGCTGGGATAGGTCTGTGCTTGCGCAGACGTGGTGGCCGCCAGCGCGATCAGGGTCAGCGCCAACCGGCGGGTGAACAGCAACATGAGAAACAGTCTCCAAAAAGTGTTGGCAAGAGGCCGCGGTTTGGCGAGCAAGGTGCGGGCCGTATTGCACTTTAAACTATTAAAATGCAAAATGCAATCTATGCCTCCATCCAATCCACTCACCAGCGAATTCCGCTTTGACGACCGCGCTTTCACCATCGTCGACCTGCCCGTCGTGATGGGCGCCGACCTCGCGCGGCTGCCGGTGGTGCTGCGCCTGCTGGCTGAAAACGTGGTGCGCCACCAGCAGGGTGCGGAGCGCGATCAAGCGCTGCAGGCCTTGCGCGACTGGCTGGCCACGGGCAGCAGCACGCAGGAAATCGCCTTCCAACCCGGTCGCGTGCTGATGCACGACACCACCAGCACACCCGCGCTGGTTGATGTGGCGGCCATGCGCAGCGCGCTGGCCGAGGCCGGCATCGACCCGACGGTGCTGAACCCGGTGCTGCCGGTGGAGGTGTCGGTCGACCATTCGCTCGCCGTCGAGGCGTATGCGCGCGCCGGCGCCGCCGACGAAAACATGGGGCACGAGATTCGCCGCAACGCCGAGCGCTACCGCTTCCTGCGCTGGGCGTCGGGCACGCTCAAGGGCGTGCGCATCCACCCGCCCGGCACAGGGATCATGCACACCATCAACCTGGAGCAACTGGCCACGGTGGTGACCGAGCAACCGCAGGAAGGCCGAAGCTGGCTGGTACCCGACATGATGATTGGCACCGACAGCCACACGCCTATGGTCAACGGCATCGGCGTACTCGGCTGGGGCGTGGGCGGGCTGGAGGCGCAGACGGTGATGTTCGGCATGCCGACCATGCTGCGTATTCCCAACGTGGTAGGGGTCAGGTTGAGCGGCAGGCTACCGGCCGGCGTACTGGCCACCGACCTGGCCCTGACGGTGACGCAGCGCCTGCGCGACCTGGACGTGACGGGCGACTTTGTCGAATTCTTTGGCCCGGGCGTTTCCGCGCTCAGCGCGGGGGGATCGCGCGGTCGTTGCCAACATGGCGCCGGAATACGGCGCCACCACTGGCTTGTTCCCAGTCGACGGGCACACGCTGGCCTATCTGCGCGCCACCGGCCGCAGCGCGCGAGACGTGGCGCGCGCAAAAGCCTATTTGCGCCGCACCGGCCTGTGGTTCGACCCGGCGGCCACGCCGCGCTACACGCGCACGCTGGAGATCGACCTGTCGACGATCGGCCTGCATGCGGCCGGCCCGCGCCGCCCGCAAGACTTGTTGCCTTATACCGACACCGGCGTGGCGCTGGACCAGGCAGGCTTTGTGCCTCTCGCGGACCCCGCTGCCGGCATGCCGCGCTTTCCGGTGGCGCTGGCGGCCATCACCAGTTGCACCAACACATCTGACCCAGCGCTGCTGATGGCCGCGGGCTTGCTGGCACGCAAGGCGCGGGCGCGCGGGCTGAAGGCGCCGCCTTGGGTCAAGACCTCGCTCGCACCCGGATCGCCGGCGGCCGCCTCGTACCTGGCGCGTGCCGGGTTGACCGACGACCTAGCGGCGGTAGGTTTCGACATTGTGGGCTTTGGCTGCACCACGTGCATCGGCAACTCGGGCCCGCTGACCGACGCGGTGGCGCAGGCGCAGCACGAAGGGCGCGCCAAGGGCGTCGCCATCCTCTCCGGCAATCGCAATTTTCCGGGCCGCGTGCACCCGGACATCGAACTCAGCTTCATCATGTCGCCGCCGCTGGTGGTGGCCTTTGGCTTGGCCGGCGACGCGGCGCGCAACCTGGGCGATCGGCCGGTGCAGATTGCCCCGGACGGCACGCCGGTGTACCTGCACGAACTGTGGCCGACACCCGATGAAGTGCAGCAGCACCTGAATTTGGGCCTGGTGCCCGAAGACTTTAGGCGCGACTTCCAGATCGCTGCGGCCAATCCGCACTGGGCGGCGCTAGACGCTCCCGAGGGTGCGCTGTTCCCTTGGGACGAACGATCAACGATGCTGCGCCGCCCGCCGTTCGCCGCGCTCAGCGAAGGCAGCCAGCTTGGTCGTTATACCGCCTGGCCACTGCTGGTGGTGGGCGACGATGTCACCACCGACCACATCTCGCCGGCCAGCGCCATTCCGCGCGACAGCCTGGTGGCCGACTTTCTGGTGGCGCGCGGGGATGACCGCAACGACCTGAATGTATTTGCCTCGCGCCGCGGCAACTGGGAGGTTATGATGCGCGCCGCCTTCCACAGCAAGACGCTGGTGAACTGGCTGAAACCGGGTATGCCGGTGGCGCACACGCTGCACATGCCGAGCGGCGACGTGCAACCGATCTGGGATGTGGCGCAGCGCTACCGCGACGCCGGTGAATCGGTGGTGCTGCTGGCCGGCGAGCGATATGGCATGGGCTCGTCGCGCGACTGGGCGGCCAAGGGCCAGCGCCTGCTCGGCATTCGCGCCGTGCTGGCGGTGAGCTACGAGCGCATTCACCGCTCCAACCTGATTGGCATGGGCATTCTGCCGCTGCTGCTGCCCCAAGGCGCCAGCCCGGCCGCGCTGGCCATTCAGCCGGGCGACCGCATCGAGATCGACGCGTCGCCCGAGCACGTAGTACCGCGTGCGCCCATCGGCGTGACACTGCACCGTGCCAACGGTGCGGTCGAACGGTTCGATGCAACGGCGGCGGTCGAAACGCAGTTGGAAGTGCGCCTGTTACGCGATGGCGGCGTCATCCCGTCCATCCTGCACCAGGCCCTGCGCGCTCAGGGCGCGGCGGCCGCTAGCGCCGCATGATCGGCAGCCCCGCGCCGGCGCGGCAGAATGGACGCCCGATGGACTTCACCCGCCCACTTCCCGCCCAGATCGTCGAACTGATCCAGGCCGACGAGATGCCCGTGGGCAGCCACGTGCCCGCGCAGTGGCTGGCCGATCGTCTGGCGGTGTCGCGCACGCCGGTCAACGAGGCGCTGGCCAGCCTGCACGCGCAAGGGGTGCTGCAGCGGCGGCGCAACCGTGGCTACTTTCTGGCGCAGCCCATCGAACAGGTCGCCGAGGCGGTGCAAGCAGGCGGCGCGGCCGACGCGCCGGACGCGGCTTCGCGCGCCTACTTCGCCATCGCCGACGATCTGCTCAAGGGTGAGCTGCCCGAGCAAGTGACCGAGGTGCTGCTGAAAACCCGCTACGACCTCAGCGTCGCGCAACTCAAGACGGTGCTGGGTCGCATCGCGCAGGAAGGCTGGGTGCAGAAAAAACGCGGCTACGGCTGGGCCTTTCAGACCATGCTAACGACGCCGCACAGTCTGCTGCAGTCGTACCGCCTGCGCCTGGCGCTTGAGCCGGCCGCGTTGCTGGAGCCGGGCTACGCTATCGCGCCCGAGGTTATCGAGCGCTGCCGCTCGGCCGAGCAGCGCTTGCTGGAGGGCGCTATCGACACCGACACGCCCGACCGTTTGCACGAGCGCGGCGTTCGGTTTCACGAATCGCTGGTCGAAGCTTCCGGCAACCCGTTTTTCATTGACACGATCCGGCGCGTAAATCGCATCCGGCGGCTCATTTCATACCGTTCAATGCAGGACCGGCGCCGCTACCCCGAGCATTGCCGGCAGCATTTGCACATCCTCGATCTGCTGGCGGGCGGGCGTCCTGCCGATGCCTCGGCGGCGCTTCGCCAGCACCTCGAACGCACCCTGTCCAACCACGAGTATCTCAGCCCACTTCTCACGCCATGAACACCACTCCCCACATCGTGCAGGCCTTCGCGCCCACCGGCACGCTGCGTGCGTCCATCAACCTCGGCAACCCCATCCTGGCCAACCGCGATGCGGCCAGCGGCCAGCCGTTCGGCGTGTCGATCGACCTGGCCAACGGGCTGGCGCAGGCGCTGGGCGTGCCGATCGAGATGGTGGTGTTCGACGCCGCCGGCAAGTCGGTCGAAGCCGTCGAGCAGGAGCGCGCCGACATCGGCTTCTTCGCCATCGACCCCAAGCGCGGCGAGCACATTGCCTTTACCGCACCCTATGTGCTGATCGAAGGCAGCTACATGGTCCCCGAGGCATCGCCGTTGCAAGCCAACGACGAGGTCGACCGCGCCGGCACGCGCGTGGTGGTGGGCAAGGGCAGCGCGTACGACCTGTTTTTGACCCGCGAACTGAAGGCAGCCGACATCGTGCGCGCGCCGACCTCGCCCGCCGTGGTCGACGTGTTTGTCGAGCAGCAGGCCGAAGTCGCCGCCGGCGTGCGCCAGCAGCTGGAATCGGACCTGGCGCGCTTTCCCGGCCACCGCCTGCTGCCGGGCCGCTTCATGGTGATCCAGCAGGCCATGGGCGTGGGCAAGGCGCGCGGGGCCGACGCGGCGGCGTATCTGGCGGCGTATGTCGAACGGCAGAAGGCCAGCGGGTTTGTGGACGACGCGCTGAGGCGTCACGGCATCCAGGGGGCTTCGGTCGCGCCCGCAGCGGGAGGCTGAGGCGATGTTTGTCTACGTCGGCTCACGCACCACACGCGAGCGAAACGCGCGTGGTGACGGTATCAGCGTGTACCAGTGCGACCCTGTCACCGGCGCGCTGGCGCTGTTGCAGGTGGTGGGCGATCTGGATAACCCGTCGTTCCTGGCGCTGAACCGCGCTGCCACGCGGCTGTACGCGGTGCATGGCGACAAGGAGGAGATCAGCGCGTTTCGCGTCGAGCCGGGCAGCGGAAAACTGGCACTGCTCAATCGCGAATCCACCGGCGGGCGCAATCCGGTGCATCTGGCGCTGGATGCGAGCGAGCGCTTCATCGTGGTGTCGAACCACATCACCAGCAGCCTGGCCGTGCTCCCGCTGGGTGACGACGGCAGCCTGCAGCCGCTGAAGCAGCTGTTGCCATTGACGGGCGAGCCCGGCCCGCACCGCAAGGAGCAGCCTTTCTCCAAGCCGCACTTCAACCCGTTCAACCCCAGTGGGCGTTTTGTCGTCGTGCCGGACAAGGGCGTGGACCGGATCTTCGTACTGCGGTTCGAGGACGGCGTGCTGTCGCCTGCCAGTGAAGCCGTGGCGCGCGAAGGCGCGGGGCCGCGCCACATCGCGTTTCATCTGCGCCAGCCGTGGGTGTATGCCATCAACGAACTGGATTCCACGGTCACCGCCTACCACTTTGATGCGGAGGCGGGCACGCTGCGGCCGTTCCAGGTCGTCAATGCGCTGTCGGAACGCTTCACGGGCAACAGCCGTGCTTCCGAAATAGAGGTGCATCCGGGCGGCCATGTGCTGTATGCGTCTAACCGTGGCGAAGACAGCATCGCCGTGCTGGCCATCGACCCCGGCAGCGGCTGCCTGACGCTGACGCAGACCCAGCCGGCGGGCGGGCGCACGCCACGCTTTTTTGCGCTGTCGCCCGATGCGCGCTGGATGTATGTGCTGAACGAAGACAGCGACCGCATCGTTCAATGGCAAGTCGATGCGTTGACAGGGCATTTGAGCGACACCGGGCGAGCTTGGACTTGCGGCAGCCCGGTCTGCATGGTGTTTGGCGCATCGGCATGAAGCGCCGTGGCAAAGCCGCGGATTGCTTCTGATTTCATAGCTGCCAGCGCAATAGGGGTCAGCGCAGGAGGCCAAAATCGATGGATTCTTGGCCAGGTCGGTTGTCGAACACCGATTTAATATTACCTTGGTAATTTAATTTATACATGGTAATATTAGCGCTTTCAGATCGCAGCGAACACCATGATCCCGGCAGTCTCCTCCGCCGACGCACTGGCGCCATCCTTCACCGCGTTCGCCGGCATGCAGCGCGTCGCCAGCGGCAGCCTGCCGGCGGTGGCGAAGGCCTTGGCGCCTTGGCATGGCCGGCCTGACACGCTGCTGTTGTTCGACGACCGTAGCGGGTCGCCGGTCGATGTGCCGCCGCCGCCCGGCAACGCCGCCGCGCTGGCGCAATGGCTGCAGGCGCTGCAGCCCGATGCGGCGCAGGACCACGCCCCATCGACCGACGAAGTGCCCGCGCGCCGGGGCGTGGGGCGGCCGCGCCTGGGCGTGGTGGCGCGCGAGGTGACGCTGCTGCCGCGCCACTGGGACTGGCTGGGCGCGCAGCCCGGCGGTGCGTCGGCCGCGCTGCGGCGGCTGGTTGATGCGGCGCGCCAGCAGGGCGCCGAGCGCGACACCCGCCGGCTGGCACGCGAGCGCGCCTACCGCTTCATGAGCGGCATCGCCAGCCATCTGCCCGAGTTCGAGGAAGCGGCGCGCGCGCTGTTTGCGGCAGACCCCGGCGCCTTCGACGCCCGCATCGACGCCTGGCCGCCCGACGTGCGCGCCCACCTGCGCTGGCTGGCGCGCGATGCGTTTGAAGCCGCCCCGGCCTGATCGGCCAACCCGGCATTTCCGTCACCCCATGAAAGCCGCGCGCGCGGGCGCTTCACCCCGCGGCTGCGCCGTGCGCACCCCCCGCGGCGCGCTGACGCGCGACGCCCGATGCACCGCCGCCCTGACAATCCCCCTTCACCATGAACAAAGCTTTGCCTGGCGCCGCCGCCCGCCGACCCCTGTGGCGCATCTATCTGGTCTTTCTGGGGCCGATGGTGCTGGCCAACATCCTGCAGTCGCTGTCGGGCAGCATCAACGCCGTCTACATCGGCCAGATGCTGGGCACGCACGCGCTGGCGGCGGTGGCGGGCATGTTTCCCATCGTGTTCTTCTTCATCGCGTTGATCATCGGCGTGGGGGCGGGCGCCTCGGTGCTGATCGGGCAGGCCTGGGGCGCGCGCGAGCCGGGCAAGGTCAAGGCCATTGCCGGCACCGCGCTGGCGCTGGGCGGCCTGATCGGCGTGAGCGCCGCCGTGCTGGGCGAGCTGTTCGCGCGGCCGGCGCTGCAGGCGCTGGGCACCGCACCCGAAGTGCTGGGCGACGCCGTGGCCTACGCCCGCGTGATGATGCTGACCATGCCGCTGCTGCTGGTGTTCATCCTGTACACGCAGTTGTTGCGCGGGGTGGGCGACACGCTGACGCCGCTGTACGCGCTGCTGATTTCCACCGGCGTCGGGCTGGCCTTGACGCCGGCGCTCATCCGCGGCTGGGGCGGGCTGCCGCAGCTGGGCGTGGTGAGCGCAGCGGTGGCGGGCTTCGTGTCCACGGGCGTGGCGCTGGGCTTCCTGGTGCTGTATCTGCGGCGCAAGCGCCACCCGCTGGCGCCCGACGCGGCGCTGCAGCGCGCGCTGTGGATCGACCCCGCGCTGCTCAAAAGCGTGCTGCGCATCGGCGTGCCCACGGGCGTGCAGATGGTCACCATCTCGCTGGCCGAGCTGGCCATCCTGGGCCTGGTCAACCGCTACGGCGCCGACGCCACGGCGGCCTATGGCGCGGTGAACCAGATCGTCAACTACGTGCAGTTTCCGGCGCTGTCGATCGCCATCACGGCGTCGATCCTGGGCGCCCAGTTCATCGGCGCCGGGCAGGCCGAGCGGCTGGGCGCCATCGTGCGCACGGGGCTGCTATTGAACGTGCTACTGACGGGCGCGCTGGTGCTGGCAGGCTATCTGCTGGCGCCGTGGCTGCTGGGCTTCTTCCTGACCGACGAGCCCGTGCGCCGCATGGCCGAGGGGCTGCTGCACCTGATGCTGTGGAGCTCGGTGGTGTTCGGCATGCAGGCCGTGATTGCCGGCGTCATGCGCGCCAGCGGCACGGTGATGGTGCCCGTGGCGATTTCGGTTGGCTGCATCCTGCTGGTGCAGTTGCCGGCGGCACATTGGCTGAGCGCGCGCTACGGCCTGGACGGCGTGTGGATGGGCTACCCGGTGGTGTTCTGCACCATGCTGCTGCTGCAGAGCGCCTTCTACTGGCTGGTGTGGCGCCACAAGAAGATCGAGCGGCTGGTGTGACGCAGGGCAAATACTATTAGAAATGTAGCTGTGTGCGCTGTATGGATAAGCGCTGGCGGCTTATTGAAAACAAAAACCGGACGCAGAGGACGCAGAGATTTCGCAGAGGACGCCGAAAACCCAAAGCCAGGCTTTGGTCTTTCTTGTGCGTCCTTCGCGAACCCCTTGGCGTCCTTCGCGTCCGGCGGTTTGAAGCCAGTCCGAAATCAGACAGCGCGCCGCGACGAATACCAGCGCATCAGGCGCGGCAGCAGCAGCACGGTGGCGATCACCACGATCAGGAACACCGACACCGGGCGGTCGATGAACACCGTCCACTTGCCTTCGCCAATCGACATGGCGTTGCGCAGCTGGGCCTCGGCCAGGGGGCCCAGGATCATGCCCACCACGACCGGCGCGGTCGGGAAGTCGAAGCGGCGCATCACCACCCCCACCGCGCCGATCACGTACAGCAGGAACAGGTCGAAGCTGCTCTGCCGCATGCCGTAGGCGCCCACGGTGGCGAAGATCAGGATGCCGGCGTACAGCTGCGGCTTCGGAATCTTCAGCAGCTTGACCCACAGGCCCACCATCGGCAGGTTCAGGATCAGCAGCATCACGTTGCCGATGTACAGCGACGCGATCAGCGCCCACACCAGCGCGGCCGACGTCGCAAACAGCTGCGGCCCGGGCTGAATGCCGTAGTTCTGGAACGCGCCCAGCAGGATGGCGGTGGTGTTGCTGGTGGGAATGCCCAGCGTCAGCAGCGGGATCAGCGCCGTCGTCACCGTGGCGTTGTTGGCCGCCTCGGGGCCGGCCACGCCTTCGATGGCGCCCGCGGTGCCGAACTCAGCCTTGTCCTCGCCCTTGGCCAGCTTCTTCTCGGTCGCGTAGGACAGGAAGGTCGGGATCTCGGTGCCCCCCCGCCGGAATGCAGCCAAACGGCGCGCCGATGGCCGAGCCGCGCAGCCACGCCGGCACGCTGCGGCGCCAGTCGCGCGCGCTCATGTGCACGCGCGTCAGCTTGTTCTGCGTCTCGACCACGCGGCCCTCGAACAGCACGGCGTGCAGCACCTCGGCGACGGCGAACAGGCCCACGGCCACCAGCACGATCTCGATGCCGTCCAGGAACTCGGCCTTGCCGCCGGTGTAGCGCGGCTGGCCGCTGATCTGGTCCATGCCGATCAGGCCCACGGCCAGGCCGATGAACAGCGCCGTCAGGCCGCGCACCGTGCTCTTGCCCAGCACCGCGCTGACGGTGGTGAAAGCCAGCACCATCAGCAGGAAGTATTCGGGCGGGCCGAGCTTGACCGCATAGTCGGCCACCACCGGCGCGAACAGCGTCACCACCACGGTGGCGATGGTGCCCGCCACGAAGGAGCCGATGGCCGCCGTGGCCAGCGCCGCGCCGGCGCGGCCGCTCTTGGCCATCTTGTTGCCTTCCATCGCCGTCACCATGCTGGCGGTTTCGCCGGGCGTGTTGAGCAGGATGGAGGTGGTGCTGCCGCCGTACATGGCGCCGTAGTAGATGCCGGCAAAGAAGATCATCGAGGCGGTGATGTCCACCTTGGCGGTGATGGGCAGCAGCATGGCCACCGTGGTGGCCGGGCCGATGCCGGGCAGCACGCCCACGGCGGTGCCCAGGGCGCAGCCGAACAGCGCCCACAGCAGGTTGGTCACGGTCATCGCCGTGCCAAAGCCCTGCATCAGAAGGTTGACGGTATCCATGTCGAGCCTCCGATCAGAGCCAACCGGTGGTGGTGAGGCCCGGCAGATTGATCGCCAGGAATTGCGTGAACAGCCAGTACACCGGCGCCGCAATCGCCACGCCGGTCAGCACGTCGGTGATCCAGGTGTCGTGCGGCTTGCCGTAGGCGCGCTTGAGGCCCTGCACCGCCAGCACGTAGGCCAGCGCGCAGCTCAGGATGAAGCCCATGTGCTCGATCAGCGCCGCGTTCAGCAGCAGGCCGGCCGACACCCACACAAAGTGAATCCAGTCCGGATGCTCGTCGCCGGCCACGTCTTCCATGTCGCGGTAGCCGCCGGTGCGCGAATGCCACAGCAGCACGCCGCCGCACAGCATGAGCGCCAGCGACACCACCCACGGCAGGAAGTTGGCGCCCACGCCGCCGTAGCCGGCTTCGGACGGGATGCCGATGGCGCCCAGCGCCATGGCCGCGCCCACCGCGAAGATGGCCACGCTGACCAGCGTTTCCCACAGCAGCGTCTTGCGCGAGGGCTGCGCGGGCGCTGGGTGGTCTGGCCGCAGATCGAGCGGGATATTGGGTTGCGGACTGCTCATGCTTGCCTCCTCCGCTCGCGGGGCCGATCAAGTCGACGGCCAGCGAGCTACCTTATTCACAGCTGCAGGCCCTTGTACAGCAATGGCCTCAGCCCAATTTTTACAAATATACGATCCGCTGCAGCAGGTCAAGAACAGCGGCGCTCCTCATGGTCCGATGGCCGCGGAGCAGGCCATTCCAGGCCGCCCGAGCCGGGGTTCCCCCGGCGACCAGCGGCGTCCCCCTGGGGGAAGCCGCGCAGCGGCATAGGGGGGTTAGGTGATCATCCCGGACTTGGCCATGATCGCCCGCAGGGCGGCGAATTCGTTGTCGACGAACTTGGTGAACTCGTCGCCCGTCAGCAGCGCGGGGTTCCAGTCGTTCTTCTTCAGCGCTTCCTGCCACGACGGCGACTTGGTGGTGGCCGCAACGGCGTCGATCAGCGCCTTGCGCTGCGCCGGCGTGATGCCGGGGCCGCCAAACACGCCGCGCCAGTTGCCGATCTCGACGTTCAGGCCCAGCTCCTTCAGCGTGGGCGTGTCCTTCAGCGCCGGCAGGCGCTGCGCCGAGGTGACGGCAATCGGCTTCATCTTGCCGGTGCTGATGTATTCGGAGAATTCCGACAGGCCGCTGCCGCCCACCGTGACGTTGCCGCCCAGGATGGCCGCCGTGGCCTCGCCGCCGCCGCGGAAGGCGACGTAGTTGATCTTGGCCGGGTCAACGCCGGCTTCGCGCGCGATCATGGCCGCGGCAATGTGTTCGGTGGAGCCGCGCGAGCCGCCGCCCCACTTCACGCTGCCGGGGTCTTTCTTCAGCTGCGCGATCACGTCGGCCATGGTCTTGTGGGGCGAATTGGCCGGCAGCACGAACACGTTGTATTCGGTCGTCAGGCGCGCCAGCGGCGTGGCCTGCATCAGGTTGAGCGGCGACTTGGACGTGATCAGCCCGCCCAGCATCACCGCGCCCATCACCATCATCTGGTTGCCGTCGCCCTTGGCACCGGCCAGGAAGGGCGCCAGGCCCAGCGCGCCCGCGGCGCCGCCCTTGTTGTCGTAGGTGACGGTGGCGGCCTGCTTGGCGTCCAGCATGGCCTTGCCCAGGGCGCGGCCGGTGGTGTCCCAGCCGCCGCCGGGGTTGGCGGGGATCAGGATCTTCAGGTTGGCGCCGGCCTGCGCCCAGGCGGCGGGCAGGGCACCCATGGCGGCCAGCGCGGCCAGGGACTTGAGGAAGGTATCGCGTCGCATATCGGTTGTCTCCACTGCGTGATAGGAACCCATCAATATTGGCCCCAACGGCTGTCAATTGGCTGTCCGGGCACCTAGGGCTTACCCTAGCTGCCAACGGCTGCGGTATGTTGCGACCAAGCAAAGCCAACGGACTTCCACTGTGACGCGCTCGCACCTACCGTCATTCCCACGAAGGCGGGAATCCCTACCGCATCGGGCGCAGCGGTGGCTGGAGACCTGGATTTCCGCCTTCGCGGTACAGACGGCATTGAGGCCAGTCTTCCGGAACCACAAGCCATGAAATTGCTGGTGGTCGAAGACGATGCCGCGCTGCAGGCGACGCTGGTACGTACGCTGGCGCGGCGCGGCTTTGCCGTCACCGCCGTGGGCGATGGGCCCGCGGCGCTGGCGCGCTGGGCCGCCGGCGCGCCCGATGCCGTGGTGCTCGACCTGACCTTGCCGGGGCTGGACGGCCTGCAGGTGCTGGCGCAGGCGCGCGCGCAGGGCCTGCGCACGCCGGTGCTGATCCTGACCGCGCGCGGCACCGTGGGCGACCGCGTGCTGGGCCTGAACGCCGGCGCCGACGATTACCTGCCCAAGCCCTTTGATCTGGATGAATTGGAAGCGCGCCTGCGCGCCCTGGTGCGCCGCAGCGCCCCCATGCCAGGCGCCGCGCCGCCGCCCGCCGCCGTGCAGATCGGCAGCCTGCGCCACGACCGCGATGGCGGCGCCATCTACCGCGATGGCGTGCCGATGGAGCTGACCCCGCGCGAACTGGCGCTGATGCACGCGCTGCTGGCGCGCCCCGGCCACGCCGTCGCCAAGGAGCGCCTGTTCGAGCAGGTCTTTCCGGGCGAGGCCGAGGTGCGCTACGAAGCCATCGAGGTGGTCGCCTACCGCCTGCGCCGCAAGCTGGCCGACACGGGCGTCGAGCTGGTCACGCTGCGCGGCCTGGGCTATCTGCTGCGGGCGGTGTCGTGAGCCGCCCGCGCACGCGCTCGCTGAGGCGCCAGTTGCTGGCGGGCATCCTGATCCCGGTGCTGCTGATCGTGGCCTTCAACACCTGGAGCCTGTACCACCAGGCGCTGGGTGCGCTCCATACGGCCTACGACCGCACGCTGCTGGCGTCGGCCAAGAGCCTGGGCGAATCGCTGCAGATCAGCGGCGAGGGCGACGCCGCGCGCCTGCAGGCCAACGTGCCCTCGGCCGCGCTGGAGGCCTTCGAGGCCGATCTGCAAAGCCGCATGGCGTACCGCATCTCCACCCGGCAGGGCGTGCTGCTGTCGGGCTACGAAGACCTGCCGATGTGGCGCGGCGAAATTCCCGTGCAGCCGCCGTACGCCGCGCTGGCCGACTTCTACGACGGCCAGTTCCGCGGCGAGCCGGTGCGCATGGCCGTGCTGCTGCAGCCGGTGGCGCGCGGCGCCGGGCGCGACGTGGCGGTGGTGCAGGTGGCCGAGACGCTGGAAATCCGCCACGCGCTGGCCCGGCAGATCCTGTGGGACACGCTGGCGCGCCAGGCAGCGCTGGTGGCGCTGATCGCCGCCACCGTGATTGCCGTGGTGCAGCTGGCCACGCGCCCGGTGCGCCGCCTCAGCCACGACCTGCAGGCGCGGCCCGACGACGACCTGCGCCCCATTGCCGCGCCCGACGCGCCGCGCGAATTGCAGCCGCTGATCGCCGCCACCAACGAGCACATGCGCCGCCAGGGCGATCTGCTGGCGCAGCAGCAGCGCTTCGTGCGCGACGCCTCGCACCAGCTGCGCACGCCGCTGGCGGTGCTCAAGGCGCAGGTGCAGTCGGCCCGGCGTGGCGACGTGCCGCCCGCGCAGGCGCTGGCCGAGATCGAAGACACCGTGGACCGCGCCACCCTGCTGGCCAACCAGATGCTGGCGCTGGCCAAGGTCGCGCAGCTGCGCCAGCAGGCCGACGCGCCCGCCACCGCGTTCGACGACGTGGTGCGCGCGGTGGCGCTCGACCTGGCGCCGCTGATCGCCGGGCAGGCGCTCGACTTCGACCTGCGGGCCGAGCCGGTCACGCTGCGCGCGCACGACTGGATGCTGCGCGAGCTGACGCGCAACCTGCTGCACAACGCCATCCGCCACACGCCGCACGGCGGCCTGCTGGCCATCACGCTGCAGCGCGAAGGCGGCCACGCGCGCTTCACCGTGGCCGACAGCGGGCCGGGCGTCGAACCCGACCTGGCCGCGCGGCTGTTCCAGCCGTTCAGCGCCGGCGCGGGCGGCACCGGGTCGGGCCTGGGGCTGGCGATCTGCCACGAAATCGTGCAGGCGCTCGGGGGCCATATCCAGCTGCGCAATCGCGTGGAAAATGGGCGCATCGCCGGCCTCGACGCCGTTGTCACCCTGCCCATCGAATGAGTTCCCGCACCGAACGCGCCACGACCCCCGCACCGGAAGGCATGCGCCTGGACAAGTGGCTGTGGGCCGCGCGCTTTTACAAGACGCGCGCGCTGGCGGTGGAGCAGATCGACCGTGGCCGCGTGCAGGTGAACGGCGCCGACGCCAAGCCCTCGCGCGAAGTGCGCCCCGGCGACACGGTGCGCCTGCGCCAGGGGCGCGACGAGCGCGCCGTGGTGGTGCGTGCGCTGTCGTCGCAGCGCGGCCCGGCGCCGGTGGCGCAACAGCTGTACGACGAGACGCCCGACAGCGTGGCCGCGCGCGCCCACGCTGCCGAGGCGCGCCGCCTGGCGCCCGAGCCGGCGCTGGCCATTGCCCACGGCCGGCCCACCAAGCGCGACCGCCGCGCCATCGAGCAGGGCCGCGGCGGCGACTCGGGCTGGGGCGAGCGCTGGTCGGCCAGCCTGGACGACGAATGAAGCCAATCGCCGCCGACCCCTCGCCTGATGTGCCGTTCATGCTCTCGATTTCAGAGCGATCGCGGCTGGCCGCGGGCCGGCGGCTGCGCACCGGCGGCGCGCAGGGGCACATCGTGTGGCATGCGTGGGAGCCGGCGACACCCACCGATGCGCCGCCGCTGGTGCTGTTTCACGGCGGCAGCGGCTCGTGGACGCACTGGGTGCGCAACATCGTGCCGCTGGTGGATTCGGGGCGGCGCGTGTTCGCGGTCGACCTGCCGGGCTTTGGCGACAGCGACCCGCCCGCGGGCGGCAGCGACGCCGACGCCATGCTGGCGCCGCTGGCGGACAGCATGGCGCAGCTGTTTGCGGGGCAGCCGGTCGACCTGGTGGGTTTTTCGTTTGGCGGCATGACGGCCGGCATGTTGCTGGCCGACCACCCCGCGCTGGCGCGGCGCCTGGTGCTGGTCGGCGCGCCGGCCATGGGCGTGGTGCCGGCGCGGCAGTTCGAATTGAGGGGCTGGCGCCACCTGAAGACCCCGCAGGAGCAGGCCGAGATCCACCGCCACAACCTGGGCGTGCTGATGCTGCACGACCACGACCTGATCGACGGCCTGGCGCTGGAAGTGCACATTGCCAACGTGCAGCGCGACCGCCTGCCGCGCCGCCGCCTGGCGCACACAGACATCCTGGCGCGCAGCCTGCCGCGCGTGCCGTGCCCGGTGCGGGCCATCTACGGCGCGCACGATGTGCTGTATCGCCAGTACATCCACCAGCTGGCGCAGCGCTTTGCCGAAACGGCGCCCGACTTTCGCGGCATGGCGCTGATCGAAGGCGCGGGCCACTGGGTGCAGTTCGAGGCGCCCGAGGCGTTTGACGCGGCGCTGTTGCGGGCGCTGTCGGACGGCTGAGGTGGCTTTGGCCGCGCCGATGGTTGCCGAAAACCGGACGCGAAGGACGCGAAGGAGCCGCGAAGGACGCAAAAGAAACAGCCAAGGGATTTTTTGGTTTTTTTTTTGCGTTCTCTGCGAAATCTTTGCGTCCTCTGCGTCCGGCTGTTTTTATCGGTCAAAACTGCGCGCTCTAGCCTGTTTTTGGCCTCTGGCGCTTGATCAGACTGCGCTGACAGCTATTAAAAACATAGCTGCATCGCTGCCCCGATTCCGGGTAAACCCGGATGATCTAGTTATCACAAACAACTAAATTGGCGGTGCGGGGCCGGGCGCTGATCGGGCCGGTGCCTCGCGCACCACACCCATTCGAGGAGACAAACATGACCCCATCGCACCGCGCCCGCCCGCCGGTCGGCCCGCTGGCCCTGGCGGCAGCGGCCACGCTGGCGCTGACGGCCTGCGGCGGCTCCGGCCTGCCGCAGCTGTCGGCCGCCCAGCCCGGCACGCTGCAAAGCTGCACCGACCTGGCCGCCAAGGCGGCCCTGAGCAACACCACCATCGCCTCCACAGCGCTGGTGCCGGCCGGCGGCCTGGCGGTGGCTGGCGCCGCCCCCGTGCCCGAGCACTGCCTGGTCAAGGGCGAGATGAACCGCCGCACCAGCCCGGTGGACGGCAAGAGCTACGCCATCGGCTTCGAGATGCGCCTGCCCACGGCGTGGAACGGCCGCTACTTCTACCAGGCCAACGGCGGCATCGACGGCAGCGTGGTGACGGCCACCGGATCCACCGGCGGTGGTGCGCCGCTGAGCAACGCGCTGACCATGGGCTTTGCCGTCATCAGCTCCGACGCCGGCCACCAACCGCCGGCGCCGTTCTTCGGGCTCGACCCGCAGGCGCGGCTGGACTATGGCTATGCGGCGGTGGGCAGCCTGACGCCCATGGCCAAGAACCTCATCAAGGCCGCCTACGGGCGCGCGCCCGACCGCAGCTACATCGGTGGCTGCTCCAACGGCGGGCGGCACGCGCTGGTGGCGGCGGCGCGCTATGGCGACCAGTACGATGGCTTCCTGGCCGGCGCGCCGGGCATGCATTTGCCCAAGGCGGCGGCGGCGCAGATGTTCAAGGTGCAGCAATACGCCACCGTGGCCAGCGCCACGCTGACCACGGGTGCCAACACCGGCCTGCCGGACATCACCACCGCCGTCACGCCGGCCGAATGGTCGCTGCTGGGCAGCCGCATCACCGCCAAGTGCGACGCGCTGGACGGCGCCACCGACGGCATGGTGCAGGACGTGGCTGCCTGCCAGTCGACCTTCAACATCGCCACCGACGTGCCCACCTGCACCGGCGCGCGCGACGGCAGCTGCCTCAGCAGCGACCAGAAAACGGTGCTGGCGCGCATCTTTGCCGGTGCCGTGTCGCCCAAGGGCCAGTCGATCTACAGCAAGTTCTTCTGGGATCCGGGCGTGTCGGGCAGCGGCTACGCGGCCTGGCACTTCAACAATTCGCAGAACCTGGACCCGGGCGCGCTGGCCTTCATCTTCAACACGCCGCCCATGGCCCAGGCCGACTTCGTCGCCACCACGGGCCTGAAGTACGCGCTGGCCTATGACCTGGACGCCGGCTACCAGAAGATCTTTGCCACCACGCCCACGTATGCCGAATCGTCCTGGTCGTTCATGACGCCGCCGAAAGAGACCGACCTGTCGGTGCTGCGCGACCGCGGCGCCAAGGTGCTGGTCTACCACGGCGCGGCCGACCCGATCTTCTCGGCCGCCGACACCGCCACCTGGTACGACGCGCTGAAGCAGGCCAACGGCGGTGACGCCAGCGACTTCTCGCGCCTGTTCATGGTGCCGGGCATGAACCACTGCTCGGGCGGCCCGGCGGCCGACCAGTTCGACGCCCTGACGGCGCTGGTCAACTGGGTCGAGAAGGGCGACGCGCCCGACCGCATCACCGCCACCGCGCGCGGCCCCGGCGCCAACGTGGTCAACGCCGAAGTGCCGGCGGCCTGGGGCCAGCGCTCGCGGCCGCTGTGCGCCTACCCGCAGGTGGCGCGCTACAACGGCTCGGGCGACCCGCAGAGCGCGGCCAGCTACAGCTGCAAGTAGCCCGGCGCGCGGTGAGGCGCTGGCACAATCGCGCCGCATGAGCCTGACCACCGACAGCGCCGACACCGCGGCCTCCGCCGCCGCCGACGCGGGCCGTCGCCGCCCGCGCGCGGCGGCGCGGCACGCGGCGGTCGATTCGGGCTTTCTGCGCACGCTGGTGGGCTACAACGCCCGCCGCGCGGCGCTCACCATCATGGCCGTGTTCAAGGACCGCATGGCGGCGCACGACCTGCAGCCGGTCGAGTTCTCGGTGCTCAGCCTGATCGGCCACAACCCCGGCATCACCTCGCGCGCCGTGTGCGCCGAACTGGCCCTGCAGCCGCCCAACCTGGTGCGGCTGCTGGCGCGGCTGGACGAGCGTGCCCTGGTGCAGCGCGACGCACACCCGCAGGACGGGCGCGCGGTCGGCCTCACGCTCAGCCCCGCGGGCGAGGCGCTGCGCATCGCCGCCGAGGCCAGCGCCGAGCAACTCGAAATCGACGCCACGGCCACGCTGTCGCCCGCCGAGCGCGCGCAACTCATCGCGCTGCTGCAACGCATCTATGACTGAAAGGCCGCCCATGCCCGTGCCGATGAAGATCGACTTCGTTTCCGACATCGCCTGCCCGTGGTGCGCCGTGGGCCTGGCGTCGCTGCAGCAGGCCTTGCGCCACAGCGCCGACGCCGTGCAGGCCACGCTGCATTTCCAGCCGTTCGAGCTGAACCCCGACATGCCGCCCGAAGGCGAAGACGTGGACGAGCACCTGGCGCGCAAGTACGGCGGCACGCCCGAGCAGTTCGCCCGCAACCGCGACGCCATCCGCGAGCGCGGCGCAGCGGTGGGCTTTGCCTTCAAGCCCGAAGGGCGCGGGCGCATCGTCAACACCTTTGACGCGCACCGCCTGCTGCACTGGGCCGGCCTGCAGGGCGCCGCCGCGCAGCTGGCGCTCAAGCAGGCGCTGCTGCAGGCCTATCACGGCCGTGGCGAACGCGTCGACCACGCCGACGTGCTGCTGGGCGCCGTGCGGGCCGCGGGGCTGGATGAAGCCGCCGCGCGCGCCGTGCTGGCGGGCGACGACCACGCCGCCGACGTGCGCGCGGCCGAAGCCGAGTGGCAGCGCGCCGGCATCCGCGCCGTGCCGGCGGTGGTCATCAACGACCGCCACCTCATCAGCGGCGGCCAGCCGCCCGAGGTGTTCGAGCAGGCGCTGCGGCAGATCGCCCAGTCGGCCGGCCACTGAGCCGGCTCGCTTGAATGGGGCCTGTATCGGGCCTTTGCGTAGGCGCCATCAGCGCTTGACGCTTCTTTTTTGATAGCTAAGGCAGGCCAGGCTTAAGACGGTCTTCAGTTGCCCTGCCGATCATGAACACATCCGGCCCCCCGAAGGGCTGGCAGGAGAAGTTCATGACCCCATTGCTATCCCGCACCCTGGCCGCCATGCTGCTGGCGGCCACCGCGCTGCCGCTGGGTGCCTTCGCGCAAGCCACCACGCCCGCCGCGCAACTGCAGCGCTGGCAGGTCGCCGCCGGTGCGCCGGGCGATGCGGCGCGCGGGCAGAAGCTGATCGGCCTGAAGGCCGGCAACGACCTCAGCTGCGCCTCGTGCCACGGCCAGCCGCCCACCGCCGCAGCGCGCCACGCCAGCACCGGCAAACCCATCGACGCGCTGGCGCCCGCCGCCAACGCCGAGCGCTTTACCGACCAGGCCAAGGTGGACAAATGGTTTCGCCGCAACTGCAAGGACGTGTTTTCGCGCGAATGCAGCGCGGTGGAAAAGGCCGACCTGATGGCTTATCTGGTCGGCCTGAAGAAATGAGGTTCGCCATGCGATCTGCTTTCAATTTAATAGCTGCCGCCGCTTTGCTGGCGGGCGCTGCGCACGCCGACGACGGTGGCCGCCGCATGCCGGCGCAGGTGCCGCCCGCCTACACCCAGGAATGCGCCGGTTGCCACGTCGCCTATCCGCCCGGCCTGCTGCCGGCGGCGTCGTGGACGCGCGTGATGAACGGGCTGGAGCGCCACTATGGCAGCGATGCCTCGCTGGACCCCGCCACGGTGAAGGCGCTGTCGGGCTGGTTGCTGGCCCACGCCGGCACCTACAAGCGCGTGCGGGCCGAGCCGCCGCCGCCCGACGACCGCATCACGCGCAGCCGCTGGTTCGCGCGCAAGCACGAAGACATCGCGCCGGCCGTGTACCGCCGCCCCAGCATCAAAAGCGCCGCCAACTGCGCGGCCTGCCACCCGGGCGCGGCCAAGGGTGAGTTCGACGACGACCGCGCACGCATCCCGCGCTGACGTTCACGGCGCCAGCGCAGTACCCCATCTTTCAAAGGAAATGTCATGATAGCTACTGAAACAATAGCTACCAGCGCAGCATCAGCAAGCGCTGCAAGCCAAAAACCCCCTTCTCGCCGGGTGGTCGACGCCCCCGTGCGAGCCATGCACTGGCTGATGGCATTCAGCTTCATCGGCGCCTACCTCACCGCCGACGGCGAGCGATGGCGGCTGGTGCACGTGTCGCTGGGCTACACGCTGGCCGGGCTGCTGGTGGCGCGCCTGCTGTGGGGCGTGTTCGGCCCGCGCCCGGCGCGCCTGTCGTCGCTGTGGCGGCGCGTCAACGGCACGCCTGCGTGGCTCAAGGCGGCATTCACCGGTCGCATCGACTTTCGTCAGGGCCAGAACCTGCTGCTGGCCGGCTCCATCGTGCTGCTGCTGGCGCTGATCGCGCCGCTGACCTTGAGCGGCCTGGGCGTGTACCAGGAATGGGCCGGTGGCTGGCTGGAAGAGGTGCACGAATTCTTCGGCAACGCCCTGCTGGCGGTGGTGCTGGCGCACGTCGGCGTGGTGCTGGCGCTGTCGCTGCTGCGGCGGCGCAACCTGGTGGCGCCCATGGTGACGGGGCGCGCGACTGGCGCCGGGCCGGATCTGGTCAAGCGCGCCTTCACCGGCGTGGCGGCGCTGCTGATCGCCACGGTGCTGGCGTTCTGGGCCTGGCAGTGGCAAGGCGCGCCGCCGGCCAGCGCCGGCGCGCACGCCGCACAATCGGCGCATGACGACGACGAGGACTGACCGCCATGCGCGTGCTGCTGGCTGAAGACGACGAGCTGCTCGGTTCGGGCCTGAAGGCGGGCCTGGGCCAGCATGGCTTTGCCGTCGACTGGGTGCGCGATGGCGTGGCCGCCGAGCGCGAACTGCTGACGGGCCAGCACGAGGCGGCGGTGCTCGACCTGGGCCTGCCGCGCCAGGACGGCCTGGACGCCCTGGCCGCCGTGCGGGCGCGCGGCGTGCGCACCCCCATCCTGGTGCTGACAGCGCGCGACGCGCTGGATGCCCGCATCCGCGGCCTGGACGGCGGGGCCGACGACTACGTGGTCAAGCCGGTCGACCTGGCCGAACTGGCCGCGCGGCTGCGCGCGCTGGTGCGGCGTGCGCACGGCGTGCCCACCACGCGCCTGACGCTGGGCGATGTGTCGCTGGACCCGGCGGCGCGCCAGGTCTGGCAGGGCGATGCGCTGGTCGAGCTGTCGGTGCGCGAGTTCGACCTGCTGCACGTCTTCATGCTGCACGCCGGCCGCGTGCTGACGCGCGACCAGATCGAGCAGCACCTGTACCAATGGGGCAGCGAAGTCAGCAGCAACGCCGTGGAAGTGCACATCCACAACCTGCGGCGCAAGCTGGGCGCGGCGCTGATCGAGACCATCCGCGGCGTCGGCTACGTGGCGAGGAAGTCATGAGCGCCGCACTGTGGTCGCCACGGTTGCCTGGCGCTTTGCCGCCTTCATTTGTCCACTGAAATGCCACGCCCCCGCCGCACGCCCTCGCTCGCCCAGCGCCTGACGCTGGCGGTGCTGGGCTTTGTGCTGCTGACGTGGCTGGTCGCCGTCGGGCTGTCGTGGTCGGCCACGCGGCACGAACTGAACGAGCTGCTCGACGCCCATCTGGCGCAGACGGCGGCGCTGCTGGCCACGGGCGAAGTGGACGACCTGGACGACGACGCGGCGGTTAGCGCGCCGACCCAGCTGCACGAATACCAGTCGCGCGTGGCCTTCCAGATCTGGCACAAGGGCCGGCTGCGCGCGCGTTCGGCCGACGCGCCCGAACAGCCGTTGGCCAGCGCCGGACTGCGCGGGCTGTCCGACCAGCGCATCGACGGCACCGACTGGCGCGTCTACACCGCCGTGCGCGAGGAGAAGGGCCAGGTGAAGGACGTGATCCACGTCGCCGAGCACGCAGCGGCGCGCCACCACGTGCTGCTGGCCAGCCTGCGCGGCACCTTGCTGCCCTTGTTGGTGGCGCTGCCGCTGCTGGCCGTGGGCATCGTGCTGATGGTGCGGCGGGCCACACGCCCCTTGCGCGCGCTGGGCCACAGCGTGGCCGCGCGCCGCCCGCAGGCGCTGCAGCCGCTGCCTGAAGACGGCGTGCTGCCCGAAGTGCAGCCGCTGGTGCACGCGCTCAACGCCCTGTTTGGCCGCGTGGACGAGCAACTGGCCAGCGAGCGCCGCTTCACCGCCGACGCCGCGCACGAACTGCGCACGCCCATCGCCGCCATCCGCATGCAGGCGCAGGTGGCCCAGGGCGCCACGCATGACGACGAGCGCCGCGCCGCGCTGGCGGCCACCATCGCCGGTTGCGACCGCGCGACCCGGCTGGTGGAGCAGTTGCTGCAGCTGGCGCGGCTGGAAGCCGACGCCGCCGATGCGCAGGCACGCGAGGGCGCGCAGGGCCAGTGCGACCTGGCCGCCGCTGCCGTGCGCCAGGTGCAGGAGCTGTATTCCCAGGCCAGCGCGCGCGGCCAGCACATCGACCTGGACCGGCCCGACGCGCCCGTCCCCGTGCCGATGAGCGCCACGCTGGCCGCCGTGCTGCTGCGCAACCTGATCGACAACGCGCTGCGCTACGGCCCCGACGGCGGCCGCGTGGCCGTGGAGGTGCGCGCGGCCGGCGGCGGTGAGGGCGCGCGGCTGGTGGTCGAAGACGCCGGACCGGGCCTCAGCGACGAGGCGCGGGCGCGGCTGGGCGAGCGCTTCTTCCGCGAACTGGGCAGCGGCCAGAGCGGCAGCGGCCTGGGCTGGTCCATCGTGCGGCGGCTGGCGCGCCTGCACGATTTGGGCGTCGACATCGACCGCAGCGCCCCGCTGGGCGGCCTGCGGGTGACGGTGCGCTGGCCGGCTGCACAGCCGGTCGCGGCGTGACGCGCGCGGAGCCGTGTAGGGGGCGTGCACCCACCGTTGGGGGCGACGCGCCGCCCGTCCTCCGCCATTCCCGCGCAGGCGGCAACACAGCCTGCGTGGGCAATCACCATGGATCCCCGCCGGCGCGGGGATGACGGTGTTAGTGGGTGTCGGGAACTGGCCGCAGACGCTACCCGGCCCCTGGCAGCGCCGCTGCGGCGATGATGGTTTGCTATTAAAAAAGAAGCTGTCCGCGCTTATCCATTCAGCGCGAGCGGCCCGTTTTGCTTGAAAAACGCACGCAGTGCCGCGCTCAGTTCCGGAAACTCCTCGGCAAAGCGCTCGGGCTGCACGAAGTGCGCTTCGCACGCGACGGCGAAGAACTCGGCGGGGGCGGTGGCGCCATACGCGTCGAGCCAGGGCGCGGGTGCGCCGAAGCGCTGCGCCATCACCACCTGTTCGCGAAAGCGCTCGTAAGCGGGCGCCCAGGTGCGGTACCAGTGGCGCGCCGCCTCCAGCCCGCTGCGCGCACCCATGAAGCCGCGCGGCAGCGGCGGCGCGCCGTCGGCGCCACCACCCTGCATGTCCATCTTGTGCACGAATTCGTGAATCACGACGCTGTAGCCTGCCTCGGCGTGGTCGCCCGCGCGCTGCACGGCGGGCCAGCTCAGCATGACGGGGCCGCCGTGCATGGCCTCGCCGGCCAGCACCTCGTCGTAGGCGTGCATAACGCCAGCGGCGTCCATGAATTCGCGGCGCGCCACGGCGTCGCCGGGGTGCATCACGATGCCGACGAAATCGTCGTACCAATGCAGGGCGTCTTCGGGCGCATCGGCCGGGCCCAGGTGCAGCAGCGGCAGGCAGGCCTGGGCGGCCACGGCGACGGCCATGGCGTCGGTCACCTGCAGACCGTGCGCGCCGGTGAATTCCTTGCGGTCCAGGAAGTGCTCGGACAGGCGCTTGAGTCGCGCATATTCACCCGCGCTCAGCGTGCGCAGAAAAGGGTAGTGCCGCAGGGTGTCTCGCCACAGCGCGTCGGGGATGGGCCGGGGGCCGCCGGTGGTGCGGCGCATCCAGCGCGTCAAGGTCTTGAGCATGCCCCTTCAGGTGGGGCCGGGCGCGAGGCGTTGCAAGCCCGCGTCGGCGGTCAGGCGCAGCACCTGCGCGCGCCTTTCGGTGGCGGTGACGTGCCAGTCGCTCAACACCACCTGGGTCAGCGTGCGGCCGGCGGCGTCGGCGCCCAGGTCGTGGTCGGCCGGCTGGTGCGTGTGGCCGTGGATCAGCACCGTGGCGTCGGCCGCGTGCAACCACTGGCGCGCCAGCGCGTCGTTGGTGTGGGCGTAGACGCCCTGGGCGGCCTGGTGTGCCTCGCTGTGCGCGCGCATCTGGCGCGCGATGGCCTGGCGCTCGGCCAGCGAACGCGCCAGGAATTCCCCCTGCCACGCATCGGTGCGCACCTGCTCGCGGAACTGCTGGTAGGCGGTGTCGTCGGTGCACAGCAGGTCGCCGTGCGTCAGCAGGTAGCGCTGGCCGGCGTGCGTGAGCACGGTGGGGTCGGCCAGGTCGTGCACGCCGTGCTGCGACAGGAATGGCGTGCCCACGAGGAAGTCGCGGTTGCCACGCATGAACAACAGGTCGGCGCGGGCGGCCGCGGCGCGCAGCACGTCGCCGCACTGCGACTCGAAGCTGCCGGGCAGCGCGCTGTCGTCGCCCACCCAGACCTCGAACAGGTCGCCCAGCATGAACACGGCGTCGGCCGGCGTGTGCAGAAGGTAGTGCCGCCAGGCGTCGAAGGTGTGCGGCTCGCCCGGTTGCAGGTGCAGGTCCGAAATGAAGTCGACCGTGCGCCAGTGCGCACGCGCAGGCAGCGCGGCGAACCGGGGCACGGTCGTCATGGGGCGGGCGCGGCGCCGGTCAGGCGACGGCGACGGCTTTTTCGATCACCACGTCATCGCGCGGCACATCGTCGTGAAAGCCCTTGCGCGTGGTGGGCACGGCGCGAATGGCGTCGACCACGTCCTGGCCCGACACCACCTTGCCGAACACCGCATAGCCCCAGCCCTGCGCCGAGGGTGCCTTGAAGTTGAGGAAGTCGTTGTCGACGGTGTTGATGAAAAACTGCGCGGTGGCCGAATGCGGGTCGCTGGTGCGCGCCATCGCCACGGTGTAGGGCGCGTTCTTCAGGCCGTTGTCGGCCTCGTTGGTGATGGGGGCCTGCGTGGGCTTCTGCTTCATGCCGGGCTCGAAGCCGCCGCCCTGGATCATGAAGTTCTTGATGACGCGGTGGAACACCGTGTTGTCGTAGTGGCCGGCGTTGACGTAGGCCAGAAAGTTGGCGACCGACTTGGGCGCCTTGGCTTCGTCCAGTTCCAGGGTGATGACGCCGCGGTCCTTGATGTGCAGTTCGACTTTGGGGTTGGGCATGCTGACGTAGAAAGAGGTGGTTGAAGGGGTTGCGGCGAGGCCGCAACGACTGATCCAGCGCGGGCGTGGCCGGGGTTTCCCCGGCCAGTGCGCGCGTCCCCCTGGGGGGGAAGGCGCCGAAGGCGCCTCAGGGGGTTACTGGATTCTGGCGGATTGGATCACCACCATTTTCTGCGGTGCGTCGGTCGGGAAGGGGCCGCCAGCGCCGGTGGGCGTATTGCGGATCTTTTCCACCGTGTCCATGCCGCTGACGACCTTGCCGAACACCGTGTAGCCGTACAGCGCCGGGTGGTGTTCGACCGCCTTTCGCGGGATGTCCTTCTGCAGCTGCCCCTGGAATTCGAAGGTCACCGGGTCGCCCGCCGGCAGGATCACGGGGTCAAGACGGCTGTTGTCCACCACGTTGATGAAGAACTGCGAGGTGGCCGAATGCGGGTCACCGGTGCGCGCCATGGCCACGGTGCCCGGCAGGTTCTTCAGGCCCTTGGCCAGCGACTCGCGGCCTTCGTGCTTGATGGACGGGCGGGTGGGCTTTTGCTTGTAGTCCTTGTCGAAGCCGCCGCCCTGCACCATGAAGCCGGGGATGACGCGGTGGAAGATGGTGCCGTCGTAGTGCTTGTCCTTGACGTACTGCAGGAAGTTCTCGACGGTCTTGGGGGCCTTGTCGGGGTAGACCTCGATGACGAAATCGCCTTCGGTGGTGCTGAATTTCACGCGCGGGTCGGCCGCGAAGGCGGGCAGCGCGGTGCCCAGTGCCGCGGCGGCGCCCACGGTGGCGGCCAGGCGGGGCAGTGTTCTTCTGGAAAAGTTCATGAAAGCAAGCGCTCCTGGAAAAAGAGGAAATTGAGCCAACGGTTTGGTGCCGCGCCAGGCCGCGCAAGTTCCCGCGCCGGCCCGGTGGGTGTCCCGCCGTCCGTCAGCCGCCGGGCTTAGCGGGCGGGGTCATCATGCCCCGCAGGGTGTCGATGCGGGGCGCCAGCCGCGCCGCCGCGCCGCCGTCGGCCTGGCGCGCGCGCTGGTAGGCGTCGGCCGCCTGGCGCACGCGCAGATCGCCCAGGTTTTCCAGCGCCGTGGCGTAGGCGGGGTTGATGCGGAGCGCGGCCTGCAGCGCTTCGTCGGCCCGGTCGAGCTGGCCGCGGCCGGCGTACAGCACGGCCAGGTTGTTCCACGGCTCGGGCAGCTCGGGGTAGTCGCGGGTGAGTTGCACCAGCAGTTCCTCGGCATCGGCCGTGCGGCCAGCGGCCGACAGCAGCCCGGCCTTGACGAAGCGCATCTGCGGGTCGCGCGGGTTGGCGGCGATGTAGCGGTCGGCGCGCGCCAGTGCTTCGGTGCCCTGGCCGGTGCGCTGCAGGCGCTGCACTTCGGTGTATTCGTCGGCCAGCGCAGCGGCACCTGCCAAGGCCAGCACGCCCGCCAGGCAAACGCGGCGCAAAAGGGTCGGCAAGGGTGGGGGGCGCAGGGTCATGTGAAGTCGATCCATGAGAGGGGAGTCCGGGGCGGGCAATGCCGCCGGGCGCTGGCCGGATCGCAGGGCGCGTCTTATACTGCGGGCATTGTAGCCAAGCAGGCCGAACGCACGGATTCCTGGAGGGGAGCGTCGTTCCGCACCGCGGCGCTGCCGGCGCCGCCCGAGGTTTTCGTGGCCGGATGGCGAAAGCGACGCTCGATATCCATCCGTTTCGACCTTCTCAGGCCGTTCCCCGGCACCCCCTTTTTCGCCTTTTTCGATGACGCTGCGCATCTACAACACGCTGACGCGTGCGCTGGAAGATTTTTCGCCCCTGGAGCCCGGCCACGTGCGCATGTACGTGTGCGGCATCACGGTGTACGACCTGTGCCACATCGGCCACGCGCGCTCGGCCGTGGCGTTTGACGTGGCGCAGCGCTGGCTGCGCGAAATCGGGTACGACGTCACCTTCGTGCGCAACATCACCGACATCGAGGACAAGATCATCCGCCGCGCGCTGGACAACGGCGAAACCATCCGCCAGCTGACGGACCGCATGATCGCCGAGATGTACCGCGACTTCGACGCGCTGGGCGTGCAGCGCCCTACGCACGACCCGCGCGCCACCGACTACGTGCCGCAGATGCTCGACATCGTGCGCAAGCTGCAGCACAAGGGCCTGGCCTATCAGGCCGCCAACGGCGACGTGAACTACGCGGTGCGCCGGTTTGCCGGCTACGGCAAGCTGTCGGGCAAATCGCTGGACGAGCTGCAGGCCGGCGAGCGCGTGGCCGTGAGCGACGGCAAGCAGGACCCGCTGGACTTCGTGCTGTGGAAATCCGCCAAGCCGACCGAGCCCGAAGGCGCCAAGTGGGACAGCGCCTATGGCCTGGGCCGCCCGGGCTGGCACATCGAATGCTCGGCCATGAGCTGCGCGTTGCTGGGCGACACCTTCGACATCCACGGCGGCGGGGCTGACCTGACCTTCCCGCACCACGAAAACGAAATCGCCCAGAGCGAGGGCGCCAACGGCGTGCCGCTGGCCAGTGTGTGGATGCACAACGGCTTCGTCAACATCGACAACGAGAAGATGTCCAAGAGCCTGGGCAACTTCTTCACCATCCGCGAAGTGCTGCAGCAGTTCGACGCCGAGACGATCCGCTTCTTCATCGTGCGCAGCCACTACCGCAGCCCGCTGAACTACAGCGACGTGCACCTGCAGGACGCGCGCGCGGCGCTGAAGCGGCTGTACACGGCGCTGGACGCCGTGCCAGCGGCCGACGTGGTCATCGACTGGTCCAACCCGTACGCCGCGCGCTTCAAGGCCGCGATGGACGAAGACTTCGGCACGCCCGAGGCGGTGGCCGTGCTGTTCGACCTGGCGGGCGAGGTCAACCGCTCGCGCCGGGCCGACGATGCCGGGCTGCTGAAGGCGCTGGGCGGCGTGCTGGGTCTGCTGCAAGGCGATGCCAAGGCCTTCCTGCGCGCCGGCAGCACCCTGGATGAAGCGGCCATTCAGGCGCAGATCGACGCCCGCGCCGCGGCCAAGAAGGCCAAGGACTTTGGCGAAGCCGACCGCATCCGCGCCGAACTGCTGGCAGCGGGCATTGTGCTCAAGGATTCGCCCACGGGCACCACGTGGGAGGCGGCGTCATGATGCAGTTCATGAATGATTTTGGCCGCCAGCGCTTGCGGATATTGCGATGAGCGCTACAAAAACAAAAGCACCATCGGTGACGACGCCGTCTTACTGGAGCGACGCGTGCGCGCACCTCACCCAGCATGACCGGGTGATGAAGCGCCTGATTCCGCGCTTCGGCAGCGCCTGCCTGGAGTCGCGCGGCGACGCTTTCATGACGCTGGCGCGTTCCATCGTCGGGCAGCAGATTTCGGTCAAGGCCGCGCAGTCGGTGTGGAACAAGTTCGAGGCGCTGCCCAAGCGCATGACGCCCGACTACGTGCTGAAGCTGAAGGTGGACGCCATGCGCGGCGCGGGCCTGTCGGCGCGCAAGGTCGAATACCTGGTGGACCTGGCGCTGCACTTCGACAGCGGGCGCATCCACGTCGAGCAGTGGCACGACATGGACGACGAGGCCATCATCGCCGAGCTGGTCGCCATCCGCGGTATCGGCCGCTGGACGGCCGAGATGTTCCTGATGTTCCACCTGCTGCGGCCCGACGTGCTGCCGCTGGACGATGCGGGGCTGATCAAGGGCATCAGCGTCAACTACTTCTCGGGCGAGCCGGTCAGCCGCAGCGAGGCGCGCGAGGTGGCCGAAGGCTGGGCGCCCTGGCGCAGCGTGGCCACGTGGTACATGTGGCGGTCCTTGGAACCCACACCCGTGGCGTATTGATCCCCCCTGAGTCGCGCTGCGCGCGCCATCCCCCGGGGGACAACGCTGGCGGCCAGGGGAACCCCGGCCACGGCGTTCCCGCATGGCCTGCGCCGCGGCCACAGGAGGGCTGGCTTGCTGCGCAGCCCGCCCTCGACCAGCACATCCGGTAACATCGCCTCGTTTTCGTTTCAAGGAGCCCATGTTGGCCAAACGGACCTTTCTTGACTTCGAGCAGCCGATAGCGGAGCTGGAGCACAAGATAGAAGAATTGCGCTACGTGCAGAACGAGAGCGCGGTCGACATCAGCGAAGAGATCGACCAGCTCGACAAGAAGAGCCTGCAGCTCACCAAGGACATCTATTCCGACCTGACGCCGTGGCAGATCACCAAGATCGCACGCCACCCGGAACGTCCTTACACGCTGGATTACGTGCGCGACTGCTTCACCGACTTCGTCGAGATGCATGGCGACCGCCACTTTGCCGACGACCAGAGCATCGTGGGTGGCCTGGCGCGCTTCAACGGCAACGCCTGCATGGTCATCGGCCACCAGAAGGGCCGCGACACCAAGGAGCGCACCGCGCGCAACTTCGGCATGGTGCGGCCCGAGGGCTACCGCAAGGCGCTGCGGCTGATGAAGACGGCCGAGAAGTTCAAGCTGCCGGTGTTTACCTTTGTCGACACGCCGGGCGCCTTTCCGGGCATCGACGCCGAGGAGCGCGGGCAGTCCGAGGCCATCGGCCGCAACATCTACGAGATGGCGCAGCTTGAAGTGCCGATCATCGCCACCATCATCGGCGAGGGCGGCTCCGGCGGCGCGCTGGCGATTGCGGTGGCCGACCAGGTGCTGATGCTGCAGTATTCGATCTATTCGGTGATCAGCCCCGAAGGCTGCGCGTCGATTTTGTGGAAGACCAGCGACAAGGCGCAGGACGCGGCGGAGGCGCTGGGCGTGACGGCGCACCGGCTGAAGGCGCTGGGGCTGGTCGACAAGATCGTGAGCGAGCCCGTGGGCGGCGCGCACCGCGACCATCGCCAGATGTCGGCCTTTCTGAAGCGCGCGCTGGGCGACGCCTGGCGCCAGGTCAGCGACCTGAAGGTGAAGGAACTGCTGGACCGCCGCTACGAACGGCTGATGAGCTACGGGCGCTTCAACGACACGAAGGATCGTTGACGGGCCGGCGCTGCCGCTGCATCAAAAAACAAAAGGGGCCGCGCGGCCCCTTTTTGCTGTGCGCCGGTCGGCGCGGGTCAGGGGCGGATGGGGCGCACGCGCGCCTCAACCTTGCTGCGCAGCGCGCTCATCAGGTCGGGCGGCAAAAACTTGAAAGCCACTTGCAGCAGCAGGTAGGCGATCAGGCCGTCGTCCAGCCAGCCCAGCACCGGGATGAAGTCGGACACCAGGTCGATCGGGCTGACCACGTAGGCAACGGCCAGCAGCGTGGCAATCTTGGCCGCAGCGGGCGCGCGCGGGTCGCGCAGCAGGCTCCATGCCAGCAGCAGTTCCTTGCGGAACATCGTGAAAAGCCGGCCCAGTTTCCACATGGTGTTACCTCCGTCGAGATCCGTCACAGAACAAAGCGCTCGCCACGCGACCGCATGCGCCTAAGAACGTGGGGCCGCGCCGCCGGATGACAAGGGGGCGCACAAAATCTCGCCAGATCGGCCGATTACCATGCGTGACGCATGTCCGATCATCCTTTTGCGCCTGCCGACGACACCCCCGCCTTGCTGGACGCGGCGATGGACGCCTTCGCCGCCGAATCGCCCGCCTTGCCGCTGGCGGTGGCATTCAGCGGCGGCGCGGATTCGACCGCGTTGCTGCTGGCTTGCGCCGCGCGCTGGCCGGGGCAGGTCCACGCCTGGCACGTGCACCACGGGCTGCAGGCGGCGGCCGACGATTTTGAGCGCCATTGCGTGGCGCTGTGCGCGCGGCTGGGCGTGCCGCTGCAGGTGCGCCGCGTGGACGCGCGCCCGCTGGCCGGCCAGAGCCCGGAAGATGCGGCGCGGCGCCACCGCTATGCGGCTTTTGACGGTCTGGCGCTTGCCAGTACTGCGGATGATGCTATTAAAACAGTAGTCATCGCCCAGCATGCGGACGACCAGGTCGAAACCATCCTGCTGGCCTTGTCGCGCGGCGCCGGGCTGCCGGGACTGGCGGCAATGCCCGCGCGCTGGCAGCGCGGCGAGACGGCTTACGTGCGGCCGCTGCTCGCCGTGCCCGGTGGCGCCATCCGGGCCTGGCTGCGCCTGCGCGGCGAGGCGTGGGTGGAAGACCCGACGAACAATGAGTGGCGGCATCCGCGCAATCGCATCCGGGCCGGACTGCTGCCGGCGCTGCAGCGGGCGTTTCCGGCGTATCGCACCACCTTTGCGCGCAGCGCGGCGCATGCGGCCGAGGCCCAGCGGCTCCTGAACGAAGTCGCGGCGCAAGACCTGGCCGCCGCGGGCTGTCCGCCGCGCCTGGCGGTGCTGCAGGCGCTTTCGGCGCCGCGGCGCGCCAACGTGTTGCGCCATTGGCTGGCGGCTGTCCATGGGCAGACAGCCAGCGCAGCCCAGCTGGCCGAACTGCAATCGCAAGTCATGGCAGCGCGCACGCGCGGCCACCGCATCCAGCTCAAGGTGGGCAGCGGCCACGTGCAGCGGCGCGGCGATTCGCTGTACTGGCAGGCGGGCAATCCGCCGCCCACGGATACCGCCCCACCCACACGCTAAAATACGCGGTTTGCCGGCTGCGCGCGCCCCATGGCGTGTGAAGGCCGCGCGCTTCGTTTTTTGCAACTTCGGAATGCCATGGCATTGATCGTTCACAAATACGGCGGCACGTCGATGGGCTCGACCGAGCGCATCGGGCAGGTCGCCAAGCGCGTGGCCAAATGGGCGCGCGCCGGCCACAAGATGGTGGTGGTGCCCAGCGCCATGAGCGGCGAAACCAACCGCCTGCTGGGGCTGGCCAAGGAGCTGGCGCCCGGCAAGCTCACGCCGGAATACCTGCGCGAGCAGGACATGCTGGCCGCCACGGGCGAGCAGGCGTCGTCGGCGCTGCTGGCCATTGCGCTGCAGGCCGAGGGCCAGCCCGCGGTCAGCTACGCCGGCTGGCAGGTGCCCATCCGCACCAGCAACTCCTACACCAAGGCGCGCATCGACAGCATCGACGACAAGAAGGTGCGTGCCGACCTGGACGCAGGCAAGGTGGTCATCATCACCGGCTTCCAGGGAGTGGACGAAGGCGGCAACATCACCACGCTGGGCCGTGGTGGCTCCGACACCTCGGCCGTGGCCGTGGCGGCGGCGCTCAAGGCCGACGAGGCGCTGATCTTCACCGACGTCGATGGCGTCTACACCACCGACCCGCGCATCGTGCCCGAGGCGCGCCGCCTGGGCACCATCAGCTTCGAGGAAATGCTGGAAATGGCCAGCCTGGGCAGCAAGGTGCTGCAGATCCGCTCGGTTGAATTCGCCGGCAAGTACAAGGTGCCCATGCGCGTGCTGTCCAGCTTCACGCCCTGGGACATCGACCTGACAGAAGAAGCCAAATCCGGCACCCTGATCACTTTCGAGGAAGACGAACAAATGGAACAAGCCGTCGTTTCCGGCATTGCCTTCAACCGCGACGAAGCCAAGATCTCCGTGCTGGGCGTGCCCGACAAGCCTGGCATCGCCTACCAGATCCTCGGCGCCGTGGCCGACGCGAATGTCGAGGTCGATGTCATCATCCAGAACATCAGCCAGGGCGGAAAGACGGACTTCTCCTTCACCGTCAACCACAACGACTTCGCCAAGACGCTGGACCTGCTGCGCGACAAGGTGGTGCCCGCGCTGGGCGCCGCAGAGGTCGTGGGCGACCCGCGCATCTGCAAGGTCAGCATCGTCGGCATCGGCATGCGCAGCCACGTGGGCGTGGCCGCCAAGATGTTCCGCGTGCTGAGCGAGGAAGGCATCAACATCCAGATGATCTCCACCAGCGAGATCAAGACCTCCGTCGTCATTGACGAGAAATACATGGAACTGGCCGTCAAGGCGCTGCACCGCGCTTTTGACCTCGACCAGCCCGCAGCGGCCTGACAGCCCGCTATAATCTCTGTTCTTCGCTGGAAACGTGACCGAGTGGCCGAAGGTGCTCCCCTGCTAAGGGAGTATGGGGTGTAGAGCCTCATCGAGGGTTCGAATCCCTCCGTTTCCGCCAGATGCAAAAAAGCCCCGCTCTGCGGGGCTTTTCTTTTTTGGCGGAAGAGGTGAGATTCGAACTCACGGACCCTTGCGGGTCGCCGGTTTTCAAGACCGGTGCAATCGACCACTCTGCCACTCTTCCTGGGTCGGTGCGGACGATTTTATCGTCACACGCGCGCCGCTGTTCAAAAAGAAACCCGCTCGAAGGCGGGTTGTAATTGCGGTCAGCGCCGAATCACTTCAGCTTGACTTCCTTGTACTCGACATGCTTGCGAGCCTTGGGGTCGAACTTCATGATCGACATCTTTTCGGGCATGGTCTTCTTGTTCTTGCTGGTGGTGTAGAAGTGACCGGTGCCGGCCGTGGATTCCAGCTTGATTTTTTCGCGTCCGCCTTTGGTGGCCATGATGTTGCTCCTTTAGCGTGTGGGTTCAGGCTTGGCCGCGGGCACGCATGTCGGCGAGCACGGCGTCGATGCCATTTTTGTCGATCAGGCGCAGCGCGGCGCTGGAAACACGCAGGCGCACCCAGCGGTTTTCGCTCTCGACCCAGAAACGGCGGTATTGCAGGTTCGGCAGGAACCGGCGCTTGGTTTTGTTGTTGGCGTGGGAAACATTGTTGCCCACCATCGGGCCTTTGCCCGTGACTTCGCACACGCGTGCCATGTTGGATGACTCCAGTCGTACAGCCTTGGCTGGCGCCGTTCAAAGATAAACGACTCGCCTTCGGCCTCACCTCGCCAAGAAAGGGGTGGCGGTAGCCCCATCCAATGCAGCATGGCCGCAATCGGAAAAGCCTTCAATTATAACGTGACGGCGCAGCTTGTCCACAGCCGCATCCCCTCAGAAGGCCGCGGAGCAGGCCATGCCAGCGAACGCCGTGCCCGGACCTGTGCCGGGCAGGGGCGTTGTTCCCCTCGCGCAGCAGAGGGGGAAGCGCCATCAGGCGCTCAGGGGGGTGCCTTCCAAATACCGTTGCGCATCCAGCGCAGCCATGCAGCCCGTACCCGCGCTGGTAATGGCCTGGCGGTAGACGTGGTCCTGCACGTCGCCGGCCGCAAAGACGCCCGGCACGCTGGTCTGGGTGGCGAAGCCTTGCAGGCCGCCTTGCGTCTTGATGTAGCCGCCCTCCATGTCCAGCTGGCCGTTGAAAATCTCGGAATTGGGCGAGTGGCCGATGGCGATGAAGCAGCCTTGCAGCGCGATGTCTTCGGTGGCGCCACTGTCGACGTGGCGGATGCGGATGCCGGTGACGCCGCTGTCGTCGCCCAGCACTTCGTCCAGCACATGGAAGGTCTTCAGCTCGATCTTGCCGGCGGCGACTTTGTCCATCAGCTTGTCGATCAGGATCGGCTCGGCGCGGAACTTGTCGCGGCGGTGCACCAGCGTGACCTTGCGCGCAATGTTGGAAAGATACAACGCTTCTTCAACCGCGGTGTTGCCGCCGCCGATGACGCACACATCCTGGTCACGGTAGAAAAAACCATCGCAGGTGGCGCAGGCCGACACGCCGCGGCCCATGAAGGCCTGTTCGGACGGCAGCCCCAGGTATTTGGCCGACGCGCCGGTGGCAATGACCAGGCTGTCGCAGGTGTATTCGCCGCTGTCGCCGGTCAGCCGGAAGGGTCGGGCGGACAGGTCGGCCTTCTGGACGTGGTCGAACACGATCTCGGTCTTGAAGCGCTCGGCGTGCTGCTGAAAGCGCTGCATCAGGTCGGGGCCTTGCACGCCCTCGGCATCGGCGGGCCAGTTGTCGACGTCGGTGGTGGTCATCAGCTGGCCGCCTTGGGCCATGCCGGTGATGAGCAGGGGTTGCAGGTTGGCGCGGGCCGCATACACCGCGGCGGTGTAGCCGGCGGGGCCGGAGCCGAGGATGATGATCTTGGCGTGTCGGGTTGTCATTCTAGAACTCTTGGGATTTGGCGGAGGGCGCGCTACGATATATGAATAAGTGAGCCCATCGGCTCGCGGCGGGGTTCGCCGCCACGATGCCGGATTCTAAGAAGTCGACTGTCGGCATCACGACCGGGGTGTATTTCCATGACCATGCTGTCGAGTCTCGACCTGATCCGCCGCGTTCCGCTGTTTTCGATGTTGACCGACGCGCAGGCACTGGCGGTGTCGGACGCCGTGGTCAAGCGGCGGTTCAAGCGCGGCGAAGTCATTGTTGAGCAGGGCAAGAAGTCGAACGCGCTGTTCATTCTGCTGAACGGCCGGGCCCGCGTGCTGACGGCCGACAGCCGCGGCCGCGAGGTGATTCTGGCGGCGCTGCAGCCGGGCGACCATATCGGCGAGATGAGCCTGATCGACAACGAGCCGCATTCGGCCACCGTACGGGCCGATGTGCAGACCGACGTGCTGATGCTCGGCCGCATGGAATTTGCGCGCTGCCTGCCTGAGAACACCTCCATGGCCTACGCCATCATGCGTGGGCTGGTGCAGCGCCTGCGCCATGCCGACCGCAAGATCGAGTCGCTGGCACTGATGGACGTGTACGGCCGCGTGGCGCGCGCGCTGCTGGAGTTCACCGCCGAAGGCCCGCATGGCGAGCTGCTGATCCGCGAGAAGATTTCGCGCCAGGACATCGCCAAGATGGTGGGCGCCTCGCGCGAGATGGTCAGCCGCGTCATGAAGGACCTGGAAGAGCGCGGCTTTATCCAGACGCAGGACAACGGCACCATCCTGGTCAAGGAGCGGCTGATCGCGCTGAGCTGACGCGGCGCGGTGGCTTGCCGCGCGGCACAAAGACGGTGCGTCATGTCGTCGTGGCGAGTCCGCATGCGGTAAGCTCGCGGCGCTGTCTTTTTGTCCATGGCTTACCCCCTCAATACCTTCAATGACGCCCCCGCGGCGCCGGCCCCGCGCACGGGCCCGGGCAGGGTCACGCAAGAACTACTGCTGATCCTCGGCCTGGCGGCCCTCATCTTCGTGGTGATGGCGCTGGCCAGCTATTCGCCGCAGGACGCGGCCTGGTCCACCTCGGGCGCCGGTGGCGCGCCGCGCAACTGGGCCGGCAAGCTGGGGGCCTGGCTGGCCGATGTGTCGTATGTGCTGCTGGGTTTTTCTGCCTGGTGGTGCGTGGCCGTGGCCGCGCGCGCCTGGCTGGGCAGCGTGCGCCGCTGGCTCGACGGCGGCGCGACGGCCGCAACTGAAGGGGCAGGGCGCCCATGGTGGATGCGCCTGGCCGCCACGCGCTGGGCGTTCTGGCTGGGCCTGGCCCTGGTGCTGGCCGCCAGCACCGGGCTGGAATGGTCGCGCCTTTATCGCTGGGACGATGCCCTGCCCGGCACGGCCGGCGGCATCCTGGGCTACCTGGGCGGCCCGCTGGCGGTGAAATGGCTGGGCTTTACCGGCTCGGCGCTGTTCGGCATCGCGGTGCTGGTGTTCGGCGTGGCGCTGGTCTTTCGCTTTTCGTGGAGCAAACTGGCCGAGCGCATTGGCGCCGGCCTGTACGCACTGATCGAATCGCGCCGCGAGCGCCGCGAGATGGCGCAAGACCTGGCGCTGGGCAAGCAGGCCGCGCGCGAACGCGAAGAGGTGGTGCACCACGAGCGTGAGGTCGTTGAAGACCAGCACCCGACACCGGTGCTGATCGAGCCGGCCGTGGTCAGCGTGCCCAAGAGCGAGCGCGTGGCCAAGGAAAAGCAGAAGCCGCTGTTTGCCGAACTGCCCGACAGCAAGCTGCCGCAGGTCGACCTGCTGGATGGCGCGCCGGCGCACCAGGACTCGGTGGCGCCCGAGACGCTGGACATGACCAGCCGCCTGATCGAGAAGAAGTTGAAGGATTTCGGCGTCGAGGTGCGGGTGGTGGCCGCGGCGCCCGGCCCCGTCATCACGCGCTACGAGATCGAGCCGGCCACGGGCGTGAAGGGCTCGCAGGTGGTCAACCTGGCGAAGGACCTGGCGCGTTCGCTCAGCCTGGTGTCGATCCGCGTCATCGAAACCATTCCCGGCAAGAACTTCATGGCGCTGGAATTGCCCAACGCCAAGCGGCAGGCCATCAAGCTGTCCGAGATCCTGGGCTCGCAGGTCTATCACGATGCGCGGTCGCTGCTGACGGTGGGGCTGGGCAAGGACATCATCGGCAAGCCCGTGGTGGCCGACCTGGCCAAGATGCCCCACGTGATGGTGGCCGGCACCACCGGCTCGGGCAAGTCGGTCGGCATCAACGCCATGATCCTGTCGTTGCTGTACAAGGCCGAGCCGAAGGACGTGCGTCTGCTGATGATCGACCCCAAGATGCTGGAGATGTCGGTCTACGAAGGTATTCCGCATCTGCTGGCGCCCGTGGTCACCGACATGAAGCAGGCCGCCAACGGCCTGAACTGGTGCGTGGCCGAGATGGAGCGGCGCTACAAGTTGATGAGCAAGGCGGGCGTGCGCAACCTGGCCGGCTTCAACCAGAAGATCGACGAAGCCAAGGCGCGCGGCGAATTCATCTACAACCCCTTCAGCCTGACGCCCGAAGACCCCGAGCCGCTCGACCGCCTGCCCTACATCGTGGTGGTGATCGACGAGCTGGCCGACCTGATGATGGTGGTCGGCAAGAAGATCGAGGAACTCATCGCCCGCCTGGCGCAGAAGGCGCGCGCCGCCGGCATCCACCTGATCCTGGCCACGCAGCGGCCCAGCGTGGACGTGATCACGGGCCTGATCAAGGCCAACATCCCGACACGCATTTCGTTCCAGGTCAGCAGCAAGATCGACTCGCGCACCATCCTCGACCAGATGGGCGCCGAGGCGCTGCTGGGCATGGGCGACATGCTGTACATGCCCAGCGGCACCGGCTTTCCGCAGCGGGTGCACGGCGCCTTTGTCAGCGACGAAGAGGTGCACCGCGTGGTCGAATACCTCAAGGCCCAGGGCGAGCCCAACTACATCGAAGGGGTGCTCGAAGGCGGCACGGTGGAGGGTGAAGAGGGCGGTTTCGGCGACGGCGCCGACGGCGGCGGCGAGAAAGACGCGCTGTACGACCAGGCCGTCGAGGTGGTGCTGAAGCACCGCAAGGCCAGTATCTCGCTGGTGCAGCGCCACCTGAAGATCGGCTACAACCGCGCCGCGCGGCTGGTCGAGGACATGGAAAAGGCCGGTCTGGTCAGCGCCATGAGCTCCAGCGGCCAGCGCGACATCCTGGTGCCCGCGCGCGCCGAGTGAGCGGGCGCGCCCGCCTGTAGGCCGGCGCCGCGTCTTTGCCTTTCTTGACGCGAGCGATGCGAACCCCGGGCCAAAATCCCGGTCTTATGCACATGAGCAAGCATTTCAACCGATTCATCCGCCTGCGCAGCCTGGGCGCTGCCGCTTCTTTTTTGATAGCTGCCTGCGCTCTCCCCGCCTGGGCGGGAGGCCTGGATTCGCTGGAACAGTTCGTCAAGGGCACGCGCTCGGGCAAGGCCGCGTTCACGCAGGTGGTGACCGCGCCGGCCAAGGACGGGCAGGCCGCGCGCAGCAAGACGCAGAGCGGCACTTTTGAATTCCAGCGCCCGGGCAAATTCCGCTTTGCGTACAGCAAGCCGTTCGAGCAGACCATCGTCGCCGACGGCCGCACGCTGTGGCTGCACGACGTTGACCTGAACCAGGTGACGGCACGCCAGCAGGAGCAGGTGCTGGGCTCGACCCCGGCCGCCATCGTCGCCGCCGCGCCCGACTTGAAGGCGCTGGAAAAGGATTTCACCCTGACCGAAGAGCCGGACGCAGCCGGGCAGCAGTGGGTCAAGGCGGTGCCCAAGTCGCGCGACGGCCAGTTGCAGGCCATCCGCATCGGCTTCAAGCCCGGCGCCAAAGGTGCTGAACTGGGCACGCTGGAGATTCTGGACAGCTTCGGCCAGCGCTCGGTGCTGACGTTCAGCCAGTTCGAAGTCAACGCCGCCGTGCCGGCCAGCCACTTCCAGTTCACGCCACCCAAAGGGGCGGATGTGTTGCGCAACTGAGGCTTGGACATGAAAAGCGGCCGCAGCGCTTGCCCCATCGTCGCATGCCGCTATCGATAGCGTAGCATCGATGGGTGCCAGCGGCGCGCCCGCTCCGCGTTCATAGAATGCCGCCATGGCGCCACGTACCGCTCCTTCTGCCCGCCACGCGCCGCTGCATGTGCCGCTGGCCGAGCGGCTGCGGCCGCACACCCTGGGTGATGTGGTGGGCCAGCAGCACCTGCTGGGCGAGGGCATGCCGCTGCGCATCGCGTTTGAATCGGGGCAGCCGCACAGCTGCATCCTGTGGGGGCCGCCGGGCACGGGCAAGACCACCATCGCGCGGCTGATGGCCGACGCGTTCGACGCGCAGTTCATTCCCATCAGCGCCGTGCTGGGCGGCGTCAAGGACATCCGCGAAGCGGTCGAGCTGGCCGAGAAGGCACGCGATGGCCTGACGCCGCAGCCCACCATCGTGTTTGTCGACGAGGTGCACCGCTTCAACAAGAGCCAGCAGGATGCGTTTCTGCCGCACGTCGAAAGCGGGCTGTTCACCTTCATCGGCGCGACCACCGAGAACCCGTCGTTCGAGGTCAATTCGGCCCTGCTGTCGCGCGCGGCGGTGTACGTGCTGCAGTCGCTCGGCGATGAAGACCTGCGGCAGATTCTGGCCCGTGCGCAGGCGGAGAGCGCGTCGATAGCTATCGAAAACGAAGCGTCCGAGCGGCTGATCGCCTACGCCGACGGCGATGCGCGGCGGCTGCTGAACACGCTGGAAACGCTGTTCGTGTCGGCGCGGGCGGAAAAAATCGACACCATCACCGACGCCTGGCTGCTGAAGGTGCTGGGTGAGCGCCTGCGCCGCTACGACAAGGGCGGCGAGCAGTTCTACGACACCATCAGCGCGTTGCACAAGTCCGTGCGCGGCAGCGACCCGGACGCCGCGCTGTACTGGTTTGCGCGCATGCTCGACGGCGGCGCCGACCCGCGCTATCTGGCGCGCCGCATGATCCGCATGGCCAGTGAGGACATCGGCCTGGCCGACCCGCGCGCGCTGCGCCTGGCGCTGGACGCCGCCGACGTCTACGAACGTCTGGGCAGCCCCGAGGGCGAACTGGCGCTGGCCGAATGCGTGGTTTACCTGGCCGTGGCGCCCAAGAGCAACGCCGTCTACAAGGCCTTTGGCGCCGCCCGCGCGTTCGTCAAGCAGGACACCACGCGCCCGGTGCCGCTGCACCTGCGCAATGCACCGACGAAGCTGATGAAGCAGCTCGACTACGGCAAGGGCTACCGCTACGCCCACGACGAAGACGGCGCCTTCGCGGCGGGCGAGCGCTACCTGCCCGACGGCATGCCCGAGCAGCGCTTCTACCAGCCCGTGCCGCGCGGGCTGGAGATCCGCATTGGCGAAAAGCTGGCCGAGTTGCGGCAGCGCAACGTCCGGGCCAGCGGCGACGGCGACCAGTAGCGTCCATTGATCCCAGTGACCGGGTGACGACAGGCGCTCCATACGGCCTTGCGCCCTTTTCGGGCATGGACACCCCAAGGGAAAACCCCGGTGCAACAGTTTCAGGGCGCCCGCCCGCGCGCCGCTAGAATTTCGCCCACCAAACCCGCTCCAGACCACCTGGCGGGTTTTTTGCTAGGTGGCTGAACAGCGCCCAAAAGACGCTGCACAGGGTTCACCATAAACAAAGCCGCCCGTCGACCACGGACCCCGGCAGAGGAGAGTCTTGAATGGAAGTTTTGCTTCAGCAGATCATCAACGGTCTGGTGCTGGGCAGCATGTATGCCTTGATCGCCCTGGGCTACACCATGGTGTACGGCATCATCCAGTTGATCAACTTCGCGCACGGCGAAGTGCTCATGGTCGGGGCGCTCACCGCCTGGTCCATCATTGGGCTGATGCAGTCCAGCATGCCGGGCACGCCGGGCTGGATCATCCTGATCATTGCCATGCTGATCGCCTGCGTGGTGGCGGCCACGCTCAACTTCGTGATCGAAAAGGTGGCCTACAAGCCGCTGCGCAACAGCCCGCGCCTGGCGCCGCTGATCACCGCCATCGGCATGTCGATCCTGCTGCAGACGCTGGCCATGATCATCTGGAAGCCGAACTACAAGCCCTTCCCGACGCTGCTGCCCTCGCAGCCCTTCAATCTGGGCGGCGCCTTCATCACCTGGACGCAGATCATGATCCTGAGCGTGACGGCCGTGTCCCTCGCCGTGCTGATGTGGCTGGTGCACTACACGCGCATCGGCCGTGCCATGCGCGCCACGGCCGAGAACCCGCGCGTGGCCGGCCTGATGGGCGTCAAGCCCGACATGGTGATTTCGGCCACCTTCATCATTGGCGCCATCCTGGCGGCCATCGCCGGCGTCATGTACGCCAGCAACTACGGCACGGCGCAGCACACCATGGGCTTCCTGCCGGGGCTGAAGGCCTTCACGGCGGCGGTGTTCGGCGGCATCGGCAACCTGGGCGGCGCGGTGCTGGGCGGCGTGCTGCTGGGGTTGATCGAGGCCATCGGCTCAGGCTACATCGGTACCTTGACGGGCGGCCTGCTGGGCAGCCATTACACCGACATCTTCGCTTTCATCGTGCTGATCATTGTGCTGACGCTGCGTCCCTCCGGCTTGCTGGGTGAACGCGTCGCGGATAGAGCATGACCCCCCCTGAGTCGCTTCGCGCCTTCCCCCCCTTTGCTGCGCAGGGGGGACAACGCCAGTGGCCGGTGCAAGCCCGTCCACGGCGTTCGCTGGCATGGCCTGCTCCGCGGCCATTCGCGCGCCGGGCGCGCAAGTCTGATGGAAACCGATATGACGCAAAAAAACAAGATCATCGCCTTCGTCCTGTGCGGCATCGGCCTGCTGGTGCTGCCGCTGGTGCTGCAGCAGTTCGGCAATGCCTGGGTGCGCATCGCCGACATCGCGCTGTTGTACGTGATGCTGTCGCTGGGCCTGAACATCGTGGTCGGCTACGCCGGCCTGCTGGACCTGGGCTACGTCGCGTTCTTCGCCGTCGGCGCCTACCTGTACGGGCTGCTGGCCTCGCCGCACCTGACCGATACCTTTCCCGCCATCGCGGCGATGTTCCCCAACGGCTTTCACACCTCGCTGTGGCTGGTGATCCCGCTGGCGCTGGCGCTGGCCACCGTCACTGGCGTGCTGCTGGGCATTCCGGTGCTGAAGCTGCGGGGCGACTACCTGGCCATCGTGACGCTGGGCTTCGGTGAGATCATCCGCATCTTCATGAACAACCTGGACCACCCGTACAACATCACCAACGGGCCTAAGGGCATCAACCAGATCGATTCGGTGAAGTTTTTGGGGCTGGATCTGGGCCGGCCGCTGACGATTGGCGGCATCGAACTGGCCTCCGTCACGCTGTACTACTACCTGTTCCTGGCGCTGGTGATCGTCACGGTCATCATCTGCCAGCGCCTGCAGGATTCGCGCATCGGCCGCGCCTGGATGGCGATCCGCGAAGACGAAATCGCCGCCAAGGCCATGGGCATCAACACCCGCAACATGAAGCTGCTGGCCTTCGGCATGGGCGCTTCGTTCGGTGGCGTGTCGGGTTCCATGTTTGCCGCCTTCCAGGGCTTCGTGTCGCCCGAGTCGTTCAGCCTGATGGAGTCGGTGATGATCGTCGCGATGGTGGTGCTGGGCGGCATCGGTCACCTGCCGGGCGTCATTCTGGGCGCGGTGCTGCTGGCCGCGCTGCCCGAGGTGCTGCGCTACGTGGCGGGCCCGCTGCAGTCCATGACCGACGGCCGGCTCGACTCGGCCATCTTGCGCCAGCTGCTGATCGCGCTGGCCATGATCATCGTCATGCTGCTGCGTCCGCGCGGCCTGTGGCCGTCGCCCGAGCATGGCAAGGCTCGCCCGCTGGGCACCGGCAAGGTCATGCCCACGTCGGCGCAGCAGAACCCGCCGGGCGTCGACTTTCCCGGTGATGCCGTTCCCGGCAACACCGAGAACCGGCAATACCCCATCAACCCCTGAGCACGGCGGAGCACCAGAGCATGAGCAAGGACGACATCGTTCTCAAGGTACAGGGCGTGTCCAAGCGCTTCGGCGGGCTGCAGGCCCTGTCCGACGTGGGCATCACCATCCGGCGCGGCCAGGTCTATGGCCTGATCGGCCCCAATGGCGCGGGCAAGACGACGTTCTTCAACGTCATCACCGGCCTCTACACGCCCGACAGCGGCACCTTTGAGCTGGCCGGCCAGCCCTACCGGCCCCAGGCCGTGCACCAGGTGGCCAAGGCGGGCATCGCGCGTACGTTCCAGAACATCCGGCTGTTCGCCGAGATGACGGCGCTCGAAAACGTGATGGTCGGCCGCCACGTGCGCACACATTCCGGCCTGGTGGGCGCGGTGTTCCGCACGCCCGGGTTCAAGGCCGAGGAAGACGCCATCGCCGAGCGCGCGCAGCAACTGCTGGACTACGTCGGCATCGGCAAGTACGCGCAGTTCAAGTCGCGTACGCTGTCGTATGGCGACCAGCGCCGGCTTGAAATTGCCCGCGCGCTGGCCACCGACCCGCAACTGATCGCGCTGGACGAGCCGGCCGCCGGCATGAACGCCACCGAGAAAGTGGCCTTGCGCGAGCTGATCGACCGCATCCGCAAGGACAACCGCACCATTCTGCTTATCGAGCACGACGTCAAGCTGGTGATGGGCCTGTGCGACCGCGTGACGGTGCTGGACTATGGCAAGCAGATTGCCGAAGGCACGCCGGCCGATGTGCAGAAAAACGAAAAAGTGATCGAAGCCTATCTGGGCACGGGAGGCCATTGACCATGGCGCAGACTCTGTTGAAAGTTTCGGGCCTGCAGGTCGCCTATGGCGGCATCCAGGCGGTCAAGGGCGTGGATTTCGAGGTGCGCGAGGGCGAACTGGTGTCGCTCATCGGCTCCAACGGCGCCGGCAAGACCACCACCATGAAGGCCATCACCGGCACGCTGCCGCTGGCCGGCGGCAGCATCGAATACCTGGGCAAGTCCATCAAGGGCCAGGGCCCGTGGGACCTGGTCAAGCAGGGCCTGGCCATGGTGCCGGAAGGCCGCGGCGTGTTCACGCGCATGAGCATCACCGAGAACCTGCTCATGGGCGCCTACATCCGCAACGACAAGGCCGCCATTGCCGAAGACGTCGAGAAGGTGTTCACCATCTTCCCGCGCCTGCGCGAGCGCAAGGACCAGCTGGCCGGCACCATGTCGGGCGGCGAACAGCAGATGCTGGCCATGGGCCGCGCGCTGATGAGCCGTCCCAAGCTGCTGCTGCTGGACGAGCCGTCGATGGGCCTGTCGCCCATCATGGTCGACAAGGTGTTCGAGGTGGTGCGCGACGTGTATGCTCAAGGCGTCACCGTGCTGCTGGTCGAGCAGAACGCCAGCCGCGCGCTGGCGCTGGCGGATCGGGGCTACGTCATGGAATCGGGCCTCATCACCATGACCGGCAGCGGCAAGGATCTGCTGTCCGATCCCAAGGTGCGCGCCGCCTATCTGGGCGAATGACCGCATGCCGGCGCCATCTGCCGGCTGCGGTTAGGATCAACTCCTAGTTTTCAACCCGCGGGCTTGGCCCGCTGTCGTCATTTTTTTCAGAAGGATTCAACATGACCCATCGTCAGGCTTTCACGCTTTCCGCCATCGCCGCCGGCGCGCTGCTGGCCGCCAGCGTCGTGCACGCGCAGGACACCCAGACCGTCAAGATCGCCCACGCCGGCCCCACCTCGGGCGGCATTGCCCACATCGGCAAGGACACCGAAAACGGCGTGCGCATGGCCATCGACGAGCTGAACGCGCAGAACCTGACCATCGGCGGCAAGAAGATCAAGTTCGAGATCGCCGCCGAAGACGACGCGGGCGACCCCAAGCAGGCCACCGCCGTGGCGCAGAAGCTGTGCGACCAGAAGGTGGCGGGCGTGGTCGGCCACCTGCAGTCCGGCACCACCATCCCGGCGTCGGGCATCTACAACAAGTGCGGCATTCCGCACATCACCACCGCCGCCACCAACCCCGACGTCACCAAGCCGGGCTACAACACCACCTACCGCCTGATCGCCAACGACAGCTCGCTGGGGGCGGCGCTGGCCATCTACGCGGCCGACGCGCTCAAGCTGAAGAACGTGGCCGTCATCGACGACCGCACCGCCTACGGCCAGGGCCTGGCCAACGTGTTCAAGGAAACCGCGCGCCAGAAGGGCATGAACGTGGTGGCCGAGGAATTTACCACCGACAAGGCCACCGACTTCATGGCCATCCTGACCAACATCCGCGGCAAGAAGCCCGACGCCATCTTCTACGGCGGCCTGGACGCGCAGTCCGGCCCCATGCTGCGTCAGCTGGAGCAGCTGGGCCTGGGCAACGTCAAGTTCTTCAGCGGCGACGGCTCATGCACCGAAAAGCTGCCCGAGCTGGCGGGCAAGGTGGCCATGGTGGGCAACGTGACCTGCGCCACCGGCGGCATCTCGGTCGAGAAGATGGCCGGCGGCCAGGACTGGAAGAAGCGCTACGACGCCAAGTTCCCCGGCGCGTTCCAGATCTACAGCCCCTACGCCTACGACGCCACCATGGTGCTGGCCGACGCGATGAAGCGCGCCAACTCGGTCGACCCCAAGGTCTACGTGCCCGCCATGCGCCAAACCAACTACAAGGGCGTGACGGCGCAGATCCAGTTCACCGACAAGGGCGAACTGACCAAGCCGGCCGTAACGCTGAACGCCTACCGCAACAACGCACGCACGCCGCTGAACTGATCGTGCCCTGCGCCTTGGCGCCATGAAAAAGAGCCCCGGTCGCCCGGGGCTCTTTGCTTTTGTGCTATCAAAAAGAGATCAATCCACCTTGGCGCCCGACCGTTTGACGACCGGCTCATAGCGCGCACGCTCGCGCGCCATCAGGGCGCCGAACTGCTCCGGCGTGGTGGGCACCGGCTCGGCCATCAGCTGGGCAAAGCGCTGCTGCGTCTCGGGGGGCCCGCAGCGCTTCGGTGAAGGCGGCGTTCAGCCTGCCGATCACGTCGGCCGGCGTGCCGGCGGGCGCCACCAGGCCCCACCAGGTGTCGACCTCGAAGCCCTTGATCACCTCGGCCATGGCGGGCACGCCGGGCAGCAGGGGCGAGCGCTGGGCGGTTGTCACGGCCAGCGCCTTCAGCTTGCCGGCCTTGATGTTGGCCGATGCCGTGGCCAGGTTGTCGATGTTGAAGTCCACCTGGCCCGACAGCAGGGCCAGTTGCGCCGGGTTGCCGCCGTTGTACGGAATGTGCACGGCGAAGATGCCCGCGCCCTGCTTGAACATTTCGCCCGCCAGGTGCCCGGCCGAGCCGTTGCCGCCCGAGCCGTAGTTGAGCTTGCCCGGATTCTTCTTGGCATACGCGATCAGGTCGGCCAGCGTCTGGATGCGCAGCCGCGCGGCGCTGTCGGCGTTCATCACCAGCACGTTGGGCACGCGCACCATCTGCGTGATGGGGGCGAAGTCCTTGCCGGCGTCGAAGGGCATCTTGCGGAACAGCCAGGGGTTGATGGCGTGCGTGGCCACCGCGGCGATGCCGATCACGCTGCCGTCGGGTGCGGCCTTGGCCACGTAGTCGCTGCCGATGTTGCCGCCGGCGCCGGGCTTGTTCTCGACAATGATGGTGCCCAGCTTGCCTTCGGCACGCTCGGCCAGCGCGCGCGCCGTCACGTCCAGCGGGCCGCCAGGCGCGTAGGGCACGACCAGGCGGATGGGCTTGGCTGGCTGCGCGAAAGCGGCAGCGCTGGCGGCGAGCGCCACGCTGGCGAGCATGAGGGAACGTCTTTGCATGGTGGGTCCTGAAAAGAAATAGGCCTTCAGCGCAGGTCAGTCAGGCGCTGATTGCTACAAAAATAAAAGCAAACGGCGAATCAGCCTGTCAGCTTATCGGCTTCGCTGGTGAAGGCGTCGGCGTAGAACTCATGTTCGGGCAGGCCGGCCTGCTCGACATAGTCGCGCCGCGCCGAATCGACCACGATGGGCGCGCCGCAGGCATAAACCTGGTGGCCGGACAGGTCGGCAAAGTCCTGCAGCACGGCGCGGTGCACGAAGCCGGTGCGGCCGCTCCAGCCGTCTTCGGGCAGGGCGTCGGACACCACGGGCACATAGGTCAGGTTCGGCATCTCGGCGCAGCGGGCCTTGACCCAGGCGTCCATGTACAGGTCGTGCGGGCGTCGGCCGCCCCAGTACAGCACGGCTTCGCGCGTGATGCCCATGAACTGCAGGTGCTCGATGATCGCCTTGATCGGCGCAAAGCCGGTGCCCGAAGCCAGCAGCACCATCGGCTTGGGCGAATCGTCGCGCAGATGAAAGCTGCCGTACGGGCCTTCGATGCGCAGGATTTCCTTTTCCTTCATGGTGCCGAACACGTGGTCGGTGAACTTGCCGCCCGGCATGTGGCGGATGTGCAGGTCGACCATGGGCGCGCCGTTTTCGATCAGCGTGTGCGGCGCGTTGGCCATGCTGTAGCTGCGCCGCGCGCCGTCGCGCAGGATGAACTCGACGTACTGCCCGGCGTGGTACTGGATGATGTCGTTGGCTGGCAGTTGCAGCTTCACGCGCATCACGTCGGGCGACAGCTTTTCAAGCACGGCCACGCGCGCCGGCATTTTCTTGATGGGGAAGGCGCCGGCGTGCGTCACCTGGCGCGACTCCAGCACCACGTCGCTGGTGGCGGTGCCGCAGCAGGTCAGCACGTAGCCGTCGGCTTCCTCCTGCGCGCTCAGCGCCTTGTCCTGGTGCGGGCCGTGGGTGACGGTGCCGCTCAGCTTCCTGCACTTGCACGAGCCGCAGGCGCCGTCCTTGCAGCCATAGGGCAGGCCGATGCCTTGCCGGATGCCCGCTGCGAGCATGGTTTCGCCGGATTCGGCCTCGAAGCTGCGGCCGCTGGGTTGTACGGTGATGGTGTAGGTCATGGCTTGAGTATGCTGGCGGGTTCTGAAACCCCGCTGAACCGATCAATTTTGCCCTCAAACCTGTCGCCCCTGGGTGCGCTGCCCGCGCGCTTCCGGCGCCCGCGCGTGCTCATCGTCGGCTGCGGCGACGTGGGACAGCGCGCCGCGCGCGGGCTGGTGCCACGCGTGCGCGTGCTGGCGCTGTCGCGCGATGGGTCGGCGGCGGCGCTGAGTGCGCTGCGCGCGCAGCGCATCCAGCCGCTGGTGGGCGACCTGGACGACGCCGTCCGCCTGCGCCGGCTGGCGGGCATCGCCACGCGCGTGCTGCACCTGGCGCCGCCGCCCGGCGAGGGTGACGGCGACCCGCGCACCCGCGCGCTGGTGCGGGCGCTGGCGCGCCGCACGCCGCCGCTGGCGCTGGTGTATGGCTCGACCAGCGGCGTGTACGGCGACTGCGGCGGCGCGCACATCGACGAAACGCGCGGCCTGCGCCCCGCCACTGCCCGTGCACGCCGCCGCGTGGCCGCTGAAGGTCACGTGCGCGCCTTTGGCCGCGCCGCCGGTGTGCGCACCAGTGTGCTGCGCATACCCGGCATCTACGCCGCCGACCGCGAGGGCGGCACGCCGCGCGCCCGCCTGCTGCGCGGCACGCCGGTGCTGGCGCCCCAGGACGACGTCTACACCAACCACATCCACGCCGACGACCTGGCGCGCGCCTGCGTGCTGGCGCTGTGGCGCGGCGCGCCGCAGCGGGTCTACCACGCCAGTGACGACAGCGCGCTGAAGATGGGCGACTACTTCGACCTGGCCGCCGACCTGTACGGCCTGCCCCGTCCGCCGCGCGTGCGCCGCGCCGACGCCGCCCAGCACCTGCCGGCCACGCTGCTGTCCTTCATGGGCGAATCGCGCCGGCTGGACAACACGCGGCTCAAGCGCGAGCTGCGCCTGCAACTGCGCCATGCCACGCCGGCCAGCGGTTTGCTATCCCATTCATAGCTGTACACGCTGTTCAGTCCAGCGTGAGCGGCGTTTATTTATCTGAATGCGGCGCAGCCCAGTGCGGCTGCCACGCAAGCCCCACCATGCCGCCGGGGTTCTGCCGCGCGTGCGCATGCCGTCGGCGGGGCCTGCGTTATTCTGTGGCGCAACCCGCTGACGGCCAGCGCTGGCCGCATGGCGGCGCTGGTCCGGCACCGGCCGTTCCGGCGGCGGCCACATCACAGGAAAGACCATGACACTGATCGACACCCATCGCGCCGATCGGCGCACCTTCATGGCCAGTTCGGCGGCCTGGGCCGCGGCGGGGCTGCTGGCGCCCGCCGGCCTGCAGGCACAGCCCGCGCGCGGGCGCGCCGCCGCGGGCTACGAGCCGCAGCGTGGCCAGTCCGGCAAGGACGTGATCTGGATCCCCACGCCCGACGTGCAGGTCACCCGCATGCTGCGGCTGGCGCAGCTGACGCCGCAGGACTATTTGATCGACCTCGGCTCGGGCGACGGCAAGATCGTCATTGCCGCGGCGCGCGAAGGCACGCCCGGCCTGGGCATTGAATACAACCCCGACATGGTGGCGCTGTCGCAGCGGCGCGCTCGCGAAGCCGGCGTGGCCGACCGCGCGCGCTTCGAGAAGGCGGACATCTTCGAATCCGACTTCAGCCGCGCCACCGTCATCACCATGTACCTGCTGCCGCACCTCAACCTGCGGCTGCGTCCGCGCATCCTGGCGCTGAAGCCGGGCACGCGCATCGTCTCGCACGAATTCCGCATGGGCCGCTGGCGGCCCGACGAGACTTCGCGCATCGGCAATGCGTCGGTTCATTTGTGGCTGGTGCCGGCCAATGTGGGCGGGCAGTGGGAGCTGCAGTTTCCGCAGCGCGCCGGCCCGGCCACGGTGCGGCTCGACGTGGCGCGCCAGCACTTCCAGAACTTCGACGCTGCCGTGGCGTTTGGCGATTTCGAGACCTTCGTGCGGGAGCCCAAGGTGGCGGGCGACCAGGTGCGCTTTGACCTGACCGACGAGGACGGGCACCTGCGCCGCTTCACCGGCCGTGTGGCGGGCGACCGCATCACGGGCAGCGTGTACGACCTGACCGGCGGCGGCGCCGTGCGCGCGCCCTTCAGCGCGCGCCGCCTCGGCGCAGCACCACCCATCGAAGGCAGCGGCCCGGCGGCCGACAACGAGGCCGAATCGCTGGGCACCGAATGACGCTGCCCGCGTCCGAGTCCACCCAGCCGGGGCAGACGCTGGCGCTGCGCGAGGCGGTGGCCATCATCGTCGGCATCGTCATCGGCGCCGGCATTTTCAAGGCGCCGTCGCTGGTGGCGCAGTTCACCGGCTCCACCGGCTGGATGCTGGCGGCCTGGGTGGCGGGCGGGTTGATCTCGCTCATCGGCGCGCTGTGCTATGCCGAGCTGGCGGCGGCCTGGCCGCACGCGGGCGGCGACTACCACTTTCTGCAGCGGGCCTATGGACGGCGCGTGGCCTTTCTGTTTGCGTGGGCGCGCTTTGCGGTCATCACCACCGGCTCCATCGCGCTGCTGGCCTTCGTGTTTGGCGACTACATGAGTGCCGTGCTGCCGCTGGGTGCCTACGGCTCGGCCACCTGGGGCGCGCTGGCCGTCGTGGTGCTGACGTGGCTGAACGCGCGGGGCATTCACGCCAGCGCCAGCGCACAAAGCTGGCTGACGCTGGCCGAGGTGCTGGGCCTGGTGCTGGTGGTGGTGGCCGGCCTGTGGCTGTGGGGCAGCGGTGGCCACAGCATGCCGGTGCCCGATGCGCCCGCGGCGGCAGGCAGCGGCATGCCGGCGCTGGGCATGCTGGGGCTGGCGATGGTGTTTGTGCTGCTGACCTACGGTGGCTGGAACGAGGCCGCTTACCTCAGCGCCGAACTGCGCGGCTCGCGCCGCGGCATCCTGCACGCGCTGGTCATCAGCCTGACGCTGATCACCGTGCTGTACCTGCTGGTCAACCTGGCCTATGTGTACGGCCTGGGCATCCAGGGCATGGCCAGGAGCGAGGCGGTGGCGGCCGACCTGCTGCGCGTGGCCTTTGGGCGCACGGGCGAGACGCTGATTGCCGTCATGGTGGCGGTGGCGGCGCTGACCTCGATCAACGCCACCATGATCGTCGGCGCGCGCACCAACTTCGCTGTCGGGCGCGACTGGCCGCAACTGCACTGGCTGGGCCGCTGGGAAGGCGCGCGCGGCGTGCCGGCGGTGGCGCTGTATGCGCAGTCCGGCTTTGCGCTGGCGCTGGTGGTGCTGGGCGCCAGCCTGCGCAGCGGCTTCCAGACCATGGTCGACTACACGGCGCCGGTGTTCTGGAGCTTCTTTCTGCTGTGCACGCTGGCGCTGATGGTGCTGCGCCGCAAGGAGCCGCACGCGCCGCGCCCGTTCAAGGTGCCGCTGTACCCGCTGCTGCCGCTGCTGTTTGCCGCCGTCTGCGCCTACATGCTGTGGTCGTCGCTGGTCTACGTGAAGGCCGGCGCGCTGGTGGGCGTGGGCGTGCTGGCCGTGGGCGCGCTGCTGCTGGCGTGGCTGGAAACGTCGGCCCGCCGGCGCGGCGCCACGCTGGCGCAGGGGCAATGAGAGAGCCTGGGTGCGTGCACAGCTGCGGATGACAAGTGCTGCATAGTTTGTAGCAGCTGGCGCTTTGTGGATGAGCGCTGGCCGGCACTCGTTGCATGCGGCTGCGATGACGGTCGCGTGCGCAGGCACAAAAAAAGCCTGTCGATGGACAGGCTGGGCGATGCTTGTTGACTGGCCGTGGTGCCCGGGGCCGGACTCGAACCGGCACACCTTGCGGCGGGGGATTTTGAATCCCCTGCGTCTACCGATTTCGCCACCCGGGCGGCCGAAGACAAGCTGGAAATTATGGCACAGTGGACGTCATGAACTACCCGACGATCGAAGACACCATCGGCCGCACGCCCCTGGTGCGGCTGCAGCGCGTGGGCGTGCGCGACAACGCGGCGCGCGGCAACGTGGTGCTGGCCAAGCTCGAAGGCAACAACCCGGCCGGATCGGTGAAAGACCGGCCGGCGCTGTCGATGATCGCCCGCGCCGAAGAGCGCGGCGAGATCAAGCCCGGCGACACGCTGATCGAGGCCACCAGCGGCAACACCGGCATCGCGCTGGCCATGGCGGCCGCCATCAAGGGCTACCACATGGTGCTGATCATGCCGGAAGACCTGTCGATCGAGCGCGCGCAGACCATGAAGGCCTTTGGCGCCGAACTGATCCTGACGCCGCGCTCGGGCGGCATGGAATACGCGCGCGACCTGGCCGACAAGATGGTGTCGCAGGGCAAGGGCCGGGTGCTCGACCAGTTTGCCAACCCCGACAACCCGCGCATCCACTACGAAACCACCGGCCCCGAGCTGTGGGAGCAGACCGGCGGGCGCATCACGCACTTCGTCAGCGCCATGGGCACCACCGGCACCATCACCGGCGTATCGCGCTATCTGAAAGAGAAGAACCCGGACGTGAAGATCATCGGCGCGCAACCGTCCGAAGGCTCGCGCATTCCGGGCATCCGCAAGTGGCCCGAGGAATACCTGCCGCGCATCTACGACCCGAAGGCGGTGGATGAACTGGTGCTGGTCGACCAGCTGGACGCCGAGGACATGGCGCGCCAGCTGGCCAGCGAAGAAGGCATCTTTGGCGGCATTTCGTCCGGCGGGGCGGCCTGGGTGGCGCAGCAGGTGGCTGCGCAGGTGCAGGGCGCCACCATCGCTTTCGTGGTGTGCGACCGCGGTGACCGCTACCTGTCGACCGGCGTCTTTCCGGCCTGATATTTTGATAGAAACCGGCGCTGGCGCTTGCCGGACAAGCGCTCGCAGCTATAAAAACAAAAGCACATGACCCGCTGGAACTACTGCCCCCAATGCGCCACGCCGCTGGAGATGCTGCCCATGCAGGAGGACAGCGGCATCGTGGAGCGCCTGCGCTGCGCCGGCTGCGGCTTCACCCACTGGAACAACCCGACGCCGGTGCTGGCCGCCATCGTCGAATACCGCGGCCAGGTGCTGCTGGCGCGCAACGCGGCGTGGCCGGCCAAGATGTTCGCGCTCATCACCGGTTTCATGGAGGCGGGCGAGACGCCGCAAGAAGGCATTGCGCGCGAGGTGAAGGAAGAAACCCATCTGGACGTGCAATCGCTCGAGTTGGTGGGCGTGTACGACTTCCAGCGCATGAACCAGGTGATCATTGCCTACCACGCGGTGTGCGAAGGCGAGGTGCGCCTGTCGCCCGAACTGGTCGACTGGCGCCTGTACGACCTGCCCGACCTGAAGTGCTGGCCCGCCGGCACCGGCTACGCGCTGGCCGACTGGCTGCGCTCGCGCGGGCACGAGCCGGTGTTCTTCACCGCCGAAGAAAATGCCGAGCGGCGCCGCGGCCTGGACTGACGCACAATCGCCCCATGGACATCGCCAAAGAAGTCGACGCACGCGGGCTGAACTGCCCTTTGCCCATCCTCAAGGCCAAGAAGGCGCTGGCCGAGTTGCAGAGCGGGCAGTTGCTGAAGGTGCTGTCGACCGACGGCGGCGCGCTGCGCGACTTTCAGGCCTTCGCCAGGCAGACCGGCAACGAGCTGGTCGAGCAGACCACCGAGGGCGACACCACGGCGCACGTGCTGCGCCGCCGGTAGACCCGGGGCCGCGCGCTACAGCGTCAGCGACTTCAGGTAGCTGCGGAACGACGCGCCCATCTCGGGGTGCTGCAGAGCCAGTTCCACGGTGGCTTCCAGGAACCCCTCTTTGCTACCACAATCGTAGCGCTTGCCGCTGTACTGGTAAGCGTAGACGCGCTCTTTGCTCATCAATCGCGCAATGGCGTCGGTCAGCTGGATCTCGCCGCCGGCGCCGGGCGTCTGGCTGCGGATTTCGTCGAAGATGCGCGGCGTGAGGATGTAGCGGCCGGCCACGCCCATGCGCGACGGGGCCACGTCAGGCGCCGGCTTTTCGACGATGTGCTCGATGCTGATCAGCCGCTCGCCCGCCGCCTGGCCAGCCACGATGCCGTAGCGGCGCACCTGGTCCAGCGGCACTTCCTGCACCGCCAGCACCGAACGGCCCAGCGCTTCGAACGCATCGGCCATCTGCGCCAGCACGGGCTGGCCGCCCGGCGGGCCCACCATCAGGTCGTCGGCCAGCAGCACGGCAAACGGGCGGTCGCCCACGATGTGCGCGGCGCACAGCACGGCGTGGCCCAGGCCCAGTGAGCGGTGCTGGCGCACGTAGGTGCAGTCCATGTCGTCGGGCGCCACGGCGTGCACCAGCTTCAGCAAGTCGTGCTTGCCGGCGGCTTCGAGCTCGCTTTCCAGCTCGTACGCGGTGTCGAAGTGGTCTTCGATGGCGCGCTTGCTGCGCCCGGTGACGAACACCATGTGGCGCACGCCTGCTGCGTAGGCCTCTTCCACCGCGTACTGGATGAGCGGCTTGTCGACGATGGGCAGCATTTCCTTGGGGCTGGCCTTGGTGGCCGGGAGAAAGCGCGTGCCGAGCCCGGCGACGGGAAACACGGCGGTATGAACGGGGCGCACAGGGGGCATGGCGGATGAAAGCAAATGTTAAAGTCCGGCGCAGAAAGCACACCGGCGGCGCTGGCGCCCGCGCGGCGGGGCACCACGCATCAGGACGAATCGGGGAGGACGCGCTTGGACATACTCCTGCTGCAGGATCTGGCGGACGACGCCCGCGCCTGGCTGGCGGCGCGCCACACCGTGCATTATCGGCCCGATCTGCTGCATGACACGGCGCAACTGCACGCCCAACTGGCCAGCGCCCAGGCCCTGGTGGCACCGCCCGAGGTGATGATCAACCGGCCGCTGCTGGACTGCGCGCCGCATCTGGTCGCCGTCGGCCGCATGCACGACGACAGCGAAACCATCGACCTGGCGGCCTGCCACCGGCGTGGCGTGCGCGTGGTGCTGGCCGCCAGCACCACGGCGAGGGCGCGTGCCGAATACCTGCTGTTCTCGCTGTTGCACCTGTTTCGCACCGGCGGCGGCGCGCTGCCGTGCGCGCCCGGCGCGCGTGATGGGCCGGGGCGCGAGATCAACGACAGCGTGATCGGCCTGTTTGGCCTGACGCCCCCGGCGCAGGCGCTGGCCACCATGCTGGTGCCGCTGGGCGCGCGCGTGGTGGGCTACGACCCGGCCGTGCACCGGCAGGCCGAACTGTGGCAGCGCCTGGGCGTGCAGCCGCTGACGCTGGCTGGCATGCTGAAGATGGCGGACGCGGTGTCGATGCAGCTGTCCTATGCGTCGCGTTACCGCGGCCTGGTGAACGCGCGCGTGCTGGGGGCGTGCAAGCCGGGCCAGCTGTGGACCTGCATCAGCCGGCCGTCGCTGTTCGACCTGCAGGCACTGGCTGCGCGGCTGCAATCGGGCCGCATCGGCGGCTTCATGATCGACAGCGACGATCCGCAGCTGACCGCGCCCGATTCACCCGTGCGACCCGGCCCCCGTGTCACCGTCACGCCGGGGCTGGCCGCGCATACGCAAGAGTCGCGCCTGCGTGGCAGCTGGTATCTGGTGGACCGGCTGCACGATGTGCTGTCGGCCCGAGAGAAGCGGGCTGCGGCGGCCTGAGCAGACACCTAGCCCAGCCGGGCCAGTTGGGCGCGAATCTTCTCCAGCGCCGCACCGAAATCGGCCACGCGCTTTTTCTCCTGCTCGATCACCGCCGGCGGTGCCTTGGCGACGAAGGCTTCGTTGCCCAGCTTGGCCGATGCCTTGGTCATTTCGCCTTCCAGCCGCGCCGCTTCCTTGCCCAGACGCGCACGCTCGGCCGCGACGTCGATCTGCATGAACAGCGCCAGCCGCGCATCGCCCACCACGGCCACCGGCGCGGCCTGTGCGGCCGCCTGCCAGTCGGCTTCGCGGTCGAACACCTGCACCTCGCTCAGTTTGGCCAGTGCCTGCAGCACGGCGGCATGGCCGCGCACGAAGTCGGCATCGCCCAGCGCGTACAGCGGCAGGCGCTGCGCGGGCGATACGCCCATTTCGCCGCGCAGGTTGCGGCAGGCGTCGACAAACTGCTTCAGCCGCGCGACCTGCGCTTCGGCCGCTTCGTCGATGTTGGCCGCCTGCGCCTGCGGGTAGGGCGCCACCGCAATCGAATCGCCCGTCTTGCCGGCGATGGGCGCCACCACCTGCCACAAGGCCTCGGTCACGAACGGGATGATCGGATGGGCCAGCCGCAGGATCGCTTCCAGCACGCGGATTAGCGTGCGGCGCGTGGCGCGCTGCTGCTCGGGCGTGCCGGTCTGGATCTGCACCTTGGCGATTTCGAGGTACCAGTCGCAATACTCGTTCCAGACGAAGTCGTACAGCGTGTTGGCCACCACGTCGAGGCGGTAGTCCTCAAAGCCCTTGGCCACCGCGGCCTCGGTCTTCTGCAGGCGGCTGACGATCCAGCGGTCGGCGGCCGAGCGCGCGTCCGAGCTGTCGCCAGCGCTATCACAATCGTAGCCCTCGCAGTTCATCAGCACGAAGCGCGATGCGTTCCACAGCTTGTTGCAGAAGTTGCGGTAGCCCTCGCAGCGCTTCGAGTCAAAGTTGACGGTGCGCCCGAGCGTGGCCATGGCGGCAAACGTGAAGCGCAGCGCATCGGCGCCGTAGCCGGGAATGCCGTCTGGGAACTCCTTCTTGGTGTTTTCGCGCACCTTGGGTGCGGTTTCGGGCTTGCGCAGGCCGGTGGTGCGTTTTTCGAGCAGCGGCTCCAGCGCAATACCGTCGATCAGGTCGACCGGGTCGAGTACGTTGCCTTCCGACTTGCTCATCTTCTTGCCGTGCGCGTCCAGCACCAGGCCGTGGATGTACACGTCCTTGAACGGCACCTGGCCGGTGAAATGCGTCGTCATCATGATCATCCGGGCGACCCAGAAGAAGATGATGTCGTGGCCGGTGACCAGCACGGAGGACGGCAGGTACAGCGACAGGTCCTCGGTCTTGTCGGGCCAGCCGAGCGACGAGAACGGCACCAGCGCCGACGAATACCAGGTGTCCAGCACGTCTTCGTCGCGGGTCAGCGCGCCCGTATAGCCCTGCTTCTGGGCCTTGGCGCGCGCCTCTGCTTCGTCGCGCGCTACAAAAACTGAACCATCGTCGCCATACCACGCCGGAATCTGGTGCCCCCACCACAGCTGGCGGCTGATGCACCAGTCCTGGATGTTGTTCATCCACTGGTTGTAGGTGTTGACCCAGTTCTCGGGCACGAAGCGCACCTGGCCGCTGGTCACGGCGTCGATGGCTTTCTGCGCAATGGACTTGCCTGTTTCGTCCACCTTGGTCATGGCGACGAACCACTGGTCGGTCAGCATCGGCTCGATGATCTGCCCCGTGCGCGCGCAGCGCGGCACCATCAGCTTGTGCTTCTTGGTTTCGACCAGCAGGCCCTGCGAATCGAGGTCGGACACGATGGCCTTGCGGGCGGCAAAGCGGTTCAGTCCGCGGAAGATGTCGGGCGCGTTGTCGTTGATCGTCGCATCGAGGTTCAGCACGCCGATCATTGGCAGGCCGTGGCGTTGGCCCACCGCGTAGTCGTTCGCGTCGTGCGCCGGCGTGACCTTGACCACGCCGGTGCCGAAGTCCTTGTCCACATAGTCGTCGGCGATGACGGGGATCTCACGCCCCACCAGCGGCAGCGTGACGTGCTGGCCGATCAGGTGCTTGTAGCGCTCATCCTCCGGATGCACCATCACCGCCACGTCGCCCAGCATGGTTTCGGGGCGCGTGGTGGCCACGACCAGTTTTTCGCCGCTGCCGTCGGCCAGCGGATAGGCGATGTGCCACAGGAAGCCGTCCTCTTCCTCGCTTTCGACTTCGAGATCGGACACGGCGGTCTTCAGCTCCGGGTCCCAGTTCACCAGCCGCTTGCCGCGGTAGATCAGGCCCTGCTCGTACAGACGCACGAAGGTTTCGGTCACCACCTTGGACAGCTTGTCGTCCATGGTGAAGTATTCGTGCCCCCAGTCGACGCTGGCGCCCATGCGGCGCATCTGGCGCGTGATGGTGTCGCCGGACTGCTGCTTCCATTCCCACACGCGGGCGACGAAGTTCTTGCGCCCCAGGTCGTGGCGGTTCTGGCCTTTTTCCTGCAACTGGCGCTCGACCACGATCTGCGTGGCGATGCCGGCGTGGTCGGTGCCTGGCACCCACAGCGTGTTGTAGCCCCGCATGCGGTGGTAGCGCGTGAGGCTGTCCATGATCGTCTGGTTGAACGCATGGCCCATGTGCAGCGTGCCGGTCACGTTGGGCGGCGGCAGCTGGATGGCGAAGTTCTCGCCCTGGGCGGCCGCCTCGGCATTGGGCGCGCCGGTGCCGCGCCAGCCCGCGCTGCCGAGGCCCGCCTGCTCCCACGCCGGGCCCCAGCGCGATTCGACGGCGGAGGGCTCGAAGGATTTGGACAGGGACGCAAGCCCCGGTTGCTGCAACGGATCAGACATGGTGGTGGGCGGCACGGCCGCGAGGAGGCGGTAGGGGAGGCTTCGCAACGGCGCAGGGAGCGGGCGCGAAACCCATGATTTTAGCCAGACCACGCTGAGCTGGCAGGCCGCCAGCGCGCATCCAGATACGGTGCCCACGCGCACGCCGGCCCTGAATGACAAAGCGCCTGCAGCTACAAAAACAATAGTAAATGGCGCGCCCGTTTGTGGCGATGGCCAGGTGCCGCCCGCGCCGGCTTCACTAGAATCGCGCCCCATGCCGACACAGCAAGACATCGACCTGCTGGCACGCAGTGTGTTGTGGGGCGCATTTGCGCTTTCGGTGCTGCTGGGCGCCATCATGCATCGCACGCGCTACTGCACCATGGGCGCCATTGCCGACCTGCTGGCCACCGGCGACGCCACGCGCCTGCGCCAATGGGTGCTGGCGGCCGGCGTGGCCACCATCGGCTTTGGCGTGCTGGCCTGGGGCGGCTGGGTGCGCGCGGCCGATTCGCTGTACGCGGGCGCCACGTGGTACTGGCTGTCGGCCCTGGTCGGCGGGCTGCTGTTCGGGGTCGGCATGGTGTTGTCGTCAGGCTGCGGTGCGCGCACGCTGGTGCGCCTGGGCGGGGGCAGCCTGAAGGCGCTGGTGGTGTTTGTGGTGATGGGCCTGGCCGCCTATGCCACGCTGCGCGGCATCACGGCGGTGGTGCGCGACGTGACGGTGGACAAGGTCGCGATCACGTTCGACACGCCCGCCACGCTGGGCCATCTGGCCGCCGCAGCAGCAGGCTGGCCGCTGGGTGCGAGCCTGCTCGGCATGGCGCTGCTCGTGGGCGTGCCGCTGGTGGCGTGGGCGTTGGTCGGGCGGGGGTTCGTCACGGGCCACAACCTGCTCGCGGGCGTGGGCGTGGGGGGCGTGATCGTCGCCATGTGGTGGCTGAGCGGGCACGTCGGCCATGTGGCTGAACACCCTGCCACGCTGGAAGAAGCCTACCTGGCCACGCGCAGCGGGCGCATGGAGGCGGTCACCTTTACCGGCCCGCTGGCGCATGCCATCGACTGGCTGATCTTCTTCAGCGACCGCAGCCAGCGCCTGAGTCTCGGCGTCGCGTCGGTCGCCGGCGTGGTGGTGGGGGCGGCAGGGCATGCGCTGGCCACGCGGCAGTTTCGCTGGGAGGGCTTTCGCACCACGGAAGACCTGGCCAATCACCTGGTCGGCGCCGTCCTGATGGGCGTGGGCGGGGTCACGGCGCTGGGCTGTACCTTCGGGCAGGGCTTGAGCGGGCTGTCCAACCTGAGCCTGACCAGCTTTACCGCCGTGGCGGCCATTGCTGCCGGCGCCGTGCTGGCGCTGAAATACCAGTCCTGGCGCCTGGAGCGGCTGCTGTGACGGCCGTGCAGGCGCCCATCGAATCCGCCCCGGCCGATGCCGAGCGCCGCTTCGGTTCGCTGACGCGGCTGTACGGCGACGCTGGCGCGGCGCGCGTCCGTGCGGCGCACGTGGCCGTGGCGGGCATCGGCGGTGTCGGGTCGTGGGCGGCAGAGGCGCTGGCGCGCACCGGTGTCGGCAGCATCACCCTGATCGATCTGGACCACGTGGCCGAATCCAACGTCAATCGCCAGGCCCATGCGCTGACGCCCACCATCGGCCAGGCCAAGGTGCAGGCCATGCGCGAGCGCATCGCGCTCATCAACCCCGACTGCGTGGTGCACGCGGTCGACAGCTTTGTCGAGCCCGCCAACTGGCCAAGCCTGCTGCCCGCGCCCGTCGACGCCGTGATCGACGCCTGCGACCAGACGGCCGCCAAGCTGGTTATGGCGTCGTGGGCGTTGCGCGAGCGGCAGCTGTTCATCTGCTGCGGCGCGGCAGGCGGCAAGCGCCACGCCGAACGCGTGGAAGTCGCGGACATCGCCGAGGTCACGCACGATCCGCTTATTGCACAACTGCGCTACCGCCTGCGCCGCCAGCATGGCGCCCCGGCCGTCGGCAAGCGCATGGGCGTGGCCGTGGTCTTCAGCCGCGAAAGCGTGGCGATGCCCGAAGCGTGCGACGCCGGTGCGCCGGCCAACGATGGATCATTGAATTGCCACGGCTACGGCTCGCTGGTCAGCGTCACCGCCACCTTCGGCTTTTGCGCCGCCGGCTGGGTGATGGACCAGCTTGCAAAGCGGATGCAAAAATAACGCTATAATTTGAGGCTCGCCTGATGACCGGCTGGTGATCAGGTGGTGTGTGGGACGTTAGCTCAGTTGGTAGAGCAGCGGACTTTTAATCCGTTGGTCGCAGGTTCGAATCCTGCACGTCCTACCAAGCCATACATGGAAAGCCCGCTGCGAAAACGCTAGCGGGCTTTCTTCTTTTTCGGGCGGTGTAAACATCGTGCAGTGCCTCGCCATCGCTGGCGGCGCGGCAGCGCGCATCAGGGTAAGTCATGCCCGGCATGCTGGCAGCCGGCCCTAGAATCTGCTGCAGTGCAACACCGTTCGTACAGGCAATCTCGCTCATGAGCCGCTCCAAAGCAACCGATTCGGCCAGCAAGGCGCCCGCGGGCGGCCAGGCGGCCCAGGCGCGGGTGATCAAGAAGTACCCCAACCGCCGCCTGTACGACATGGATACGTCCACGTACATCACGCTGGCGCAGGTGCGCGAGCTGGTGATGGCGCACGAGGTTTTCGTGGTGCGCGATGCCAAGACGGGCGAAGACCTGACGCGCAGCATCCTGCTGCAGATCATCCTGGAAGAAGAGGCGAGCGGCGCGCCGATGTTCACCGAAGCGATGCTGGCGCACATCATCCGTTTCTACGGGCATGCCATGCAGGGCTTCATGGGCAGCTATCTGGACAAGAACATCCAGGCCTTCATCGACATCCAGGCCCGGATGGCGGAGCAGTCGCAAGGGCTGACGCCGGAGATGTGGAGCCAGTTCATGCGCATGCAGTCGCCGCTGATGCAGGGGATGATGGGCAGCTACCTGGAGCAGAGCAAGAATCTTTTCCTGCAGATGCAGGACCAGATGACGCGCCAGACCGAGCAGGTGCTGGGCGCGTTCGGCATCAAGCGGCCGGGGCCTTGAGCCGGCCGCGGCCGCGGCCTTCGCGCGCGGGCGGCGGGCCTGGCGGCGCGGCTGCCGCAGCCTGATGCGGTCACGTTTCGCTGCGACAATCGACCCATGAGCGAAACCCACACGTCCGCGCCCCGCATCGGCTTTGTATCGCTGGGCTGCCCCAAGGCGCTGACGGACTCCGAACTGATCCTGACGCAACTGGCGGCCGAGGGTTACCAGACCAGCAAGACCTTCGATGGCGCTGACCTGGTCATCGTCAACACCTGCGGCTTCATCGACGACGCGGTGAAGGAAAGCCTGGACACCATCGGCGAGGCGCTGAAGGAAAACGGCAAGGTGATTGTGACCGGCTGCCTTGGTGCAAAAACAATAGCGCCATCCGCAGAAGAGGCAAGCGCAGGCGCCCAAAATGGTTCTGAAAACCTGGTCAAGCACCTGCACCCTGCGGTGCTGGCCGTGACCGGCCCGCACGCCACGCAGGAGGTGATGGACGCCGTGCACCAGCACCTGCCCAAGCCGCACGATCCGTTCATCGACCTGGTGCCCGGCGCGTTCGGCGAAGCGGGCCTGAAGCTGACGCCGCGCCACTACGCCTACCTGAAGATCAGCGAGGGCTGCAACCACCGTTGCACCTTCTGCATCATTCCGTCGATGCGCGGCGACCTGGTCAGCCGCCCCATTGGCGACGTGCTGAAGGAAGCGCGCGCGCTGTTCGAAGGCGGCGTGAAGGAACTGCTGGTCATCAGCCAGGACACGTCGGCCTACGGCGTCGATGTGAAGTACCGCACCGGATTCTGGGACGGCCGCCCCGTCAAGACGCGCATGCTGGAACTGGTGCAGGCGCTGGCCGAGCTGGCCGCGCCGCACGGCGCCTGGGTGCGCTTGCATTACGTCTATCCATACCCAAGTGTGGACGAAGTCATCCCGCTGATGGCCGAAGGCAAGGTGCTGCCGTACCTCGATGTGCCCTTCCAGCACAGCCACCCCGACGTTCTGCGCCGCATGAAGCGCCCGGCCAGCGGCGAGAAGAACCTGGAGCGCATCGCGCGCTGGCGCGAGATGTGCCCGGATCTGGTGATCCGATCCACCTTCATCGCCGGATTTCCTGGCGAGACCGAAGCCGAATTCGAGCACCTGCTCGACTTCATGCGCGAAGCGCGCATCGACCGTGCCGGCTGCTTTGCCTACAGCCCCGTGGAAGGCGCCACCGCCAACGACCTGCCCGGCATGCTGCCGCCCGACGAGCGCGAGGCGCGCCGCGCGCGCTTCATGCAGGTGGCCGAAGAAGTTTCGACCGCCAAGCTGCGCGAACGCGTGGGCGCCACCATGCAGGTGCTGGTGGATTCAGCGCCCGCCATGGGCCGCAAGGGTGGCGTGGGGCGCAGTTACGCCGACGCGCCCGAGATCGATGGCGTGGTGCATCTGCTGCCGCCCGAAAAGGCCAGCAAGACGCTGAAAGTCGGCGAGTTCACCAGGGCCCGCATTGTCGCAACCCAAGGGCACGACCTGGTGGGCGTGGCGGTTTGACCGGGCGCCACCACCGTTGCGGCCAAGCCACGCCGTGGCGTGTGTGCGGCCTGGGCGCTGCGCCGGCACCAAAAAAGAAAGCCGCTCAACGGCGGCTTTTTGAAGGTGCCTTGGCTGAATCAGCCAAGGCGTATCAATATGATGGTGCCCAAGAGAGGACTCGAACCTCCACGCCTCTCGGCGCTAGTACCTGAAACTAGTGCGTCTACCAATTCCGCCACCTGGGCATCAGGAAACAAGGATTCTATATCAAAAATTTGGACATTTCCAGCGGCCTGCTGGATGAAATTGAAGGAGCGGTGCAAGGCCACCGTGACGGCCACGGTTTTGTGCAGCGCGACGACGGCGAGCCGGACATCTATCTGCCGCCCAACGAGATGCGCGCGGTGCTGCACCGCGACCGCGTCAAGGTGCGCATCGTGCGGCAGGACCGGCGCGGCCGGCCCGAAGGTCGCGTGCTCGAGATCGTCGAGCGCCCGCCGCACCCGATCATCGGGCGGCTGTTGCACGAAGGCAGCATCTGGCTGGTGGCGCCCGAAGACAAGCGCTACGGCCAGGACGTGCTGATACCCAAGACCGCCATCGGCGCCGCCAAGCAGGGCCAGGTGGTGGTGGTCGAACTGACCGAGCCGCCGGCGCTGTACGGCCAGCCCGTGGGCCGCGTGAAAGAGGTGCTGGGCGAGATCGACGACCCCGGCATGGAGATCGAGATTGCGGTGCGCAAGTACGGCGTGCCGCACCAGTTCTCCGACGCCGCCATGGGCGAGGCGCGCGCGCTGCCCGACACCGTGCAGCCCGCCGACAAGCGCGGCCGGGTCGATCTGACCGACGTGCCGCTGTGCACCATCGACGGCGAAGACGCGCGCGACTTCGACGACGCCGTGTACTGCGAGCCCGCCGTGGTCAGCGGCCGCGGCAAGAAACCCAACGGCTGGCGCGTGCTGGTGGCCATTGCCGACGTCAGCCACTACGTCGAGACGGGCAATCCGATCGACATCGATGCCTACGACCGCGCCACCAGCGTGTACTTTCCGCGCCGCGTGATCCCCATGCTGCCCGAAAAGCTGAGCAACGGCCTGTGCTCGCTCAATCCCGACGTCGAGCGCCTGTGCATGGTGTGCGACATGATGGTGTCGGCCAAGGGCGAGGTGGTGGCGTACCAGTTCTACCCGGCGGTGATGTTCAGCCACGCGCGCTTCACCTACACCGAGGTGGCCGCCATTCTGGCCAACACGCGCGGGCCCGAGGCCGCCAAGCGCAAGGCGCGTGTACAGGACTTGCTGAACCTGCACGACGTGTACCGCGCGCTGCTGAAAAACCGCCAGGCGCGTGGCGCGGTTGATTTCGACACCGTCGAGACCCAGATCGTGTGCGACGAAGCGGGCCACATCGAAAAGATCGTGCCGCGCACGCGCAACGACGCGCACCGGCTCATCGAGGAATGCATGCTGGCCGCCAACGTGTGCAGCGCCGACTTCATCGAAAGCAGCGAACACGCCGGCCTGTTCCGCGTCCACGAAGGCCCCACGCCCGAGAAGCAGGACATCCTGCGCGGCTACCTGAAGGCGCTGGGCCTGGGGCTGTCGATCAGCGACACGCCGCACCCCAGCGAATTCCAGCGCATCGCCGAAGCCACCAAGGACCGCCCCGACGCCGCGCAGATTCACATGATGCTGCTGCGCTCGATGAGCCAGGCCATCTACACGCCCACCAACAGCGGGCACTTCGGCCTGGCGTACGAGGCGTACACGCACTTCACCAGCCCGATCCGGCGCTACCCCGACCTGCTGGTGCACCGCGTCATCAAGGCCATCCTGGCCGCGCGCAGGTACCAGTTGCCGGTGCTGCCCACGCCGGGCGAGGCACACGAAAAGCTGCGTGCGCGCTTGCAAAAAAATAGCGCTTCACGCAATAAAGACGCGCCGCCGCAGGTCAAGCGGCAAACGCCCGAGATGTTGGCCTGGGAAGCCGCCGGCCTGCACTGCAGCGCCAACGAGCGGCGCGCCGACGAGGCCAGCCGCGACGTCGAGGCGTGGCTCAAGTGCAAGTACATGAAGGAGCACCTGGGCGAGGAATTCGGCGGCACCGTCAGCGCGGCCACCAGCTTCGGCCTGTTCGTGACGCTGAACGATCTGTACGTCGAAGGCCTGGTCCACATCACCGAACTGGGCGGCGAGTATTTCCGGTTCGACGAGGTGCGGCAGGAATTGCGCGGTGAACGCACCGGCATCCGCTACGCCGTCGGCACCAAGGTGCGCGTGCAGGTCAGCCGGGTCGATCTGGACGGCAGGCGCATCGACTTTCGCCTGGTGCGCGAGGGCGACGAACTGCAATCCCGCGCCCTGCGCGACAAGGGCGTGGCCCCGGCCGAGCGCGGCCAGCCGGCCAAGAAATCGGCCAAGCGCAGCGCGCGCCAGACGCGGGACACTGAACGCGGCGCTGCGCGCGCATCGCCCATGCAGGCGCTGAAATCCGCGGTGAAGAAGGCCGCGGCCAAGACCGCCAAGAGCGGGAAGCCGCGCAAGAGCCGGCGCTGACGTTTTGCGCGCGGTTGCTTCTATTTATATAGCTAAAAACGACCCTGTGGCGTGCGCTACCACGTGTTTTTGAATGGAGACTGCAGTGAACCCCACACCCCGTACCGCCATCGTCACCGGCGCTGGCACCGGCATCGGCCGCGCCGCGGCACTGGCCCTGTTGGCCGACGGCTGGCAGGTTGCGCTGGCCGGCCGCCGCGCCGAGCCGCTGCAGCAGGTGGCCGCCGAGTCGGGTGCTGGCGCGCGTGCGCTGGCCGTGCCCACCGACGTGGCCGACCCGGCGGCGGTGCAGGCGCTGTTCGACCGGGTTGTGGCGTCGTTCGGCCGCGTCGACCTGCTGTTCAACAACGCCGGGCTGGGCGCGCGTGCCGCGCCGCTGGAGGAACTGACGGCCGAGCAATGGCGTGCCGTGGTCGATGTCAACCTGAACGGCATGTTCTGGTGCATCCAGGCCGCGTTCCGCGTCATGAAGGGGCAGTCGCCGCAGGGCGGCCGCATCATCAACAACGGCAGCATTTCGGCCCACGCCCCGCGCCCGCACAGCATTGCCTATACGGCCACCAAGCACGCCGTCACCGGGCTGACCAAGGCCGCGTCGCTGGACGGCCGCGCCTACGACATCGCCGTTGGCCAGATCGACATCGGCAACGCCGCCACCGACATGACCACGCGCATGGCCGCCGGCATCCTGCAGCCCAACGGCCAGTTGATGGAAGAACCCCGCATGGACGTCGCCCTGGTCGGCCAGTCCGTGCTGTACATGGCCAACCTGCCGCTGTCGGCCAACGTGCTGTTCCACACAGTGATGGCCACCAGGATGCCGTTCGTCGGGCGCGGTTGAGGGTGGGCCGCGGCCGCGCGGTCAGTGCCGTCGTGCGACGGTGAAACTGGTCCGCGCGATGGGCCGCTTTGTCTTTTTGAGTGCAGTCAGGCCGTCAACCGCCGCGCCAGCGCGCTGGCGGTGAGCGCACGGTCCGCAGGCCAGCCGTCGGCGATTAGGCCGTGGTGGTAGACGGCTGCGCAGGCGGCGTCGAACGCCGGCATTCCGCCCGCCATGCGCGCGCCGGTCAGGCCTGCCAGCACGTCGCCCGAGCCGGGCGTGGCCAGGCGGGCGTTGCCGGTGGCGTTGATGCGAGGCAACTCGTCGGGCGCGGCGATGACGCTGCCGGAGCCTTTGAGAACCGTGACGCAGGCAAAGCGCGTGGCCAGCGTCTGGGCGGCGCGCAGGCGGTCGGCCTGCACGTGGCGTGTGTCGGTGGCCAGCAGGCGCGCGGCTTCCAGCGGGTGGGGGGTCAGCACGGTGGCCTGGCCGCGCGCCGCTCGCGCGGTGAGCGCGGCTTGCAGCGCCGTGTCCTGCGCGATGGCGTTGAGCGCGTCGGCGTCCAGCACCAGGCGCGCGGCCGCCTGCAGCACGGCGGGCAGCGCATCGCGCACGGCATCGCCGCCGCCGCAGCCGCACACCACGGTCATCGCGTCCAGCGGCAATTCATCGGGGCGGCGGAACATCAGCTCAGCTTGCACCACGTCGAGCGTCGGGCCGCCGTCGCCCAGCAGCCCGACGTACACCCGCCCCGCGCCGCCGTGCAGCGCGGCGCTGGCGGCCAGCAGGGCGGCGCCGGCCATGGAGGCGCCACGCGATGCGTTGCTGACGCCGCCGATCACGGCCACATCGCCAAAGCTGCCCTTGTGGCTGGCGTGCGGGCGCGGTGATGCGCCGGGCGCGCCGCACAGCATGGCGGTGGGCGGCACGCCGTCGTCGCTGTGCACGCCGAGGTCTTGGAACCAGAGCGTGCCGCAGGCATCGCGCCCTTGGCCGGTGAACAGGCCCGGCTTGACGGTGAGCAGGGTCAGCGTGTGGCGTTCGCGGGCTGATGAGGGGGGGATCAAATGGACTGCCTGCGCTGGCTGGACCAGCGTTATTTGCTATCAAAATTGTATCTACTGGGCGTTGCCATGCGCCCGTGTCGGCGTTCAGTCCGGTCGGCACATCGACCGCCAGCAGGGCGGCTGGACCCTGATCCATGCGCAGCAGCCATTGGGCCATGCGGCCTTCGGGCGCGCGGGTGGCGCCAATGCCCAGCAGGGCGTCGATGCACAGGTCTTGCGGTCCCAGGTCGCGCGGCGGCTCGTCGGCAAAGGGCACGCCTGCGGCGCGCGCCCGTTCGAGCGAGGCGCGCGCGTCATCCGGCAGGGTGGCTTCGTTGCCCAGCCAGGTCGCAACGGGGTGGCCGCCCCAGCGCTTGAGGTGCATGGCCGCCTCGAAGCCATCGCCGCCGTTGTTGCCCGGCCCGCAGGCCACCCACACGGTGCGTGCGTGGGGCCGGATCGCCAGCGCCAGCCGCGCCACGGCCAGCCCGGCGCGCTGCATCAGCGTGTGCGGCGGCAAGGTGGCTGCGGCGGCCTGCTCCAGGCGACGTGTGGCGGCCACGTCGAACAGCGGGGCCGGGCGATCCAGGGGCAGCGGGCGGGGCATGAACCATTATCGGGTCCGCGGGCGCGTCACCGCCTTGGCGCCATCAGCCGATTTGTGTGCGGCAATCGCGCCACGGCGCGTTATCGGCGGGTGATCCAGCGCTGGGCGCCCAGCCCCTCGACGTCGATCTCGGGCGACCGGCCGGCCATCTGGTCGGCCAGCACGCGTGCGCTGCCGCACGACAGCGCCCAGCCGCTGGAGCCGTGGCCCAGGTTGAGCCACAGGCCAGGAATGCCGCTGGCGCCGATGACCGGTGGGCCGTCGGGCAGCATGGGGCGGGCGCCTTTCCAAACCTGCACGCCGCTGGACAGCCGCGCCGCGCCCGGAAACCAGTCGGCCAGCACCTTGTACAGCGTGCCGACGGCGTGGTCGTTCATGTTGTCCGGCCGGCCGCCGATCTCGGCCGAGCCCGCCACGCGCACGCGCTGGCCCATGCGGGTGATGGCGACCTTGTAGCGCTCGTCCATCACGCCGCTGCGCGGCGCGTGCAGCGGCTCGGGGATGTGGGCGCTGATCGAATAGCCATAGACCGGCCGCAGCGGCAGCCGCACGCCCAGCGGGCGCAGCAGCGCGGCCGACTGCACACCGGCGCACAGCACGACGGCGTCAAAAGCCTGCGGCGTGGCATCGCCTGCTATATAAATCGTAGCTGACTGCGCTTTGTCGATGCGCGCTACGGCCGTATTGAACACGAAGCGCGCGCCCAGCTGCTCGGCCGCATCGCGCAGGATGACGGCGAACTGCCGGCAGTTGCCGACTTCGTCCTGCGGCAGGTGAATGGCGCCGGCCAGCGGCGTGTCGGGGTGCAGCGCGGGCTCGATCTGGCGCGCCTCGCTGGCGTTGATTTCATGAAAGGGCACGCCCAGCTCGCGCAGCAGCGCCAGCCCCGGCTGCACCATGCGCTGGTCGCGCTCGCCCCGCAGCAGCACCATGTAGCCGTCGCTGCGGTCGAAGTCGTAGGCCATGCGCGCGGCCACTTCATGCAGGCGCTGGCGGCTGTAGAACGCCAGGCGCTGCATGCGCGCGCGGTTGGCGGTGTACGCGGCCGGCGCGCAGGCCTGGCGCCACAGGCGCATCCAGTTCAGGTCGGCCGCCGACAGCGGGCGGCGCATGCGCACCGGCGCATGGCGCGCCAGCAGGTGGCGCAGCACCTTGATCGGCATGCCCGGGGCGGCCCAGGGGGTGACGTAGCCCGGCGCCACCACGCCGGCGTTGGCAAAGCTGGCGCCTTCGGCCACGCTGGCATGGCGTTCGAACACCGTGACCTGGTGGCCGTCGGCGGCCAGTTCGTAGGCCGTGGTCACGCCGATGATGCCGGCGCCGAGGATGGCGATGTTCATGGACTGCGGGGAGGAGCGGGAGCGCGGCGGATTCTACGTGGACGCGCCGCACGGTCCTGGCCCGGCACCATGCCGGCGTGCGCGCTGCACGCACGGCCGACTGCTATAATCCCATGGTTCTGCGCTTTGCGCCTGCCTTACAAGGCGGTGCGCGCGGGGCAAATCGCAAACCAGCCGCGACGAGGTGTCGCCGCAGACCCTGGCCACAGGCGCTCTGCGTGTCGATTGAGGCGGCTGGGTTTCAGACCCAACCTTGAGAAGGTAATTCCCATGTCCGTGACCATGCGTCAAATGCTGGAAGCCGGTGTCCACTTCGGCCACCAGACCCGCTTCTGGAACCCCAAGATGGCTCCGTTCATCTTCGGCCATCGCAACAAGATCCACATCATCAACCTGGAAAAATCGCTGCCGATGTTCCAGGACGCGCAGAAGTTCGCCAAGCAACTGGCGGCCAACCGCGGCACCATCCTGTTCGTGGGCACCAAGCGCCAGGCGCGCGAGATCGTGGCCGAAGAGGCCCGTCGCGCCGGCATGCCCTACGTCGAGACGCGCTGGCTCGGCGGCATGCTGACCAACTTCAAGACCGTCAAGACCTCGCTCAAGCGCCTGAAGGACATGAAGGCCCAGCAGGAAGCCGGCCTGGACAGCATGAGCAAGAAAGAGCAGCTCATGTTCTCGCGCGAGATGGAAAAGCTCGAAAAAGACATCGGCGGCATCCAGGACATGGGTGCGCTGCCGGATGCCATCTTCATCATCGACGTCGGCTACCACAAGATCGCCGTGTCCGAAGCCAAGAAGCTGGGCATTCCGCTGATCGGCGTGGTCGATTCCAACCACAACCCCGACGGCATCGACTACGTCATCCCCGGCAACGACGACTCGGCCAAGGCCGTGACGCTGTACGCCCGCGGCATGGCCGACGCCGTGCTGGAAGGCAAGGCCAACGCCGTCAACGACGTGATCAAGGCCGTGCAGGCCGAAGGCACCGACGAGTTCGTCGAAGTCGAGGACGCCAGCGCCGCCTGACCCGGCTCACAGCCGCCTGACCGCGGCTGACGGCAAAGGGGGCGTCATGGCCCCTTTTTAATGTCCTGTTTTTTTGCGCGAGCGGCTCATGCGATCCGCTCCGCTTTCACCCACATCACCGGAGTAAACACATGGCAGCAATCACCGCAAGCATGGTCGCCGAACTGCGCGCCAAGACCGACGCACCCATGATGGAGTGCAAGAAGGCACTGACCGAGGCCGACGGCGACATGGCCAGGGCCGAAGAAATCCTGCGCGTCAAGCTGGGCACCAAGGCCGGCAAGGCCGCGAGCCGCGTGACGGCCGAAGGCGTGATCGCTGCCCATGTGGCCAGCGACGTGGGCGCCATGATCGAAGTCAACTGCGAAACCGACTTCGTGACCAAGAACGACATGTTCCTGAACATGGCCGCCGCTGCCGCCAAGCTGGTGGCCGAGCAGAACCCGGCCGACGTCGCCGCCCTGGGCGCGCTGGCGTACAGCCAGGACGGCTACGGCCCCACGCTGGAAGACGTGCGCGTGGGCCTGATCGGCAAGATCGGCGAGAACATGAGCTTCCGCCGCTTCGTGCGCAAGGCCGGCAAGGTGGCCAGCTACGTGCACGGCACGCGCATTGGCGTGCTGGTCGAGTATTCGGGCGATGAAGTGGCCGCCAAGGACGTGGCCATGCACGTGGCCGCCATGAAGCCCGTGGCCCTGACCAGCGCCAACGTGCCGGCCGAACTGATCGAGCGTGAGCGCAGCGTCGCCGCCGCCAAGGCGCAGGAATCCGGCAAGCCGGCCGACATCGCCGCCAAGATGGTCGAAGGCTCGGTGCAGAAGTACCTGAAGGAAGTCTCGCTGTTCAACCAGCCCTTCGTGAAGAACGACAAGCAGTCGGTCGAGCAGATGCTGAAGGAAAAAGGCACGCAAGTGACCGGCTTCACGCTGTACGTGGTGGGCGAGGGCATCGAGAAGAAGCAGGACGACTTCGCCGCCGAGGTGGCTGCGCAGGTTGCTGCAGCGAGCAAGGCCTAACCCCCCCCTGAGGCGCTGACGCGCCTTCCCCCCTTTGCTTCGCAGGGGGGACGCCGCCACTGGCCGGCGCAGGTCCGGCCACGGCGGCCCCGTCACCCCATTCCCGCGCGGTAGACTTCAGCGCGCCCCCTTTCGGAATCACTGCCGATGACCAAAGCCAAACCTGCCCACAAGCGAATCCTGCTCAAGCTGTCCGGCGAAGCCTTGATGGGCGACGACGCGTTCGGCATCAACCGCGCCACCATCGAGCGCATCGTGGGCGAGATCGCTGAAGTGACGCGCATGGGCGTGCAGGTGGCGGTGGTGATTGGCGGCGGCAACATCTTTCGCGGCGTGGCGGGCGGATCGGCCGGCATGGACCGCGCCACCGCCGACTACATGGGCATGCTGGCCACGGTGATGAACGCACTGGCGCTGGCCGACGCCATGAACCACCAGGGCCTGACGGCGCGCGTGATGAGCGCCATCGGCATCGAGCAGGTGGTCGAGCCCTACGTGCGCCCCAAGGCGCTGCAGTACCTCGAAGAAGGCAAGGTCGTCGTGTTTGCCGCCGGCACCGGCAACCCGTTCTTCACCACCGACACCGCTGCCGCCCTGCGCGGGGCCGAGATCGGCGCCGAACTGGTGCTGAAGGCCACCAAGGTGGACGGCGTGTACACCGCCGACCCCAAGAAGGACCCCAAGGCCACGCGCTACACGAAGCTGAGCTTCGACGAGGCCATGACCCGCAACCTGGGCATCATGGACGCCACCGCCTTCGCCCTGTGCCGCGACCAGAAGCTGCCGATCAAGGTGTTCTCGATCTTCAAGCCCGGCGCGCTGAAAAACGTGGTGCAGGGCAGCGACGAGGGCACGCTGGTGCATGTCTGACCAAGGAGTGATGCCATGACGATTGCCGACATCAAGAAGAACGCGCAGGCCAAGATGGAGCAGTCCATCGCCGCCTTCAAGAACAACCTGACCAAGATCCGCACCGGCCGCGCCAACCCCGCGCTGCTGGACACCATCCACGTCGAGTACTACGGCAACCATGTGCCGCTGTCGCAGGTGGCCAACGTGTCGCTGCTCGATGCCCGCACCATCAGCGTGCAGCCGTGGGAAAAGGGCATGGGCGCCAAGATCGAAAAGGCCATCCGCGAAAGCGACCTGGGCCTGAACCCGGCCAGCATGGGCGATCTGATCCGCGTGCCGATGCCGCCCATGAGCGAAGAGCGCCGCAAGGAGATGACCAAGATCGTGCGCGCCGAGGGCGAAAACGCCAAGATCGCCATCCGCAACCTGCGCCGCGACGCCAACGAGGCGGTGAAGAAGCTGGTCAAGGACAAGGAAGCGACCGAGGACGACCAGAAGCGCACCGAAGCCGACGTCCAGAAGGCCACCGACAAGCACATCGCCGAGATCGATGCGCTGGTGGTGGGCAAGGAAAAGGACATCATGGAGGTATGACCCCCCCCGAACATTGCTCCCCCTGAGTCGCCTGCGGCGCCTTCCCCCTGAGGGGGACAACGCTGGTGCTCGGGGGAACCCCGAGCACGGCGTTCCCGAATGGCCTGCTCCGCGGCCATTCGGTTTTTTTGGTCGGGCTGGGCCAGTGCAGTCGGGTTTTGCTCCCTCTCCCGCTGGCGGGAGAGGGTTGGGGTGAGGGGCAGTGGTCGCAAGGCTGATCACTATAAAAATAGTAGCTGCTTGCGCATGATGGACAAGCGCTGACCGCCAATTTCTTTCATATTCCGTTGATGACATCGCCGTCCGCTGCCATGCCGCATCACATTGCCATCGTCATGGATGGCAATGGGCGTTGGGCCAAGCGTCGGCTGATGCCGCGCATTGCGGGGCATCGCCAGGGCGTGGAGTCGCTGCGGCGCTGCATTCGCGCCTGCGCCGAGCGCGGGGTGGGGGTGCTGACGGTGTTTGCGTTCTCGTCGGAGAACTGGAACCGGCCCGAGGAAGAGGTCAGTGGCCTGATGGAACTGATGGGCAAGGCGCTGACGCGCGAGGTGCCGGAGTTGCGCAAGGGCGGCATCCGCCTGCATTTCGTGGGCGATCGCGGCGGGCTGTCCGAGCGCATGCAGCGCGGCCTGGCGCAGGCCGAGGCCGATACCGCCGACAATGGGCGCATGGTGCTGAATGTGTGCTTCAACTACGGCGGGCGCTGGGACATCGCGCAGGCGGCGTCCAAGCTGGTCGCGCGCGGCGAACCCATCACCGAGGCCGCGCTGGACCGCGCGATGGCGCTGGCGCACGTGGCCGACCCGGATCTGCTGATCCGCACCGGCGGCGAGCAGCGCATCAGCAACTTCCTGCTGTGGCAGTGCGCCTACAGCGAACTGTATTTCAGCGACCGGCTCTGGCCCGACTTCGACGAGGCCGCGCTGGACGAGGCGCTGGCCTCGTATGCGGCGCGCGAGCGGCGCTTCGGGCAGACCTCCGAGCAGGTCGCGCGCGTCGCCGCGGGCTGAAAGGGCGCCACACCGTGCTGTTGCCACGCGTCATCACCGCTCTGGTGCTGCTGGCCATTCTGCTGCCGGCGCTGTTCGCCGCGTCGCCCACCCCGTTCATTGCGCTGTCGCTGGTGCTGATCGCTGCGGCGGCGTGGGAGTGGGCGCGGCTCAACCAGGTGCGCGGCGCGGGCGCGCTCGCCACCGGCGCGCTGTGTGCCGTGCTGTGCGCGGGCCTGTGGTGGGGCGGCGCGGTGGACCGGCACTTGCCGTGGCTGTGGGCCGGGGCCGCGTTGCTGTGGGTGCTGGGCGGCGGCTGGCTGCTGGCGCGCGGGGTGGCCGGCTGGCCCCAGGTGCCGCGTGCCCTGCGCTGGGCTGGCGGCGTGCTGGCACTGGCGATGGCCTGGCTGGCGATGGCGCAGGCGCGGCGCATCGGTGTCAATTTTCTGCTGTCGGTGCTGGTGCTGGTGTGGGCGGCCGACGTGTTTGCCTATTTCTTTGGGCGCGCGCTGGGCGGCAGGCTGACGGGCGGTCGCAAGTTGGCGCCGGCCATCAGCCCCGGCAAGAGCTGGGAAGGCGTGTGGGGCGGCATGCTGGGCGTGCTGCTGGTCGGCATTGCATGGGTATGGGCTGACAGCGCTTACCAGACGGGCGCTGCCAGCCTGTACACCCGGCTGTATCAGTCCAGCGCGCTGCTGTTGGTGCTGGGCGGTCTGTTCCTGGCGGCGATGAGCGTGGTGGGCGACCTGATCGAATCGCTGGTCAAGCGCAGTGCGGGCATGAAGGATTCCAGCCGTCTGCTGCCGGGGCATGGCGGTGTGCTCGACCGCATCGACGCGTTGTTGCCCGTGTTGCCGTTGGCGATGCTGCTGGTGTCGCTGAAGGACGGGCTGTGAGCCGGTTGCGCGTGGCGGTGCTCGGCTCCACCGGGTCGATCGGCACGAATACCCTCGATGTGATTGCGCGGCATCCGGACCGCTTTGAAGTGGTGGCGCTGGCCGCCGCCACCCAGGTCGACCTGATGCTGGCGCAGTGCGCGCGCTTCAAGCCGCGCGTGGCCGTGATGGCCAGCGCGCCGCACGCGCTCGAACTGGACCGAAAAATCAAGCTGGAAGGCCTGCCGACGCAGGTTGATCTTGCGCCTGACGCTATTGAAATAGTAGCGTCCTGCGATGACGTGGATGCCGTGATGGCCGCCATCGTCGGCGCCGCCGGCCTGGCGCCGTGCCTGGCTGCGGCACGCGCGGGCAAGCGCCTGTTGCTGGCCAACAAGGAGGCGCTGGTCGTCGGCGGCGACGTGTTCATGCGCGCGGTGGCCGAAGGCGGGGCGACGCTGCTGCCCATCGACAGCGAGCACTCCGCCATCTTCCAGTCCCTGCCCGACGACCCAGCCACCTGGGCGCAGCGCATCGACCGCATCATCCTCACCGCGTCGGGCGGCCCATTTCGCACCCGCGCGCCGTCCAGCCTGCGCGACGTGACCCCCAGCCAGGCCTGCGCGCACCCCAACTGGGTGATGGGCCGCAAGATCTCGGTCGATTCGGCCACCATGATGAACAAGGCGCTGGAGGTCATCGAGGCGCGCTACCTGTTTGGCGTGTCGCCCGACCAGCTTGACGTAGTGATCCACCCGCAAAGCGTCATCCACTCGATGGTGCAGTACAAGGATACCTCGGTCGTGGCCCAACTGGGCACGCCCGACATGCGCGTGCCCATCGCGTACGGGCTGTCGTGGCCCGACCGCATCGAGTCCGGCGCCCAGGCGCTGGATTTCCGCGGCCTGCAGAACCTGACGTTTGAAGCCATCGACAGCGAGGACCATCGCCAGCGCTACCCCGGCCTGGCGCTGGCTTGGGAAGCGCTGCGGGCTGAGCCGGGCACCTGCGCGGTGCTGAACGCCGCCAACGAAGTGGCCGTAGCGGCTTTTCTGGACGGCGCAATCCGCTTCGACCAGATCCACGCCGTCAACCGTGCCACACTCGATGCGGTGGCGCCGCGCACGCCCGACGGGCTGCAGGCGCTGCTCGAACTCGATGGCCGCGCGCGCGGCGCCGCCGCTGCGTGCGTGCGCCGCGTCGCCGGCTGATTTTTTGGCCTCTGGGAGGGGCTCCACGGCATGTTGCTGACCCTGATTGCCTTCATCGCTGCGCTGGCTCTGCTGATCGCCATACACGAATGGGGCCACTACCGCATGGCGGTGGCCTGCGGCGTCAAGGTGCTGCGCTTTTCGGTCGGCTTCGGCAAGACCATTGCGCGCTTCAAGCCCAAGCACCAGCGCCCGGGCCAGGACACCGAATTCGTCATCGGCATGCTGCCCCTGGGCGGCTACGTCAGGATGCTGGACGAGCGCGAAGCCCCGGTGGACGAGGGCGAGCGGCACCTGGCCTTCAACACACAGCCGCTGAAGAAGCGCGCGCTCATCGTCGCCGCCGGGCCGGCGGCCAATCTGGTGCTGGCTGTGCTGCTGTACGCGCTGGTCAACTGGATCGGTGTCGACGAGCCGCGCGCCATCCTGTCGCCGCCGGTGGCCGGCTCGCTGGCCGACAAGGCCGGCCTGCAGGCCGGTGATGTAGTGCGCCAGGCCGCGCTGGCGGGTGACGAACTGGAGCCGGTGGCGTCCTTCGACTCTCTGCGCTGGGTGCTGACGCGCGCCGCGCTGGACGGGCAGGACGTGGTGGTCGACGTGGTGCGCGGGGACGGGCGGGGCCGCGAAGTGAAGCTGCCGCTGTCGTCATTGACCCTGCGCGAACCCGATGCGCGGCTGTTCCGCGCCATTGGCATCGTCTCGCCGCTGAGCCGGCCCGTCATGGGCGAGGTCATGTCGGGCGGCGCCGCCCAGAAGGCGGGCCTGCGCCAGGGCGATGTCGTGCGCCGTGTCGGCCTCACCGAGGTCACCGACGGGCAACAGTTGCGCGAGCTGATTCGTGCCAGCGGGCAGTCTGGCCGCGCCGCCGCCGCCGAATGGCAGGTCGAGCGCGCCGGCCGGCTGCTGAGCCTGACCGTGCAGCCCGACGTTCAGCACGACAAGGGCCAGCCCGTGGGCCGCATTGGCGCCTACGTTGGCGCCATGCCCGAGATGGTGACCGTGCGCCAGGGGCCGCTGGACGGCCTGTGTAGCGGCGCCGTCAGGGTGTGGGAAGTGTCCACGCTGTCGCTCAAGCTGCTGGGTCGCATGCTGATGGGCGAGCTGTCGCTGAAGAACCTGAGCGGGCCGATCGCCATCGCCGACTACGCCGGCAAGTCGGCCAGCCAGGGGCTGACGTATTACCTGGCCTTCCTGGCGTTCATCAGCGTGAGCCTGGGCGTGCTCAACCTGCTGCCCGTGCCCGTCCTCGACGGAGGACACCTGATGTATTATCTTTGGGAGGCGGTGACGGGGCGGCCCGTCTCCGGCGTGTGGCTGGAGCGACTCCAATACGTGGGCATGTCGGTGCTGCTGGCCATGATGGCCATCGCGATGGTCAACGACATCGCGGGCCGGCTGGGCTGATCGACAGGGACTCCTCCTTGGCCCTAGTGTCCTGAATTGCAAATTCGTTGAATGAATCTGCCGACAATCACCGCCATGCGGCGTTGCAAAGCCTCGCGATACCACGTGGTATCGCTGCGTTTTGCGCCTTGCCTGACGGCGATTTCGACCGATTCATTTTTTCAACGAACTTGCAACCCAGGCCACTAGGTGGCCGCCGTTCTTCCAAAGCATTCATGAAATCCATCGCACAACGTTTCCGTCTGCGGTCCGCGGTTCTACTGGTGACCACGGCTTTCGCGGCCCAGGTGGCCTGGGCGGTCGACCCCTTCACCGTGCGCGACATCCGGGTCGAAGGCCTGCAGCGCGTCGAACCCGGCACCGTGTTCGCGTCGCTGCCGGTGCGCGTGGGCGAAACCTACAACGACGAAAAGGGCGCGGCGGCCATCCGCTCGCTGTTCGGCCTGGGCCTGTTCAACGACGTGCGCCTTGAAGTGCAGGGCGACGTGCTGGTGGTCATCGTGCAGGAGCGGCCCACGGTGGCGGCCGTCGAATTTGCCGGCAACAAGGAATTCACCAACGACGTGCTGCAGGGCGTGCTGCGCGATGCCGGCCTGGCTGCCGGCCGGCCGTACGACCGCGCGCTGGCCGACCGTGCCGAGCAGGAACTTAAGCGCCAGTACATCAACCGCAGCCTGTACGGCGCCGAGGTGGTGACCACCGTCACGCCGTCCGAGCGCAACCAGGTGCGCCTGACCTTCAACATCACCGAAGGCCGCGCCGCGCGCATCAAGGACATCGAGATCATCGGCAATCGCTCCTTCAGCGACAGCCGCCTGCGCGACCTGTTCGACCTGGACACCGGCGGCTGGCTGTCGTGGTACACCAAGAGCGACCAGTATTCGCGCGCCAAGCTCAATGCCGACCTGGAGGCGCTGCGCTCGTTCTACCTGGCGCGCGGTTATCTCGACTTCAAGATCGATTCCACGCAGGTGGCGATGGCGCCCGACAAGGAATCGATCGGCATCACCGTCAACATCACCGAGGGCGAGCGCTTCGTGGTGTCGGGCGTGTCGCTGGACGGCAATTACCTGCAGAAGGACGACGAGTTCAAGTCGCTTGTCAAGATCAAGCCCGGCGAGGCCTACAACGCCGATCAGGTGGCGCAGACGACCAAGGCCTTCACCGAGCATTTCGGCAACTACGGCTACGCCTTCGCCCAGGTCGAAGCGGTGCCCGAAGTCGACCGCGTCAACAACCGCGTGGCCCTCACGCTGCGCGCCGAACCGTCACGCCGCGCCTACGTGCGCCGCATCAACATCCACGGCAACGCGCGCACGCGCGACGAGGTCATCCGCCGCGAATTCCGCCAGTACGAATCGAGCTGGTACGACGCCGAGAAAATCCGCCTGTCGCGCGACCGCGTCGACCGCCTGGGCTACTTCACCGAACTGTCCGTCAGCACCGCCGACGTGCCGGGCGCGCCCGACCAGGTCGACCTGAACGTCGAGGTCAAGGAAAAGCCCACCGGCAGCGTCAGCATCGGCGCCGGCTATTCGACGGCCGAGAAGCTGGCCTTCACCTTCGGCCTGTCGCAGGAAAACGTGTTCGGCTCGGGCAACAAGCTTGACCTGCAGCTCAACACCGGCAAGTACAACCGCACCGTCGTGGTCAGCGCGACCGACCCGTACTTCACGTCCAACGGCGTGTCGCGCAAGGTCGACGTCTACTACCGCACCCAGAAGCCGTATCAGGACCAGGGCGGCAACTACACGCTCATCACCATGGGTGTGGGCCTGAAGTTCGGCGTGCCGGTGACCGAACTGGACACCGTGTACCTGGGCATGAACGCCGAGCGCACGCGCATCAAGCCGGGCACCAACATCCCGGCCGCCTACCTCGACTATGCCGAGCGCTTCGGCTACAGCAGCTCGGCGTTCCCGTTCACGCTGGGCTGGTCGCGCGACTCGCGCGACAGCGCGCTGGCGCCCAACGCCGGCCGCTACCAGCGCCTGCTGGGCGAACTGGGCCTGTTCGGCGACGCGCGCTACGTCAAGGCCAACTACCAGTACCAGCAATACATTCCGCTGTCCAAGCAATACACGCTGGCCTTCAACGGCGAGGCGGGCTGGGGCAAGGGGCTGGGCGGGCGGCCGTTCCCGGTGTTCAAGAACTTCTACGCCGGCGGCCTGGGCTCGGTGCGGGGCTACGAGCAGTCCACGCTCGGCCCGCGCGACGTCACCGGCGCCTTCATCGGCGGCACGCGCAAGTTCGTGCTCAACACCGAATTCATCACGCCCTTCCCCGGCGCGGGCAACGACCGCACGCTGCGCCTGTTCGGCTTCGTCGACGCGGGTGCGCTGTACGGCGAACACGACAAGATCAGCGCCGACGCGCTGCGCTATTCGACGGGCGTGGGCCTCAGCTGGATTTCGCCGCTGGGCCCGCTGCGCTTCGCCTTTGCCGTGCCGCTGCGCAAGAAGCCGGGCGATAGAATCCAACGTTTGCAATTCCAGATCGGAACCTCGTTTTGAAGCAGTTCGTCTCTCGCAGTCTGATGGTGGTGGCGCTGTGCAGCGCCGCAGTCGCCGCGCCGTGGGCCCAGGCCCAGGACGGCACGCGAATCGGCTTTGTCAACACGGACCGCATGCTGCGTGAGGCCACGCCCGCCAAGGCGGCCCAGACCAAGCTGGAGCAGGAGTTCTCGCGCCGCGAAAAGGAAATCGACGACGCGGGTTCGGCGCTGAAGACCGCGTCCGAACGCTTCGAGCGCGAAGCGCCGACGATGAACGACACCCAGCGCAATTCGCGCCAGCGCCAGCTGATGGAGCAGGACCGCGAATTCCAGCGCCGCCGCCGCGAGTTTCAGGAAGACCTGAACGCGCGCAAGCAGGAAGAGCTGCAGCACATCCTCGACCGCGCCAACCGCGTGGTCAAGCAGGTGGCCGAGGCCGAGAAGTACGACGTCATCCTGCAGGAAGCCGTGTACGTCAACCCGCGGCTCGACATCACCGACAAGGTGATCAAGGCGCTGAACAGCGGCAAGTGACCGCTGCCCCGCCGGCTGCGCCAGCGGCCGATGGCGTCCCCCGTTATCCTTGCCTGCCATGACATTGCGAACCGGCGCCATCGTCCAGGCCCTGGGCGGTCAGCTGTTCGGCGACCCCGACCGGGTCATCGCCCGCCTGGCGCCACTCGAAAGCGCCCAGCCCACTGAACTGAGCTTTCTCGTCAACCCGCGGCTGGCGCACCTGCTGTCGGCCACCCAGGCGGGTTGCGTCATCGTCGGCCCCGCCATGGCCGATGCCGCGCGCACGCGCGCGCACGGCGGCGGTGACTGCATCGTGGCCGACGACCCGCACCTGTATTTCGCCCGCCTGACGCAACTGTGGAAGCGCCTGCACGGCGGTGCGCCCAAGCCGGGCATTCACCCGAGCGCCATCGTCGAGGAGGGCGCCTTCGTCGACCCCACCGCCAGCGTGGGCGCGCAGTGCTTCGTTGGGCGCGGCGCGCGCATTGGCGCGGGCAGCGTGCTGAAGCCGCGCGTCACCGTGGGCGAAGACTGCGTGCTGGGCGCGCGCTGCATCGTGCAGAGCGGCGCGGTGATCGGCGGCGACGGCTTCGGCTTTGCGCCGCGCGACGGCGGCTGGGAAAAGATCGAGCAGCTGGGCGCCGTGCGCATTGGCGACGACGTGGAAATCGGCGCCAACACCTGCATCGACCGCGGCGCGCTGGACGACACCGTGATCGAGGATGGCGTCAAGCTCGACAACCTGATCCAGATCGGCCACAACTGCCACATTGGCAAGCACACGGCCATGGCCGGCTGCGTGGGCGTGGCGGGCAGCGCGCGCATCGGCGCCCACTGCACCGTGGGCGGCGCGGGCATGATCCTGGGTCACCTGACCATTGCCGACCACGTGCACATCTCGTCGGCGTCGATCGTCACGCGCTCCATCCTCAAGCCGGGGCACTACACTGGCTTCTACCCCATCGCCGAAAACGCCGAATGGGAAAAGAACGCGGCCACGCTCAAGCAGATCCATCGCCTGCGCGAGCGTGTGCGGCGCCTGGAAGGCGGGCTGGCCGACCGCCCCGACGAGTCATAGAATAGGCTGCCTGCGCCCACCCCATCGGCGCGGACAGCTATTAAAACAGAAGCATTCGCCATGATGGACATTCACCGCATCCTGACCAAGCTGCCGCACCGCTATCCCTTCCTGCTGGTCGATCGCGTGCTCGACATCGACCTTGAGGCCAAGACGATACGGGCGCTGAAGAACGTCACCGTCAACGAACCGTTCTTCACCGGCCACTTTCCCAACCGGCCGGTCATGCCGGGCGTGCTGATGCTGGAGGCCATGGCCCAGTCGTGCGCGCTGCTGTCGTTCGAGACCGAAGGCATCTCGCTCGGCGACGACCAGGTGTTCTACTTCGTCGGCATCGACGGCGCGCGCTTCAAGCGGCCGGTGGAGCCGGGCGACCAGCTCATCCTGCATGCCGCGCTGGACCGCGCCCGCGCCGGCATCTACCGCTTCAACTGCAAGGCCACCGTGGGCGACGACGTCGCCTGCGAGGCGGCCATCATGTGCACGATGAGGGATGTCAGTTGACCCCCCCTGAAGGACGTGCTCCCCCCTGAGTCGCCTGCGGCGCCTTCCCCCCGGGGGGGGCAACGCTGGTGGCCGGGGAGACCCCGGCCACGGCGTTCCCGGGCGGCCTGCTCCGCGGCCATTCGGGCGACGAGCAGCGTTTTTGGTGGCACCGTTGTTGCTCACATGACCCAGGTTCACTCTACCGCGCTGATCGATCCGAAGGCCGAACTCGATTCGAGCGTCAACGTCGGCCCCTACGCGGTCATTGGCCCGCATGTGCGCATCGGCGCCGGCACCACCGTGGGCGCGCACTGCGTCATCGAAGGCCACACCACGCTGGGGCGCGACAACCGCATCTTTCAGTTCGCCAGCCTGGGCGCCGCGCCGCAGGACAAGAAATACGCCGGCGAGCCGACGCGGCTCGACATCGGCGACGGCAACACCATTCGCGAATTCGTCACCATCAACACCGGCACGGTGCAGGACCAGGGCATTACCCGGCTGGGCGACGACAACTGGATCATGGCGTATGTGCACATCGCGCACGACTGCCAGCTGGGCAGCCACATCATCCTGGCCAACGCGGTGCAGCTGGCGGGGCACGTGCATCTGGGCGACTGGGTGTTCCTGGGCGGTCTGACCGGCGTGCACCAGTTTGGGCGCGTCGGTGCGCACGCCATGACGGCCTTCCAGACCCGGCTGGCGCAGGACGTGCCACCCTTCGTCACGGCCGGCGGCAACCCGGCCGAGGCGCAGAGCATCAACGCCGAAGGGCTGAAGCGCCGCGGCTTTTCGCCCGAGCGCATCACGCTCATCAAGCAGATGTACCGCCTGCTGTACCGCAAGGGCCTGACGCTGGAGGCCGCGCGCCAGCAGATCGACGCGCTGCGCGGCGAGCTGGCCGAGGCGGACGCCGACATCAACTTGATGCAGGACTTCCTGTCGTCGGCCACGCGCGGCATCGTGCGCTGAAGGCGGGGTGAGGGCCATGACGCCGGGGCCGACACAGCGCGCGCCGCGATTCGGCATGGTGGCGGGCGAAGCCTCGGGCGATCTGCTGGCCGCGCACCTGCTGGCCGCGCTGCGCGCGCGCTGGCCCGACCTGCAGGCGGCCGGCATCGGCGGCGCCGAGATGCAGCGCCGGGGCTTCGACGCGTGGTGGCCGGTCGAAAAACTCTCGGTGCGCGGTTACCTTGAAGTGCTGCCGCGCCTGCCCGAGCTGCTATGGATTCGAAAGCGCCTGACGAAGACCCTGCTTGCGCAAAAGCCCGATCTGTTCATTGGTGTCGACGCGCCGGACTTCAACTTCGAGCTGGAAGCGCGCCTGAAGGCCGCGGGCCTGAAGACGCTGCATTTCGTCAGCCCCTCCTTCTGGGCCTGGCGTCCCGAAAAGCTGGCGCGGCTGAAAGCGGCCGCCGACCATGTGCTGTGCCTGTTCCCCTTCGAGCCCGAACTGCTGGCCCAGCACGGCATCGGCGCCAGCTACGTCGGCCATCCGCTGGCCAGCAGCATTCCCCTGCAGCCCGACCGGGCCGCCGCGCGGCGCGCGCTGGGCCTGCCGGACGCCGGGCCGCTGGTGGCCCTGCTGCCCGGCAGCCGCGCGGCCGAGGTCAAGCACCTGGGTTCACGGTTCTTTCAGGCCGCAGCGCTGATCAGGCAGGCGCGACCAGCTACACAATTCATAGTTCCCACGGTGCCGCACCTGCTGCCACAGGTCCAGGCGCTGGCGCGCGCCAGCGGGCTGGGCGACGCCGTGCACGTGGTGCGCGGCCAGTCGCACGCTGCGCTGGCCGCGTGCGACGTCACGCTGATCGCCAGCGGCACCGCCACGCTGGAGGCGGCGCTGTTCAAGCGCCCCATGGTCATTGCCTACGCCATGCCCGATGTCAGCTACCGCGTGATGCGCAAGAAGCGCCAGCTGCCCTGGGTGGGCCTGCCCAACGTGCTGTGCGCCCCGCGCGAATGGCTGCACCGCCCGGCCGACGTGTCGCCGCACGACTGGGCCGACCGCACCGACGCGCCTTTCGTCGTGCCTGAGCTGATCCAGCACGCGGCCACGCCGCCCGCGCTGGCGCAGGCGGTGCTGGACTGGCTGGCCGCGCCTGAGAAAATCGACGCGGTGCAGCAGCGCTTTGCCGCGCTGCACCACGACCTGAAACGTGACACTGCCCAATTGGCCACCGATGCGATCGAGACGCTTCTTGCGCGCTGAACAGGCGCCACTGGACTGGGACACGCCCGGCCTCATCGCCGGGGTGGACGAGGCCGGGCGCGGCCCGCTGGCCGGGCCGGTGGTGGCCGCGGCCGTCATCCTCGACCCGCGCAAGCGCATTCGCGGCCTGGCCGATTCGAAGGTGCTGGGGCCGAAGACACGCGCGCGGCTGCACGACGAGATCATGGACAAGGCGTTGTGCTGCGCCATTGCCATGGCCACGGTGCAGGAGATCGACACGCTCAACATCCTGCAGGCCACGCTGCTGGCCATGCGCCGCGCGGTCGAAGGGCTGCGCCTGCCGCCCGCGCTGGTCATGGTCGACGGCAACCGGCTGCCAGTGCTGCCGATGCGCGCCGAGGCCATCGTCGATGGCGACGCCAAGGTCATGTCGATCGCGGCCGCGTCGATCCTGGCCAAGGTGCACCGCGACCGCTGGTGCGCCGAGATCGACGCCGCGTTTCCGCAGTACGGCTTTGCCGCGCACAAGGGCTACGGCACGGCCGCCCACCTGGCGGCGCTGCGCGCCCACGGCGCGTGCGAGCACCACCGCCGCACCTTTGCGCCTGTGGCGGCGGTGCTGATCCAGCCGCCGGTGGGTGCGTGATGGCAAGCCGAAAGCCGCAGCCCAGTGGGCTGCAAGCTACCATGTCAGAAGGTCGCGGCGCAGACCACACCAGCGAACGCCGTGGAGCGGGCTTGGCCCGGCCACCGGCGTTGTCCCCCCTCCCGCAGGAGAGGGCGGAAGGCGCGGAGCGCCACAGGGGGGGAGACCTTCATCACTTCGCGCGACAACGCGCTGCTGAAAGACCTGCGCCGGCTGGCGCAGGACAGCGACGCCCACCGCAAGCAAGGCCGCTTGTGGGTCGAGGGCGAACACCTGTGCAGCGCCGCGCTGGCGCGCGGCTGGCGCCCGGCGCTGGGCGTGTTTTCAGCATCTTATTGGCCGCTGGCGCCTGCGGGTATTGCGCAGGCAGCTATAAAAAACGTAGTTATCGACGATGGGCTGATGAAAGGCATCAGCGACCTGCCGTCGCCCGCGCCGCTGGCTTTCGTCATCGACCTGCCACCCGCGCCCGCGCTGCTGCCCGACGCGCCCACGGTGGTGCTCGACCGCGTGCAGGACGCGGGCAACGTCGGCTCGATCCTGCGCAGCGCGGCGGCGTTCGGCTTTGCGCAGGTGGCGGCGCTCAAGGGCACGGCGCTGCCGTGGTCGCCCAAGGTGCTGCGCGCGGGCATGGGCGCGCACTTCGGGCTGCGGCTGGTCGAAGGGCTGGCGGCCGACGACCTGGCCGCGCTGCAGGTGCCGCTGCTGGTGACCAGCTCGCATGAGGGCGAGTTGCTGCACCGCGCGCGCCTGCCCTGGCCGTGTGCCTGGGTGATGGGGCACGAAGGGCAGGGCGTGTCGCCCGAACTGGCCGCGCGCGCCGCGATGGCGCTGCGCATTGCGCAGCCGGGGGGGCGAAGAGTCGCTCAACGTGGCCGCGGCAGCGGCCATCTGCCTGCACGCCAGCGCGGGCGGGCGGGCCTGACGCCCAGCGGCGCGCCCGCTGCGCGCCGATAATCCGCAGCGCCCGTTTCTCTCAAGGAAATTCCATGCCTTCCCACCTGCCGTCGCGCCGCGACATCCTGAAATGCTCGGCCGCCGCTGGCCTGTCGGCCCTGCCGCTGGGCGCCTTCGCGCAAGCCGCCTGGCCGACCAAGCCGGTACGCCTGGTGGTGCCCTTTGCCCCCGGTGGCAGCTCGGAGATCGTGGCACGCGCCGTGGCGGCCGAGATGGGCAAGACGCTGGGCCAGAACGTGTTCGTCGAGAACAAGCCCGGCGCCGCCGGCAACATCGCCATGCAGGAAGTGGCCAGCAGCACCGACGAGCACACCATCATCCTGGGCCACATCGGCACGCTGGCCGTCAACCCGTACATCTTCCCCAAGCTGCCGTACGACCCGGGCCGCGACTTCGCGCCCATCACGCTGGTGTCCAAGGTGCCCAGCCTGTACGTCGTGCACCCCGACCTGCCGGTGAAGAACATCAAGGACTTCGTGGCCTACGCCAAGTCCAAGCCGGGGCAGGTCAACTACGGCTCGGCCGGCAACGGCAGCGCCGGGCATCTGGCCATGGAATACCTGAAGATGGTCAGCCAGACCTTCATGCTGCACGTGCCGTACCGCGGCACCGGGCCGATGCTGACCGACCTGATGGCGGGGCGGCTGCAGGCGGCGTCGGTCGGCGCGCCGGCGCTGCTGTCCTTCATCAAGGCCGGCAAGCTGCGCTGCATCGGCACCGGCACGGCGCAGCGCCTGCCGCAGCTGCCCGACGTGCCCACGGTGGCCGAGCAGGGCTTCCCAGGCTTCGAGATGACGCAGTGGTACGGCCTGCTGGCGCCCAAGAAATGGCCGGCGGCCAACCTGGCCAAGCTGGAGGCCGAGGCCATCAAGGCCACGCGCGGTGCGCTGGTCAAGGACAAGCTGGCGCAGGAAACGGCGCTGGCCGTGGGCAACTCCAGCGCCGAGTTTGCGCAGTTCATCACCGCCGAGCAAAAGCGCTGGAGCCAGGTCATCGCGCGGGCGCAGATCAAGCCAGAAGGGCTGGGTTAAGGCCAGCGCGGGCGCCGCCCAAAGGCTATAATCAGCGGCTTTTCTCGAAACAGCGTCGCCCGACCGCATTCAAAGCCAGCCTCCTTCTGAAAGCTGCCCCGCGCGTGGCGCGCGGGGGCCTGCACGGGCGACCGTCACATCACGGAGAACCCAGTGCTTTCGTCTCTCGAGGGGAAATTCCCGCCCGCCATCCTGGCCCTCGCCGACGGCAGCGTCTTCATCGGTCAATCCATCGGCGCCACTGGCACCACCGTGGGCGAGGTGGTGTTCAACACCTCGATGACCGGCTATCAGGAAATCCTGACCGACCCCAGCTATTGCCAGCAGATCGTCACCCTGACGTATCCGCACATCGGCAACACGGGCGTCAATGCCGAAGACGTCGAGTCCGCCAAGGTGCAGGCCGCCGGCCTCATCGTCAAGGACCTGCCGTCCCTGGTCAGCAACTTCCGCAGCCAGGGCACGTTGCAGGATTACCTGCGCGCCGAATCCACGGTGGCCATCGCCGGCATCGACACGCGCCAGCTCACACGGCGCCTGCGCACGCACGGCGCGCAGAACGGCGCCATCGTCGGCCTGGCGGCGGGCGAGGCGGTCACGCCCGAGCGCATCGACGCCGCCGTGCAGGCCGCGCGCGCCGCGCCGTCGATGTCGGGGCTTGACCTGGCCAAGGTGGTCAGCACGCGCCAGCCCTACGAATGGACGCAGACCGAATGGCAGCTGGGCAGCGGCTACGGCACGCAGGCGCAGCCGCATCTGCACGTGGTGGCCTACGACTTCGGCGTCAAGAAGAACATCCTGCGCATGCTGTCGCAGCGCGGCTGCCGCGTCACCGTGGTGCCGGCGCAGACCCCGGCCGCTGAAGTGCGGGCACTGCGGCCCGACGGCGTGTTCCTCTCCAACGGCCCGGGCGACCCCGAGCCGTGTGACTACGCCATCGCCGCCGCGCGCGAAATCATCGACACCGGCATGCCGGTGTTCGGCATCTGCCTGGGCCACCAGATCATGGCGCTGGCCGCAGGTGCCACCACCTACAAGATGAAGTTTGGCCACCACGGCGCCAACCACCCGGTCAAAGACCTGGAAGACGGCTGCGTGTCCATCACCAGCCAGAACCACGGCTTCGCGGTCGACGCCGCCACGCTGCCGGCGCACCTGCGCGCCACGCACGTCAGCCTGTTCGACGGCACGCTGCAGGGCTTTGCCCATGTCGACAAGCCGGCGTTCTGCTTCCAGGGCCACCCCGAGGCACTGCCGGGCCCGCACGACATCGGCTACCTGTTCGACCGCTTCATCCAGAACATGGAGCAGGCGCGCGCCAACACGGCGTCGGCAGCTACCGAAAGCGGAGCGCAAGCGGCATGAAGCTGTACGCGTTCCCGCAGGCCGCGCTCGAAAAAGCCATCGCTCGCCGCATGCTCACGCTGGCATCGCCGCACCGCGAATGGTTTGCCGAGCGCTGGTCGCAGAAGCCCTACAAGAAGTCCTTTCTTGAACACAAGGCCATGCCGCTGGTCACGCTGCTGGCCAAGGGCAAGACCTGGGACGCCGACACCTTTGCCAGCGAGCTGGCTGCGTGGGACGCCCGGTTTTACGACGCCGAGGCCGAAGTGCTGCGCCCCATGGTCGAAGGCGACGGCCTGGTGCAGCTGATGCAGAAGAACATGCCGCCCGAGCGCGCCCAGGCGCTGCTCGACAAGCTGGCCCAGGACCGCCATGCCTGATGGCGCCGCGCCGCTGCCCGGGCGGCCCCCACGCTGCCACCCCCGCCGCACGCGCGTGGGCGCGGCGGCGGCGTGGGCTGTGGCCTGCCTGTTGGCCGGCTGCGCCCAGCCGCCGGCGGCGCCCACCGTGTCTGCCGAGCGGCTGGAGCGCTTTGCCACCGCCTACATGCAGATGCTGCCCGTCGGCCCCGTGATGGCGTCAGCTGCCGCGCAGGACGCGCGCTGGCCGCTGGGCGACAAGGCCGACCTGGTGAGCGACGCCCAGCTGGGTTGCATGCGCCAGGCGCTGTCGCCGCAGGCGGTGGCGGCGCGCCAGCGGCAGTCTGCGCGCGACTACGCGCTGGCGCACCCCGACACACTGGACGCCGACCTGCGCGTGCTCGAAGACGGCGCCGCGCGCCTCATCGGCCAGGCCATGCTGGCCGGTGCCGAACGCTCGCCCGCCGCGGCGCTGGCGGGTGCCAGCGCCACCCCGCAGCAGACGCAGGCGCTGGCCGCGTTTGCCACCGAGCCGCGCTATGCCGACCTGCGCCGCGCCACCGGCCTCGACGCCCTCATCGGCGGCGGCCAGCAACGTGCCGAAAGCGGCGGCCGCGCGCTGGGCCAGGCGCTGCTGGTACGGCATATGACCGAAGCCTTTCTGACCTGTCACATCCCGGTCAAGCTGTTGTATTGACCGTCTCGAAGACCATGCCCAAAAGAACCGACCTTAAAAGCATCCTCATCATCGGCGCCGGCCCCATCGTCATTGGCCAGGCGTGCGAGTTCGACTATTCCGGCGTCCAGGCCTGCAAGGCGCTGCGCGAAGAAGGCTACCGCGTCATCCTGATCAACAGCAACCCCGCGACGATCATGACCGACCCGGCCACGGCCGACGTGACCTACATCGAGCCGATCACCTGGCAGACGGTCGAAAAGATCATCGCCAAGGAGCGGCCCGACGCCATCCTGCCCACCATGGGCGGGCAAACGGCGCTGAACTGCGCGCTGGACCTGTGGCGCAACGGCGTGCTGGCCAAGTACAACGTCGAGCTGATCGGCGCCAAGCCCGAAGCCATCGACAAGGCCGAAGACCGCCTGAAGTTCAAGGAGGCCATGACCAAGATCGGCCTGGGCTCGGCGCGCAGCGGCATCGCGCACAGCATGGCCGAGGCGTGGGACGTGCAGAAGAAGGTCGGCTTCCCCACCGTCATCCGCCCCAGCTTCACCCTGGGCGGCACGGGCGGCGGCATCGCCTACAACCCGGAAGAGTTCGAAACCATCTGCAAGCGCGGCCTCGAAGCGTCGCCCACCAACGAGCTGCTGATCGAGGAATCGCTGCTCGGCTGGAAAGAGTACGAGATGGAAGTCGTGCGCGACCAGGCCGACAACTGCATCATCATCTGCTCGATCGAAAACCTCGACCCGATGGGCGTGCACACGGGCGATTCGATCACCGTCGCCCCCGCGCAGACGCTGACCGACAAGGAATACCAGATCATGCGCAACGCCAGCATCGCGGTGCTGCGCGAGATCGGCGTGGACACCGGCGGCTCCAACGTGCAGTTCTCGGTCAACCCCAAGGACGGGCGCATGATCGTGATCGAGATGAACCCGCGCGTGTCGCGTTCATCGGCGCTGGCGTCCAAGGCCACGGGCTTCCCGATCGCCAAGGTGGCCGCCAAGCTGGCCGTAGGTTACACGCTGGACGAACTGCGCAACGAAATCACGGGCGGCGCGACGCCCGCCAGCTTCGAGCCGACCATCGACTACGTGGTCACCAAGATCCCGCGCTTCGCGTTCGAGAAATTCCCCGCCGCCGACAACCGCCTGACCACGCAGATGAAGAGCGTGGGCGAAGTGATGGCCATCGGCCGCACCTTCCAGGAATCGTTCCAGAAGGCGCTGCGTGGCCTGGAAGTGGGCGTCGACGGCATGAACGAGAAGACGCAGGACCGCGAATGGCTCGAAAAAGAGCTGGGCGAGCCCGGTCCCGACCGCATCTGGTTCGTGGGCGATGCCTTCGCCGCCGGCTGGTCGCTCGATGAGGTGCACCAGTTGACCAAGATCGACAAGTGGTTCCTGGTGCAGATCGAAGAAATCGTGAAGATCGAACTCGAGCTGGACCAGCACACCGAGGCGCACGGCGACAAGGCGCTCGACATGCTCTCAAAACAAGAGCTGCTTGCGCTGAAGAAGAAAGGCTTTTCGGACCGGCGCCTGGCCAAGCTGCTGCGCACCACCGACAAGGCGGTGCGTGAGAAGCGCCGCGCCCTGGGCGTGCGCCCGGTCTACAAGCGCGTGGACACCTGCGCCGCCGAATTCGCCACCGACACCGCCTACATGTATTCGACCTACGAGGACGAATGCGAGGCCGAGCCGACCACCAACAAGAAGATCATGGTGCTGGGCGGCGGTCCCAACCGCATCGGCCAGGGCATCGAATTCGACTATTGCTGCGTGCACGCCGCGCTGGCCATGCGCGAAGACGGCTACGAGACCATCATGGTCAACTGCAACCCCGAAACGGTGTCGACCGACTACGACACCAGCGACCGCCTGTACTTCGAGCCGCTGACGCTGGAAGACGTGCTCGAAATCGTCGACAAGGAAAAGCCCGCGGGCGTGATCGTGCAATACGGCGGCCAGACGCCGCTGAAGCTGGCGCTGGGGCTGGAGGCCGAAGGCGTGCCCATCATCGGCACCACGCCCGACATGATCGACGCCGCCGAAGACCGCGAGCGCTTTCAGCAACTGCTGCATGAACTGGGCCTGCGCCAGCCGCCCAACGCCACCGCGCGCACCGAAGCCGAGGCGCTGGCCAAGGCGGCCGAGCTGGGCTACCCGCTTGTCGTGCGCCCCAGCTACGTGCTGGGCGGCCGCGCGATGGAGATCGTGCACGAGCAGCGCGACCTCGAGCGCTACATGCGCGAGGCCGTCAAGGTCAGCAACGATTCGCCGGTGCTGCTGGACCGCTTCCTGTCTGACGCCATCGAATGCGACGTGGACGCCGTGCGCGACGCGACGGGCCGCGTGTTCATCGGCGGGGTGATGGAGCACATCGAGCAGGCGGGCGTGCACTCGGGCGACTCGGGCTGCTCGCTGCCGCCGTACTACCTGAGCCAGGCCACCATCGACGAACTGAAGCGCCAGACCGCCGCCATGGCCCAGGGCCTGAACGTGGTCGGCCTGATGAACGTGCAGTTCGCCATTCAGGAAGTGCCGCAGGACGACGGCAGCAAGAAGGACGTGATCTACGTGCTGGAAGTCAACCCGCGCGCCAGCCGCACCGTGCCCTTCGTCAGCAAGGCCACCGGCATCCAGTTGGCCAAGGTGGCGGCGCGCTGCATGGCGGGCCAGACGCTGGATGCGCAAGGCATTGGCGCCGAAGTCACGCCGCCGTACTTCAGTGTCAAGGAAGCGGTGTTCCCGTTCGTGAAGTTTCCCGGCGTGGACACCATCCTCGGCCCCGAGATGAAGTCCACCGGCGAGGTGATGGGCGTCGGCAAGAGCTTCGGCGAGGCCTACATCAAGGCGCAGATGGGCGCCGGCGAGCGCCTGCCGCGTCCGCTCAAGGCCAATGGCACGCCGGCCGGCAAGGTGTTCATGACGGTGAAGAACACCGACAAGCCGACGGCGGTGAAGATCGCGCGTGACCTGGTCGCCATGGGCTTCCGGCTGATCGCCACGCGCGGCACGGCCGCGGCCATCGAAGCCGCCGGCGTGCCCTGCGAAACGGTGAACAAGGTGACCGAAGGCCGCCCGCACATCGTCGACATGATCAAGAACGACGAAATCGCGCTGGTCATCAACACCGTGGAAGAGCGCCGCAACGCCATCGCCGACAGCCGCGCCATCCGCACCAGCTCCCTGCTGGCACGCGTGCCCACCATCACCACCATCGCCGGCGCCGAAGCGGCGGTGGAGGGCATGAAGTTCATGGACACGCTGGGCGTGGTGTCGGTGCAGGAGATGCACGCGAGTCTTTGATTCCCCCTGAGACGCCGTCGGCGTCTTCCCCCGGGGGACGCCGCTGGTCGCCGGGGAAACCCCGGCTCGGGCGGCCTGGAATGGCCTGCTCCGCGGCCTCCTGATGGGAGCTCTGCGTCAGCGTTTTTCTGACTTGAATCGGCTGGCGCGCTTGGCATAATGCATGCCATGAACCTCACCGCCGCGCGGCAACGTGCGGCGGTTTGCTTTTACACGGATTGATTTGACATGGCCACCATCCCCCTCACCAAGCGCGGCGCCGAAATGCTCAAGGAAGAGCTGCAGCGCCTGAAGACGAAGGACCGCCCGGCGGTGATTGCCGCGATTGCGGAGGCGCGTTCGCACGGCGACCTGAGCGAGAACGCCGAGTACGACGCCGCCAAGGACCGCCAGGGCTTCATCGAAGGCCGCATCAAGGAAGTGGAAGGCAAGCTGGCGGCCGCGCAGATCATCGACCCGGCCACGCTGGATGCGGGCGGCAAGGTGGTGTTCGGTGCCACGGTGGATCTGGAAGACGAAGACTCGGGCGACCAGGTCACCTACCAGATCGTGGGCGAGGACGAGGCCGACCTGAAGCACGGGCTGATCAACATCAGCAGCCCGATTGCGCGCGCGCTGATCGGCAAGGAAGAAGGCGACACCGCCGAGGTGCAGGCGCCGGGCGGCGTGAAGCATTACGAGGTGATCGCCGTGCGCTATGTGTGACACCCCCCTAAGTCGCAGGCGCCTCGGTGCTCGCTTCCGCAGGCAGCGGCTCTTCGGTCTGTCCAAGCCTGCGCAGGCAGGTTGGGAGCCGCAGACCTCGGCCCCCGCTGCTGCGCGAGGGGCAACAACGCCGATGCCTGGCACAGATCCCGGCATGGCGTTCACTGGCATGGCCTGCGTGGCGGCCGTTGGTTTTTTTCAGGGCAGTCAATGACGCAAAGGCTGGCCCTGTTTGCCGCTGCGCTGTGGTGGGGCAGCCTTACGGCGATTGGCTTCGTGGTGGTGCCGCTGCTGTTCAAGTTTCTGCCCACGGCCGCCATGGCGGGCAACATGGCGGCCAGGCTGTTCACGGCGCAGACCTGGGTGTCGGTGGCGTGCGGCGTGGTGCTGTTGCTTTTGCATAAAAACAAGGCTTCAGCGCCCGATGGACGGGCGCGGACAGCTCTGTTTTTGATAGTGTTCGGCCTGCTGATGGCGCTGCTGATCGAGTTCGGCGCGGCGCCGCATATTCGCGCGCGCGACAATCTGGCGCTGTGGCATGGGTTGGGCACCGCCATGTTTGCGTTGCAGTGGCTGTGCGCCGCCGCCGTGCTGTGGCGCGGCCCTGCCGATTGGGGAGCAAAGCCATGAATTCACCCATCGTCGAGATCGACTTCACCGACTGGTGCGAGGCGCGCAGCCAGCCCGACTGGACGGCCGCCGTCGAGGCCGGCAAGGTGCTGCATTTCCCCCGGCTGGGCTTCGACCTGCAGCCGGCCGAAACGGCGCTGCTGCGCGAAGACATGTTGAAGCCCGGCACGCGCAACGTCAGCCTGGGCGCCGACGGCGTGCTGAAGGGCGCCGCCGGCAGCGCGGCCGAGCAGGAGGCGCTGGGCGCCATGGTGGGGCGCTTTCGGCGCCAGGCGCTGCAGCTGATCGACGGCCTGCTGCCCGAATATCGTGGCCAGCTGCGCGTGGCGCCCACCAGCTTTCGACCCAAGCAGGTCGAGACGCGGGCGCAGTCGGTGCGCGCCGACGACCAGCGCATGCACGTGGACGCGTTCCCGTCGCGCCCCAGCTATGGCGAACGCCTGCTGCGCGTGTTCACCAACCTCAACCCCCACGGCGTGCCGCGCGTGTGGCGCGTGGGCGAAGACTTCGAGACCATCGCCCGGCGCTTTCTGCCGCAGGCCAAGCCCTACCGCCTGTGGCAGGCCAGGATGCTGAACGCCGTGCACGCCACCAAGTCGCTGCGCAGCGAATACGACCACCTGATGCTGCAGCTGCATGACCTGATGAAGTTCGACGAGGACTACCAGAAGAACGGCACGCAGCTGACCATGCCGTTCGCGCCCGGCAGCGTGTGGGTATGCTTCTCAGACCAGGCCACGCACGCGGTGATGAGCGGCCAGTACATGATGGAGCAGACGCTGTACCTGCCGCCGGGGCGCGAGGTGAATCCGCAGTCCAGCCCGCTGGCGATCCTGACGCGGCTGGTGGGGCGCCCGCTGGTAGGCGTGGGCGCCGGCGTGGCGCGCTGACATCCGGCAGGACGGGCATTCATGCCCGCCCGATATCGCTATTGATTTGGTAGCTACAGGCGCTGGTCAGGCAAGCGCCGGCGGCGAAATTGGTCGTGACGGAGGCGTGCCGGGCGGCGTCATTCCTTCCACGCGTCGGCCACCCACAGCGCGGGCTGGATGTGCGCGAAGCGCTTGTTGCGCTTGCCCGCCAGCGCGTCGGGTGGATTCACTTCACCATGGAAGATGACGATGCGCGCGTTGTGGGGCACGAACGGCGCCTTCCAGTAATTGGTGGGCCAGGCCGGAATGCCGTGGTACTTGAAGCTCGGGCACCAGTCGGCCGGCCAGTAGTTCAGCTTGCCTTGCGCGTGCAGAAAGTGCGACAGGTATTCCTGCTCGTTGCGGTATTGCTTCTGCACCTCGTCCATGTGGCCGCGGAAGTAGGCCAGCACGTCGGCATGCGCACCCAACGTGAAGCGGTACACCGACGAATTGCCCACGATGCGTTCGCCAAAGCGCCAGAACCTTGGGTAGTCGTGGATGATGAGAAATTCGCCCGGCTGGGTGAAGAAATCGTCCAGGCTGCCCACCACCACCACGTCCAGGTCGAGGAACAGCGCCGTGCCGCGCAGGCCATGCAGGTCGGCTTCGAAGGTGGTCAGCTTCTTCCACGCGCCGTCGCGCTGGCCGGGCTTCAGGTGCAGGTTGAGCGGCGGAATGGGCAGGCACTGCACCTCGGGCCGGATGCCGTTGGCGTCATCGGTCAGGCAGACGAAGTTGAAGTCGCCCGACAGATGCCGGCGCACCATGCCGTACAGCCGGTTGACGTATTCGGGGCCGTACTTGGTGCCCCATTTCATGCACAGAATGTGCCGTTGGCGCTGGTCTGACATGCGTTGACAGCTATGGTTTTTGATTGACGGGGCGAACATCCGGACCGAACAAGGTCGGCGCTAAGTCACCCCTCTCACCGTCATTCCCGCGCAGGCGGGAATCCATGCGGCGGGTACAAAGCCGCGGCTGGCGATGGAGGCGTGGATTCCCGCTTGCGCGGGAATGACGGCACTGTGTCATCCGGTTCGGCCTGGCGCCGGCGTGCCACCCGCCACATAACGGACGCAGTCAATCATTCCGGTTTTTCTTGACCGATTTCTGCTTAGGCGCAGCCTTCTTGACCTTGCCGCCCGGCGTCAGCCGCTGGTTGCCCAGCACGCGCACCACGCGCACTTCGGGGCGCTGGCCGCCGCGCTTGCTGTACTTCAGCACCTTCACGTCCTTGGGGCCGGCGCCGCGTTCCTCGTCCTCGGCGCGCGTCTTCTGGGGCTTGGGGCGCCACAGCACCAGCAGCTTGCCGATGTGCTGGATGGGCGCGGCGTTCAGTTCGTCGGCCAGTTGCTGGTAGATGGCGTCGCGCGCGGCGCGGTCGTCGCCCAGCACGCGGATCTTGATCAGGCCGTGGGCGTTCAGCGCCGAGTCGGTTTCCTTGCGCACGGCGTCGGTCAGGCCGTCGCCCCCGATCATGACCACGGGGTCCAGGTGGTGCGCGTCGGCGCGGTGCGCCTTGCGCTCGGTGGGGGTCAGTTCGATCTGGGGCATGGCACGTATTATCCGGCCAGCATGAAAATCAAATCCAAAAGCAAGAAGGTCAACAAGGCCTGGCTTGCGGACCACCTGAACGACCCCTACGTCAAGCTGGCGCAGAAGGAAGGCTACCGTGCCCGCGCCGCCTACAAGCTGAAGGAGATCGACGAGACACTCGGCCTGATCAAGCCGGGCATGCGGGTTGTCGACCTGGGCAGCACGCCCGGCGCCTGGAGCCAGTACGTGCGCCGCCGCCTGTCGCCGGACGGCGCGGCGGTGGGCGAACTGAACGGCACCATCGTGGCGCTGGACATTCTGCCCATGGAGCCGATCGAAGGCGTGGCCTTTCTGCAGGGCGACTTCCGCGAAGACGCGGTGCTGGCGCGACTGCACGACGCCGTGGGCGGCCAGCCGGTGGACGTGGTGGTGTCGGACATGGCGCCCAACCTGTCGGGCATCGAATCCAGCGACTCGGCGCGCATCAGCCACCTGGTGGAGCTGGCGGTGGATTTCGCCCGCGCGCACCTCAAGCCCGACGGCGCGCTGGTGGTCAAGCTGTTTCACGGCAGCGGCTACAGCCAGCTGGTGAAGCTGTTCAAGGAGACGTTCCGCGTGGTCAAGCCGGTCAAGCCCAAGGCGTCGCGCGACAAATCGTCGGAAACCTTTCTGGTGGGTATCGGTCTGAAGGTGGTTGAGCGTTGAGTGTCTGCTTGACGCGCGTCAAGCATTGAAACCGCTTGTATCCCGGCCTGGAGCGGCCGGGTGGCATTTTTGGGTGAATAGCGCGGTTTCTCACGTGGACTCCGGGTGGCCAGGGCACCGCATCACGGTTGAAATGCCTAAAATGACCTGCATATACCCGGCATTGCCGGGTTTTCTGACTGGAGCGCAAGGCCTTGAAAAATCAATGGTTCTCGAAGATCGCCGTATGGATGGTGATCGCCATGGTGCTGTTCACTGTGTTCAAGCAGTTCGACGGCGGCCGCATGGCCAGCGCCAGTCACATGGCGTATTCGGACTTCCTGGAAGAAGTGCGCAACAACCGCGTCAAGGAAGCCACCATCCAGGAAGGCCAGGGCGGCACCGACATCATCGCCAAGATGAACGATGACCGCCGCGTGCGCACGCAGGCCACCTACCTCGACCGCGGGCTGGTGGGCGACCTGATCAACCACGGCGTCAAGTTCGACGTCAAGCCGCGCGAAGAAGGCTCGCTGCTGATGACGCTGCTGGTCAGCTGGGGCCCGATGCTGCTGCTGATTGGGGTGTGGGTCTACTTCATGCGCCAGATGCAGGGCGGTGGCAAGGGCGGTGCCTTCAGCTTCGGCAAGTCCAAGGCGCGCATGCTCGATGAGAACAACAACACCGTCACCTTTGCCGACGTGGCCGGTTGTGACGAGGCCAAGGAAGAAGTGAAGGAAGTCGTCGACTTCCTGAAAGACCCGCAGAAATTCCAGAAGCTCGGCGGCCGCATTCCGCGCGGCCTGCTGCTGGTCGGCCCGCCCGGCACCGGCAAGACGCTGCTGGCCAAGTCGATTGCGGGCGAAGCCAAGGTGCCGTTCTTCAGCATCAGCGGCTCTGACTTTGTCGAGATGTTCGTCGGCGTCGGGGCGGCGCGCGTGCGCGACATGTTCGAGAACGCCAAGAAGAATGCGCCCTGCATCATCTTCATCGACGAGATCGACGCCGTGGGTCGCCAGCGTGGCGCGGGCCTCGGCGGCGGCAACGACGAGCGCGAGCAGACGCTCAACCAGATGCTGGTCGAGATGGACGGCTTCGAGACCAACCTGGGCGTGATCGTGGTCGCGGCCACCAACCGGCCCGACATCCTGGACGCCGCGCTGCTGCGCCCCGGCCGCTTCGACCGACAGGTCTACGTCACGCTGCCCGACATCCGTGGCCGTGAGCAGATCCTGAACGTGCACATGCGTAAGATCCCCATCGGCCAGGACGTGAGCCCCGGCATCATCGCCCGCGGCACGCCGGGCATGAGCGGCGCCGATCTGGCCAACCTGTGCAACGAAGCGGCGCTGATGGCCGCGCGCCGCAATGCCCGCGTGGTCGAGATGCAGGACTTCGAGAAGGCCAAGGACAAGATCCTGATGGGCCCCGAGCGCAAGAGCATGGTCATGCCCGAGGAAGAGCGCCGCAACACGGCCTACCACGAGAGCGGCCATGCGCTGATCGGCAAGCTGTTGCCCAAGTGCGATCCGGTGCACAAGGTCACCATCATCCCGCGCGGCCGCGCGCTGGGCGTGACCATGAGCCTGCCCGAGCAGGACCGCTACAGCTACGACAAGGAATACATGCTGAACCAGATCAGCATGCTGTTCGGTGGCCGCATCGCCGAAGAAGTGTTCATGAACCAGATGACCACCGGCGCCAGCAACGACTTCGAGCGCGCCACCAACCTGGCGCGCGACATGGTCATGAAATACGGCATGAGCGAGGCGCTCGGCCCCATGGTCTATGCCGAGAACGAGGGCGAGGTGTTCCTGGGCCGCAGCGTGACCAAGACCACCAACATCTCGGAAGACACCATGCAGAAGGTGGACGCCGAGGTGCGCCGCATCATCGACGAGCAGTACGCGCTGGCGCGCAAGCTGATCGAAGAGAACCAGGACAAGATGCACGCCATGGCCAAGGCGCTGCTGGACTGGGAAACCATCGACGGCGAGCAGCTCGACGACATCATGGCCGGCCGCGCACCGCGCCCGCCGCGCGACTTCACGCCGCGCACGCCGTCGTCCGGCGGCAGCGGCGGCACGCCCGCCGCCAAGCCGGCCGACGCGGCACCGACGGTGGCCTGAGCTCCACACTCAATACCCAACAGCCGGACGCAGAGGACGCAGAGGACGCAGAGATTACGCAGAGGACGCAAAAGGACAGCCAAAATTTGGTTTTCTTTTTTGCGTCCTTCGCGAATCCTTTGCGCCCTTCGCGTCTGGCTGTTCCGTTTTCTAGCCCATGAATTCCTGGAAGACCACCCGCTTCGAGATCGACCTCGGCCAGCCGCGGGTGATGGGCATCGTCAACGTCACGCCCGATTCGTTTTCTGATGGCGGCGAACATGCCGACACCGCCGCGGCGCTGCGGCATGGCGAGCAGTTGCTGAAGGACGGCGCGCACATCCTCGACATCGGCGGCGAATCGACCCGCCCTGGCAGTGCCGCGGTACCGCTGGAAGTGGAGCTGGCGCGCGTGGTGCCGCTGGTGCGTGAAGCGGTCAAGCTGGGCGTGCCGATCTCCGTCGACACCTACAAGCCCGAGGTGATGGCCGCGGTGCTGGATGTGGGCGCCGACATCATCAACGACATCTGGGGCCTGCGCCGCAGCAGCGAAACGGGCGGGCCGAGCGCGCTCGACGTGGTGCGCGGCCACCCGGCCTGCGGCGTGTGCCTGATGCACATGCACCGCGACCCGCAGACCATGCAGGCCACGCCGATGGAAGGCGACGTCGTGCCGCAGGTGCTCCTGTTTCTGGAGCATGCGGCGCAGTCCCTGCAAGCGCAGGGCGTGCACAAGAGCCGCATCGTGCTCGATCCGGGTATCGGCTTCGGCAAGACGGTGGCGCAGAATTTCGCGCTGCTGGCGCGCCAGGGCGAACTGCTGGCCGCAGGGCTGCCGCTGCTGGTCGGCTGGTCGCGCAAATCTTCGATTGGCGCGGCCTTGCAGGGCGATGCGCCCACCGCGCCGCCGCCTGCCGAGCGCGTGATCGGCAGCGTGGCGGCTGCGTTGATGGCCGTGGAGCGCGGCGCCAGCATCGTGCGCGTGCACGACGTGGCAGCCACGGTGCAAGCACTGAAGGTGCATGCTGCAGTGCGCGCGGCGGCGTGACGCGCGGCTGCGGCGTTTTTCTTGGTTTCCTGATCTGTGATGGTTAACTGGCACGTTTGGACGGCGCCATAGGACTCGTTTGACCTGCGTCAAGCAGCACGTTTCTCCGGTGTTCAAAATCATATGCACACATACAAAGGAGAAAACGATGCACTTCACGAGACGTCAAATATTGGGCGCCAGTGCCGCGGGCACGGCGGGAGTGGTGGCTGCGGGCATGGAGCTTTCACCCATCACTCGGGCCTTGGCGCAGGAGCCCGACGCCGCAGCGCAACTGGCGGCGCTCAAGAATTTCAGTGGCAAGGTGCCGCACGCCACACACTATGGCCCGCTGATCGCCACGGTGGAAAAGGGCCGCCTGGTCAAGGTCGAGGCCCAGGCCACCGACAAGATGCCCACGGCGATGCTGACCGAAGGCGTGATCGACCGCACCTACGACAAGACCCGCATCGCCGGCCCGATGGTGCGCAAGCATTACCTTGAAGCCGTGCAGCGCGGCGACAGCAACACCCGGCCCGACCTGCGCGGCAAGGACGAGTGGGTGCAGGTGAGCTGGGACACGGCGCTGGGCCTGACGGCCAAGGCCGTCCTGGACACCATCGAAAAACACGGCAACGAGGGTTGCTTCAGCTCCAGCTATGGCGGCTGGTCGCACGCGGGCATCTTCCGGCCCAACGTGCTGCAGGGGCGCTTCTTCAACCTGCTGGGCGGCTCGTCGATGACCACGGGCGACTATTCGGCCGGTGCGGGGCAGATCATTCTGCCCATGGTGATTGGCGACATGGAGGTCTACTCGGCCCAGAGTGCCTGGGAAACGCTGCGCGACAACACCGAACTGGTGGTGTTCATCGGCTGCGACCCGGACAAGAACAACCGCATCGAATACACCGTGTGCGACCACGAGATGTATTCGGGCTGGGACGCCATCAAGAAGGCCGGCTGCAAGTTCATCTCGATCAACCCGCAGGTGACGACCACCGACGAGAAGATGGGCTCGGAGTGGGTGCGCATCATCCCCAACACCGACACGGCGCTGTTCCTGGCCATGAGCTACCACCTCATCAGCCAGAAAAAGCACAACCAGGCCTTCATCGACAAGTACACCGTCGGCTTCGACAAGTTCCGCGCTTACCTGGAGGGCAAGGACAGGGACGGCACACCGCCCAAGACGCCCGAATGGGCAGCCAGGATCACCGGCATTCCCGCCGCCAGGATTCGCCAGCTGGCCGAGCTGATGCAATCCAAGCGCACCCAGCTGTGCGGCTCATGGGCCATCCAGCGCGCGCACCACGGCGAAATGCCGTACTGGGCCATCGTCAACTTCGCCTGCATCCTGGGCAACATTGGCCTGCCGGGGCAGGGCGTGGGCTTTTCGTGGCATTACGGCGGCGGCGGCATGCCGCAATCGGGCGGCACGGCGCCCACAGGCCTGTCGCAAGGCCGAAACCCGGTCAAGAAGATCTGCCCGGCCTCGCGCATCAGCGAGATGCTGCTGAACCCCGGCAAGGAGTTCACGTACAACGGTACCAAGTACACCTATCCCAAGGTCAAGCTGATCTACAACGCTGGCAACAACGCGTTCTCGCACCAGCAGGATTTGAACGAGCTGGCGCGCGCCATTGGCACGGTGGACACCATCATCTGCCACGAGCCGTGGTGGAACGGCTCGGCGCGCTGGGCCGACATCGTGCTGGCGGCGACCACCACGGTGGAACGCAACGACATCTCCTCGGCCGGCACCTACAGCATCGACAAGGTGTATGCGATGAAGCAGATCATCGCGCCGCAGCACGACGCGCTGGACGACTTCGAGATCTTCCGCCGGCTGGCCGTGCTGTGCGGCATTGAATACGCCTTCACCGAAGGCAAGACGCAGATGGAATACGTCAAAGCCGCGTATGAGGCCAGCAGCGCGGCCAAGGACACGCCTTTCGACAAGTTCTGGGCCGCCGGCATGGCGCCCATCGCGGTGCCGCCCGAGGCCAGGAAGTGGGTGCGCCACGCCGACTTCCGCGCCGACCCGGCCAAGAACCCGCTGCACACCACCAGCGGCAAGATCGAGATGTATTCGTCCACCATCGACAAGATGAACATCGCCGACATGCCGCCCATGCCCAAGTGGCTGGAGCCGGGCGAATGGCTGGGCAACGCGCGCAAGGGCCAGGTGCATGTGGTCAGCCCGCACCCGTACTGGCGCCTGCACTCGCAGATGAACAACTCCGAACGCCTGCGCAAGCGCTACACGGTGCAAACGCGCGAGCCGCTGGTCATCAGCCGCCAGGACGCCGAAGCCAACGGCATACAGGACGGCGACCTGGTCGAGCTGTACAACGAGCGCGGCGCGGTGGTGGTGGGCGCACGCGTGTCCGACAAGATCATGCCCGGCGTCGTCAGTCTGCAAGAAGGCGCCTGGCCGCAGCTCGACAGCAAGGGCCGATGCAACAACGGCCTGATCAACTTCCTGACGTCCAGCCGCCGCGCCAGCGCACTGACGCAGGCGACCACGGCCAACACCTGCATCGCCTCGATTCGCAAGTGCCAGGACGCTGACCCGGGTGGCACCAAGGCGTTCGATCCGCCGAAGATCGTCAAGAGCGACATCAAGTTCGACGAGAAGTTCTTCGGTGCCGACCGCGCCGCCGCGCTGCGCGAGAAGGCCACCGCCTCGCTGTCGCCGGCTGAAAAGATCTTCTATCAGCGCTGCACCGTATGCCACGGCCCGCGCGACCCGGCGCACTTTACCGAGAAGCAGTGGCTCGGCATCACGCCCAGCATGTTCCAGCGCGCCGGCCTGAACGACGACGAGCAGAAGACGGTGCTGGAGTTCCTGATGAAGAACGCGAAGAAGTAAGTGCGCGCGCCTGGGGCGATCACCCGCCCCGGGCGCCTCGCCATGCTTTTCTTGCCCCGCATCGGCGGGGTTTTTTGTGAACGACGGCCGCCTCGGCGCAGCTACTAAAATAGTAGCTTCTGACGCACAAGGAACAAGCGCATGAGCCGAAAACTGTTCGGAACCGATGGCATCCGCGGCACCGTGGGCCAGCATCCCATCACCCCCGACGTGGTGTTGCGCCTTGGCCATGCGGTGGGCCGCGTGCTGAAGCAGGCCGAAGCCAACCCCACGGTGCTGATCGGAAAGGACACGCGCATTTCCGGCTACATGCTGGAAAGCGCGCTGGAATCGGGCCTCAACTCGGCCGGCGCCGACGTCGTGCTGCTGGGGCCCGTGCCCACGCCGGCCGTGGCCTACCTGACCCGCGCCCAGCGGGCCAGCCTGGGCGTGGTCATCAGCGCCAGCCACAACGCCTATCCCGACAACGGCATCAAGTTCTTCAGCGCCCGCGGCACCAAGCTGCCCGACGAATGGGAACGGCAGGTGGAGGCCGTGCTGGCCGAGCCGCCAGAGTGGGTCGAATCGGGCGCGCTGGGGCGGGCGCGGCGGCTGGACGACGCGGCGGGCCGCTACATCGAATTCTGCAAGAGCACCTTCAGCAGCTACCTGAGCCTGCGTGGCATGAAGATCGTGGTCGACGCCGCGCACGGTGCGGCCTACCAGATCGCGCCCAAGGTGTTTCATGAACTGGGTGCCGAAGTCATCGCCATCGGCTGCGCGCCCGACGGGCTGAACATCAACCTGGGTGTGGGCGCCACGCACCCCGAGGCGCTGATGCGCGCCGTGGTCGAGCACCGCGCCGACTACGGCATCGCGCTTGACGGCGACGCCGACCGCCTGCAGATGGTGGACGCCAGCGGCCGCCTGTTCAACGGCGACGAACTGCTGTACCTGCTGGCCGCCGACCGTCTGGCACACCGTCAGACCCGCGGCCAGACGCGCGGGCCTGAACTGGCCGGCGTCGTCGGCACGCTGATGACCAACCTGGCGGTGGAGCAGGGCATCCGCCGCCTGGGTTACGACTTTGTGCGCGCCAAGGTGGGCGACCGCTATGTGCTGGAAGAGCTGCACGGCCGCGGCTGGATTCTGGGCGGTGAAGGCTCGGGCCACCTCCTGACGCTGGACCGCCACAGCACCGGCGACGGGCTGGTGTCTGCGCTGCAGGTGCTGCGCGCCTGCGCCGCCAGCGGCCGCACCGTGGCCGAGCAACTGGCCGACGTGACGCTGTGCCCCCAGACCCTTGTCAACGTGCGGCTGCAGCCCGGCCAGGACTGGCGGCAGAACCAGCGCCTGGCCGACGAAACCCGCGCCGTCGAAGCCGACCTGGCCGGCACCGGCCGCGTGTTGATCCGTGCCAGCGGCACCGAACCCGTGGTGCGCGTGATGGTCGAGGCGCAGGATGGCGCGCAGGCCCAGGCCTGCGCCGAACGGCTGGCGGCCGCTTTGCAGGGCTGACGGACGCGGGTTGTCCAGCCAGCGATCAATGCTGCGGGCGCATGGCAGATATGCCCAGGCAGCTATCAAATTGAGAGAGCGTGCCCACTGCGCGGTCATCGCGATGCCGTCTTGTGGGCGCTCAACGCCTGGCGGAGGGTAAGCACTTGCTGGTTGCGCCTGCGGCTGCCCCCGCTGACCAACACGGTCTTTTTTTGCGTCCTTCGCGAACCCTTGGCGTCCTTCGCGTCCGGCTGTTCTCCAGCGACCGCCCACACAGCCGATGCCCCGCTTGGCGAAAGACGGCGACTGTGCGATAAGGACGGCTCCCCCCACGAGGAGACAAGACCATGACGATGCTTCTGGCCCGGCGCGCCTTTGCCGGCATGCTGCTTTCGGGCTTTACCGCGCTGGCTGCGGCGCAATGGCAGGCGCCGATGCCGGCCCTGCCCAGTGTGCAACCGGAGGCCGTCGGCCTGTCGTCGGCGCGGTTGCAGCGCATCGGTGGCTGGTTGCGCGGCGAAGTCGATGCCAAGCGCATTCCCGGCGCCGTGGTGATGGTGGGCCGCGACGGCCGACTGGCCTATGTCGACGTGATCGGCCAGCAAGGCCCGGACAGCGCGCGCCCCATGGCGCGCGACAGCATCTTCCGCATCTACTCGATGACCAAGCCGCTGGTGTCGGTGGCGGCGCTGATGCTGGCCGAGGAAGGCAAGCTGCTGATGGAAGCACCCGTGTCGCGCTACATCCCGGCGTTCGCCAACACCAAGGTCGGTGTCGAAAAGACCGAGGCGGCCGGCAACAAGACGCTGGAGCTGGTGCCCCAGGTGCGGCCCATGACGGTGCAGGATCTGCTGCGCCACACCTCGGGCCTGACCTACGGCTTCTTCGGCAACTCGCTGGTCAAGAAGGCCTACGTCGATGGCGGCGTGGGCATCTCGGGTGACTTCACCACGGCCGATTTCGCCGAGAAGCTGGCGGCGCTGCCGCTGCACTACCAGCCCGGCAGCACCTGGGACTACAGCTATTCGACCGACGTGCTGGGCCGCGTGCTGGAAGTGGCGACCGGCCAGAGCCTCTATTCGCTGCTGAAGAACCGCCTGCTCGACCCGCTGGGCATGCGCGACACCAGCTTCTACGTGCCCGAGCCGGCCCGCCAGGCGCGACTGGCCGAGCCGCTGGCCGACGACCGCGTGATCGGCGTCGGCGCCACCATCGGCGACCCGCGCAAGGTCGAGAAATTCGAATCCGGCGGCGGCGGGCTTGTGTCCACGGCCGACGACTACGCGCGCTTCCTGCAGATGCTGCTGAACGGCGGCGCGCTCGACGGCCGCCGCTATCTCAGCCCCGCCACGGTGCGCTACATGACGGCCGACCACATCGGGCCGGGCACCGGCATCGCCACCACGCCGCTGTACCTGCCGGGGCCGGGCTACGGCTTTGGCCTCGGCTTTGCGGTGCGCCGCGTCGATGGCGAGGCGCCCTTTGTCGCCCCGGCGGGCGACTACTGGTGGGGCGGCGCGGGCGGCACGTATTTCTGGGTCGACCCGAAGACCCGCCTGTTCACCGTGCTGATGGTGCAGTCGCCCAAGCAGCGCGTGGCGTACCGCTCCATCGTGCGCAACATGGTGTACGCGGCGGTCGAGAAATAAGCGCAAGCGGCTTCGCCAGCGGCGCCGTCCCGCTGGCGATAATCGGCGCACCTTGAAACGCGATCCACTGGCCTCGTTGGAGGTCAACCTTTCCGAAGCCGACGGCATCCGCTACCTGCACCTGGGCACCGAATGGGTGCAGGGCAGCATGCGCATCGCCGCGCCGTTCGACATCGACCTGGAATACGTGCAGCGCATGATGGCCTGGCTGCTGTTCATGCCGCCCGACAGCGTGGCCGGCCGGCATGCCATGCAATTGGGCCTGGGCGCAGGCGCCATCACCAAGTTCTGCTATAAAAAACTGAGAATGACCTGCACCGCGGTAGAGATCAACCCGCGCGTGGCCGACGTCTGCCGCGCCTGGTTGCGGCTGCCGCCCGAGGACGAGCGCCTGCGCGTGGTGATTGGCGACGCCGCGCGCGAGATCCGCCAGCCCGAATGGCTGGGCACGGTGGACGCGCTGCAGGTCGACCTGTACGACCACGAGGCCGCCGCGCCCGTGCTCGACAGCCCCGACTTCTACGCCGACTGCCGCCACCTGCTGACCGAGGACGGCTGCATGACGGTCAACCTGTTCGGCCGCTCGGCCAGCTTCGAGCGCAGCGTCGAAAGCATTGCCAGCGCGTTTGGCGCGCGCGCCGTGTGGCAGTTCAAGCCCACGCGCGAGGGCAACGCCGTGGTGCTGGCCCAGCGCACGCCCAGCCGGCCCAAGCGGGCCGACCTGCAGGCGCGCGCCGACGAGGTGGAGGCGCGCTGGGGTTTGCCCGCGCAGAAGTGGCTCAAAGTCTTCAAGGCACTGGAAAAATGATGGCTGGCACCCGGCACTGGCGTCGTATCGCACCTTTGGCAGCGTGCGGCCTGCCGTGGAGGGCTGCGGCATGACCACCCGGCCCCCCCGCGCAGATCACGCCCTACAGCGGCCCGGTGCACTGGCGCCATCTGGTCGAATGGCTGCGCGAGGACGGCGTGATCGCGCCGGCCGAGGCCGACCGCACCATCGCCCGCTGCGCCCAGGCCGAAAGCGCGCAGCCCGCACTGGTGCGGCTGGCGGCCGTGGGCATGCAGCGCGCCGCGGACGGCACGGCGATGGACGTCGAGGCGCTGACGCGCTTTCTGGCGCAGCGCGGCGGGCTCGATTACCTGCGCATCGACCCGCTGCGCGTCGATGTGGGCAAGGTGTCCGACACCATGAGCGCGAGCTACGCCGAGCGCCACAAGGTGCTGCCGGTGCAGGTGACGCCCACCGAGGTGGTGGTGGCCACCAGCGAGCCGTTCATCGACGACTGGGTGGCCGAGGTCGAGCGTCAGTCGCGCCGCAAGGTGCGGCGCGTGGTGGCCAACCCGGCGGACATCAAGCGCTACACGGGCGAATTTTTTGCGCTGGCGAAATCGGTGCGCGCGGCGCTGCGCAGCGGGGGCAGCGCAGGCGTGGCCAGCTTCGAGCAGTTGGTCGAGCTGGGGCAGACCGGCCGCCAGCTCGATGCCAACGACCAGGGCGTGATCCAGGTCGTCGACTGGCTGTGGCAATACGCGTTTGACCAGCGCGCCAGCGACATCCACCTGGAGCCGCGGCGCGACCAGGGCGTGATCCGCTTTCGCATCGACGGCGTGCTGCACCCGGTCTACCAGGTGCCGCCGGGGGGTGATGAACGCCATCACCGCGCGCGTCAAGCTGCTGGGCCGCATGGACGTGGTCGAAAAGCGCCGCCCGCAGGACGGCCGCATCAAGACGCGCAACCCGCGCGGCGACGAGATCGAGATGCGCCTGTCCACGCTGCCCACGGCGTTCGGCGAAAAGCTGGTGATGCGCATCTTCGACCCCGACACCGCCGTCAAGGACTTGTCGGCGCTGGGTTTCACCGCGCATGACGCGGCACGCTGGGAAGGGCTGGTGCGGCGCCCGCACGGCATCATCCTGGTCACCGGGCCGACCGGCTCGGGCAAGACCACCACGCTGTATTCCACGTTGCGCCGCGTGGCGACCGAAGAGGTCAACGTCAGCACCATCGAAGACCCGATCGAGCGCATTGACCCTGTGCTGAACCAGACGCAGGTTCAGCCGCAGCTCGACTTCAGCTTTGCCGAAGGCGTGCGCGCGCTGATGCGGCAGGACCCGGACATCATCATGATCGGCGAAATCCGCGACCTGGAAACCGCCGAGATGGCGGTGCAGGCCGCGCTCACCGGCCACCTGGTGTTCAGCACCCTGCACACCAACGACGCGCCCAGCGCGCTGACGCGGCTGATGGAACTGGGCGTGCCGTCTTATCTGCTGAACGCCACCATCCTGGGCGTGCTGGCGCAGCGGCTGGTGCGCACGCTGTGCCCCGCCTGCAAGCAGCCCGACGCGGATGCGCCGACCGAATTGCTGGCCGAAGCGGTCAGGCCGTGGAAGATCCAGAGCGGCCAGTGGCGACCCTACCGCCCGGTGGGCTGCGTCGATTGCCGCATGACGGGCTTCCGCGGCCGCATGGGCATTTATGAACTGCTGACCGTGACCGACGCGTTCAAGTCGCAGGTGGCACCCGGCGTCGGCCCCGGCGCGCTGCGCCGGCAGGCCGTGACCGATGGCATGCAGCCACTGCGGCTGGCCGGTGCCCTGCGCGCCGCCGAAGGCCTGACCACGTTGCAGGAAGTCATCGCCGCCACGCCGCCGCTGGACTGAACACGCGAGCCGCGCTGCACGTGCCGGCAGGCGCGTTCCGCACCTCTTGCCTTGCGCGCGCCATGCGCTGTGCGCAACTAGGGTTATCCCTGCGCCGGGGTAGGTGAAATCCACATCGCCCAGAGGCTCTTCGTTGGTGACAATTCGCGCTGTCATTATTCGAGGAGACCAACCGTGCGCATCAAGAGTCAGAAAGACTTCTTCGCCGGGCTGCTGTACATGCTGATCGGTATCGCGTTCGCCTGGGGCGCGACCAACTACAACATCGGTGACGGCGCCCGCATGGGCCCAGGCTACTTCCCGCTGCTGCTGGGCATCGTGCTGGCCGTCATCGGCGGCATCGTGCTGTTCCAGTCGCTGGTGGTGGAGACACCGGACGGCGACAAGATCGGCAAATGGGCCTGGAAGCCGCTGCTGTTCATCATCGCGTCCAACTTCCTGTTCGGCATCCTGCTGGGCGGCTGGCCCGCGCTGGGCATTCCGGCGATGGGGCTGATCATCGCCATCTTCGTGCTGACTTTCGTGGCGGCGCTGGCCGGCACCGAGTTCAAGTTCGTCGAGGTGCTGATCCTCGCCATCCTGCTGGCGGCATTGAGCTGGTTCGCCTTCGTCTGGGGCCTGAAACTGCAGTTCCAGGTCTGGCCCACCTTCATCAACGGCTGAACGAGGCGCACACCATGGATCTGATCACCAACCTGACAATGGGGTTCGGCGTCGCCTTCACGATGCAGAACCTGCTCTACGCCTTCATCGGCTGCTTTCTGGGCACGCTGATTGGCGTGCTGCCGGGCGTCGGCCCGGTGGCCACCATCGCCATGCTGCTGCCCGCCACCTACGCGCTGCCCCCCGTGGCCGCGCTGATCATGCTGGCCGGTATCTACTACGGCGCGCAGTACGGCGGCTCCACCACGGCCATTCTGGTCAACCTGCCGGGCGAATCGTCGTCGGTGGTGACGGTGATCGACGGCTACCAGATGGCGCGCAAGGGCCGGGCGGGGCCGGCGCTGGCGGCGGCGGGCATCGGCTCGTTCCTGGCAGGCTGCTTCGGCACGCTGGTTCTGGCGGCGTTCGCGGTGCCGCTGACCGAGGTGGCCTTCGCCTTCGGTCCGGCCGAATATTTCTCGCTGATGATCCTGGGCCTGATCGGCGCGGTGGTGCTGGCGTCGGGTTCGCTGGTCAAGGCCATCGGCATGATCGTGCTGGGCCTGCTGCTGGGCCTGGTGGGCACCGACGTCAACTCGGGCGTGGCGCGCTACAGCTTCGACGTTCCCGAACTGACCGACGGCATCGGCTTCATCGTCATCGCCATGGGCGTGTTCGGCTACGGCGAGATCATCGCCAACCTGTCGCATCCGCCCGAGCAGCGCGAAGTGTTCACCGGCAAGGTCGAGCACATCTACCCGACCAAGGAAGACTGGAAGCTGATGCTGCCGGCCATCCTGCGCGGCACCATGCTGGGTTCGGCGCTGGGCATCCTGCCGGGCGGTGGCGCCATGCTGTCGGCCTTCGCGGCCTACACCATCGAGAAGAAGACCAAGCTGAAGCCGGGCGAAGTGCCCTTCGGCAAGGGCAACATCCGCGGCGTGGCATCGCCCGAATCGGCCAACAACGCCGGCTCGCAGACCTCGTTCATCCCGCTGCTGACGCTGGGCATTCCGCCCAACGCCGTGATGGCGCTGATGGTGGGTGCCATGACCATCCACAACATCCAGCCCGGCCCGCAGGTGATGACCAGCAACCCCGAGCTGTTCTGGGGCCTGATCGCCTCGATGTGGATTGGCAACCTGATGCTGATCATCCTGAACCTGCCGCTGATCGGCCTGTGGATCAAGCTGCTGACGGTGCCGTATCGCTGGCTGTTCCCGGCCATCGTGCTGTTCTGCGCCATCGGTGTGTACTCCACCAACAACAACACCTGGGACGTGTGGATGGTGGGCTGGTTCGGCATCATCGGCTACATCTTCATCAAGCTGGGCATGGAGCCGGCGCCGCTGTTGCTGGGCTTCATCCTGGGGCCGATGATGGAGGAGAACCTGCGGCGCGCGCTGCTGCTGTCGCGCGGCGACTGGAGCGTGCTGGTCACGCGGCCGCTGTCGGCCACGCTGCTGGCCCTGGCGGCGGCGCTGCTGATCATCGTGCTGCTGCCCGCTGTCAAGAAGAGCCGCGAGGACGCCTTCGTCGAGGACTGACGTCCGCGCGCGGTCTGTGGCAAAACGGCGCCCTCGGGCGCCGTTTTGCTTTCAAGCGCGCCGCCGCGCACGGGCTTTGGCCGTCGGCCACAATGCGCGCTTGCCCGCCATGCCACAACGTCCACCATGCTGACCCCACTTCCTTCCCGCGCCGACCTGCACGGTGAAGTGCATGCGCGGCCGCCCGAGGCGCTACAGGCGCCGCTGGCCATCGTCCACTACGTGATGTGGGCCGACGGCGCGGCGCGCCAGGGCAGCCGCGTGCACCTGGGCGAGCTGCTGGCCAGCGCCGGCATCGAGCCGCCGTCCGACGACGTCAACTTCTTCCGCGCCCGGCTGCCGGGGTTCGACCTGCGGTGGGAACTGCACACCGAATTCGTGTCGTGGACCTTCCTGCGCGAGATGAGCGCCGACGAGATCCTGGCGCTCGGCCAGGGCGAGCCGCAGGCCGCTGACCTCACGGTGCCCCCAGCCTGGCGGCGCGCACTGCCGGGGCACGCGCTGACGCAGGTGGACGTGTGGGCGGTGCCGCGCCACGCCATCGACGGCGCCGCCGCCGTGGGCCGGCTGTTCGATGCGGGCAGCGTCACGGGGTCCACCGTCGTCAGCGGCAGCTCCGACCTGCACACCGACATGCGCCTGCAGGCCGACGGCAGCATCCGCGTGCTGGTGCTGGTGGGCGAGACGGCGCCGGGCAAGGTGTCGCCGCGCCGCCTGGGCCGGCTGGTGCAGCGCCTGCTCGACATCGAAACCTACCGCATGGCCGCACTGATGGGGCTGCCCGCTGCGCGCGAGACCGTGGCCTGGCTCGCCAGCGCCGAGTCGGACCTGGCCCAGCTGGCCGAGCAGGTGCGCGACGCCGCGGCGGCCGACGAGCCGCTGCTGCTCGACCGCCTGACGCGCCTGGCTGCGGGACTGGAAAGCCGCTATGCCGCCACGCACACGCGTTTTTCGGCCAGCGCGGCGTATTTCAGCCTGGTCGAACAGCGGCTGGCCGACATCGCCGAGACGCGCATCGAAGGCATGCAGTCGCTGCACGACTTCATGCAGCGGCGGCTGCTGCCCGCCATGCACACCTGCGCATCGGCCGACCGGCGCCAGGCCGCGCTGTCGCAACGCATCGAACGGGTCAGCGGGCTGCTGCGCACGCGCGTCGAAGTCGGCCAGCAGCAAAGCAGCCGCGAACTGCTGGGCGCCATGAACCGCCGGCAGGGCCTGCAACTGCAGCTGCAGTCGACGGTGGAAGGCCTGTCGGTCGCGGCGATTACCTACTATGTGGTCGGCCTGATCGGCTACCTGGTCAAGGGCGCGCAGAAGCTCGGCTGGCCGCTGGGCACCGAAATCACCACCGCCATCTCGGTGCCCCTGGTGGCGCTGGGGGTCTGGTGGATGATCAAGAAAGTTCACCACCGCATCATTGGAGAGCACGACACATGAAACGACGCACGCTGCTGTCACTGGCGCCGCTGGCATTCGGCTCGGCCGGCGCCTGGGCGCAGGCCTACCCTGCCAAGCCGATTCGCCTGCTGGTGCCGTTTCCGGCCGGCGGGGCGACCGACCTGTTCGCGCGGGCCGTGTCGCAGCGCCTGGGCGAAAAGCTGGGCCAGCCGCTGGTGGTCGAGAACCGCCCCGGCGCCGGCGGCGCGCTGGGCTCCGACCTGGCGGCCAAGGCCCCCGCCGACGGCTACACGCTGCTGCTGACCACGTCCAGCACGCATTCCATCGGCCCCAGCGTCAGCACGCGCCTGCCTTATGACCCGGTGCGCGACTTCACCCCCATCGTGCACCTGGGCGACGCGCCCAGCATCATGCTGGTGCCCAACAGTTCGCCCGCGCGCACGGTGGCCGAATGGATCGCGCTGGCCAAGGCCAAGCCGGGTCAGCTCAACTACGCGTCCAGCGGCATCGGCACCATCGTCCAGCTGACGGCCGAACTGTTCAAGTCGCAGGCGGGGGTGTTCGTGGTGCACATCCCGTACAAGGGCACGGCGCTGGCGATTCCCGACCTGGCCAGCGGCAAGCTGGACGTGCTGTTCGACTCGCTGCCCACCGGCCTGCCGCACGTGCGCGACGGGCGCCTGCGCGCGCTGGGCGTCACGTCGGCCAAGCGCACGCCGCTGGCGCCCGAGTTGCCCGCCATCGCCGAGGTGCTGCCCGGCTTCGAATCGAACACCTGGTTCGGCCTGTATGGCCCGCGGGGCCTGCCGCCCGACGTGGTGGCGCGCGTCAACCAGGCCGCCAACGAAGTGCTGGCCGAGCCCGACCTGAAGGCGCGGCTGGCCAAGCTGGGCATCGACACTGCCGGCGGCACGCCCGCGCAGTTTGCGCGCATGGTCGCGCAGGACGCTGCCAAGTGGAAGCGCATCGTGGTCGAACGCAAGATCACCACCGAATAAGCCCACCGTTCATCGCGCGACGCCGCCCGGCCCGCGCACGCGCCGAAAGTAACGCCATGTCCTTCAGCTACGCCAACCCCTACACCAGCACGCGCCTGCCGGTCTTCGCGCGCAACGTGGTCGCCACCTCGCACCCGCTGGCCGCGCAGGCCGGCCTGCGCATGCTGCAGCAGGGTGGCAACGCGGTCGACGCCGCCGTGGCCACCGCCGCCGCCATGACCATCGTCGAGCCGGTCAGCAACGGCCTGGGCAGCGACGCCTTCTGCATCCTGTGGGACGGCCAGCAACTGCACGGCCTCAATGCCTCGGGCCGCGCGCCGCGCGCCTGGACGCTGGACTATCTGCGCGGCAAATTCGGCGCCGATGCCGTCCATTTCGCCAAACGCGGCTTCGACACCGTCACCGTGCCCGGCGCGGTGGCAGGCTGGGCGGCGATGTCCAGGCGCTTCGGCAAGCTGCCCTTCGCCGATCTGATGCAGCCCGCCATCGAGATCGCCGAGCGTGGCTACCTGGTGCCAGTGGTGGTGCAGCAGAAGTGGGCCGCCGCCACGCCCGAGCTGCAGGGGCTGCCGGGCTTTGCCGACAACTTTCTGCCCTGGGGCCGCGCGCCCAAGGTGGGCGAGCTGTTCCAGTTCAAGGCCGCCGCGCGCGGCCTGCGCGCCATTGCCGACAGCGGGGGCGAAGCCTTTTACCGGGGCGAGATCGCCGCCGCACTGTGCGCCATGTCGCAGGCCCACGGCGGCGCGCACCAGCTGGCAGATTTCGCCGACTACCAGCCCGAATGGGTCACGCCCATCGGCCAGGACTACCGTGGCCACATGCTGCACGAGATCCCCCCCAACGGCCAGGGCATTGCGGCGCTGATCGCGCTGGGCATCCTGGAGCACTTCGACGTTGCCGGCCTGCCGGTGGACGGCGTCGATTCGCAGCACCTGCAGATCGAGGCCATGAAGCTGGCCTTTGCCGACGTCTACCGCTACGTGGCCGAGCCGTCGTCGATGGCGGTGACCCCCGCGCAAATGCTCGATGGCGCCTACCTCAAGCGCCGTGCCAGACTCATCGACATGCAGCGCGCGCAGGACTTCGGTGCCGGCAACCCGGCCAAGGGCGGCACCATCTACCTCACCACGGCCGATGAAGACGGCATGATGGTCAGCTTCATCCAGAGCAACTACATGGGCTTTGGCTCAGGCTGCGTCGAGCCGACCTACGGCATCAGCCTGCAGAACCGGGGCTACGGCTTCAGCCTGGATACCGCCAGCCCCAACGTGGTGGCGCCCGGCAAGCGGCCGTTTCACACCATCATCCCCGCGTTTCTCACCAAAGGCGGCCAGCCGCAGATGAGCTATGGCGTGATGGGCGCCAACATGCAGCCGCAGGGCCACATGCAGACGCTGGTGCGCATGCTCGACTACCACCAGAACCCCCAGACCGCGTGCGACGCGCCGCGCTGGCGCTACAACCAGGGCCTGTCGATCAACGTCGAAGCCAGCCTGGACCCTGCCACCGTGCAAGGCCTGGTGGCACGCGGCCACCAGATCGACGTCATCAACGACAGCTACCAGGACTTCGGCGCCGGCCAGTTCATCTGGCGCGCGGGCGACCCCAAGACCGAGGGCTACATCGCCGCCAGCGACGCGCGGCGCGACGGGCTGGTGGCGGGGTTCTGAGGGCGGGCGGTGTGCGGGGGGGATTCAGGGTTGAAAGTGGCTCTAGCGCCCGCCGTCAAAGCGCCTGAAGCTATCAATAAAAGAGCAATCGGCCTGGTGCTGGCGGCCGCGGGCGCCATCTGCTTCAGCGGCAAGGCAATCATCGTCAAGCTGGCCTACCGCTACGGCGTGGACGCGGTCACGCTCATCATGTACCGCATGCTGTTTGCGTTGCCGTTCTTCGTCGTCATGGCGTGGTGGGCCGGGCGCGGCAAGCCGCCGCTCAGCCGGCGCGACTGGGCCGGCGTGCTGGGCCTGGGCTTCATCGGCTACTACCTGTCCAGCATGCTCGACTTTGCGGGGCTGCAGTACATCACGGCCAGCCTGGAGCGGCTGATCCTCTACCTCGGCCCCACGCTGGTGCTGCTGCTCGGCTGGGCGCTGCGCGGCCGGCGCATCACGCGCGGGCACCTGCTGGCGACCGCGGTCAGCTACGCCGGCGCGCTGACGGTGTTTGGGCTGGAACTGCGCATCGCGCCCACCGGCGCCACGGCGTGGGGCGCGCTGCTGGTGTTCATCTCCACCTTCACCTACGCGCTTTATCTTTTTTATAGTGGCGAATTTGTGCAGCGCCTGGGCTCGCTGCGCCTGGTGGGCCTGGCGACGGCGGTCGCCTGCGTGTGCTGCATCGTGCAGTTTCTCCTCGTCAAGCCGATGGCCGCCGCGCAGGTGGCGCCCGAGGTGATCTGGCTGTCGGTGCTCAACGCCACGCTGTGCACCGCCGCGCCCGTGCTGATGGTGATGATGGCCGTCGAGCGCCTGGGCCCCAGCCTGGCGTCGCAGGTCGGCATGATCGGCCCGCTGTCGACCATCGCCATGGGCATCGTCATCCTGGGTGAGCCCTTCACGCCCTGGCTGGCGGCGGGCACGGCGCTGGTGGTGGCGGGTATCTTCATGTTCAGCCGGGCGGGGCGTTAGCCCGTTGCGGCTCGCCTGATTCGGCTGGTATTCCCGCATTGGTGATCAGGCCTGCCCGGTTGTCCGGGCTATTTTTAGGGTCGTATCTGCAACTTTCGTTGCGGCCAACCCAACGAATGGCGGATTGTCCGCCCGCCGCCCTCGCGCGAAGATGGGCCATCCCATCCCACCCCACGCCGTTCCGCTACCGCAAACCCGCTCAGCCGCATCACATGAATATGGGAGGACAACAGCTGGCTTGGCAGGAACAATGAATGCAGGCGACTGGCGCCCGTAAAACACGATTCACGCGCGCACAAGCCAACACCTTGAAGCTAAGGGAACCGACTGCATGACCCACACCCCAACCCGTGTCCTGTGCGCCGCGTCCAGCATCCTCATGGCGCTGGCCGCCCTGTTCGTGCACAGCACGGCCTACCCTCAAACCGCGCCGCTCAACGACACCGGCCAGTCGCGGTGCTTTGACGGCACCAGTTTGGTCGCCTGCACCGCCACCAACACCGGCGATACCGCGGCCTACCCCCGCCAGGACGGCCGCTTTGGCCGCGACGCACAGGCTACGTTCGGCGCGCTCAGCAAGGTGGGCGGCGGCGCGGCGGGATTTGACTTCACCCGCATTTGCTGGAATGGCGCTGCCGAAGGCACGGCCGGCTGCACCGGCACCCTGGTGGCCAATGGTACCGGAACCGCCAGCGCCACCCCCACCACCGACTGGGCCTGCACGCGCGACAACGTTACTGGCCTCGTCTGGTCGCTGCAAACTCAAACCGCCACTTGGACGGCTGCTGCCGCCGCCGCCTACCCGAACGCCGGCCACAACAGCGCCACGCGATGCGGCTACAGCAGCGGCTGGCGCCTGCCCACGCGACGAGAACTGTTGTCCATCGTGAATTACGGCGTTTGGAATCCTGCAATTGATAGTGATTATTTTCCTTTGACGAACAGCGCTTTTTATCTAACTGGGGATTTTTTCTTTCAACCTGAAACTGGAAGAGTTTGGGCTATGGACTTCAAAGACGGGAGTGGGTTCATAACCAGCCTTGACTATAGCTCCAGTATTCGTCTTATCAGAGCTATCGGGAACTAAATAAATATAATACACCCTATTAAAAAAGACAATAAGACTATTAATATAAAACCGGCTGTTGATTTGATTATACCGATAGATCGCCCATGATGTTAAAGAAATCTATTCAAAATTACTTGACAATAGTATTGGTTTGCCTGTCAGCGTTGTTTTTTACAACATCTGCGCAAGCAATTTTTATCAATAATGGCGATGGAACGGTCATTGATAGCGCTACTGGCTTAGTTTGGGATCGCTGCTCCTATGGCTTGAGTGGCCCCGATTGTCGCTCGGGGCGAGCTACTGGATATAGTTGGAAACAAGCGCTTACGGCTGCGGCGGCAGCAAACAATATGAATTATAAAGACTATAGTGATTGGCGGCTGCCAAATATTAAAGAGTTGGATAGTCTTTTTACTGAAATAAAATCTGGGGCTATTATAAATGCAGAGGCTTTTCCAAATTACCTAGATTGGGAGTTTTGGTCTTCCACATTTTATAGCGAATATACGGCGGTTTGGGTGATGAGCTTCAACAGCGGATTTATCAAGAAAGTTGGTTTGGGGGAGGGTGCTGGTCTATCTAGCGAGCCGATCACTATGCGGTTAGTGCGTGGTGGACATTCATTCGACGCCTTAATAACTAAATTCCCTGTCATCGGTGTATCCGACCCTGCCGCAGGGGTCGTAATGTGCAATAGCCCAGTCACGCACGGGCAGACCACCACCTGCACCGCGGCTGCCAACGCGGGTTACACGCTGAGCCAGATATCCGGCTGTGGCGGCGCGGTGGGCAGTGCTTCGCCCTACACCACGGGTGCCGTGACCGGTGCCTGCACCGTGACGGCCACGTTCACCAAGAACACCTACGCCATCACCGGCACCGCCAGCCCGGCTGTGGGCGGCAGCGTGTCGTGCGCGCCCGCGTCGGTTACCTACGGCGGCGGCAGCACTTGCACCGCCAGCGCCAGCCCCGGCTACACCTTCAGCTTCTTCGGCGGCGATTGCAGCGGCACCATGTGCAACCTGACGAACATTCAGGCCAACAAGGCGGTGACCGGCACCTTCACGCAGAACACTTACACCGTCACCGGCACGGCCAGCCCGGCTGCGGGTGGCACGGTCACGTGTTTGCCCTCATCCATGACCTACAACGGCACCAGTAGTTGCACGGCGACAGCCAGCCCAGGCTATACCTTCAGCGCTTTCAGCGGCGATTGCATCGGAGCCACATGCAATTTGACGAATATTCAAGCCAACAAGACGGTTACGGGGACATTCACGCAGAACACGTATGCCGTCACCGGCGCGGCTGACCCGGCTGCCGGCGGCAGCGTGTCGTGTACCAGTCCGGTGACGCACGGCCAGACGACGTCTTGCACGGCAACGGCCAATCCCGGCTATGCGCTCAGCCAAATCTCCGGCTGCGGTGGTACGGCCAGCGGCATTTCGCCGTACACCACGGGCGTTGTGACCGCCGCCTGCACCGTCACGGCCACGTTTACGCAGAATACATATTCGATCACCGGCACGGCCAGCCCGCCCGAGGGCGGCACCGTCCGGTGCTCGCCCACTTCTGTCAACTACAACGGCAGCAGCAACTGCACGGCCACCGCCAGCACCGGCTACACCTTCAGCGCCTTCAGCGGCGACTGCAGCGGGGCCGCGTGCAACCTGAGCAACATTCAAACCAACAAGGCGTTGACCGCCACCTTCACCCAAAACACCTACGCCGTGACCGGTACCGCCAGCCCGGCGGCCGGCGGCACGGTGACCTGCGCGCCCAGCCCGGTGACCCATGGCCAGACAGCGACATGCACCGTCAGCACCAACGCCGGCTTCACGTTATCGGATGTCGCTGGCTGCGGCGGCATGGCAGGCGCCAGTGCGTCTTACACCACCGGCCCGGTGACGGCTGCCTGCACCGTGACTGCCAGTTACACCGCTATCACCACCTTCAGTGGCACCACTGTGCCTCCTGCCGGCGGCAAAGCTGGGCTGGCCAGCGCCAGCTTCACCGGTGGTGGCAGCACCTGCCGGTTTGATGTGGCCAACACCGCCTTCATTGCCGCCCCGGCGCCACCACCGCCGGGCCAGACGCTGGCGCAGGGCATGTTCAAGTTCAAGCTGATCGGCTGCGACACCACGCCGGTGGCCATGAGCGTGACCTGGCCCAAGCCCGTGAGCGGCTACACCAAGTACGGCAAGGCGAGCAGCGGCGCTGCCGCCAGCAGCTACTTTGCCCCCACCGCGCTTGCCGTAAGCGGCCATACCGCCACCTTTACCGTGGCCGACGGGCAACTGGGCGATGACGACTGGGCGGCGAATGGCTCGATCATTGACCCGAATGGCCCAGTGGAGTCCACGGCCGGTGCCAGTTCAGTGACGCCGGTGCCCACGCTGGGCGAGTGGGCGCTGCTCGCCTTGTCAAGTCTGCTGGGGATGCTAGGCATGCGGCGCATGCAGGCCGCTCGCACAAGCGGCTAGCGATAGTCGCTTTCGCGCTGGTGCCGCAAAGCGAGTATCTGGACGTGTTCCGGCGGTACGATGCGGAACAGGGCTACGTAGCCGGTGCTGCCGACCGGAATCACCAATTCGCGCCACAACGGACCCAACGCACCATTAGCCGCCTTGCGGCAACTGTAGGGCAGGGTGCGCAGCAGTTGGAAAGCGGTTTCCAACGTGTCAATCACACGGTGCGCAAACGCCTCATCGCCCGCGTCCAGCGCAAAGTCAAACAGGCGCTCCAAGTCGTCTTGCGCCTCGGGAGCAAGGCTCACGCGATAACTGTTCACGATGGCCTATTTCAGCGGCTTGCCGAAGGCCTGTGCCGCCCTGACGCGCAACCGCGCTAGCGAATGATCCGCCGTGATCGATGGACCACCTGCGTCCAGCCGTTGGGCCGCCGCCAGGCCGCGCGCGTAAAAGGCCTCGTCCTCCTTGCGCCAACGCGCATGCTGCGCTGCCGCCTGCTCAATGAAGGTGGACAGCGTTTCGCCCTCGCGCAGTGCTGATTCGATCAGCACACGTGTTTCGGGGGTGACGCGGACAGCGGGCAATGTGGCGGTGCGCATGGCGGGTTCTTGGCGAGGGACTTGTGTTGCAATTGTAATTCGCCACGAAGTGCCGCGCGCTCCAGCGTGGTGTGCCGGCGTGGGTCAGAATTCACGCTTTCGATCTGCAGTGGGTTATCGACATGGATCTGGGCATCAAAGGAAAATGGGCGCTGGTGTGCGGCGCCAGCAAGGGGTTGGGGCGCGGCTGCGCCGAGGCGCTGGCGGCGGAGGGCGTCAATGTGCTGATGGTGGCGCGTGGCGCCGACGCGCTGGCGGCGGCTGCTTCAGAAATAAGAGCTGCCAACGCAGGCAGGACAGGCGCTGACGTGCAATTCGTGGCTGCCGACATCACGACGCCCGAGGGTCGCGCGGCGGTGTTCGCGGTGCGCCAGGACTTCGACATCGTGGTCACCAACGCCGGCGGGCCGCCACCCGGCGCCTTCCGCGACTGGGACCGCGACGCGTGGATCAAGGCCATCGACGCCAACATGCTGACGCCCATCGAGCTGATCAAGGCCACCCTCGACGGCATGCTGGCGCGAGGCTTCGGGCGCATCGTCAACATCACGTCGAGCGCGGTGAAGGCGCCGATCGACATCCTGGGCTTGTCCAACGGCGCGCGCTCGGGGCTGACGGGCTTTGTGGCGGGGCTGGCGCGCAACCCCGAGATCGCCGCCAAGGGTGTGACCATCAACAACCTGCTGCCCGGCAAGTTCGACACCGACCGCCTGAAGGGCACCATGCAGGCTGCAGCGCAGAAGACCGGCAAGCCGATTGAAGACATCCGCGCCGCGCAGCAGGGGCAGATTCCGGCGCGCCGGTTTGGCACGCCGGCAGAGTTTGGCGCCATCTGCGCCTTCCTGTGCAGCCAGCAGGCGGCTTACCTGACGGGGCAGAACATCCTGCCCGATGGCGGGGCGTACCCAGGCACCTATTGAAGCTCCCCCTGTGGCGCTCACGCGCCTTCCCCCACAGGGGGACGCCGCTGGTCGCCGGGGGAACCCCGGCTCGGGCGGCCTGGCGTGGCCTGCTCCGCGGCCATTTGGCCGATGAGTGGTCGCTATGTCATCGATAGCGCGCTGCGGCGCCACCGTAAAGGCTCGCGACCTGCTCCCTTCTGGATTCGGTCGCGGTGCGTCGTCCCTTACGCGCCCAGCGCGCCGCGCAGGTCGGCGATGACTTTCTTCTCGTCGTCCGACAGGCGCGTGCCGCCAAAGCCCAGAAAGCCGCCCTCGGTCGACGCCATGGCCACCTTGTCGGCCACGCCCAGCGCCCACTGGCGGTACTGCGCGGCCTGCGCGGGGTCGACCTTGCTGTCCAGCAGTTGCGCGGCTTCGCGGGCGTCTTCCAGCGTCTGCGCGGTCAGCTTCTCGGCCGAGGTGATGCCCTTGGCCTTCATGCGGGCCATGGCCCAGTCGCGCGTCTTGCGGGCCTGGGCCAGTTCGGCGCTTTTGTCGGCGGCATTCGGATCGGGCACGATGGCCTGGATCAGTTCGTTGCCGGGGTAGTCCTTGGCGCCCGCCATCAGCGCCTGGCCGCTGGCGAACATCTCCTTGCCGGTGCCGAACAGCCCGCTGCGGCCGGCAAAGGCCACGGCCGAGCCGATGGATTGCGGCAGCGAGGCCAGCAGTTGCAGTTCGTCGTCGGTCAGGTTCAGTGCCATGGCGGCTCCTCTCTTGGGGTGGGTTGAAGCAAGCCGGCAGTGTAGGCACACGGTTGCCGCGCTGCTGTAGGCGGCGGCCGTGACTTGCCTTACTCGTCCCAGTCGCGCCACTTCACGCCGTGCCGCGCCCGGTACACGTTGACGGCGTTGCCCACCGTGGGGTGAAAGTGGTCGGCGTCGAAGCGCGGGCTGAGCCCGTAGCGCATGATGAGGTCGCGCACGTGGCCCTTCAGGCCGGCAAACTGCAGGTCGATGCCGCGCGCTTCCAGCTCGTGGTCCAGCTCGCCCAGCATGTCGGCGGCGGTGACGTCGATGTCGTTCACCGCGTCGGCGGCCACGATGACCTGCCGCGTCGGCGTGGGCGCGTCGGCCACCGCCTGCAGCACCGCTTCGCGAAACAGGTCGGCGTTGGCAAAGAACAGTTGCTCGTCCCAGCGGAACAGCACCAGCCCCGGCACGAAGCGACCCTCGGGGTGGCGTGCGGCGTCGTGATAGCCCTTCATGCCGTCGATGCGTACCAGCACCGTGTGGTAGGGATGCCAGGCGTTCCACACCATCACCAGCAGCGACAGCGCAATGGCGCCGGCGATGCCTTCGATCACGCCATAGAACACCACGCCCAGAAAGCTCACCGCCGCCAGCATGAATTCGACACGCCGCTGCCTGAGCAGCGCCAGCATGCCCGGCCAGTCGGTGAAAGAGATGCAGGCGGTGATGACCACCGCGCCCAGCGCCGCCTGCGGCATGTCCTTCAGCAGGCCGGGCGCCAGCACCAGCAGCAGCGCGATGACGGCGGCACCCACCAGGTTGGCCAGCTGCGTCTGCGCGCCGGCGCTGGCGGCCACCGGTGTGCGCGAATTGCTGCTGCTGATCGGAAAACCCTGCATCAGCCCGGTGGCGATGTTGGCGCTGCCCAGCGCCAGCATCTCCTGGTCGGGGTTGACGCGCGTGCCGCTGCGCTTGGCCAGCGCGCGCGACAGCACGCTGGTGTCGGCAAACGCCAGCAGCGCGATGATGGCCGCGCCCGGCGCCAGCACGCGCAGGTCTTCCAGCGTGACGGTGGCGATGGGCAGCGTCAGCACCGGCAGGCCGTGCGGTACCGGGCCGATCACATCCAGCCCCGCCGTGGCCGACAGATCGAGCAGCGCCGACAGCGTGGTGGCCAGCACCACCGCCATCAGCACGCCCGGCCACTGCGGCCGCCAGCGCCGCACGGCCAGGATCAGCGCCAGGCAGCCGACCCCGATGGCCATGGCCGCCGGGTTGCCACGCCCGTCCAGAAAGCCCTGCACCATCTCGATCAGGCGCGGCAGCGAGCCGTTGACGGTGGCCGAAAAGCCCATCAGCTTGGGCAACTGGCTGATCATCACCGTCAGCGCGATGGCGTTGAAGAAGCCGAGCCGGATCGGCTTGGAGAACAAATCGGCCATCACGCCCAGCCGCGCAAAGCCGATCAGCAGCAGAAAGCCGCCGGTCATCAGCGCCAGCACGCCCGACAGGGCGACGGCGCGCTCCACGCTGCCGCCGGCCAGCGGCAGGATCAGGCTGGCGATGACGGCGGCCAGGGTCGAATCCGGCCCCAGCACCATGATGCGGCTGGGCCCCAGCAGCGCGTACACCAGCAGCGGCACGATGGTGGCGTACAGCCCGTGGATGGCCGGCACGCCCGCCGCCTCGGCGTAGCCCATGCCCACCGGCACCAGGATGGCCGACAGCACCAGCCCCGCCACCACGTCGCGCGGCAGCCAGTCGCGCTGGTAATGCCGCAGCACGTGCAGGCCCGGCAGCCAGCGCATCCAGCCGGTGGGGGGTGGGCAGAGGGGTGGGCGGGGGCGTGCTCATGTCTTCAACGGCGGGCAGACACCAGAATGCCCGCCACGATCAGTGCAAACGCCAGCGCGTGGTACAGGCGCGGCGCCTCGCCCAGGAACAATGTCGACATCACGGCGGCGAACAGCGGCGTCAGGTTGCCGAAAAAGCCCGCCACCGTCGGCCCCGCGCGCTGCACGCCCAGGCCCCAGCAGCGATAGGCCAGCACCGCCGGCCCCACCGCCACGAACAGCAGCGCCGCCGCCAGCGGCCAGCCCCACTGGATGCGCGCGTCGGTCAACGCCCACTCGCCAGCCGTCATCAGGGCCGACCAGCCCAGGCCGAACACGACCTGCGCCAGCAAAAAGCCCGCCCAGTCGGCGCGCAGGCGGTCGGGCTCGGCGCGCTGCGCCAGCAACCATGAATACCACGCCCACCCGATGGTGGCCAGCAGCATGTACACATCGCCGGGAACCAGCCTGAGCCGCGCCAGCTGCGCCCAGTCGCCGCGCGACAGCACCACGGCCACGCCCACCATCGACAGCAGCGCACCCAGAAGTTGCGCCCGCGTGACTGAGGCCCCAAAGAACAGCCGGCCCAGCCCCATCATCCACAACGGCATGCTGGAGCCCACCAGCGTCACGTTCAGCGCCGTCGAAGTGTGCAGCGCAAGGTACTGCAGCGCGTTGTACAGCCCCACGCCCAGCAGGCCCAGCAACGCAAAGCGCCGCCAGTGGCGCATCAGCCCGCTGCCCGGCCGCAGCACCCAGCCGCCCAGTGGCAGCAAGATGGCAAAGGCCAACACCCAGCGCAAAAAGTTCAGCGTCACCGGCGGCACCAGATCGGCCACCATCCGACCGACCACCGCGTTGCCCGCCCACAGCAGGGGCGGCAGCGTCAGCAGTGCAGCGGTGGCGGGCGTGAGTCGGGCGCTGGTCATGAAGGCCGCACTGTAGCGGATGGCGGCATGCGCAGCGGGCCCGTTTTATGAATCAAATCGGCCCTGAGCGCCTGCGCACATTGATCAAGTAGCTATGAATTTTATAGTTCCCGCTTCGTGAATCGCCCTGTCATGCGCGGCGCAAAGCCGATGTACGCTGCGTGCCGATGGCGCTTCGTGGCACCATCGCGGACTGACACAACATGAGGAAATTCGCGATGCCCCTGGCCGTTCAAATCACCCGCGCGGGCGGGCCCGAAGAAATGCAACTGGTCGATGTGCCCGTGGGCGAGCCCGGCCCCGGCCAGATCCGCATCCGCCACAAGGCCATCGGCCTGAACTACATCGACGTCTACCAGCGCACCGGCCTCTACAGCCTGCCCATGCCGCTGACGCTGGGCATGGAGGGCGCCGGCATTGTCGAAGCCGTGGGCGAGGGCGTGACGCACCTGAAGGCGGGCGACCGCGCGGCCTACGCCAGCAACCCGCCCGGCAGCTACAGCGAAGCACGCGTCATGCCCGCGCTGGCCGTGTGCAAGCTGCCCGACGACATCGCCTTCGAGACCGGCGCCGCCATGATGCTGAAGGGTCTGACGGTGCAATACCTGCTGCGCAAGACGCTGCCCGTCGAAGGCCTGCAGCCCGGCGACCACGTGCTGTGGCACGCCGCGGCCGGCGGCGTCGGCCTGATTGCCTGCCAGTGGGCCAAGGCGCTGGGCTACCAGCTGATCGCCACCGCGGGTTCAGAAGAAAAATGTGCGCTGGCGCTCGCCAATGGTGCGGCGCACGCTATCAACTACAGAGCAGAAAACTTCGCCGACCGCGTGAAGGACATCACCGGCGGCCGGGGCGTGAAGGTCGTCTACGACTCGGTCGGCAAGGACACCTGGGAAGGCTCGCTGCAGTGCCTGCGCCCCTTCGGACTGATGGCCAGCTTCGGCAACGCGTCCGGCCCCGTGCCGCCCTTCGCCCCCGCCATCCTCGCGCCCAAGTGCCTGTACGTCACTCGCGCCACGCTGTTCACGCACATCGCCACGCGCGAAAGCTGCCAGGCCATGGCGGACGAGTTGTTCGCCGTCGTGCAAAGCGGCCAGGTCAAGATCCACATCGACCAGCGTTTTCCGCTGGCCGAGGTGCAAGCGGCGCACAGGGCGCTGGAGGCGCGGCAGACGACGGGGTCGACGGTGTTGACGCTGTGACCCTCGCCTACGGCAAGACCAAGGTGACGGTCGGAAAGTAGCTGCGATAACGGCTTCCGTCCCGCGTCAGGATGGGCCAGCCGGCGACCGCGGCATGCGCGCCGATGAAAAAATCTGCCAAGACGTTGCCCTTGGTGCCTCCCCTGTGGCGGTACTGTGCAAACGCCTTGCCTGCCAGGAACAGCGCTGGCTTCGGTATGTCGATCAGTGGCAATTGCAGGTCGTGCAGCGTGTCATCCAGTGCCTCGGCCGTCGAAAAGGTCAGCGACAACTCGGCATAAATGACCGGGTTGATCACCAATCGGTGAACGCGCGACTGGGCACGCAACTGAGCGATGGACCAGTCAGCCCAGTCGGGGTCGTCCTGCAGCACATCGACCAGGACGTTGGTGTCGACCAGCATCAGTCAGCGCGCAGCAGTTTCATCAGGTCCTGGGTGCGCCATTTGACGTCGGCCCTGCCGCGCGCGGCTTCGAAGCGGTCCGTGGAGACGTCTGGCTGGCGGGTGGGCGCACGCAGCACCACGTCACCTGCGTCGTTGAGGGTGAATCCGACCTGCATTCCCGGCATCAAGCCCAGCGCTTCCCGGATGTGCTTGGGCACAGTGACCTGGCCTTTGATGGTGATGGTGGTGGTGTTCATTTCACGCCGACTGTATTACCAAAATCCAAAGGGTAATACTTTTTGCCGTGAATCGCAAGCTCAACGCCCGCGCCGAACCCGCAGCAGCTCATCCAGAATCAACCCGATGGCCCCCGCCGTGATGGCCGCATCGGCCACGTTGAAGGCCGGGAAGTGCCCGCGATAGAACATCGGGCTCAAGAACGCCCAGTGAAAGTCGAGAAAGTCGACCACGTAGCCGTGCAGCAGCCGGTCGATCACGTTGCCGACCGCGCCGCCGAGGATCATGCTGAGTGAGAAGGCAAACAGCTTCTGCCCCGGATGCGAGCGCAGCAGCCAGACGATGAACAGCGACGCCGCCGTGGCCAGCGCGACGAAGAACCAGCGCTGCCAGCCGCCCGCGCCGTCCAGGAAAGAGAACGCCGCGCCCGTGTTGTGGGCGCGCACGACGTTGAAGAAACTCGTCACATAAGTGCTGTCACCCAGCTGGTAGTTGCCCAGGATCAGCTGCTTGGTGAACTGGTCCAGCACCACCACCAGCGCGGCCAGTGCGAGCCAAAGGGTCAGGTGGGGGGGCCTTGGAATTGCTTCGAGCCATGAAGATTCGTGTCCGTGTCTAACGTGCGATGGAGCGCAAAATTCCGTCATTCCCGCGCAGGCGGGAATCCAGGGCAGCGCGCGCAGAACGCATGGATTCCCGCCTGCGCGGGAATGACGAAATTGGCCCGATCACGCCACGTGGCGCGTCTCGCCCGCGCCATACAGGTTGCTGATGCAGCGGCCGCAGATCGTGGGATGTTCCGCGTTCTGGCCAATGTCGTCGGTGTAGTGCCAGCAGCGCTCGCATTTCACGTCTTTAGAGGCGCTGGCGCTGACGGATAGGGCGTGACCTGCTTTCAATTCGATAGCAGATGTGATGAAGACGAACTTCATGTCATCCCCCAAGCTGGCCAGCAGCTCATGGTCGGCCGGTGGCGCGGTGAGGACCACGTTGGACTGCAGTGACGAGCCGACTTCGCCTTTTTCGCGCAAAGCCTCGATGTCCTTGTTGACCACATCGCGGATTTCGCGGATGCGTTCCCACTTCTGCAGCAGCGCGGCGTCGGGCGCGGCGAATTCGGAGAACTCTTCCAGAAAGATCGAGTCGCCTTGGCCCACCAGCTTCCACGCCTCTTCTGCGGTGAAGCTGAGGAACGGCGCCATCCAGCGCAGCAGCGCCTGCGTGAGCCGCCACAGCGCCGTCTGCGCACTGCGCCGCGCCAGCGAATGGAGCGCCGTGGTGTACAGCCGATCCTTCAGCACGTCCAGGTAGAAGCCGCCCAGATCCTCCGAGCAGAACAGCTGCAGCTTGGCGACCACGGGGTGGAACTCGTACACCTCGTAATGCGCCAGCACATCGGCCTGAAACTCGGCGGCGCGCGACAGCATCCAGCGGTCGATTTCCAGCAGGTCGGCGTCGGCCACAGCATCCTTGGCCGGGTCGAAGTCGCTGGTGTTGGCCAGCAGAAAGCGCAGCGTGTTGCGAATGCGGCGGTAGGCGTCGATGACGCGCGCCATGATCTTGTCGTCGCCCGCGATGTCGCCCGAATAGTCGCTGGCGGCCACCCACAGGCGCAGGATTTCGGCGCCCCACTTCTTGTTGGCTTCTTGCAAGTCGATGCCGTTGCCGAGCGACTTGCTCATCTTGCGGCCCTGTGCATCCACCGTGAAGCCGTGCGTGAGCAGGCTGCGGTAGGGCGCGCGGCCACGGATGGCGCTGGCCAACAAGAGCGATGAGTGGAACCAGCCGCGATGCTGGTCGTGGCCCTCTAAATACATATCTGCTTCCGGCCCGCTCGTGTGGTGCTCGTTCGGGTGCGTGCCGCACAGCACGTGCTCGAAGGTGGAGCCGGAGTCGAACCACACTTCGAGGATGTCGTTGAACTTGCGGTAGTGGCGCGCGTCTTCGTCGCCCAGGATTGCTTCCGCCGTCACGCGGCTCCAGGCCTCGATGCCGCCGCGTTCGATGATGTCGGCCGCCTGGTCGAGAATCTCCATGGTGCGCGGGTGCAGCTCGTCCGTTTCCTTGTGCAGGAAGAAGGCAATCGGCACGCCCCAGGCGCGCTGTCGGCTGATGACCCAGTCGGGGCGGCCGGCGATCATGTCGCGCAGGCGCGCCTTGCCGCTGGGCGGATAAAACGCTGTGTTTTCGATAGCGCGCAGCGCAGTCGTGCGCAGGGTTTCGGGCGCCTTGTCCTTGGTGAACACGCCTTCGCCTTCGTCCATGCGCACGAACCATTGCGACGCGGCGCGGTAGATCACCGGCGACTTGTGGCGCCAGCAGTGCGGGTAGCTGTGCGTGATGGTGCTGGTGGCCAGCAGCCGGCCGGCATCATCCAGCGCCTGGATGATCACGGGCACGGCCTTCCAGATGTCCAGCCCGCCAAACAGCGGAAAGTCGGCCGCGTAGCTGCCTTTGCCCTGCACCGGGTTCAGGATGTCGGCGTGCGCCAGACCGTGCGCCACGCACGAGTTGAAGTCTTCAATACCGTAGGCGGGCGCCGAGTGCACGATACCGGTGCCATCGGTGTCGGTGGCGTAGTCGGCCAGGTAGACGGGCGACAGGCGCTGGTAGCCCTTGTCGACGTCGTACAGCGGGTGCTTGAAGTTCAGGCCGCCCAGCTTGTCACCCATCGCTGTCGCGATGACGGTGCCATCGATTCCATAGCGCTTCAGCGCGTCCTCGACCCGCGCCTTGGCCAGCACGAGCAGGCCCTTGGGCGTGTCGACCAGCGCGTGCTCGATGTGCGGGCCGACGTTGAGCGCCTGGTTGGCGGGGATGGTCCACGCGGTCGTCGTCCAGATGACGATGAAGGCGGGCTTGTCGAGCTTCGGCAGGCCGAACGCGGCGGCCAGCTTGTCGGGCTCGGCGGCTTCAAACGCCACATCCACCGTGTTGCTCTTCTTGTCCTGGTACTCGATCTCGGCCTCGGCCAGGGCCGATCCGCAGTCGAAGCACCAGTACACGGGCTTGAGGCCGCGATACACAAAGCCGCGCTCGATCAGCCGCTTGAACAGCCGCAGTTCACCCGCCTCGTTGGCGAAGTTCATCGTCTTGTAGGGGTTGTCCCATTCGCCCAGCACGCCCAGGCGCTTGAAGTCCTGCATCTGCAGGCCGATCTGCTCGGTGGCGTAGGCGCGGCCCTTGGCCTGCATCTCGTCGCGGCTCAGGTTGCGGCCGTGCAGCTTTTCGATCTGGTTCTCGATCGGCAGGCCGTGGCAGTCCCAGCCGGGCACGTAGTGCGCGTCCATGCCCTTCAATTGCCGCGTCTTGACGATCATGTCCTTCAGGATCTTGTTGACCGCGTGGCCGGCGTGCAGCTGGCCGTTGGCATAGGGCGGGCCGTCGTGCAGGATGAATTTTTCGCGCCCGGCGCGGGCCGCACGCAGGCGCTTGTACAGGCCCGTGTCGTCCCATTCCTTGATCCAGCCCGGCTCGCGCTTGGGCAGGTCGCCGCGCATGGGGAAGGGCGTGTCGGGCAGGTTCAGGGTCTTGCGGTAGTCGGTCTTGTTGTCGGTGCTCATGGGGTGGACGCGTTTTTCTTGAACGCAAAGGGCGCGGAGGTTTCGCAAAGAACGCAGAAAAAAATCGGTTTTGCGTCTATTGCGTTCGGCGGTTGAATGGCGGGTTCTTTGGGAAAGCAGCTTCTCGTCCGTATGGAACAAGCGCAAGCCGCTATGAAAAAAGAAGTTGGGGCCGTTGGCGGGCGAAAGGGCGCGCCCGCCGCCCCTTCAAATTCGCCCGTGTCGCGCAGCCAGCCAGGCGCGCGCGTCGGCGCAGTCGCGCGCGATGCCTTCGGTCAGCGCCGCCAGGCTGTGATAGCGCAATTCGTCGTGCAGTTTGTGCAGCAGATCCACGCGGATGATTTTACCGTAGGCCCCCTCGCTTCCCAGGTGCGCCGGCCAGTCGAGCACGTGGGTCTCCAGCAGCACCCGGCCGCCGTTGACATCGTTCGGGTCCAGCGACGGCCGCACGCCGAGGTTGGCCACGCCGGGCAGCGGTCGGTCGGTCAGCCCGTGCACCTCGACCACGAAGATGCCGCTCGCGGCCGGCTTCCAGGCATGGGCGCGGCGCGAAAAGCGCAGGTTGAGCGTGCGAAAGCCGTCCGCCTTGCCCGGTGTGCTTTCGGCCAGCGCGCGGCCCAGCTTGCGGCCGTGCACCACGTGGCCGCTGATCGAATACGGCCGCCCCAGCAGCGCCGCCGCATCGCGCATGCGCCCTTCGGCCAGCGCGGCGCGCACAGCCGTGGACGACACGCGCAGCCCGTGCACCTCGTACGACTGCATGCGCGCCACGTCAAAGCCCTGCGCCACGCCGGAGGCGTCCAGCATGGCGTAGTCGCCCGCGCGCTGGGCGCCAAAGCGGAAGTCGTCGCCCACCAGCACATAACGCACGCCCAGCCCCTTGACCAGCACGTCGTCAATGAAGGCCTGCGGCGGCTGGCTGGCCAGCGCGGCGTTGAAGGGCAACACCACGGCCTGGTCGACCCCGCAGCGCGCCAGCTCGGTCAGCTTGTCGCGCAGGGTGACGATGCGCGCCGGCGCCAGGTCGGGCTTATTTAAAACGGCGGCAAAGTAGTCGCGCGGGTGCGGCTCGAAGGTCATCACGCAACTGGGTACGCCCCGGTGCGCGGCTTCGCTGCGCAGCAGCGCCAGCATGGCCTGGTGGCCGCGGTGCACGCCGTCGAAATTACCGATGGTCAGGGCGCAGCCGGGGGCGATGCCAGGGTGGCGCAGGCCGCGAAAGATCTTCATGCGTCGCTCGGTCAATATGGTTTTGATAGCGCGTTGCGCAAGCCAGTCAAGCGCCAGGACGCGGAAATGTCATGAAAACCGAGTATATTGGGCTTGCGCGTCTCCTTGGCAAGGGCGCGGAGCGGCCGCACTGGCAATGCCGGCCACACACGATGGTTTCCGGTCAAAGGGGGCGTTTTGTGAAGGTGCTCAAGCTGTCGGCACAGGGGTTGCCGCAATCGTGGATCACGCTCGAACAGGCGGTGATTCACTACGCCGCGGAAGAAGTGCGCTGGGAAGTGGGCCAGCAGGTGGCGGTGTTTCGGGGCGGCCACAACGCCATCACGGGTGAGCAGTCGGTCATCACCATCAACAGCATCATCGGCACGCGCGGGGTGCCGGGCATCAACCCGTTCGACCTGCGCCCCAGCCTCACCAACAGCAAGCTGTTTGCGCGCGACCGCAACGTGTGCGCCTATTGCGGCGACCATTTCCACGAAACCGACCTGACGCGCGAACACATCATCCCGCAGGCGCAGAAGGGCCGCGACACGTGGATGAACGTCGTCACCGCCTGTCGCAGCTGCAACCACCGCAAGAGCAACCGCACCCCCGAACAGGCGCGCATGCCGCTGCTGTACACGCCTTACGTGCCCAGCCTGTGGGAAGACTTCATCCTGCGCAACCGCCGCATCCTGGCGGACCAGATGGAGTTTCTGATGGCGCACTTGCCCAAGACGTCGCGGCTGCACGCGTAGCAGCTTGGGCGGCGAGTCAGCACGCCGTCAAGCCGTCGTCCGGCGCCGCCCGCTGCAGCACGGCATTGGCCATGTCGTGGCGCGACGCAAAGCCGTGGCGGCGAATCATCTCTTTTGAATAACTCTTGAGCGTGTGCAGCGACACGCCCAGGCGCTCGGCCAGCGCGTGCGGGTGCGGATGCCGCAGTGAATTGACCAGCAGGCGCCGTTCCTGCGGCGACAGTTTCCAGTGCGGCAGCCGCCGCGCCAGCGTGATGTCGGCTGGCTCCAGGTGGCGCAGATGCACCACGGCCGTCGGGTCTGTGCTGTGCACGGGGGCGCCCAGCAGTTCGAGGCGGAATTCGTACTCACCCGCCTGGCCGCGCAGCCGGCGCGGCGCAGCGTGTGGTGCGGGTGCGCGCTGGGGCGCTGCCCGCAGCGCATCCAGCAGGTCGTCCATCACCTGCGCGGGCAACGCATCCACGTCAGGCGCCAGCCATGCCGTCGCCCCCGGTTCCGGCGCGGCGCAGCGGTACAGCATCTCGCGCGCCCCATCACCCATGCCGATGAAGCGGCCGCGCCCGTCAACCACCACGCTGGCCCGCCGCAGGCCCACGCGCGCAATGCCATCGTCGTCTTCCGCCGCCGGCTGCCGACGACCTGCCAACGGCTGCAGCACGTCGCGCGCGCGCCGCAGCAGCCGCTGCTCGGCGTCGCTGAAGGGCCCGTGCGCGGCACCCCGGTGCAGGTACAGCAGTCCGCAGGCCTGGCCCGTCGCGTCCAGCAGGGGCGCTACCATGCTCCAGCGCGTGCCCAGCGGCTGCAGGATGTGGCGGTACAGCGGGTTGTCTTCATAGCCGGGCTTTAGGCACAGCGCGCGGCGCGATTCGCCGTCGGTGCGCACCATGGCCTCGACCGAATGCAACGCCTGCGCCGTCTCGCGCGCCGCGCACAGCCAGCCCATCACATCCGGCGAAAAGCGTTCCGCGAAGATGGCGCCCGAACGAAGCGTGCGCGGCGCCAGCGGCGTGAAGGTGCCGTAGTCGGCCCGCAAGCCCTGCCGCAGTGTGTACAGCACCGAAGGCATCAGCACATCGACCGAATAGGGCAGCGTGGCCAGCAATTGCAGGTGCGCCAGCCAGGCTGAGGGCCGCAGCAAGGCATCCATCGCTTGATGGGCCCCCGGCGCATGCCCATCCGTGGCGCCCGACGCTCGACGCATATCACACCCCTTTCGATCAATGGGCCGGCCTTACCCGCCCGTCCATCCACATGGTATGTCATAGGTTAATACTTAAAAGAACCCAAAAAAGGTACGAACCGGTCTGGCGCGTGTGATTGCCCCTACCCTCCATGTGGCAAAAAACGCCAAACCCCCCTCCCAGGCGGGGTACCGGAATGTGCTTGGCGTGGACATCATCGGTATGGAAATGTCCATAAAGCGCGCGACCCACGCGCTTCGTGGAGTCCTGCAACCCCCTCCTGGCCGATGGAGATCGCACGCCATGACAGTACCAACCGCCCCGGGCCATCGCTGGCACGCCCGCTCCTCTACGCGCTTGTGCCGCTGGCTGGGCGCGCTGGCGCTGGCGGCTGGCACCGCCGCCGCCCAGACCGCACCGCTGAACGACACCGGCCAGTCGCTGTGCTTTGACGGCAGCAACCGCGTCGCCTGCACCACCGCCAACACCGGCGACGCGGCCGCTTACCCGCGCCAGGACGGCCGTTTTGGCCGCGATGCGCAGGCCACGGCCAACGCGCTCACCAAGGTGGGCGGCGGCGCGGCCGGCTTTGACTTCACCCGCATCTGCTGGAACGGCGCCGCGGAAGGTACGGCCAGCTGCACCGGCGCACTGGTGGCCAACGGCACCGGCACAGCCGGCGCCACCGCCGCCACCGACTGGGCCTGCACGCGCGACAACGTTACCGGCCTTGTCTGGTCGCTGCAAACGCAAAGCGCCACCTGGACGACCGCCGCCGCCATCACGTACCCCAACGCCGGCCACAACAGCGCCAACCGATGCGGCTTCAAGACCGGCTGGCGCCTGCCCACGCGGCGCGAGCTGCTGTCCATCGTGCATTACGGCGCCCAAAGCCCGGCCATCGATGGCAATTACTTTCCCGGTACGGTCAGCAACTGGTATTGGACCACCGACGTCGTTACGCCCGGCACCGCCCGCGCGTGGTTCGTTGACTTCGGCGGTGGCGGCACCTTCGCCGACAACAAGTCCAACCCCTACCGGGTTCGCCTTGTGCGAAGCGGACAGTGATTTGACTTTTTGACCCGCAAGAAGTGCGCGATGTCTGGCTACCGGCAACTGCCTCTGTTCAAGACGGCGATGGATCTGCAGCGAGGCCGGTGAGCTCATCCCCATTTTTTCGATCGGTTCAACCTCTTTGAGTGGCGGTCTTATGAACTTCAATCTCTTTACCCAATTCCGGGCTGCGGCCGTGCTGACCTTCTGTGCGCTGTGGATGGGCGCCGCCGCGCAGGCGGCTTTTACCGTCAACAGCGATGGCACCGTGACCGACAGCGCCACCGGCCTCATCTGGGACCAGTGCACCTATGGGCTGAGCGGCGCCGGGTGCGCCACCGGCACGGCCTTCCACTTCTACACTTGGCAAAGCGCCCTGAAGGCGGCCGCCATGGCCAACGCCGCCAATTACAAATCCCTCAACGACTGGCGGCTGCCCAGCGTGAAAGAGCTGGAATCGCTGGTCAAGCTCGAGGCCGCGAGTCCAAGCATTGACGGCACAGCGTTTCCCAACACGCCGGCGGCCTCGTTCTGGTCTTCCACGGTCCACACGCCCAACACCGCCTTCGCGTGGGTCGTCGACTTCAACTACGGCGACGCCAACGCCACCTACCAGAGCGTTCCCTTCCGTGTTCGCCTGGTGCGCAGCGGACAGTCATTTGACCTTTTGAACCCCGTGTACACCGTGGGCGGCGCAGTCAGCGGCCTGACCGGCAGCGGGCTGGTGCTGAAATTGGGCACGCAGACCGCGGCCATCAGCGCCAATGGCGCCTATGCCTTTGCCACCGGGCTGGCGCCGAATACGGCGTATGCCGTCAGCGTGCAGACGCAGCCCAGCAGCCCGGCGCAGCAGTGCACGGTGAGCAACGCCAGCGGCAGCATGGGCGCGGCCAACGTCACCAACGTGAACGTGAGCTGCGTCAACGCCTACACCGTGACCGCCAGCGCCCCCGGCGCCGGCAGCGGCGGCACGCTCAGCTGCAGCCCCGCGACGGTCGCCAGCGGCAGGACGACCACCTGCACCGCTACCCCCGACATCGGCTGGCAGACCACAAGCATCAGCGGCTGCAATGGCACCGCCACCGGTGCCGGGGTGAACAGCTTCACCAGTGGCCCCATCAGCGCCAACTGCACCGTCACCGTGAGCTACCAGCCGATCCGCTACGCCGTCACCGGCACTGCCAGCCCGCCGGTCGGCGGCACGGTGACGTGCCCGAGTAGTCCAGTCACGCACGGCCAGACGGCGACATGCACCGTCACCACCAACGCCGGCTTCACCCTGAGCGAGGTTTCAGGCTGCGGTGGCACGGCAGGTAGCGGCGCGTCCTACACCACCGGCCCGGTCACCGCGGCCTGCGCGGTCACGGCCAGCTACACCGCCATCACCACCTTCAGCGGCACCACCGTGCCGCCGGCGGGTGGCACGCCCGGCCCTGCCAGCGCCAGCTTTACCGGCGGCGGCAACACCTGCCGGTTTGATGTGGCCAACACCGCCTTCATTGCCGCCCCGGCGCCACCACCGCCGGGCCAGACGCTGCCGCAGGGCATGTTCAAGTTCAAGCTGATCGGCTGCGACACCACGCCGGTGACCATGAGCGTGACCTGGCCCAAGCCCGTGCGCGGCTACACCAAGTACGGCAAGGCTAGCAGCGGCGCTGCCGCCAGCAGCTACTTTGCCCCCACCGCGCTTGCCGTAAGCGGCCATACCGCCACCTTTACCGTGGCCGACGGGCAACTGGGCGATGACGACTGGGCGGTGAACGGCAGCATCGTCGATCCGAATGGCCCGCTGGAAACCGTGGCCAGCGCTGTCACGCCGGTGCCCACGCTGGGCGAATGGACGCTGATGGCACTCGGCCTGGTGCTGGCCGGGCTGGGCGTCGGCGGGCTGGGTCGGCGCAAGCTGCAGTGAGCGTCAAGAGTGCCCCCAGCGCCTGTACGTCAGGCGCGGGGTGCTTATTGAATCGGCGCAGTGCCGCAAGGCAGTCGCTTTGGCTGCATGATTGAAGCTGGCCACAGCCGCTGGGTTGGCGACGAGCCTGAAGCGGCGCATTGCCATCGTCTGCACGCTCAGACAGGCCACCCGACGACGCAGGCGGCGGGCATACTCGGGCCATGCCCCGCCTCATCTTCTTCTGCGGCCACGCCGGCACCGGCAAGACCACGCTGGCCAAGCGCGCGCTGCCGGTGCTGCACGCTGCCAGCGGCGAATCGTTCTGCCTGCTGGACAAGGACACGCTGTACGGCGACTACAGCTCGGCGGTGATGGGCGTACTGACGGGCGACCCGAACGACCGCGACAGCCCGCTGTTTCTGCAGCATCTGCGACACCCTGAATACGACGGCCTGCTGAAGACCGCGCGTGAAAACCTGGCGCTGGGCGTGAGTTGCATCGTGGTCGGCCCGCTGTCGCGCGAGGTGCGCGACCACCGCCTGGCCGACCGCGCCTGGCTGGGCGTGGGCGACGACGTGCGGGTCGACATCGTGTGGGTGTACCTGCAGGAGCAGCAGGCGCAGCAGCGCATTGCCGCGCGCGGCAACCCCAACGACGCGTGGAAGCTGGCGCACTGGGATGACTACCGCACGCGCCTGTTCATGCCGCGCGCCGAGGACTATCCGGAGCTGCGGATGGTCGACAACAGCGGCGCGCCGGGGCCGGTGTTTGATGCGCTGATGGCGGCGCTGGGTTGATCGGCGGGTTGGACATCGGCCGCCAGGTTCTGGGCGCTGCGGCCACGGACGTCATTCCCGCGTAGGCGGGAATCCAGGATGTTGCACGGCCCCTGGTGGAGGGAGGCATGGATTTCCGCCCCCGCCTTCGCGAGGGCAGGCTCTGCGCGGGAATGACGGGATTTGTGGGCTACCTTTGAGGACAAAATGGGCCGCCAGCGCTTGTCCCTAAAGCGCCGACAGCTATCAATAACGTAGTGCTGCCGCGACCTGCCCGCCTGGCGCGGGTCAATGCTCGTCCACCGCGGCCGCCCCCGCCGCCTTGATGGGCCCGCCGCGATCCAGCTGCCAGAAGATGGCCGCCGACGCCATGGTCATGGCGCCGATCAGCACCAGCGCGGCACGAAACGCCGGCAGCGCCTCGGCCCCGGCGCCGGTGTGCAGCCAGGCGGTGAAGGCGTGCAGCAGCGCGGCCGCGCAGGTCACGCCCAGGCTCATGCCCAGCATCTGCACCATCGAGAACAGGCTGTTGCCGCTGGCCGCGCGCGCGGGCGCCAGGTCTTTCAGCGTCACCGCGTTCATGGCCGTGAACTGCATCGAGTTGACGGCGCCAAACAGCGCCAGCTGCACGATGCGCAGCGGCAGGGGCTGGCTGGGCGTCATCAGCGCAAAGCCGGCGATCATGGCGCCCAGCAGCAGCGTGTTGGTGACCAGCACGCGCCGATAGCCCCAGCGCGTGATGATGCGGGTGACCAGGCGCTTGGTGGCCATGCTGGCCATGGCCACCGGCAGCATCAGCATGCCGGCCTGCGCGGGCGAAAAGCCCATCACCAGCTGCATCAGCAGCGGCAGCATGTAGGGCATGGCGCCCGAGCCGATGCGCGCGAACAGGTTGCCCAGCACGCCCACGCGGTAGCTGTGGATGCCAAACAGCGCCGGCGAAAACAGCGGCGCCGGGCTTTTCAGCGCGTGCAGCCAGTACGCCGCCAGCGCGGCCAGGCCGACCACCATCAGCAGCACCACCAGCGTGCGTGCCCAACCCAGGCCGCCCATGCCGTCAAGGGACAGCGAAATGGCCACCATCGCCACCGCCAGCAGCGCATAGCCGCCCAGGTCGAAGCGGCCGACGTCGGGCGTGCGCAGGTTGGGCATCAGGCGCAGCGTGGCCAGCGCGCCCACCAGGCCGACCGGCAGGTTGATGAGAAAGATCCAGTGCCATGAGGCCACTTCCACCAGCCAGCCGCCCAGCGTGGGGCCGATCAACGGGCCAACCAGGCCGGGGATGGCGACAAAGCTCATCGCCGCCAGGAACTGTTCGTTGGGGAAGTGGCGCAGCACCGTCAGCCGCCCCACGGGCAGCAGCATGGCGCCGCCCATGCCCTGCAGCACGCGCGCGGCGATCAGCTGCCCCAGGCTGCCCGACGCCGCGCACGCCGCCGAGCCCAGCGTGAACAGCACGATGGCCAGCAGAAAGATGCGCTGGGTGCCAAAGCGGTCGGCCAGCCAGCCGCTGGCCGGAATGACCACCGCCATCGTCAGCGCGTAGGCCACCACCACCGCCTGCATGCGCAGCGGGCTTTCGCCCAGGCTGCGCGCCATCGAGGGCAGGGCGGTGTTGACGATGGTCGAGTCCAGCGTCTGCATGAAAAAGCCGATGGCGACCAGCCACAGCAGCGCGCGGGGCGACGTGTAACGCGGGCTGGCGGACGAAGGCGGGGTCATGGGTCGGGGTGTCGTCGCATCGGCGCCAGTGCTACGACATCGTAACAATAAACAGTATGATGCCCCCGTGCACCCCGAACCCGCCCCCGCCCTGCAGCGCGCCCGGTCGCTGTCGGCCGCCACCGAGCGGCTGCTGGCCGACCGCATCCGCGACGGCACGCTGGCCGCAGGCGCCAAGCTGCCGCGCGAGGCCGACTTGATGACCGAGTTCGGCGTCAGCCGCACCGTGGTGCGCGAGGCCATTTCGCGCCTGCAGGCGGCTGGCATGGTCGAGACGCGCCACGGCATCGGCAGCTTTGTGGTGGGCCTGGGCGACGCCAGCGCGTTCCGCGTGTCGGCCGGCCAGCTGGGCACGCTGCAGGACGTGATTGCCGTGCTTGAGCTGCGCATCGCGGTCGAAACCGAATCGGCCAGCCTGGCGGCGCAGCGGCGCACGGCCGAGAACCTGGCCGCCATGGCAGCGGCGTCGGCGTCGTTCGAGGCGGCGGTGGAGGCGGGGCGCGACGCCGTCGGGCCGGACTTCCAGTTTCACCTGGAAATTGCCCGCGCCACGCAGAACGCGCGCTTTACCGACCTGATGAACACGCTGGGCGGCATGATGATTCCGCGCGCGCGGCTGGAAGGCGAGGGCGCGCCCGCGTCGGCGCAGCGGCTGGACTACCTGCGCCAGGTGCACGCCGAGCACCGCGCGATCCTGGTCGCCATCGAGCGGCAAGACCCCGACGCCGCCCGCGCGGCCATGCGCACGCACCTGGGCAACAGCCGCGAGCGGCGGCAGCGCATGCTGGTGCCGGCCAGCTGACGCCGGCGCGTTGCTTGCCCAAACCCCGACCAATTCGTCGCACCGGTTCAAAAGCCATCGGGTAAATACCGTTGAGGGCGAATCCGCCAAGTCATACGATGTCGTATTTGTTTGGTGAGATGGACGTGCGCTGATCGTCGGCGACTTTTCCTCGGCTGCCTGGATGCTCCTGAGCGGGCGCCCAGCGGATGGACACCGGTGCCGTCCGATCTGAAGCCAGGAGCGGTCGCGCCATCCCGGGCGTCCATCCAGAAGCTGGGTCCGCAGTAACCTGCCCCCTCATCCCGTTCTGCAAGGAGACAAGCGATGTTCAAGAAAGCGCTTTTTGCGGTCGCACTGGCCACCACGGCCGGCGCCGCGCTGGCCTGGCCCACCAAGCCGGTCACGCTGGTGGTGCCGTTTCCGCCCGGCGGCTCGACGGACCTGATTGCCCGCACCATCTCCGCCCGGCTGGGCGACAAGATCGGCGGCACCGTGGTGGTCGACAACAAGGCCGGCGCCACCGGCACCATCGGCACGGCGCAGGTGGCGCGCAGCGCGCCCGACGGGCACACGCTGCTGGTCGCGTCGCTCGGGCCGTTCGTGATCGCGCCGCACCTCATCAAGGCGCAGTACGACGCGCTGAAGGACCTGGACCCGATCACCGTCGCCGTGCAGGCGCCCAACGTGCTGGTGGTGCCCGCCGCGTCGCCGCTCAAGTCCATGGCCGACGTCATGGCCTACCTCAAGGCCAACCCCGGCAAGATGACCTTCGCCTCGTCGGGCAATGGCTCGAGCGACCACCTGACGGCCGAGCTGTTCTGGCAGCAGACCGGCACCAGCGGCGTGCACGTGCCGTACAAGGGCGGCGGCCCGGTGATGACCGACCTGCTGGGCAACCAGGTGATGTCCTCGTTCATGAACATCAACACCGCCATGCCGCAGATCAAGGCGGGCAAGCTGCGCCCGCTCAGCATCACCAGCGCCCGGCGTTCGCCGCTGCTGCCCGACGTGCCCACGCTCGAAGAGGGCGGCGTGAAGGACGCCAACGTGTATTCGTGGCAGGCCGTGGCGGGCCCGCACGGCATGCCGGCCGATCTGAAGAAGAAGCTGCAGACGGAGATCGCAGCCATCCTGAACGAGCCGGCGACCAAGGCCAAGCTGCTGGACCTGGGCTTCGAGATGGTGCTGAACACCCCCGACGAGTTCAGCAAGTTCCAGGCTGCTGAATACGGGCGCTGGCAAAGGCTGATCCGCGAGCGCAAGATCTCGGCCGACTGACCTGACGCGGCCCGCGCGCGGGCCCACGCCTGGCAAGCGCGTCAATCTGCCAGGCTTCAAGATAAATCGGCCGTCAGCGCTTGTCCCATCAGCGCAGGCAGCTATGTTAAATGTAGCAAACAGCGTGCGCCGCCACCCTGACTGAAACCGCCCCCATGAGCGCTCCCACCGTATCGCACATGCGCGTCGTCCCCGTGGCCGGGCGCGACGGCATGCTGCTCAACCTCTCGGGCGCGCACGCGCCGTTCTTTACGCGCAACCTGGTCATCGTGACCGACACGGCCGGCCACACCGGCCTGGGCGAAGTGCCCGGCGGCGAGAAGATCCGTCAGACGCTGGAAGACGCGCGCCCGCTGGTCGAAGGGCAGTCCATCGGGGCCATGCACGCGGTCCTGAACGCGATGCGCGAGCAGTTCGCCGACCGCGACAGCGGCGGGCGCGGCCTGCAGACGTTCGACCTGCGCACCACCATCCACGCCGTGGCCGCGGTCGAAAGTGCGCTGCTTGACCTGCAGGGGCAGCACCTGGGCCTGCCGGTGGCCGCCTTGTTGGGCGAGGGCCAGCAGCGCGACGCCGTACAGATGCTGGGCTACCTGTTCTTCGTGGGCGACCGCACGCTGACCGACCTGCCTTACGCCAGCGAACCCGATGCCGCCGACGACTGGCTGCGCGTGCGCCACGAAAAGGCCATGACGCCCGAGGCCATCGTGCGCCTGGCCGAGGCGGCGCAGGCGCGCTATGGCTTCCAGGACTTCAAGCTCAAAGGCGGCGTGCTGCGCGGCGACGAGGAGGTCGAAGCCGTCACCGCGCTGCACGAGCGCTTTCCTGACGCGCGCGTCACGCTCGATCCGAATGGCGGCTGGCTGTTGAAGGACGCCATTCGCCTGGGCCAGAAGATGCGCGGCGTGGTCGCCTACGCCGAAGACCCGTGCGGCGCCGAAGACGGCTTTTCGGGCCGCGAGGTGATGGCCGAGTTTCGCCGCGCCACCGGCCTGCCCACGGCCACCAACATGGTCGCCACCGACTGGCGGCAGATGGCGCACGCGCTGTCGCTGCAGGCGGTCGACATTCCGTTGGCCGACCCGCATTTCTGGACCCTGGCCGGCAGCGTGCGCGTGGCGCAGACCTGCCGCGACTGGGGCCTGACCTGGGGCTCTCATTCCAACAACCACTTCGACGTGTCGCTGGCCATGTTCACCCACGTCGGCGCGGCCGCGCCCGGCAAGGTCACGGCCATCGACACTCACTGGATCTGGCAGGACGGCCAGCGCCTGACGAAAGAGCCGCTTCGCATCGAGCGCGGCTACGTGCAGGTGCCCAAGAGGCCCGGCCTCGGCATCGAGATCGACATGGCCGAGGTGGAGAAGGCGCACCAGCTGTACCTGCAGCATGGCCTGGGCGCGCGCGACGACGCGATGGCGATGCAGTTCCTGCTGCCGGGCTGGAAGTTCGATCCCAAGCGGCCGTGCATGGTGCGTTGACCGTGCCAGTCGGGCACTGAATCCCAAGTTTTTTTATCAGGTAGACGAAACCATGACCCTCAATCGCCGCCAGGCCCTTGTGGCCGCCGCCTGTGCATTCACCGCCCATGCGGCCATGGCGCAGTCTGACTGGCCTGCCAAGCCGATTCGCCTGGTGGTGCCGTACCCGCCCGGCGGTTCGTCGGACATCATCGCCCGCGCCATCAGCCAGCCGCTGTCGGTGGCGCTGAAGCAGCCGGTCATCGTCGAAAACCGCGCCGGCGCCAACGGCAACCTGGGGGCCGACATGGTGGCCAAGGCCGCGCCGGACGGCTACACGCTGCTGCTGTGCGACGTCGGGGCGCTGTCGATCAGCCCGTCGGTGTACACCAGGCTGCCGTTCGACCCCTCGAAGGATTTGCGCGGCGTGACCATGCTGGCGTATTCGCCGCACCTGCTGGTGGTGCATCCGTCGGTGCCGGCCAACAACCTGAAGGAACTGGTCGCGCTGTCGCATCAGAAGGACCTGAACTTCGCCGTCACCGCCACCGGCAGCGCGCCGCACCTGGCGGGCATTGCGGTGGAGCGTGCCACCCAGGCACGCTGGCAGTACGTGCCCTACAAGGGCGGCGTGCAGGCCATTCAGGACACGGTGGGCGGCCAGACCCAGGTGCTGATGAACGGCATGCTGGCCACCTTGCCCCACGTGCAGAGCGGCAAGCTGAAGCTGCTGGGCGTGTCGCGCAAGACGCGCATGCCGCTGGTGGGCAACGTGCCCACGCTGGCCGAGCAGGGTATCGCAGGCTTCGAATCCGGCACCTGGCAGGGGGTGATGGCGCCGCGCGGCACGCCCGAAGCCATCGTGCAGAAGCTCAACGCCGAACTGATCCGCGTCATCCGCTCCGAAGACGTGCGCAGCCGGCTGGCCGGCCAGGGCGCCGAAGTGGTCACCATGACCGCCAAGGAGCAGGACGCGTTCTTCGAAACCGAGCGCGCCCGCTGGGGCAAGCTGGTGCGCGAAGCCGGCGTGCGTGCCGACTGAGCCGCGTCCACGTCCTGTACGCGTCTGGTGGGGCAGGGTACCGTGCCCGCCGCCCACACGCCGGCCGCGTTTTTGATGATGATCGACGGCGACCGTCATTGCTGCGCGCGCGTTGACCCGTCACGGGGCGAACGGGATTGCACCACCGTCGCTCCTTCATGAACGAATCGAAGACAACACCACGCCCATGAACAAGCCTCTCGTCCTGCAAGCCCTGCCGTTGCTGCCCTGGCTGGAAGAGCGCCTGCACGCCCTCTACGCCGTCACCCGCCTGCCGGCGGCCGGCGCCGAGCGCGATGCCTTTCTGGCGGAGCGCGGCGCGGATTTTGGCGCGCTGGTCACCTCGGCCGCGCACGGCGCCAGCAACGCGCTGATCGACGCGTTGCCCAACGTCAAGGTGATCTCCAGCTTCGGCGTCGGGTTGGACCAGATCGACACCGCGCACGCGGCCGCGCGCGGCATCGCCGTGGGCTACACGCCCGACGTGCTGAACGACTGCGTGGCCGACCTGGCCTTCGGCCTGCTGCTCGACATCGCGCGCCGGCTGAGCGAGGGTGATCGCTATGTGCGCGCCGGCCAGTGGACCGCCAAGCCGTCGGTGGCGTTTCCGCTGGGCGTCAAGGTGAGCGGTGCCAAGCTGGGCATCGTGGGCCTGGGCCGCATCGGCCGCACCATCGCACAGCGCTCGCAGGGCTTTGACATGCCGGTGCGTTACCACAGCCGGCGCCCGCTGGCCGATGTGCCGTGGGCGCACGAGCCAAGCCTGGTGGATCTGGCGCGCTGGGCGGATTTTCTGGTCGTCATCACCGCCGGGGGCGCTGAAACGCGTCATCTGGTGAACGCGCAAGTGCTGGATGCGCTGGGCCCGCAGGGATTTCTCGTCAACGTGTCGCGCGGCACCGTGATCGACGAAGCGGCGCTGCTGCGTGCCCTGCAGGACAAGCGCATCGGCGGCGCCGCGCTCGATGTGTTCGAGCACGAGCCGCGGGTGCCGCCCGAATTCTTCACGCTCGACAACGTGGTGCTGGTGCCCCACATCGCCAGCGCCACGGTGCAGACGCGCCAGGCCATGGCGCAGCGCGTGCTCGACAACCTGGACGCCTTTGTCGCCGGCCAGCCCCTGCCCAGCGCCGTGCCGGCCTGACCAGAGCGCGGCCAGGCCCCAGATCAGCGAACCGTTCCATTGGCCAGACCCATGCCCACCGACCGCCCACCCCTCGCCATCCGCATGCACGCGGCCGACAACGTGGCCATCGTCGCCAACGACGGCGGCCTGCCAGCGGGTACCGTGCTGCCCGACGGCCTGACGCTGCGCGACAAGGTGCCGCAGGGCCACAAGGTGGCGCTGACCGACATTGCAGCCGGCGGCGTGGTGCGCCGCTACAACGTGCCGGTGGGCTACGCGCGCCAGCCCATCGCCGCCGGCTGCTGGGTGCATGAGCGGCTGTTGGACATTCCGCCCGCGCGCGCGCTGCAAGGTCTGCCCATGGCCACCGTACCCGCGCCGGACTGGGCGCCGTTGCAGGGCTACAGCTTCGACGGTTATGTCAACGCCGACGGCTCGGTCGGCACGCGCAACCTGCTGGCCATCACCACCACGGTGCAATGCGTGGCCGGCGTGGTCGGCATCGCGGCGGAGCGCATCCGCACCGAACTGCTGCCGCAGTTTCCGCATGTGGATGGCGTGGTGGCGCTGGAACACACCTACGGCTGCGGCGTGGCCATCGATGCGCCGGGCGCCGAAATTCCGCAGCGCACGCTGCGCCACATCAGCCAGAACCCCAACTTCGGCGGCGAACTGCTGATGGTGAGCCTGGGCTGCGAAAAGCTGCAGCCTGACCGCCTGATCCCGCCCGGCACCATTGCGCTGCGCCCCGAAGGCCAGCCGCTCAACAACGTCTGCCTGCAGGACGACGCGCACGTCGGCTTCATGTCGATGATCGACGAGATCGTGCAGCGCGCGCGGCCCATTCTGCAGCGCCTGAACGCGCGTCGGCGCACCACCGTGTCCGCCAGCAAGCTGGTGGTGGGTGTGCAGTGCGGCGGCAGCGATGCGTTTTCGGGCGTCACCGCCAACCCGGCCGTCGGCGCCATGGCCGACCTGGTGGTGCGCGCTGGCGGCACCGTGATGTTCAGCGAAAACACCGAGGTGCGCGATTCGGTCGAGCAATTGACATCGCGCGCCGCCACGCCCGAAGTGGCCGAAGCCATCGTGCGCGAACTCGGCTGGTACGACGCCTACCTGGACCGCGGCCGCGTCGACCGCGCGGCCAACACGTCACCCGGCAACAAGGCCGGCGGCCTGTCGAACATCGCCGAAAAGGCGATGGGCAGCGTCATCAAGAGCGGCAGCGCCGCCATTGCCCACGTGCTGCCCCCGGGCGAAAAACTCAACGCCGACCAGACCGGCCTGGTGTTCGCCGCCACCCCCGCCAGCGACTTCATCTGCGGCACGCTGCAACTGGCCGCCGGCATGAACGTGCACGTGTTCACCACGGGGCGCGGCACGCCCTATGGCCTGGCCGCGTGCCCGGTGGTCAAGGTGGCCACGCGCAGTGACCTGGCGCGGCGCTGGCACGACCTGATGGACGTGAATGCCGGCCGCATCGCCGATGGCGAGCAAACGATCGAGGAGGCGGGGTGGGCGTTGTTCCACCTGCTGCTGGACGTGGCCAGCGGCCGCAAGAAGACCTGGGCCGAGCACTGGAAGCTGCACAACGCACTGGTGCTGTTCAACCCGGCGCCGGTGACCTGACCGGCGCACGGCGCGCGCCCCTGGCAGGCGCGGGCAGAAATTGGGGGGCACGCCAGCGCGTATGCGCTGCGGCCCCGGCCAGGTTCAGGCAAACACGCCCGCGGTGTCGGTCATGCGGCTGCTCACTTCGCCCAGGTGGTGCATCGTGTCACCGTAGGTCATCTCCAGCTGCGTGAGCTTCTTGAAATAGTGGCTGCCGGCGTATTCGTCGGTCACGCCAATGCCGCCGTGCAGTTGCACCGACTGCTGCCCCACGAAGCGCAGCGCATTGCCCAGTTGCACCTTGGCGCGTGACAGCGCCTGGCGGCGCTCGGCTTCGGGCGCGCCCAGCTTGAGCGTGGCGTAGTAGCTCATGCTGCGCGCCAGTTCAAGCTGCATCTTCATGTCGGCCACGCGGTGGCGCAGCGCCTGGAAGCTGGCGATCACCACGCCGAACTGCTTGCGCTGGTTCATGTATTCGACGGTGAGCTTCAGCGTCTGGTCCATCGCTCCCACGGCCTCGGCGCACGTGCAGGCGATGCCGACGTCGACCCCGTAGGTCAGGGCTGGCAGCCCATCGGCGCTGATGAGCGTGGCGGGCGCGCCGTCCAGCAGGACATCGGCGGCGCGCGCTTCGTCCTGCGTCAGGTAGCCGCGTGTGTTCACACCCTTGGAACTGCGCTCGACCAGGAACAGCGCCAGCTTGCCGTCCAACAGGGCCGGCACGACGAAGGCGTCGGCGGCATCGCCGGCGGGCACGATGTTCTTCTGGCCCGTCACGGTGTAGCCGTCGCCCGCCTTGGCGGCCTTGGCTTCGCACACGTCCAGCTTGTAGCGCGCCTTGCGTTCCTGCTGGGCCAGCACCACCAGGGCTTCGCCGCTGGCGATCTTGGGCAGCCAGGCCTGCTTGACGGTGTCGCTGCCGCAGGCGTTGATGACGGCGCTGGTAACGAACGCTTGCGTCAGCGGCTCGCAGACGATGCCGCGGCCCAGTTCTTCCAGCACCACCATCGCCTCGACCGGGCCCATGCCCATGCCGCCGTATTCCTCGGGCACGTAGATGCCGGCCAGGCCCAGTTCGGCCAGTTCGTTGTACACCGCGCGGTCAAAGCCGCCGGCCTTGACGATCTGCTGGCGGCGCTCGAAGTCGTAGCTTTTTTCGACCCACTTGGCAACGGCTTCGCGCAGGGCCTGCTGGTCGTCGGAAAAATCGAAGTCCATTTTTGTCGTCCTTTTGTCTTGCTTTTGCTCCTTCCCCCTCTGGGGGAAGGCGGGGATGGGGGTCACTCTGGTATTGACGAAACGCAGCGGCCCCCGCCCCAACCCTCCCCCGGCGGGAGAGGGGGTGAATGCCCTCAGCCCAGCACCGTCTGCGCGACGATGTTGCGCTGCACTTCGTTGCTGCCGCCGTAGATCGTGGTCTTGCGGTAGTTGAAGAACGTCGGCGCCAGCGTGGCGTTGGCCACGTCGCCACCCGGAAAGCCCTGCAGCCCCGCGGCGGCGGCCTGGTCGCCCTGCCAGCCGGCGTCCATGGCTTCGTGGATGTAGGGCAGGCTGTAGGGGCCGGCGGCCAGCATCATCAGCTCGGTGTAGCGCTGCTGGATTTCGCTGCCCTTGATCTTGAGCAGGCCGGCGATGTCGAGCGGGTTCTTGCCGCTCTTTTCCATCGACAGCACGCGCAGCACCATCATCTCCAGCGCCACGATGTCGACTTCAAGCAGCGCGATCTGGTCGCGGAAGCGCATGTCGTCGTACACGCCTTCGGCCTTGGCGATGCGCTTGAGGCGCTCCAGTTCGCGCTTGGCGCGGTTCACGTCGGCGATGTTGGTGCGCTCGTGGCTCAGCAGGTGCTTGGCGTAGGTCCAGCCCTTGTTTTCTTCACCAATCAGGTTCTCGACCGGCACCTCGACGTTGTCGAAGAACACGTCGTTGACTTCGTGGTCGCCGTCCAGCAGCTTGATGGGCCGCACGCTGACGCCGGGCGACTTCATGTCGATCAGCAGGAAGCTGATGCCGGTCTGCGGCTTGCCCTCGTTGCTGGTGCGCACCAGGTTGAACATCCAGTCGCCATATTGGCCCAGCGTGGTCCAGGTCTTCTGGCCGTTGACGATGTACTTGTCGCCCTGGCGCTCGGCCTTGGTGCGCACGCTGGCCAGGTCAGAGCCGGACCCCGGCTCGCTGTAGCCCTGGCTCCACCACACTTCGCCGCTGGCGATGCCGGGCAGGAAGCGCTCCTGCTGCTCCTTGTTGCCGTAAGCCATGATGACCGGCGCCACCATCACCGGGCCGAACGGCACGATGCGCGGCGCGCCGGCCATGGCCAGTTCTTCCTCGAACAGGTGCTTCTGCACGGCCGTCCAGCCGGGGCCGCCAAACTGCTGCGGCCAGCCGTAGCCCAGCCAGCCCTTCTTGCCCAGGATCTTGGCCCAGGTCTGCATGTCGTCGCGCGTCAGGCGCTGCGCCTTGTGCACCTTGTCGGAAATCGACTTGGGCAGCGCGTCTTTGACCCAGGCGCGAATTTCGTCGCGGAACGCCAGTTCCTCGGGGGTGAATGCCAGATCCATCAGTTCGTCTCCTTGTCAGCCGGGGTTTTAGCACGGTCGGTCTCTTGTTCGCGTCCGGCGGGCGACAGGCCCAATTCGCCGCACAGCCACTGTACGGTGGCGCGCAGCGCGGCGACTTCGGCTTCCAGCGCGGAAATGCGGTCGTTCTGGCCGCCAGCGCTGGTGGCGTGAGCGCCGGCAGCTATCAATTCAGTAGCTTCAGCGACCGGCCCGCACAGCAGGTGTGCCCAGCGGTCCTCGCGCGCGCCCGGCGTGCGCGCCAGCCGCACCACCAGCGGGCCGCCCTTGTCGTCGGCGCGCTCGGCCAGTTCGTGCAAGAAACCCTCGACCGACGAAATGTCGGCAAAGCGGTGCCACCGCTCGGCGTTGATGCGCAATTCGCCCGCCGTCTGCGGCCCGCGCAGCATCAGCAGGCCCAGCAGCGCGGCCGACTGGTCGGGCACGCCGTACACGCGCTGAAAGTTGTGTTCGTACCGCGCCACCCGGCTGCCGTGCGACTCGACCACCAGGCTCGTCGCCTTCAGATCGTCCAGCGCTTCCTGCGCCTGCGCATCGCTGATCTGCATCACCGGCTCGCGGCTGGTTTTCTGGTTGCAGCCTGTGACCACCAGGTTGAGCGACAGCGGATAGGTGTCGGGCACCGTGCGGGCCTTTTCCATCAGCGTGGCCAGCACGCGGGCTTCTATGGGGGTGAGGGGGCGGGGCGGCATGCGGGGAGCATAGCGCGGGGCGGCGTAATGTCGCCGCGGCGGTTCGTTGAGGCGCCTTGCGACGGTCATCCCCTAAACGAGGTGAAATCAGTCCGTTGTCGTCGATTTGAGCAGAATTCTGGTCCAAAATGTTGAACGTCGCCTAATGATTGGCATGGCGGCCAGAACGTTTTCAAGGGATGAGTCGAACATGGCGATGAAGTATTTTGTACGCTGCGTCTGGCGCGCGTTGTTGGCGGTGGTGACTGCGTTGGGGCTGATGGCGGGCAGCGCCCACGCGGCGCAGAACGTGCTCATCCTGGCCACGCACGAAACAGCGGATGACGCGGTCGCTGCCAACACCAATGTTCAGGCTGAGTTCGGCGCCGGTGGCGCCAGCGTGACTTATCTGGATACCTTGGGCACGGCGGGCGCTATCACGCCCGCCACCTTCCTCACAGCGGCCGGCACGCCCTACGACCTGGTGGTGGTGATGTCGGTCTACAACCCGATCGATGCCGGCAACTTGTCGGCCATCACCACGGCCATTAATAGCCGGGCGGCCAACATGTTTGCCATGTTCATCGACGGCTGCAATGTATGTTCCGGCAACGCCAAGATGTGGGTGCCTGAATTGAACAAGGTGACGGCGGGCTCCATGACAGCGGGCATCGAGTACAACGCTTTCTTCGACTCGGGCCTCAATACCAATTCGCCCTATGCGTCCAGCTTTGCCGGACTCAATCCGCTGGCGGCGGGATATGTCACCTTGATCAACAATGTGCCCGCGAACAACGTGCTGTATCTGCCTGACGGCGTCATACCGTCGGCGGCAGGTTCCACCGCGTTCGGCGTGTTTTTCCCCGCGACGCAAACGGGGGGCACCTCCAACATGGGTGGCGGTGCCTGCTTGTTCGGTGCGGTGGATGCGACGCTGATGGCCCAACAATATGGCTCCAACAAGGACAAGTTCGCCCCGGCCGTGCTCAAGGCCGCTGCCACGCCGGACTGTGCTTTCCCCAGCGTGTCGAAGGCCTTCAGCCCCACCAGCGTGCCGCTGGGCGGCACCAGCACGCTGACCATCACGTTGTCGAATCCGCGCCTCGTGGCCGTCGGCGGTGCCCAGGTGAAAGACCTGCTGCCCGCGCCCCTGACCGTGGGTGGCGCGGCCACCACCACCTGCGCCGGCGGGGCGCTGAATGCGCCCATCGGCGGTACCACCGTGGCCATGACCGGGGGTCAAATCCCTGCGGGTACCGCTACCGCCCCCCGGGACCTGCACGCTGACCGTGCCGGTGTTGTGGCCCAACGCAACGGCAGGCAAAACAGCGTGCCAGGCGACCGCAGAGCCGCAGAACCCGGTCACTAATCTTATCAACCCCGCCCCGCCGGCCAACCAGTTCAGCACCACGGCCGGCCAAATGGGCACGGTAGCGTCGGCCAAACTGGCCTGCAACCCCGCGTTGCCGCCGGTGCCCCCGCCGCAGGCCACGCCCGTGCCGACATTGGGCGAATGGGCGCTGGCACTGCTGGTGACCATGCTGGGCCTGCTGGGTTGGCGCCAGCGTCCAGCGCGCCAGGGCTGAAGAAAAGGGCGGCGGCAGCGCCGCCCGGTTGTCGGGCCAGCGTGAACGGGGTGGGCTTTCAGCGCGAACGACGTTGTTGCACTGGCTGCTGGCGGCATGAATGGTCGGCTGCACCCTTGCAGGGGGCACGGTGGCGCGCCTCTCGCATAATCGCCCCCCCGATGAAGCACATCGTTATCCTGATTTCCGGCACCGGCTCCAACATGGCGGCGCTGCTGCACGCGGCGCAACGCGATCGCTGGGCCGAGCGCCTGGGCGCGCGGGTGGCGGCCATCATCAGCAACCGGCCGGACGCCAAGGGCCTGCAGACCGCACAGGCCGCGGGCGTGGCCACCGCGGTGGTGGACCACAAGGCCTACGACGGGCGCGAGGCGTTCGACGCCGCGCTGCAGGCGGCCATCGACGCGCATCAGCCGGCGCTGGTGGTGCTGGCGGGTTTCATGCGCATCCTTACGCCCGGGTTCGTGGCGCACTACGCGGGGCGGCTGGTCAACATACACCCCAGCCTGCTGCCGGCGTTTCCGGGTCTGCACACCCACCAGCGCGCCATCGACGAAGGCTGCAAGCTGGCGGGCGCCACCGTGCACCAGGTCACCGCCGAACTGGACCACGGCCAGATCCTGGCGCAGGCGGCGGTGCCGGTGCTGCCGGGCGACACGGCCGACACGCTGGCCGCGCGCGTGCTGACGCAGGAACACCTCATCTATCCCCGCGCCGTGGCCGATCTGCTGCGAAAAATGTAGCTGCCCACGCTGACCCGACAAGCGCTGGGGGCCCAATGAATGGCTGAACCAGCGCGCGATGCGACAATCGGCGCATGCATCCCAAAGCCCTGCTCGATGCCGCGACCGAACTGGTGCGGCGTGTTCTGTTGCTCGACCATCCGGCCGACGCGGTGGTGTCGCGCTTTTTTCGCGAACACCGCGCGCTGGGCCCGCGCGAGCGCGCCACGCTGGCCGAGACGGCGTATGGCGTGCTGCGCCGCAAGCCGATGTACGAGCATCTGGCGCGGTCGGGCAGCGGCTCGCGCGAGCGGCGGCTGGCGATCCTGGGCTTTCACGGCTCGCGCGACTTCCTGAAGGCGGCGCTGACCGGCCCCGAGCAGGCGTGGCTTGACGCGTGCGACGCCATCGACCGCGCTGCGCTGGCGCCCGAATACCGCCACAACCTGCCTGGCTGGCTGGTGGCGCCGCTGCGCGCGCAGGTGGGCGACGGCTTCGACGCGCTGGCCGATGCGCTGCAGGACACTGCGCCGCTCGACCTGCGCGTCAACACCTTGAAGGAAAAACGGGGGCAGGCGCAGGCTGCGCTTGCGCAGAGCGCTATTCAATCGATAGAAACGCCGTATTCGCCGTGGGGCCTGCGCATTGCCGGCAAGCCGGCGCTGCAGAAGCTGGACGTGTTCACGCGCGGCGCCGTCGAGGTGCAGGACGAAGGCTCGCAACTGCTGGCCTTGCTGCTGGACGCGCGACGCGGCGAGATGGTGACCGACTTCTGCGCCGGCGCGGGTGGCAAGACGCTGGCCATTGGCGCCACCATGCGCGGCACGGGGCGGCTGTACGCGTTCGACGTGTCGGCCCATCGGCTGGACAAGCTGGCGCCGCGGCTGGCGCGCAGCGGCCTGTCCAACGTGCACCCGGTGGCCATCGCCCACGAGCGCGATGAGCGCATCAAGCGTCTGGCCGGCAAGATGGACCGCGTGCTGGTCGATGCGCCCTGTTCGGGCCTGGGCACGCTGCGCCGCAACCCCGACCTGAAGTGGCGCCAGTCTGAAGCGGGCGTGCAGGAGCTGGTGGCCAAGCAGAACGCCATCCTGGACAGCGCGGCGCGGCTGCTCAAACCGGGCGGCCGGCTGGTGTACGCCACCTGCAGCGTGCTGCGCGCCGAAAACGAGGACGTGGCGGCCAGCTTCGGCGCCCGCCACGCTGATTTCAGGCCGCTGGTCGTGGCCGACTTGCTGACCGACCTGAAGGTGCCGTCGGCCGCCGACTTGTGTGCGCCCGCGCAGGCCGCCGATGGCGTGGCCGCCGGCCAGTACCTGCGCCTGTGGCCGCACCGGCACGGCACCGACGGCTTTTTTGCGGCGGTTTGGCAGCGGGCTTGAAGGGTGGCCTTTGCGCCACACGCAGGGCGCGAATGCACGCTGATCCGCGGCTACCTCGTGTTTCATTGACCTGTCGGCGGCACCATGCGTAGGCGCGTTCCTACAATGGGGGTTTGACGAACCTTTGTGTACAGGGGTGGCTCGAAAGCCTGCTAGGTTGGTCGCTGCGCGCTGCCCCTGTTTGTTTGCCTGAAAGACGCTGTCCTTGAACGCTTCGCTGCTTGATTCCTCGCTGTTCCAAACTGCCCTGAACTGGCTGGCCCACGGTGTGCTGGGCCTGGCCTGGTGGCAGGTGTTGCTGGTCGGGCTGGTGCTGACGCACATCACCATCGTCAGTGTCACCTTGTATCTGCACCGGCATTCGGCGCACCGTGCGCTTGACCTGCACCCGGCCGTGCAGCATTTCTTTCGCTTCTGGCTGTGGATGACCACCGGCATGACCACCAAGGCGTGGACGGCCATTCACCGCAAGCACCACGCCAAGTGCGAGCGCGCCGAAGACCCGCACAGCCCGCAGATCTACGGCCTGCGCAAGGTGATGTGGCAGGGCGCCGAGCTGTACCGCGCCGAAGCCAGCAACGAAGACACGCTGCGCCGCTACGGCCACGGCACGCCCGACGACTGGGTCGAGCGCCACGTCTACAGCCGCTGGTCGGTGCTGGGCGTGAGCCTGATGCTGGTCATCGACCTGGTGCTGTTCGGCGCGCTGGGCGCGGCGCTGTGGGCCATGCAGATGGCGTGGATTCCGTTCTGGGCCGCGGGCATCGTCAACGGCGTGGGCCACTACTGGGGCTACCGCAACTTCGAGGCGCAGGACGCGTCCACCAACCTGGTGCCGTGGGGCATCCTCATCGGCGGCGAAGAGCTGCACAACAACCACCACACGTACCCCACGTCGGCGCGGTTCTCGGTCAAGCCGTACGAATTCGACATCGGCTGGATGTACATCACGCTGCTGGGCAAGCTGGGCCTGGCGTCGCCCAAGAAGACCCCGCCGCGCCTGGCCTACGGGCAGGTGCGCCCGGTGGCCGATGACAAGACGCTGGAAGCGCTCATCGCCCACCGCTACGAAGTCATGGCCAGCTACGCGCGCCACATGCGCACCGTGTTCCGCCAGCAGACCCAAAGCGCCGGCGCCGCCAACGTCACGCTGCGCTCGGCGCGCCGCTGGCTGCACCGCGATGCCGACAAGGTGCCCGCCGCCGCCGTGCCGCAACTGGCCGAGGCGCGCGCCGCTTACCCGGTGCTGGACAAGATGGTCACCATGCGCGAAGAACTGCGCCAGCTGTGGCTGAACACCGGCCGCACGCACGAGCAGCTGGTGGCCGACCTGCAGGCCTGGTGCCACCGCGCCGAAGAAAGCGGCATCGCCGCGCTGCGTGAATTTTCACTAAAGCTGCGCGCGGTGCAGGTGGCCTGAGCTTTTTCGCACCTTCGCCCCACAGCCCGGCCGCGTGCCGGGCTTTTTCATGGCGCGCCGCGGCGTATGAAAGAATGGCCGCATGCAAGCGTGTGACGTGCTCATCATCGGCGCCGGCATCGCGGGCGCATCGCTGGCGTGGCGGCTGGCGCAAGGCGGGCGCCGCGTGGTGTGGCTGGAGCGCGAGACGCAGCCCGGCATGCACAGCACGGGCCGGTCGGCCGCCATGTTCATGGAAAGCTACGGCCCGCCCGGCGTGCGTGCCCTCACGCGCGCGGGGCGCGACTTCTACCTGAACCCGCCGCCCGGCTTTGCCGACGTGCCCCTCATGACGCCGCGCCGCGCGCTGTTCGTGGCCACGGCCGAGCAGCACGATGCGCTGGTCAACATGGCGCGCACGCTGCAGGCCAGCGGCACGCGGCTGACGCTATTGAATGAGGAGCAAATAATCCGCATGGCGCCAGCGCTCAGACCCGGCCTGTTCCCCGAAGCGCTGCTCGACGACAGCGGCTTCGACATGAACGTCGACGCGTTGCTGCAGGGCTTTCTGCGCGGCGCGCGGCAGGGCGGCGCGCCGCTGTTGACGGGCGCCGAAGCCGTGTCGGCCGCGCGAGACTACGGTGGCTGGCGCGTCATGCTGTCCACCGGCGACGCGGTGCAGGCCGCCGTGGTCGTCAACGCCGCCGGCGCCTGGGCCGACGTCGTGGGCGCGCTGTTTGGCGCGCGGCTGATCGGGCTTCAGCCGCGTCGCCGCAGCGCCTTCACCTTTCGTCCGCCCGCGGACGTGGACTGGGCCTCTACCGCGATGGTGTGCGACGTCGATGAGCAGTGGTACTTCAAGCCCGACGCAGGCCAGATGCTCGGCTCACCCGCCAACGCCGACCTAGTGCCGCCGCACGACGTGCAGCCGGAGGAATTCGACATCGCCCTGGGCATCCATCGCATTCAGGAAGCGACCCGCTTCACCATGGCGCGCCCCACCGCCACCTGGGCGGGCCTGCGCAGCTTCGTGCCCGATGGCGAAATCGTGATCGGCTTCGATCCGCTGCAGCCCGGCTTGTTCTGGCTGGCTGCGCAGGGCGGCTACGGCATCCAGAGCGCCGCCGGCGCCAGCTTGCTGGCCGCCAGCCTGATCGACGGCGCGCCGCTGCCGGATGCACTGGCGCGGCATGGCGTCGATCCGGGGGTGGTGGCGCCGGATCGCCTGTTCTGACGCCGCGCTGCAGCCTCATCCGCGAGCCGGTCAATGAGACGGCAGGCGCGGTCATGTCAGCCTGCGTGAGCTGTCAGGTTGCTACATTAACAATAGCTAGATGCGCTTTTGTATCAAACGCAAAAGCCACATCGGACGATGAGCCGCGCGCTGTTCGACGACCCGCTAAACCCCAGCCAGCCGCCGCAACCCGTTCAGATCCACCAGATTCAGCACGCGCCCCGATCCGCTGATGAGGCTGCGCTCGCGCAGGTGGCGCAGCACGCGCGACAGGGTTTCGGGCGCGATGCCCAGTTGCGCGGCGATCATGCGTTTGCGCTGGCGCAGCATCACGGCCAGCGCGCCGGGTTCGTCCTGCGCGGGTTCGGCGTGGCGCAGCAGCCATTCGGCGCAGCGTGCCTCGGCGTCCTTGGCCAGGCGGCTGACGGCCAGTTCGGCCTGCTGCCGGTGGGCGTGCGCCATGTCGCGCAGCAAGGCCAGCGCGGGCGCGGGCAGGGTGCGCAGGGTGGCGTCGAAGTCCTGGCGCGGCACGCGGCGCACCTGCACCGCGGTTTCGGCAATGGCGTCGACCACCGGGGTGCGGCCCAGCACGGCGCAGCCGGCATTGAGCCACGCGGGGCCTTCCACCATGCCCATCTGGTGCGCCAGCGCGCCGTTTTCGACCACGCCCAGCGCCACGCGTCCGCTGTCGATGTGCAGCACGTGGTCGAGCACCTGCGCGCGCTGCTGCAACTGGGTGCCGGCGGCCAGCGTGCTGGTGTCCGCGGGCCAGTCGAAGGCGTGGGGGGTCGGTGAGCATCGGGCCACTGTGCCTCGCCACGGCGGCTGCGGCATTGATGCACATCAACGGTACGGGCGGTTGCCCGCCGCTGCGGCTACAGCACCAGCACGGCGCGGAAGTCGTTGACGTTGGTATGCGTCGGCCCGGTGACGACCAGGTCATCGAGTGCGCTGAAAAAGCCAAACGCGTCGTGCCGGGCGATGTGGTCGTTCAGGCCCACACCCGCGCGGGCGGCGCGTGCCAGCGTGTCGGGGGTGACCAGCGCGCCGGCGTTGTCGTCGGCGCCATCGATGCCGTCGGTGTCGGCCGCCAGCGCCCACACGCCCGGCTGGGCCTGCAGCGCCTGCGCCAGGCCCATGCAGAACTCGCCCGCGCGGCCGCCTCTGCCAGGGCGGGCGCCGTCGGGCAGGCGGCCCAGCGTGACCGTGGTTTCGCCGCCGCTCAGGATGACGCACGGCGCGCTTAAGGCACCGCGCCCCTGCGCCGCGGCGCGGGCCAGCGCGCCGTGCATGCCGCCGATGTCGTGCGCCTCGCCCTCGATCTCGTCGCTGAGCACGTGCGCCGCCAGCCCCGCCGCGCGCGCCGCCTCGGCGGCGGCCTGCAGCGACTGGGCGGGCGTGGCGATCAGCTGCACGGTCTGGCGATCGAACACCGCATCGTCGGGCTTTGGCGTCTCCAGCGTGTCCCGCTGCAGCGCATCGACCACCGCCGGCGGCAGCCCGATGTCGTAGCGGCGCGCGATGTCCAGCGCCTCGGCGCAGGTGCTGACGTCGGGCACCGTGGGCCCGCTGGCGATCACCGACAGGTCGTCGCCCGGCACGTCGCTGATCGCCAGCGTAACGACCCGCGCCGGCCCGCAGGCCGCTGCCAGGCGCCCGCCCTTGATGCGCGACAGGTGCTTGCGCAGCGTGTTCATTTCGTGAATGTTGGCGCCGCTGGCCAGCAGTTCGCGGTTGATGCGCTGCTTGTCCGACAGGGTCAGGCCCTCGGCCGGCAGCGTCAGCAACGCCGAGCCGCCGCCCGAAATCAGGCAGATCACCAGATCGTCCGCCG